>JBAWWA010000007.1:0-64154 GCA_037146995.1 bacterium
AATTGGGGGTGTTTGAGGTTGCGCTTGGTGGTGGTGAACCGACACTACATCCAAATTTTATTGAAATATTAAAATTTGCCAGGAAATGCGGCATTATTCCAAACCTAGCTACCAATGGTGCTGAGCTTTCGGCAAAAAATATTCTTGGCATTGCTAGATACGCCGGAGCCGTTGCTTTGAGTGTAGAGTTTATAGGTGATGAATTTGAAAAAAGGCGAGGCTTTGCTTTTGAGACCTGGTTAAAGAGCTATAAAAAACTTAAACGCGTTGGCGTTAGAGTGGTATTTCAATTAACCGTGAGTCAAGCCAATATTGCCGATTTGCCGAAAATAATTGACTATTTATATCAGCTACAGCCCTATGGCATTATTTTTTTAACCTTCAAGCCTTATGGCCGTGGCTTGAATTTTGACGCACCATTGTCAACTGTTGATCTTAAAGTGGTTCAAGATACTCTGCGTCAGTCAATTTCAGATTCTGATTCAGAGATAAATATCGGCTATGATTGCTGTCTTGGCAATGGCCTGGTCGGTCTCGGTCTTCAAGGTGATGAACAAATCAAAGGTTGCAGCGCAATGCGGTCTAGTCTAGCCATTAATGCCAATCTCGATGTCGTGCCATGTAGCTTTACAGCTCAACCGGTAGGTAATTTGGAGCATAATACCATTAAAGATATTTGGTTAAATCAGGCTGCGACAGATTGGCGTAACAGATTTGTTGAGAAAATACAGCTTGATCATTTGTGCTCTAGTTGCAAGTATAATATAAACTGTCTTGGCGGCTGCCCTGAATTCAAATTAGTAAAATGCTACAAAGAAAAAAGTCCTTGTTAATCCAAGGACTTTTGAGTTTAAAAAACAAAGGTGCGAATACCTGCGTAGCTAATTAGCAAGCCCATCCAAACAGACAGGGCGGAGGCATACTCAGTTAGTGGCGTATTGAAATATAATTTACCGATTGGCACGCATTTATGGGCTGGACTAAAATTGTAACCTGCAAATTCCATGCAGAAAAACCAAACGAGATACTGCGGGCCGTAAATACTGACGAGAATTGCTAGTAGACCGGCAAATTTACCTGAACTGCCCATAAACCAGCTAGCGCCAAAGGCTAATAAGGAAATTGCAATCGCCCCGGTCAAGGTGTGAATGTCGAGCCAAGTTGAATGTCTGATAAATACCTCTATCTCTTTACCGTAGCAAGCGGTAATTTTCCCGAAAAAAATAATCAAGGCCAAAAATCCCACTAGATTCCATTTAATGTAGCTATTAATTTTTTTAAAATCGTAACTCTCAGTAGCGATTATGTAGTAAATGGCTAAATCTAGCATGATATATGAACTCCAAGAGTCATAAATAATAATAGCAAAAATTGCCACCATAAAAGGCGCGAACCCACGTAGTAGTCGTAACCAATTAATTGGTTCAGATGAGTCAACAATCGATATTTCATTTTCCTCAACTCTTACGCCGATATACCAAAATATATAAACAATTGAAATTGCGAGTAGAGGTAATGAATAGGCCATAAATTGCGGCCAGGACAGAGACAGGGCAGCCATAGGTACGATAACGGTCTTTTCGAGCGGCGACCAAAGGTAGTAATGATGCGTTGATAAATAATCAATGATGCCAAACTTTTCACGACCACCACTCTTTATAGCTTTATCACTGGTAATTAGCGAAAGAACTCCAGCTGAGACAACGACTCGACCACTAATAGGTAGAATACCAGATATTAATGAGATTAAAGCTAAAACAATTTTTTTATTTTTAACCCTTGCGATAATCAGGCGAAAAATATCATTAAACAAACCATGGTCTTTGATAATACCTGAGGCCACCATAACACCGATCAATAACAATAAATAATGCTGAGCATGTAGACCCTCAATTAATGCTCCAGTCAACTTTTCCATTTTACCTCCCTTTGTTTATTTTTTTATAAAGAACATATGGCTATTTATACCAATATTTTCATAATTTAGCAAGAATCAAGACTTTGACTTTTTATGAAAATTGGGCTAGTATTATTCTATATTTACTCGTATTACACAGCATGCTAGACATAAAATTTATCAGGGAAAACCTGGAACTTGTAAGACAAAATTGCAAAAATCGCTTAGTAGAAGTCGACCTAGATCGACTAATTGCTCTTGACATAGAAAGACGTGCCACCGAGACTGAACTTGATATACTTCGAGCCGAGCGCAATAAAGTTTCAAAAATCAAACCGACACCTGAGCTGATAGAAAAAATGAAAACTGTCGGCGAAAAAATTAAAAATCTTGAAGCAAAGTCTGAAGAGCTACTACCAGAATATCGCAATCTACTATTGATGATTCCGAACATGACCCATCAGGATGTTAAGGTTAGTGATAACGAGGACGATAATCCGGTCATTGAGACTTATTTAACGCCAACTAAATTTGATTTTGTACCGCTCGACCATGTTGAATTAGCTGAAAAGCACGATTTGATTGATTTTGAAAGAGGTACTAAAGTCTCTGGGGCTAAATTTTATTATCTAAAAAAGGAACTAGTTATGCTTGAGCTGGCATTGATTCAGTATGCTCTGAGCATCGCCACGCGGCATGGCTATATTCCTATTATAACGCCTGATCTTGCCAAAAGAGAGGTGCTTGAAGGTCTAGGCTTCAATCCCAGAGGCGAGTCGACGCAGGTCTACAACGTCAATGATTCCGATTTATGCCTCATTGGGACGGCTGAGATTACGATGGGTGGATACCACATGAATGAGGTTTTTTCTGAACTTGAGTTGCCAAAAAAATACGTGGCAATTTCACATTGCTTTAGAACCGAAGCAGGGAGTTATTCGAAGTTTTCTAAAGGAATTTTTCGCGTCCATCAGTTTACCAAAATTGAAATGTTCCAATATGTAACGCCAGAAATTTCCGAAGCTGCTCACCTAGAAATTCTAGGCATTGAAAAAGAAATCTTTCAAGGACTTAAAATACCTTTTAGGGTTGTAGACCATTGCACTGCAGACCTAGGCGGACCATCGATTAGGACTTATGACCTGGAGGCCTGGATGCCTGGAAAACCCAATGCAAAAGAGGGTATGGGTGATTGGGCTGAAATAACCTCGACCTCAAATTGCACCGACTATCAATCACGTGGCCTAAACATTAAATACAAGGATGTAAACGGTGACCGGCACTTTGTCCATATGTTAAATGGCACAGCTGTCGCCGTGACCAGAGCGATGATAGCCGTAATTGAAAATTATCAAACCGCCAGCGGTTTGATCATGATTCCACAAGTCTTATTACCATACATGGCAGGGATAACCGAGATAAAATAATTAATTTTGAAATATGACACAAGGAGGTCGCCGTTTCAAAAAGCACGACTATCACAAAAAGAAATACTCAAACCCTTTATTTAACAATAAGAAGACGGTTAGTTTTAGTTTTGTCAAACTGCTAGCTAAAATTAATTTTAAATCGACGTTCGTTTTTTTTATTGTATTTATTTTAATCGTCGGCGCTATTTGGTTTTTTACGTTTTCTAATTATTTTCGCATCCAAAATATTAGTCTCACCATACCGAGCAAGTATTCTCAAGCTGAAATCAATCAATTAGTTTGGCAAGAAGCCGACGGTAAAGCCTTATTTTTTTCAAAGCATAATATTTTATTTTTTAACACTGAAAACATTAGAAATCTTATTAACAATCGTTATACAGTCAGTAATTTGAAAGTGGTAAAAAAATTACCTAACAAAATTTTGATTTCTTTTGAGGATAAAGTTTATAAGATCTTATGGCAAGAAGCTAATCTAAACTACCTCATAAGCCCTGAAGACGGGCTAGCGAAGTCGATAGATACCAATTTGATTAAAGTTGATGGTTTACCGACAATCGTAAATACTGGGCAAATTAAAATTGTCGATAATAAATTAACGGATACGAAATTGGTGACTTTTATTTTTACCGCCAATATGCAGCTAGCCAAAAACTCAAAATTCAAAATCGAAAATTTTAGGGTAGGGGATGACATCGGCCTGATTGAGGTCAAATTCAAAGATGGGCCGATTGTGAAATTGTCAACTGAAGAAAACTTGGACAAACAACTCGAAAAATTATATAATATAATCAACTTGAAATTAAAAGATGATTTTAAAAATAAATCTTATATAGATGTGCGCTATGGTGACACGGTTTATATAAAATAATATTCTTATGGCTGTAAAAAAGGAGGCAGTTAATACTCATAAAAAAATCTCACCCAAAAAAACTATACCCAAGGCAATCAAGCCAACTAAAATCGTGAGACAAATCGCTCCCGAAGAGCCACGTCTAGAATCACTGGCACTGATTAGTCATCTTCATGCCAAGTCAGATCGTAAGCCAATCAAATTCACCTTCAGCTTTTTACGCCTAAATGCTTTTTTAGAATCAAATCCGAGTTTGTGGTGCATTGCCTGGGCTTTATTATGGCGAGGCTTTATCTTAATTGTGTTGTCAAAATTCATCTTTAGCTTAAGTACAAGTCTGTTAACAAACTTCCTTTACAACTCATTTTTAAAATTCTTATAATATGTTTGACGCTGAAAAGATTTTTAGATTTGTCTTTGGCTTTGGCATAGTCATATTTTGCGTAACCGTTATTGGCTTGTTTTTACTCGGTCTCAAAGTCTCACTCATCTTTACGCCAAAGATTGAAATGATGGGGCTTGTTATAACTACTTACTAAAACCGAACAGACCTATATAAAAGCCCATAATTGGGCTTTATTCTTAATAACCTATGTTCGGTTAATCTACATTACGCGAACCTATAGATATTGCTTTTTGAATAAGGTATAATATAACCATGAAATCTAACAAGCCCATAATCGAACACAACCAAGACTTCCTGGATTATATCGAGATTGAAAAAGGCCTCTCCTCTGTCTCGCAAGCCAACTATCATCGCTTCCTCAAAAAGTTTTATAATTGGCTTGATTTAGAAAATTTAAAAAAATTAAAGCCGCATGAATTGTCCGCCGAACATATTTGGAGTTATCGGCTGTACCTATCACGCAGCCTAACTGACAAGAAATTACCCCTCAAAAAGTCGACCCAAAATTACTACCTCATTGCCCTACGCAATTTATTAAGTTTTTTTGTGGAAAAAGACGTGGAATCTATCCCGCCCGATAAAATAAAATTAGCCAAGGATAAGCACGCCAAGGAGGTAAAATTCTTAAAAATCGATCAGTTAGAGCGGTTACTCCTGGCACCGGATATCAAGCAGCTTTCTGGCCTGCGTGACCGGGCTTTACTCGAGACGCTGTTCTCCACCGGTCTGCGGGTGGCTGAATTAGCAGCCCTTAATAGAGAACAGTTGCGTATCAGGAAGGAGACTAATTTTCTCGAAATTAGTGTCGTGGGCAAGGGAAGTAAGGTCAGGACAGTCTATTTTTCTGAGCGAGCCATTACCTGGATCAGAAATTACAACAATAAAAGAACCGACACCGACCCTGCCCTTTGGATAAATTTTAATCCAGGCAAAAAGGAGGATGAAATCGATTCAAGGCGCCTGTCAATTCGCAGTATTGAAAATATCGTCAAAAAATACGTGATCACGTCTGGTTTACCAATCATGTCGAGTCCTCATACCCTTAGGCATACCTACGCCACAGATTTATTGGCCCAAGGCGTGGATTTACGTTTAGTGCA
Organism: bacterium; assembly: GCA_037146995.1. Lineage (GTDB taxonomy): Bacteria > Patescibacteriota > Patescibacteriia > Patescibacteriales > GWE2-39-37 > JBAWWA01. Next base: position 5,684 of record JBAWWA010000007.1, read on the forward strand.
AGAATTTTTGGGTCATTCCAATATCTCAACGACCCAAATCTATACCCATGTAACCAACAAACAGCTCAGCGACGTTCATAAAAAATTCCATTCTGGCAAAAATTTGCATAAGTAGCCCTTCCCCGTATTTAATAAAAAACCGCTAATTTTAGCGGTTTTTTATTTATTGTAAATAATCTAACGGATTGACTGGGATACCGTTTAAACGGACCTCAAAATGCATGTGTGGGCCAGAGGTTAGTTTACCGGCTCCGGGTGTGCCTGGCATGGCACCAGACAAACCGATAACATCACCTTGATTGACGTATGAGTCTTCTTCGACCAAAATCTTTGAAACATGACCATAAACCGTGGCTAAACCGTCAGCATGCACGATCATAATGTAACTATAACCCATACCGGCATCCTTGGCTCTTGCCACATAACCGGCGGCGGCGGCGTGGACTTTGGTGCCTTGGGGTGCTCGAATATCAATTGCGGGATGTTCGAACAAGTATCTGAATGGATAATCAGGATCATGAAAATAGGCAGTGATAGTATTTTTAGGGACTGGCCAAGTTAGGCCATCAGGATTACTAACCAACTGTTCTTTGCTAGCTTGTAATTTCTGACGGGCTTTTTGCTCATAACTGACTGCATCTGCCGAGGCCTGGGATTGTTCTTTTTTGGCTTGAGCAATTAGCGTTTCATATTCAGCCTCCGAGATCATGATTTGCGACAAAATTACAGATTTATTTTCCTTTTCCGCTTGCAGTTTAGCTAATTTGTCGTCGTATTCAATTTTCAGCTTAGCAAGTTCGGCGACTTTGGTATTTAACTCTGCTTTTTTAGTTTCGAGTGAGGCTTTGACATCGCGCAAACTGCCAAGACTCAAAGCTAGTTCCCCGTTAACGTCACCTAGGTATTTGAGTTGGTTTAGAAAATCAGAAAATGAATCATTTAAAAGCAGTATTTCAAGCGAACTTGTCTGATTTTCCTTGTACAATACTCGCAAGACTGAGCTAATATGTTCTTTTTCCTTGTCGATCGCTTCCTGCTTATCAAAGATTTCTAAATTGGTCTTGCGCACTTGAAGTTCAGTCTGGTCAAGATTTAATTTAATTGAGTCGGCCTCGATCTGTGTTTTGGCTACATGATTGTCGAGCATGGCAATCTGATAATTCAAATCTATTTTTTCGTCTTGCTTTTGCGCAAGCAGAGCCTCGTATTCCTTTTGCTTTTTTTGCAGTTCATCGGCCTGCTCTCGCTTGAGACGAATTTGACGATTCAGCTCTACTACCTCTGGGTTATTCGAGGCGTCTGTCACTTCACCCCTGGCCAAAAATATTCCCGAACTAACGGGTATTATCATAATTAGAACAAGAAATAATATTTTGATTTTGGATTTTAACATATGCTTCTATTATAGCACATTTTGCCTATACCTGAAAATAGTATGCTATTTTGGTCCGACATTTGCTAGCCAACCAAAGGTGCTTTCAAAATTCTTGATAATCAAGTCAAAGACCGAGGCGCGCTGTTGCGGGGTGAGGATGTAAAAAATAAAAAAATCCCCTTCAAATTAGTATTAACTACTTAGTATCTAGGGGATTTTTTTAAGTATTTTATTTGCCCAGTTTTTCAATAGCAAATCTGAGTCGCACTAAGGTCTGGTCTTTATCCAGGGCCTCTGCCACCTCAAACGGTCCAGGACTGGCCTTATGTCCGGTCAACGCGACCCGCAGTGGCCAGAGATATTCACCATTGGTCTTGCCAAGATTCTTGATATGGCCGAGACAAGCATCCGAGGTCGAGTGCTTGGTCCATTCGGCCGCTGGAATATTTTCAAGTACCTGATATATATCCTTTAAATTCGTCTTGATATCTTCATAACTAAATTGTTTCCATTTGAGGAGCTCTAGGTCGTAATGCGGCTTAATAAACAAAAACTCAGTCAATTCACCAATATCACTTAATTTTTTCATCCGATCCTGAGCCAGAGCGACGTATAATTTTAATTTTGAAGGTAGCAAGGCCTCGCCGGTTTGATTATTAATATAACCCTGCCCCACAACCTCAATCAATTTGGCCTCAACCAAGTATGGCACAACAAGTTTTAGTAATTGCTCATGATCGAGCTGCCGTAAATAATAACCATTGAGATAGTCCAATTTTTCCAAATCAAAAATCGCCGGACTTGTCCCGATATCCTCGATCTTGAATTGCTCGCAGATTTGCTCAAAGGTCAGGATCTCCTCTTCACCTTTGGGATGCCAACCGAGCAAGCCACAAAAATTAATCATTGTTTCCTTGAGATAACCCTTGGCTAAAAAATCCTCCACCGAAACATCGCCTTGTCTTTTTGACAATTTCCCTCCTTCTTTATTAAGTATCAATGGAGCATGAATGTATTTTGGGGCAGACCAACCGAAGGCCTGGTAAAGCAAGATATTTTTGGGGAAAGATGAGATCCATTCGTCACCGCGCACGATATGCGTAATCTCCATCAGATGATCATCAACTACGTTGGCAAATTGATATGTCGGCATGCCGTCTGATTTGATCAAGACGTGATCCTCAAGATTTTCAGCCTTAAAACTGATATCACCATGAATCTCGTCATGCACCACGACTTCCCCGCTAAGCGGCATTTTTTGGCGAATAGTATAAGTTTCACCTGTGGCAATTTTTGCCTCAACTTCTTCATGACTAAGATCGCGACAGGCTCGATTATAACGTGGTGGTAATTTATTGGCATTTTGCTCCTCGCGTAGACTCGTCAATTTTTCAGCCGAGCAAAAACAATAATAGGCCTCATTTTTGGCGAGTAGCTCCTTGATATATTGATCATAAATTACCTGACGTTCACTCTGAACATAGGGTCCAAAATTACCGCCCAAGCCTGGCCCTTCATCAAAATGGAGGTCGAGCGCTGCAAAAACTTCGTATAACTTTTCAGCCGCTCCAGCAATCTGTCTTTTCTTGTCAGTGTCTTCAAGACGAAAAATACACTGGCCACCATAGTGTCTAGCGATAAAAAAATCAAACAAGGCCATACGTAAACCGCCGACGTGCAAATAACCGGTGGGCGATGGAGCAAAACGAACTCTAACTGACGTATTCATAAATATTAAATAAAATTGAAATTAATAAAATTGAAATCAAAATAAAAATATAAAGGCGTTGCTGACGAATAACATTTGACTGATCAAGCCGATCCTTGTCGAGGATCAGACTAGTCACATCGTTTAACAAATAGATATATTTTTTAAAACCAAATTTCATATTATTTTCACTACTACTCTCAAATCAATCAAGAGTTTTTTATTTGATTAGCTTTCTTTAATGTACTCATTAAACTTGTCCAGAAATTTTTGATAGCCGTCACGACGAATTTCATAGGTTTGCGTCAGTAATCGATCAACTGGCACCCAGCGCCAGGCCGTATGATCCCAAAAATTTATAGCAAAATGTTCATCACTGCCCAAATATTCTGCTACATAAAGCGATTGTTTTTGACCTTTGTAGCCTAAGTGCCGTTGCACCTCTGCCCGCCTTTGCTTATGAAAATTATAGCGAAAGACGTTTTTGTATACACGACGTGTCTCAAACTGTGTCACTCCTAATTCTTCAAAAAGCTCTCGCCGACCAGCTCGCTCGATCGACTCGCCATCGGTACCACCCTGAGGGAGTTGCCAGTGACCCGACATATCCGCGCGCTCGACCATCAGTACAACGTGGCCACTGGGACTTTTTTTATAGAGAAAACAAGCCACATTTGGTCGATATAGGTAAGGCAAGATAAATTGCCATTTGATAAATTTATACAAAAAAACCGCGACAGCGTTCCAGATCCGACCCAATCGTTGCGGCTGTTTGTATAATCGCCACAACCACTCGACTCCAATCAGGCGCATAACCTGCGGTGCGCGCGCTATCTTGCCAGTCAAGAAATCTAGTGCCCCGCCAATACCCATGACTAGCGACAATGAAGGTACTCCGCCCCTTAAATGATAGAGCATTTTTTCCTGAAATGGTGCCCCTAAAGTCGAGAGGATGATTTGAGGCTTGAAATCATTTATCATAGTGACATCTAGCTTCTTTTCAGTCCGACTGCAATCCATTACTTTGGCTATCGCCCCCGGATATTTAGTTTGTAGCATTAGTCTTAGATCATGTTCACTCGACAAGCCATGCTGCCAATTCAAAATCAAGACCTTTAATCTTTGTTCGCTCGCTAGGCCGAGGACGTATTGCACCAAGTCGGCACCCGGATAGCGTTCTATATTATGGCCGATCAAGCGAGCCGCCAGTTGTGGTCCAGATCCATCAAGTACGGCCAAGTCGGCATGGTTTAAAATATAAAAAAACTCCTCATCATGCTGTGCAGCCAGGATGAATTCGGCATTGGGGGTGACGATTAATTTTTGCTGATTTACTTTTAAATAATCATCAATCTTTCGTTCAACGGCATTTCTTGAAAGATTCGATAAATTTACTCCTAAAATATTAACTTTGGACATAAAGTCATCTTACCCCATGAATTCAAAATCTACAAGCAATATGCTTGACAATTATGACATATTTTGGTTAAATGTCGTTACAATTTCGTACATTTTAGACAATGGAGGGTGGTTATGCCAACACTGAATCGCGAGGAAATTTTGAAAATAATACCTCATGGCACCGACGCGTTGATTTTGGATGAAATTTGCGATTATAATCTAACCCCAGGGTCGGAGTTTATTATTGCTAAGGTTACGCTTTCAACAGATTATAGCAAAATTTTTGAAGGACATTTCCCTGGTTTTCCGGTTGGGCCGGCTCACTGGCAAATCGAAATCGGCTGCCTAGCTGCTACCACTCTTTGCGCCCTGATCAAGGGCCAACTCGAACAACCAATTGTCCTGACCGAGCTAAAAAAATTCAAATTCCGTAATTATGCCAGGCCTGATGACACCCTGCTTGTGATTATCGATGAGGTCAAAATCAAAAAGCAGAGAATTTTTGATTGTAAGATCACTTTAAATAATCCAACGAATAACAGTTTAATCTGTAGTGGCTACGTCTCTGGTTGGCTCACTTAAAACTCTCCACAAGCGCTAGAAAATAGCGCTTTTTATGTACTTGACACATTGGCCAGACTATTTTATATTTATATTAGCACTCTACCTTTGAGAGTGCTAAATATGAATTAAAAATATGATGAATATGTTTGAAAAATTTACCCATAAATCACAAGAAGCCATCATCAACGCTCAAATAATCGCTCAAGACTCAGGTCAACAGCAAATCGAAGCAGTCCATCTGCTCGCCGCCCTACTCGAACAAAACGAGAGTTTAGTTAAACCAGTATTAGAAAAACTCAAAATCAACCCGCGTGATGTTTTGCGTGACACTGACAAAGCCATTGAGGCCCTACCCAAATCAAGTGTCTCGAGTACCGTTGGCACTGTTCAAGGCACGCAAGAAGTTGCTCAAGTCCTTGATCAAGCCAAGAACGAGGCCGATAATTTCGGTGATGAGTTCATCTCAACCGAACATATTTTACTCGCTTTAGTTTCAGTCAAATCCAAAGTTAGCAAGCTCTTGCAAAATTATGGTGCGACTTATGACGCCTTTTTAAAAATCCTAGCGGAACTGCGCGGCAATCACAAAATTACCGACCCAGACCCAGAAACCAAATACAAGACGCTTGAAAAATACGCGGTTAATCTCACAGCCCTGGCTAGGGCTGAAAAGTTAGACCCAGTCATTGGTCGTGACAACGAAATTCGCCGTATCATGCAGATTCTCTCCCGTCGCAGCAAAAATAATCCCGTCCTGATCGGCGAAGCCGGTACAGGCAAGACTGCCATCGTTGAGGGGTTAGCTCAGCGTATAGTTTCGGGTGATGTGCCAGAGACCCTCAAGGGCAAAGAGCTAATCAGTCTTGATCTCGCTTCCTTGATCGCCGGTGCCAAATTCCGTGGTGAATTTGAAGATCGCCTCAGAGCTGTCATTAAAGAGGTCAAAGCCCAAGAAGGCAAAATCATCCTATTCATCGATGAGCTTCATACCCTGGTGGGCGCCGGGGCCTCTGAAGGTGCAATGGACGCCTCAAACATGCTCAAGCCTGCCCTGGCCCGCGGTGAACTCCATGCGATTGGCGCAACCACCACCAAAGAATACCAAAAATATATCGAAAAAGATGCTGCCCTAGAGCGTCGCTTTCAACCAATTTGGGTAACTGAACCCGATCAAGAAGACGCCCTCTCTATTCTGCGTGGTATCAAGGAAAAATACGAAATCCATCATGGTGTCCGCATTACTGATGACGCCCTGATTGCCGCCGTTAAACTGTCATCACGCTACATTGCTGATCGCTTCTTACCTGACAAAGCTGTTGACTTAGTGGATGAAGCTGCCTCTGCCCTGCGCCTCGAAATCGACTCTAGCCCGGCTGAACTCGATAATATGAAGCGCGAGATCAAGCGCCTCGAGATAGCCAAGGCCGCCATCAACAAAGAAAAAAAAGGCAGCCCCAAACTACGTGGCATCAACAAGGAATTAGCCCAACTCAAAGAAAAGGCCAATCAGCTCGAACTCCATTGGCTCAATGAAAAAGAAGCGATCGGTAAAATCCGCGTCTCCAAAAAGAAAATCGATGAGCTCAAGGCCAAAGCCGAAATCATTGAACGTCGCGGTGATGATCTCACTCAGGTTGCCGAGATCCGCTATGCCGAAATTCCCGCTCTTGAAACCGAGATAAAAAAACAAGAAACAAATCTCAATAAAATACAACAAGCCGGCCAAAGAATTCTCAAAGAAGAAATTGACGAAGAGGATATCGCTAAAGCCGTTTCCCGTTGGACCGGCATCCCGGTAACCAAAATGCTTGAAAGCGAGATTCAAAAATTAGCCAAAGCCGAAGATGTTTTGCGTAAATGCGTCGTTGGCCAGGATCAAGCCATTGGCAAACTGGCTAATGCCCTACGCAGGTCACGCGCTGGCATTGCCGAAGAAAAGAAACCAGTAGGTTCATTTCTTTTTGTTGGTCCAACCGGCGTAGGCAAGACCGAACTCGCGAAGGCTTTGGCCGAGTTCATGTTTAATGACAAAGACGCCATGATACGAGTCGACATGAGCGAATTCATGGAAAAGCACTCAGTGGCCAAATTCATCGGCTCACCTCCTGGTTATGTTGGTCACGATGAGGGTGGGCAGTTGACCGAAAAAATCAGACGCAAACCCTATAGCGTCATCTTGTTTGATGAAATCGAAAAAGCCCATCCTGATGTCTTTAATGTTATGCTCCAAATCCTTGATGATGGCCAATTAACCGATTCTAAGGGCCGTACGGTCAACTTCAAGAATTCCATTATTATCATGACCTCCAATCTCGGCAACGAGGTCATCAAGGAACACTCACTTGGCTTTCACCAAAACGACGATGACGCCAAGGAAAAAGAATGGGAGTTAAAAGAGATGCAGGAAAAAATCGACAAGGTCCTAAGAGACCATTTCAAGTTGGAATTCCTCAACCGCATCGACGAAATTCTAATCTTCCAACCACTGTCCAAAGAGTCACTCGCCAAGATTGTTGATATCGAAATAACCAAGGTTGCCACCAGACTCAAAAACAAAGAAATCATCATCAAGGTCGGATCAAAGGTCAAAAAACTTTTAGCCGATAAGGGTTATGACATCACCTTTGGTGCACGACCCCTCAAACGCCTGATTCAAACCAAAATTCTCGATGAATTAGCCATGGAAATAATCGAAGGCAAAATCAAGGAAGGCAATGAAGTCGTTATCGACATCAATGCCAAAGACGAGGTAGTTTTGAATGTAAAATAAGCACAGAATAAAAAAACCATCAACCACGTTTGATGGTTTTTTGTTGAAGCTATTAGGGTTTCGTGCTATTCTTAAGTAGTTATAAAAATATTCATGATTACACAAAAATATTACATTTTAGTTTTACTCTTACTGGCGAACATCATGGTCATGTCACCAGCCTTGGCCGAAGGCGAATTTAACCCAAATTACATTATAGACGACACCGAGATTAATGATTATAGCTCATTGAGCCGCAAAGATATTCAGGAGTTTCTCGATGATCGTGGGGGTTTTATTGCCAGTTATCGGACCAATGCCTGTACTGACGAAGATATTTATCTGGGACGCGCTTGCTCGGGCGAAGAAATGTCAACAGCGGATATTATTTTTGACAGGGCAATTAACAACAAGGTCAATCCCAAATTTTTTATCGTCTTACTTCAGAAAGAGCAAAGCTTGATCGAAAAAAAAACACCAACTCAGAATCAATTGGATTGGGCTTTGGGTTATGGTTGTTACGACAATCAGGCGTGTTTTCCGCGCTTTCGCGGTTTTTGGAAACAACTCAATAGTGCCAGCTTGCAATTTCGTGATTACATGGATAGTCCTGATAGCTACACTTACAGGGTAGGTCAGACCTACACTATCTCAAATAGTGGGCGCGGACCAAGTATTGTTACTCCACAAAATCAAGCCACTTGCTCACTCTACAATTACACTCCACATGTCTATAATGGCAATTTTAACTTTTACAATATCTGGCAACGCTATTTCACACGCAACTACCCTAATGGTTCATTGGTTCAAGTGCCGGGTGAAAAAACGGTCTGGGTTATTCAAGATGGTCGTAAACGCGCCTTCAAGTCACGCGGCGCTTTGATGTCACGTTATGATGTCAACAAAATCCTCAATATCAGCAAAGTAGATTTGGACAAATACTTAACTGGCAGCCCAATTAATTTTGCCCAATACGCGATCGTGCGAGCACCAAGCGGCGCTTTATTTTTACTAGTCAATGACACCCGACGTGGTTTTGCCTCCCAGGCTGTCTTCCGTAAAATGGGCTACAACCCCGAGGAAATCGTCAATGGCAGCTGGAACGAACTAAACAGTTACAAAGAAGGCGCCAAGATCACTGCCTCTTCGACTTATCTGACCGGCGCCCTACTTCAAGACAAGAAGACCGGTGGCATTTACTGGGTAGTCGATGGTACCAAAGCACCGTTATCGGATAGAATTTATCTAACCACAATGTTCAAGGGTAAAAAAATCATCAAAGTCTCTTCAGCAGAACTCAACCAATATCAAAAAATCGAACCAGTTATTTATCCTGATGGCGAACTTATAAAAACCAAGAACAAATCAACTGTTTATGTCATCTCAGATGGCCAAAAACGATCCATCGAGTCTGGACGCATATTTGAAAGTCTGAAGTATAATTGGAAAAATGTCATTATCGTACCCGATAATATTTTGTACTACTATCCAGACGGCGAAGATATCAAAGAAAAAACCACAAGCGCCAATGTTGGCAATTCACCTGAATTAAATCTCAATACCACTGCTACATCAACGGCGACAATTAGTACCACCACCAATTTATTACTAAACTAAAATATGTCTATTGTTTTCGCGGCAATTACCCCTCACTCTCCGCTCTTATTACCGACCATCGGCAAAGAACATGTCAATCAGCTTAGTGCGACCAGAATCGCCTTTTCGCAACTGGCTGAAGATATGTATAGCCACAAAATCGAAACTTTACTCATAATTTCTCCGCACTGCACGGTCAAAAATTCTGCTTTTTTAATTAATCAGTCACCAGAATTTATCGCCAATTTAGAAAAATTCGGCGACTTCACCACCAAAAGCAACTACCAAGGCGATCTCGGTCTGACTCATGAAATTAGAGAAGGTTTAGAAGTAGAGGCACCACTGAATTTAATCACCATGTCTGAGCTTGATTATGGCTCACTTATCCCCCTTGAACTCTTGACTATGGGTCTAAAACCCCAAATCATGCCAGTTTATCCATCTACTGGCAATTTACAAGATCACTTCATTTTTGGTCAGCAGCTAAAAAACTTCCTAATATCGTCACCTAAAAGAATTGGCATCATTGCCTCAAGCGACCTCTCACACAAACATGCCGTCTCAGCGCCAGCCGGCTACTCACCCAAGGCACAAAAATTTGATTACAAAGTCATTGAACTACTACAAAAAAAACAGACTTCAGATTTATTAAATCTCAAGCCCGAATTATTAGCTGAAGTGGCTGAATGTGGCCTTAGACCGATATCTATTTTGCTTGGAATATTAGATAAGACTAATTATTCAGTGCAAAAACTCAGTTACGAATCGCCCTTTGGTGTTGGTTATCTGACTATGAAGTTTAATATTTAGACAACTTCATTCTTTTTGTCATGATCCTGTCGTTGTGCTTCAATAACTTTAAAAAAATAGGCCCAACGATTACCAGTCTTACATAATTCCTTTGTATCATTTAGGGCTCGTTCGATCTCCTCCTTGGAATAATTTTTACATACCTTAAAGACCGAGGCACGTTTGAAATTTGGCACGCCCAATTCGGCAATTATGCGCAAGGCCAAATCCTGCCACTCATAGGCCGGTGGCTTGACCCGTTGTTTTTCGGTATTTAAACGGGCAAACAAATTACCCAATGATTGAAAACCTTCATTCTTTTTCATCTCTATATCATATCAAGAGTTGAGCCTACACTCAAGTTGACACATTTGGTAAAATCTGCTTAAATATGGAATATAAAATAAACTAATGGCCAAAGTTCTCAAAATATTAACCCTGCCTCATTATGAGACTGAGTTACGTCAAATTTCCAAGCCCATAGCACTAGAAGACTTGTCAAAGACTCTTTTTAGACAGTTACTTGCCAATATGGCCCGCACCATGATAAAAAAGGATGGCATAGGCCTGGCTGCCCCGCAAATTGGCCAATTTCTACGACTCGCTGTCATTAATACCAAAACCGGTCCAATTTGGTTAATCAATCCCGAAATAATCAAGAAATCTACCAGCACCGTCATCGATGAAGAAGGTTGTCTTTCAATACCTGGTTATTATGCCAAAGTCAAACGCCACAAGGAAATTACCTGCAAGTTTATGGATCACCAAGGACTTGAAGCCAAAATTGAGGCCTCAGGACTGCTAGCCCGAGCAATTCAACACGAAATCGATCACTTGGATGGAATTTTATTCATCGATCGCATGGAAAAGAAAAATAATGCCAAATCTTAAAGTCTTGTTTTTAGGGACACCAACTTTTGCCTTGGACTCATTATCAGCTTTGTTAAATGATGATTTTTTTAAGGTGGTCGGCGTTGTAACTCAACCAGACAAGGCCATAGGTCGATCAAACAAACTTGTTACACCACCAATCAAAGATTTAGCCCTCAAAAATGGCCTTAATGTTTTTCAGCCTGTCAAAATAAAAGACGCCCTAGAAACCATTCAAGCTTTAAAACCTGATATTATCATTGTTGTGGCGTACGGACAGATTATCCCTGATACAATCTTACAAATTCCCAAATATGGCTGTATTAACGTCCATGGTTCACTACTGCCAAAATATCGCGGAGCTGCAGTCGTCCAAGCGCCAATCATAAACGGTGACCCCGAAACTGGTGTCACCATCATGGTTATGGATTCTGGACTAGATACCGGACCAATTTTATCCCAAGAAAAAATCTCTTTAGCCCCAAACGAAACAACAGCTTTACTTTTCCCTAAACTATCAAAATTGGGCGCCAGTCTATTGGTTCGGACTATAAAAAAATATATCGCGGGCCAGATTTTTCCCAAACCCCAAGACAACACACGAGCCTCGAAAGTCGGTCTTATTAACAAGGTTGATGGCCTGATTAATTGGTCCGACTCGGCGACTGCCATCGAACGACAAATTAGAGCCATGAATCCGTGGCCGATGACTTTTACAAATTGGCAAGACAAGACCCTAAAAATCATTGCCGCCAAGTCCGTACCGCTAAACATCAATCAATATGAACCTGGCGAAACCTTTATGCACTATGATGATTTTGCCGTCCAATGTGGCATTAACGCTCTTATCATTACTGAACTCCAACTGGAGGGTAAAAATGCCATGACGAGCACTAATTTCTTGATGGGTAATTCAAAAATCATCCACCAAATACTGGGCAAACCCTTTGACAAGCCACCAATAATAGGTTAATATTAAAATCGTTAAATCAAAATATGGCCCGTTCGTCTAATGGTTAGGACATCAGATTCTCATTCTGGTAATAGGGGTTCGATTCCCCTACGGGCTACAAACTAAAACAGACTTTATGGTCTGTTTTTGGTTGTAGCTTGTTGTGGGATAAGAAGTCCTATCTATTGAGTAAGCACATTCAGCGAATTTAAATATAGAAACGAAAATATTCTAATTATATTAAAAATATTTAAATTGCTAGTGGAAGGATCTAATCCCAGTGAGATTCCCCTACGGGCAACAATTAAAGCCATGCAACAAAAAACCGATCTTAATTTGAGATCGGTTTTTAAGTTGTGGTATGACTCATTCATCCCCCTTTAAGCGCCTAAAAGCATTCGTGTACGAAATCCATCCCGCTGTAAAGCGTTAATGATTTCACTGACATCCTCACCTGTTTTGTGCATTTCCAGCACTCTATTTGAGGCTATTAAAGCCTCGAGTCGAACTTGCATCAAGAGCTGAGTGAGCGAACAATCGTTTTCTGGCCGCGTAGTTGATAACATGGCAATACCTCCTTGTGTTTTTTGTTTTAAAAGGAACTCCTTTTGATACTTAGGAAAGTTAAATATGTAAAGTCATTATAGCACATTTTGACAATAATTGCAAGACCTTGGATAATATAGCAATTTTTTAACCATTTATCAAAGTTTCAGTTACGATCTCTGCCATCGCTTCGGCAGCGTTGGCCGGCATAATTTTCTTTGAGCTTACTGCAAGTTCATCTAATAACTTCTTGTCTTCCAGTAATTTCATAATAATCTTAGCAAACAATTCTGGTGTCAATTCATTCTGTTTTAGGACGATGGCGGCGTTCATCTCACCGATCATTCGAGCATTTTCCTCTTGATGACTATTAGGCATAGGGATTAAAACCATGGGCTTACCTAGATAGCTAATCTCGGTGATAAAACCAAGACCTGCTCTGGATATCACAATATCGCTCGCAGCAAATGACTCGGTCAAAGTTGTTGAGTCCAAAAAATCAAAAGCGATATAGCGCGGGTTATTCTCCGATCTGGTCTTGCTTGCTCCAGTCTGATGAATAATTCGAGCATGTAACGTCAGCTCTGCCAACGATTCAACCACGAGTTTATTGATCGCCTCAGCGCCAGTGCCACCGCCAACTACTAATATTATAGGCAAATCATCCTTGAAGCCAAAACGATGAATCGCATTTTGACGATCTAGCAGGTGTACTTTTTTTATCTCAGGTCGCACTGGATTACCGATCAATCGCGCTTTAGCACCGTAGTCATTTAATGACCGAGCGAACACCACCGTAATGACTCGTGCAAATGGCGCCATTATTCTATTAGCCAGACCAGGCACAAAATCCATTTGATGAACTAAAACGGGAATCCGCAACACCCAAGCAGCGATGGCCACAGGGACAGCAACAAAGCTTCCAGCAGTTACCACTATTGCAGGCTTGAATTTTAATAAGACAAATAAAGACTGCCAAAAGCCGTAAAAAATTTTCAAAATATCACTGATATTAAACAAAGAAAAATAGCGTCGAAATTTGCCACTCGCAATACTTACATATGGAATCGCTGCTTCGTCCACCATCTCAAACTCAATACCTTTTTTGGTGCCGAGCCATAAAAATTCAAGTCCGTCATTATTCAACTTTAACTCCTCTACTAGGGCAATGAGCGGCGTGACTGAACCACCAGTACCGCCTCCGGACAGCAGGATTCTGTTTGGATTTTTTTTCATACTCTATTTTGACGACTTATATTAATAATAACCCCGATAGCTGACATGGCTGCCATTATAGCTGAACCACCGCTCGAGATAAATGGTAGTGGCACTCCAGTCATGGGCATAAAATCAATCATCCCCCCGATATTAATAAATGCTTGCACAACTAACCAACTACCGATACCAATAGCCAATACCTTACCGAAGTGGTCCTGTGACCTAATGGCTATTAGATAACTGCGATAAAAAATATTCAAAAAAAGTGCAATCAAGGCAGCTGAAAATATAAAACCCAACTCCTCGCCAATGATTGGGAAGATCGAGTCACCGCTAACCTCTGGGAGATACATTAATTTTTGCCTTGAAGCGCCAAAGCCACGCCCCCATAGACCACCCGAACCAACAGCAATCATTGACTGATTCAATTGATAGCAATGCTGATCGGCACTCCAAGCGGGATTCCAATAACATTTAAAACGACGCGCCTGATATGGCATCAATGTGGTCATCAAGACCAGTGCTAGCACGCCGGCGGTCACGATCCAAGCGATATGTTTGATATTACCACCACCCACAAAATAAGCAATCAAGGATGAAACGGTAATAATTGATAAAGTACCAAAGTCTGGTTGCAACATCATGAGGATGGCAATCACCCCGTAAACCACAAAAAAAGGCAAGGTACCCTGCTTGAAATCAGCCACCACTTTGCCCCGAGATTCGAGCCAAGCCGCCGCATAAATTAAAAAAAACAATTTGACAAATTCTGACGGTTGCAAAGAAAAACCAAAAATCGAAATCCAGCTACGTGCTTTGTCATTGGCCGAAGAGGATAAACCAGGAACAAAAACCAACATCAATAAAAAGACTGAAAATATTAAAAAATACAAACTATACTCTCGCAAACGATGATAATCAAACCGAGCAAAAAAGACAAAAAAAACCATACCAATTCCCAAGGCCATGATCTGATGTTTCAAAAAATAATATGCATCACCAAAGCGCGAATAAGCCAAAGCTCCAGAGGCGCTCGATAACATAATCAGGCCAAATAAAATCACGACCGACACGGTAATAATTAAATTCAAGTCAGCTTCACGCTTGTTGTCTTTAGTGATTAATAAGCGATTAATTGTATTGCGCAAATAGGACATTAAAGCGACTTATCTAATAAAAAAATAACCAGTCCCATAGCCGCGGAAATTTGAGCGATTACCCAAAAACGCATAACTATCCTGGGTTCACTCCAGCCAATAGCCTCAAAATGATGATGAATGGGAGATGAATGAAAGACTTTTTTACCCCTAAGGCGCTTTGAGGTTAATTGAATGATAACCGACAATGACTCAAAGACAAAAACTGAGCCAATAATTGGTAATATCAACTGAGTATTTGTAAACATGGCCATTACTCCAAGTGTGACGCCCAGACTCATAGCACCGGTATCACCCATAAAAAATTTTGCCGGGTTAATATTGAACCATAAAAATGACAACAAGGCTCCGACAATCACCCCACAAAAAGTTGCTAGATCATATTGGCCGCGTAAAAAGGCGATCACGCCATATGACATAAAACTCGAAACCAAAACCCCACCTGCCAAGCCGTCAAGGCCGTCAGTCTCATTTACCGAAAAGGCGGTTGAAACAATAACAATAATAAAAACTGGAATATAAAGCCAGCCAAGTTCAAACGTACCGATAAAAGGAATTCTAAAAGTATCCCAGCCTAATTTGAAATAAAACCACCAAGCGCCAATAGCGGCAATAACGGCGTAAACCAGTAAACGATGCTTGATCGTCAGACCGCCCCCACCAAAAACGCCCTTACCACGAACATCGAGCCAGTCATCAAATAGGCCTGCCAAGGCGCTTGCTACCAAGATACCGAGTGGCATCAAGGTCTCACTGCGTGACAAGAAATTAAGTCTTGTTAAAATTTCCGAATCAAAAATCAATGGCAAAATACTAAAGACGAGTGAAAACAATAAAACCGTGCCCCAGATTATAATCCCACCCATCGTTGGCGTGCCTGCCTTACCAGCATGAATCTTGCTAAAAATTGGGGTTAAGCCACTATTTCGTATACTCTTGCCCAACTTATACTTATATAAAAAGTGAGTCATTATAGGGGTCAGCGCAATAGCGGTCGCAAATGACAGTGAAGACAATAAAAGAATTTTTATTATGTAGAAATTCATATTAACGAAAATTTATCAAGTAAAGGCTTCCTATGGCCGCAATTATGAGATTGTTCACGACGAAAGATCCTAACATATATAAGTGAATAAAAAATTTATCTTCACGATTAAAAACATATGCACATATCAAGTTCAATACATAAAACAAAAAGCCTATTGCCGGTAGGTAATATAAACTACTCGAACTACCAATATAATCGACGCCAAAATTTACACTATAATGCATAATCATCTGTGAGTCGCCAACTTTTGTGGCCAATAAATAAGCCAAAACAAAAGCGGCGCTTACAGAACCAAAATTTAACAAAAGATAGTTTCTGTAAACGAGGTCGGTAAATAATTTTACGAAAAAATTTCTGAGACCTGCGCGACTATTTAGAAAGAAATTACTGATTTTGATTAGACTATGCATATACACAGTCTACCATAATAATTTCCTATTTTAAAGACCTGAAACATTAATTAAAAACTGTCCACTATTTTCAATAATATATAAATTATGCTATAATGTTGATAAGTATAAAATACATGTTAAACAAGGAGCAGATTCAAGATGTACTAATAGATGCTGGCGTAATTACTTTGCCAGCTTTTGATTTACTCATCAAAGAATCACAAGAAAACCAAAAAAATATTGAAAACTTAATAATCGAAAAAAAGATTATTAGTCAGCATGCGCTTTACGAAGCGGCGGCCAAATTTTTTGGTGTTCCTTTTATAGACCTCAAGGATCAAGCCATTAGAAAGGACATTTTATTATCCATTCCTGAGTCCATTGCCTCAACTCACGGATTAGTAGCCTTTGCTGGCGACAACAAAGAAATCAAAATTGCCACCACCGATCCAGAAGACTTGGAAACTTTCGAGTTTATCAAAAAAAAGACTGGCCTTTTTGTTATCGTCCATCTAACCACTCCCGAAGGCGTACAATTTGGCTTAAAACAATACCACAAAAATCTCAAAGCGGAGCTTGACAGTTTAGAGGCCTCTAGCTCAACACCCACTGAACTACCAGGTGAAGATCTTAAAACCTTAGCATCTGACCTGCCTGTAGTTAGAATAGTTGATACTTTACTCGAATATGCCATCTTTGAAGATGCCTCAGATATTCATATCGAACCTGAAGAAAAAGAGGTTAACGTTCGTTATCGTACCGATGGCCTCATGCATCACGTCATGACCTTGCCCAAAAACGTTCAGGCCGGCATTTTGGCTCGTATCAAGGTTTTAGCTAATCTAAAAGTTGATGAACATCGCTTACCTCAAGATGGCCGTTTTAAAATATCAAATAAGGATTATAACGTTTCCTTTCGTGTTTCCATTATTCCAACCTATGATGGTGAAAAAGTCGTCATGCGCTTACTGCGTGAAAAAGCACAGGTTTTAACTCTCGAACAATTAGGCTTTCATCCGACCGCCTTTGAAATTGTCAAACGTAACATCGAAAAACCTCATGGTATGTTACTGGTCACGGGACCGACTGGTTCAGGAAAAAGTACCACTCTCTATACAGTGCTAAATATCTTAAATAAACCGGATGTCAATATTGTCACCATCGAGGACCCGATCGAATATCGCATGCCGCTCATTACCCAATCACAAGTTAATCCCAAGATCGGCTACACTTTCGCCTCTGGACTCAGATCTTTTTTAAGACAAGACCCTGATATTATTATGGTTGGAGAAATTCGTGACGAAGAGACGGCTGAAATCGCCGTTCATTCAGCCATGACTGGTCACATGGTATTGTCAACTCTTCACACTAACGACGCTATCAATACTTTGCCACGTCTTTCTGACATGGGTGTGGCCACTTTTCTTGTTGCTACAACAACCAATCTCATCATCGCTCAGCGTTTGGTAAGAAAAATATGCCCTAATTGCGTACAAAGCTACAACCTAGACGCCAAAACAATCGAAGACCTAGGTAATCACTTCAAAATGGAAAAAATTATCGAAACCATGATTCGTGAAAAAGCTATCATTGCTGATAAGGGCCTCGATAAATTACTTTTTTATCATGGTAAAGGTTGTAAGCAATGCAATAATACCGGTTACAAAGGCCGAATCGGTATCTATGAAACCCTTGAAATTACCCCGCTTATTCAAGACATGATTATGAAAAAGGCCACTGAAAAGGAAATTAAACAAGCTGCCCTAGATCAAAAAATGCTTGCCATGGTTGAAGATGGTTTTATCAAAGCCAAAAATGGCGTCACAACTTTAGAGGAAATAATGCGCGTAACCAAAGAATAATATATGGCAGTTAATTTACCAAGCACTAATACAACACCAACAGAAGCAGTTTCTCTTCACAAAAAGATCGACCTTTTTTTGATGAACATGTCTTCGGTCCCTACCAGCGAACTACTTTTTTTCGTTCGCAATCTCGGTATTATGTTAAAAGCCGGTGTTTCCCTAGTCGCCTCCCTCACAACCTTAGCCAAACAAACCGATCATCCAAAGTTTAAACTTATCATTACTGACGTTTCACACAGCGTTGAAAAGGGCTCCTCATTTGCTGACAGTCTGCGTCTTCACAACAAAACTTTTGACGACCTATTCATCAACATGATCGAAGCCGGAGAAATCTCTGGCCGGCTCGAGAGTGTCTTTGCTGAATTATATTTACAAATGAAAAAGCGCTATCAGTTGATCTCAAAAATCAAAGGCGCCCTCACCTATCCAATTGTTATTTTAGTGGCCATGACCGGTATTGGCACCTTTATGATGGCTTTTATCGTCCCTAAGATTACGGCCATGTTCAAAGAGTTCAATGCGGAATTACCAATTGCTACCAGAATTTTAATCATCATTAGTGACGCCTTAGCCCAACACGGCATTCTCGTTTTAATTTTTACCGTTATTTTCATTTGGATCGCCATTAGAGTTATCAAGACCCCAAATGGCACTTTTTATTCTCAATTATTTTTACTAAAAATGCCGGTTTTCGGACCGATTATCAAGAAAATCAATCTTGCCAAGTTCTCAAGAACTATCAGCGCCCTGCTTAAAACCGATATCATGATCATTAAGTGCTTTCAAATTACCGCAAGCACTCTGGGAAATGTACATTATCGCTTATCCCTCGAAGAAACTGCCGAAAGAATTAAAAAAGGTGTACCTATCCATGAAGTGTTGTCACAATATCCAAATCTTTATTCTCCCTTAGTCATTCAGATGGTAGCAATCGGTGAACAAACCGGCGAAGTCGACAGTATTCTTGGCGAACTAGCTGATTTCTATGAGGATGAAGTAGATCAAATCATGGAGTCTTTGCCATCCATTATCGAGCCGATTTTAATTCTAGTTATGGGTATTGCTGTTGGTGGCATTGCAATCGCCATTATGATGCCGATGTATTCATTATCCTCAGCCATGTAAATCTTATGAGATTATTTAATCAAATTTCAAATAACGCCTTCGGACTGGATATTTCAAATCTGACTTTGAAATTATGTGAAACCGAAGCCAAGGGCAAGATTCAACGCCTGCAAGCCATTAGTCGCATTGACATCCCCAAAGGCATTATCGAAGGCGGAGTAATCTTAAAACAAGAAGAATTTGTAAAAGCGCTTAAAAAGCTGATTAATGAGCCACTTTACGGCAAGGTCTTATCAAGAAACGTAGTGGCCTCCCTACCTGAAGAGAAAACATTTATTAAGCTCATCGAACTTGGCCGCAATCCTAACAGTCTTAAAGAAATTATTGCTTCTGAGGTAGAAAAAAATATCCCTATGCCAATTACGGAAATGTATCTTGATTGGCAAGTCATTACTGATTCAGCTGAAAAAAAACTCATCTTGGTTGCTGCCTGCCCGAAAATCGTTGTTGACAAATACGTAGAAACCTTAACAATGGCTGGCTTGTCTGTGCAAGCGCTCGAAATTGAATCAATTGCCACCTGTCGAGCACTGCTACTTGAAGAAGCCACCAAGACTACAGAAAGTAAAGAATGCTATATTATTGCCGATATAGGCGGTCAAAGCACTAATATCATTGCTTATGCTCAAGGCGTGATCCTTTTTTCAGTTAGCGTTCCGATCGCTAGTGACAAAGTCACAGAGCGCGTCGCCGAAGCATTGAAGATCGATCTTGAACAAGCCGAAAAAGCCAAAATCGTTTGTGGCTTGAATCCAGACAAAGCCGAAGGTATCGTCAAGCATATACTCGAAGCTATTACTGACCAGCTACTCCGAAAAATCAACGAAATCATTCGCTTTCAAGCCCATCACTATCCAAGCTTCGGCAAGGTCTCAAAAATCATTCTAACTGGCGGTGGCGCCAATACCGAACATCTTGATGAATTTATTAGCAAAGCAACCAACTTGCCAGTTGAGCTAGGGAGTGTCTTTACCAATTTAAGCAATGATGATGCCCAGTGGATAGAGATTCTCAAAACCACTAAAAAGCTTTTAAAATTTCCAGAATTTGTGAGTGATAGCAAAAATAATGGCAGTAGTAACTACACGACAGCAATCGGCCTGGCACTACGTGATAAAATGATTCAAAATAATTAAATGATCAAGTTAAATTTGGTTCCTGAATATATCAAAAATGATCAGAAATTAGAGCGAATATTGGCTTTAAATATTCGCGCTTTGTTGATTCTTTGTTTCGGTTTTTTTATAGCCTCTGGGGTTATTCTTTACGCTCAACTCAGCTTGCAAGACGCCTATGACGATTTTACAGCCCAAAGTAACTTAATTGCAGACAACTCTAAAGACTACAACAACAAAGTTGCAACACTAAATAATAGAATTAGTGTTGTTAGTAAAATTAAACTAGAAAACTTCGACTGGCCTGCATTTCTTGAGCACTTCTCTCAAAACATTCCGCCCAACATAATAGTAAATAGTGCCAGCTTTAATCATGTAAATGACTTCATAAGCTTGTCGGTTATTGCCAAGACTCGTGAGGACTTACTAGCCCTTAGAACTAATCTCGTGGCCTCAGGCATTATTAGTTCTTTTGAATTTCCAGTCAGCATTATGTTGCAAAAAGAAAACATCAAATTTGAAATCAATTCTCAGGCAATATTTTCCCTACCACAAGCCCCAGTAGCCTCATCTAGCACAACCACGACAGCTGTAATCACAGCCAGTACTTCGCCAGAAATTATCACAGCCTCAACTACAATCAAAAAAAAGACGACAAAATCTAAAAAAAATAGCCCCAAAAATGCAACCACTACTTCTAATATCTTAACTGCCCCTGAGGCCTCTTCCACAAATGGAATCAAATAAAACTAAAAAACTATTAATCAATAAATTTTTAATTTTTAACATTGCCGCAATGGTGCTGATTTTTTGTTCAATGTTTTTCATTATTTTGCCATCGACAGATAAACTAACCTCAATCAATGCAACAGTTCAGGCAGACCAGGGGGAAACGGAAAACAAAAAAAGCCTCATAAAGCAAAGCGACAATTTAAATATTGGCATCAAGGACGTTGAAACTAAATTAAACGAATTTACCTCAGGCTTTATAAGTAAGGCCGACGAAGTCGATTTTATTTACACCTTAGAAAATCTTGGTAACAAATTAAATTTAAAAAATAATTTAAGTATTGGTGAAAAAAAGCCGATTGCAACCTTTCAGCAATCTGATATTCAAATTGTACTACAAGGCAAGTACATAGATGAAGTAGCCTATTTAAGTGAGATAAAAAAATTAAAATATCAAATCACAGTCAACTCTGTAAATTTCACTCAAGGCGGCGCTAGCGGTTCTGATAGTGTTAATATGACCGTCTTTGCAACTGTCTTTTGGCAATAATAATATGACCAATAAAAGTATTACACTAAATCCAGATTCCCCAATTTTCATTCGGACCATATTACTTCTCTGTTATGTTATTACCGCGACAGTTATTGGGCTGGCATTACAAAAATTTTATTCTGAATCGTTCAAGCTTTCATCAAGCTTAAATAGTCTCATCTCCTTAAAAACCGAAACCTCAGTAACTCAAATCAATTACAAACAATTCAAAACTATTGAAGATTCTTTAAATAAACCAGAAATTTTAACTATACCTGCAAAAATCACGCCGATTATCAGGTAAATATATATGAAGTTTTTTAAATACTCCCCAAAAAACGATCAAGGCTTTACTTTGGTAGAAGTCTTAATTTCGGCTTCAATCATTGCGCTACTTTTTGTTGCTGTTCTTAATTTAGCCGATTTGACGCTTAGCGTCACGAATAACAACAAAAATTATGTAACAGCAATCGCTCTAGCTAATGAAAAAATGGAGTTTATAAAAAATTTAACTTACGATAAGGTTGATATCGCTAGTAGCACAAGTCTTGGAATAATAAATCAAAATGAGAAGATTGGCATATTTAATGTTTATACAAACATCGCAACAATAAATGATGCCTATGATGGGACCGCAACTGATACCGTACCTAATGACTACAAACTCGCAACCGTAAAAGTTAGTTGGCCAACAAAAAATACAATTAAAGAAGTTGAGGTCAACGCCAGAATCATACCGTTAAATGAGGAGGTTGCAGATGGCACGGGTTTATTAATTTTAAAAGTAACAGACTCAAATTTCAATCCAATTGAGAATGCAGAAGTGACAATCAAGGGTAGTTCAACGCCAACCAATCTAGTTAAATACACAGATACAGATGGAGTTGTTTTACAACCCCTTTCCCCAGCTATCGATGAATACAGCGTTAGCGTCACTAAAAAGGATACACTAGGCAATAAAATATATAGCACCGACGAAACAATTGCCACAACCTCTTTTGTCGCATACAAAAAGCCATATTCAATTTTTGCAGCTAAAGAAACTGAAGATTCTTTTGTTATAGATAAATTATCAAACCTAAAAATAAAAACTCTTAATTACAACTTACTTAAGAATTTTAAAGTCAGCGCCACCTCTACTGGAAATCAGGTTAGTAACATAAGCTTCGCTTCGGATGATTTTAATGGTGGTGGGTATTTGAATAATACTTACTTTACCTGGTTAGATAGCACCTCCTCAATCTCACAAATTTATGTTGATAAATTTAACAGTAATGATGTCAAAGTCATTGATCATGAATGGGCGAATCCAGTCCAAATATCAACGTCATCATTTCAAGCAAATCCAGATATTGCCACTACTCCTAGCGGTGATAGTTACGTTGTATGGGATGATAGTTCGATTGCGCTTGGTAATTTAGCAAAAAATAATTCGACTTCACAATTAGCAAAATATGAACCTGATCATTCACTTGATTTTTTAAAAACTCAAGAAGAAAATAATCAAACACATCTTTCTTATTTCAAGAATCTGATACTAAGGGTCAAAAGCATCTCCGCTAGTATCAAATTTTTTGCTCAAAAATCAACTGAACGATTTCTATCATTATTCAATAATCACACGACCGACACTGCTTTGGCAACTGGACCAGCTGTTCAATTTATTGGAATGGCAGAAGGAGTTGGGGCATTTACTAATAATATTGATATAAATGTACCTGTAGCACTAAAAAACTCCATACTTTCAAATGATTTAATTATAGCCTATATTGAAAGCAGCAAGGCTAATGCCACAATCAACACCCCATTCGGGTGGCAACGTCTCACGGACTCCAATACCATGAGACCAGGAACTGATTTAGGCTGTACATCCAACAGGGATTCCAGTGGTGCAATATTTTATAAACAGGCCGAGACCGCTCAATCACACTATGTTTTCAGCTCAACAAATAGCAGTTACAAGGTTGGAATAATAAGAATTTATAGAAATGTTGACATTGCTTATGTCACGACCAGCACTCTTAGGTGGACCTACTCACCTAAAACCATTGCTGGCTATTTAAGACCTAGTCCGTCCAACTTCGTTAATGGCGCTGGATGCCTTAATGTTATGGGTTGGGGTGCCAACACCGCAAGCCTCGTTAATCACCAAGACTGGTGGAGTTTTTATGACCTTGTATTTCCAACTTTTTCCACTAATCGAAGTAAAATTGTCAATACTAAATCATCAATGGTAACAGCTGACTGGCCAAATTTAAGTGGAACAGGAGATACTGCACCCCAAGTTATTAACCCCAAACAAAACATAGATCAATGCTCAATCGGCTGGTCATTAATGCTAAAACCAATTGATCTGGATAATTATATCAATGTAGCTGGTTATGCCAACACGCTCTCTAGCGCCATCATTCCAAGCACAAATAATGATTTAGGAGGTAAAATCATTATTACTAGGGATTATCCTGGTACAACATTAATTAAAAATATTAAACTTACTGAATATGGCAGCGTAGACGCAAAAACATCTTTATCAAATGTTAGAGCGTACTATAAAATTGACACCACTGGTTCAACCTCACCTAAAAATTGTGATGATGTAAATTATACTGGCCTATCAACACCCTTTGGGTCTCCACAAAATTTTGATTCAGAAAATGGTTCTCTTACTTTTACGCAAGACGTCTCAATTTCATACCCCAATGCTCTTTGTTTATTCATTATCTCAGATATAAATAGTAATGCCACTTCAGGTAATGATATTATTCTTAAAATTAAAAATCCATCAACTGATATACAAACAAGCTCCGGCTCTGTAAAGCCTGCTTTTTCAACAAATGCAAGTTCTACAATCCTAATTTATGACACCAGGTTAAATCAAATACACTATAGGTTTAGGTATGATGACGATTCTGAGGCGAGTTCTACTTGGGCCACAACTCAAGATAGTAAGCTTATTACTAAACTTGACGCACCATTACGACTCAGGTTTGAGATTAATAATTCTGGTGGCGTTACCTCAGATGCCGTGAATTATCAATTAGAGTACGCTAAAAAGGGTGCTACATGCTCTGGCATCACTGCAAGTTCATGGAAAAAAGTCTTAACAAATAATTCCGAAGACTGGAAAATTAATTTTAGTGGCCATATTGTAGATGGTGCATCCAGCACAAATATCATGAACGGACTTTCAGATGAAAATACCAATTTTATCGATGGATTTGTATCCAATCTCAGTAATCCACTTTCAAAGAAAATTACATTGTCGCCTTTAAACTTCACTGAAATTGAATTTGCAATTAGCTCCACAACCAATACCAAAGATGAAACTAATTATTGCTTTAGACTCACAAATTTCGGCGATACTTCGAAGTTTGTTTATAGCAACTATCCTGAAATCACCGTTTCTGGCGATCGAAATATTTTTATAAAAAGTCTTAACAAAGACGGTGAAACACGCTGGCAAATAAAAAAAGTAAATTCTTCTGACACTTCAGAGCAAACTAATCCTAAAATTGCCTTAACCTATAACGACAATCATCCAACCTCAACCATTGCTTGGGTTGACCACAGAAACGGTAATGCCGATATTTATGCTCAAAGTTTTGGACCAGATGCTTTAAAAATCTGGCCCACTGATGTACAAATAACGAGTTCTTCCACGGATGAAAACTCTGTTGAAATAAAATATGACAAAACTGATGATAACTTCGTGCTCGCCTGGGTAAATGAAGCTTTAACTGGTAAAACTTTATTTTTGCAAAAATTTTCATTAAACGCTAGCTCTGTCTGGAGTATGCCGATTGAAATTAACGCAACTTCGGGCGAAAAATATTCACCATCACTAACAATTGACAATAATGACAACATTTATGTAGCCTGGGAAACAATTATAAGTGGCAAAAGCAAAATCAGACTTGCAAAACTCGATGCTACTGGTACGCTATTATGGTTAATTCAACCCAGCAGCGAAGACGGTTCGAATCAACTATTACAACCAAGTATTTTTACCGACGACTCAAATGTCTATATTTCCTGGGTTGATGATCGTAACAATAATTATGATATATACGCTCAAAAGATTAGCTCCTTAGGTACTAAACTATGGTTAACTGATCAAAGATTAAATACCGAATTAAATATTTCCGACCAACTACATCCCAAGCTTTTAATCAATAATGATGGCACACTTTTTGCAGCCTGGGAGGATAGCAGAATTGCACCAAAAACTCATGCGTATGCTGCAAGATTCAATGACCCGATTGCCTTTACTCCCATGGGAAATGTGTCAATTAAAATAAGCGGCGCCAAAGAAATTGGTGAGGGTGTGCTAAAATATAATTTAACACCATTTATAACCGACTCTAACGGCGATCTTAGCATACCGATTGAATGGGATAGTGTTGGATACACAATTTTTTCTAGTTCAACTATTATGATGATCGATCCGTACTTGCCAATGAATATTGCACCTAATGAAAATAAGCTAATAAATATATTTATTAAACCTTAATGTCAAAAATAAGCAAATTGAACAATAGCGCCTTTACCATGATCGAGCTTGCCATTGGTATTTTTGTTTCGATTATTTTAGCCTCAATCGGATACGCTTTTATATTTAACTCAATAAAATCTACAACTTTTGAGGCAGAACAGGCTACTGCTATAACTTCTGCCAGACAAGGTGTTGATATAATGGCCAAAGAACTTCGAGGAATAAATGTAAAAATGGGATCCCCTACCGGAGCCATAGAATCCTTTTCCGATGATGAAATTATTTTTTATTCGGATATCAACGATGATGAAAAAACTGAAAAAATCAGGTATTTTATGAGTGCAACTACAACTCTGAGTAAAATTGTCTGGGCGCCTGGACCAAATAAAGACTACAATACAATACCATCAGCCACTACTACGGTCTCAAAATACATAAACAATTTGACTGAGCCGATTTTTGAATATTATGGCAATGATACTTTAAATACGGTTGTAACTGATATAACACAAATTTCATTAATCAAAATTACCCTTAAAATTAATGTTACGCCATGGCGGGCACCGGGCGATTTTTATTTAACCTCAGCTGTAAAATTAAGAAATAGAAATTAATACAATGCTTTCATTAAACAACAACAAAGGCTCAATGTTAATAATTGTTCTTGTGGCATCAAGCCTATTGATTGTTATTTTGGTTGGTGCCATTTCCTCTGCCAATTTGCAACTAAAATTAAACCTACAAAAAGTATCAAATGCGCAAGCACTCCACATAGCTGAGGCTGGCATAAACTACTATCGATGGGTTCTCTATCACAACAACTTTGATTTTTGTAATAGTGAAACATGCAAACCCGGGCCCAATTATGGACCCTATGGTCCCTATTCATACAAAAACGATACCGGTCAAGTGATAGGTTATTATGAACTATATATTACCCCACCAGAATCAAATAAGGCGCAAAATGTCAAAATCAAAGCTACCGGTTGGACCGTACGAGATCCACGTATCAAACGCTCGATTGAGGTTGTTGCTGGCTTAACATCATGGGCATCTTACAATGTAATATCAAATGGCTTTTTTCGAACTTTAACAAATTATACAGGAAAAGTACATGGAAATTCAGGAATATCATTCCAAGGCTACGGCAAAAGTAACAGTGAAGTATCCTCTACACTGACTGAATTCAATGACCCTGACCACGGTAATGCTCTTGTTATTTTTAGTGGTAATACTGCAACCGACAAACTAGAATACGGCATACATTATGATGATGACAAGGATTTATTTGACCACCCATTAGGTATTCCCCTAGATCCATTTGTCGATGGCACCTGTGCGGCTGGCAGGACATGTACCCCAGAATTTCAGCCAACAAGGGCCGATGTTTTTCCTAAAGGAAGAGTACTTGGTGCACCTGCCATAGGTTTTGATTTACTTAATCTTCACGTAAGTAACGCCCTAATTCTCGCCTCGACGAGCGGCGTAGTCCTTGAACCATCTGGCGTTAAAGGCTACCATTTAACTATAATTCCTAATCCTACTGCAACCGACACAATTGCGGTTAGAAAAGTAAATAAAGAGTTTGGTGACTGCGGATTCGATGGCACCGCAAAAAGTTGTCAAAGTATTAGACATGATGCCGGAGCCGAAGATCCTCCTTTTTATATTACAATACCGACAAACGGCATAGTCTTTGTGAAAGATAAAATATGGATTGATGGCACAATTAATAATGACAGGGTTACAGTTTACGCCTTTGGTGGCAGCTTATCTGGCAATACTACCGATATTATCACCAATAATGATCTCAGAATTACCAGCAGTAGCACTGATAAAATAGGGCTAATCGCACAACGAAGTATTTTGGTTGGCTATGAAAGTGCTGATAATTTAACAATTGATGCTGACTTGATTGCAAAAAATGGCTATTTAAGAAGAGATTGCTATAGTTTAGCCTATGCAAAAGCTGCAGCCAATAATGCTGCCAATAATGGCGGTATAGGACTTAACTGGACTTATCTAGGGAGAAATAGTATTACCATTAATGGCTCTAATGCTACCTCTGGTCGAGGCGCCTATAGCTGCACCTCAGGTAGTTACTACACAAATACGTATCAAAATTTTGATGACAATATGGCCAACAACCCGCCTCCTAACTTTCCAACCACCGGTAATTACAAATTCTTATCCTGGCGGGAATTATAACTACAAAAAATCGACCCTTAGGTCGATTTTTTGTAGAGCG
The DNA here is from genome assembly GCA_037146995.1 of bacterium. Classification (GTDB taxonomy): domain Bacteria; phylum Patescibacteriota; class Patescibacteriia; order Patescibacteriales; family GWE2-39-37; genus JBAWWA01. The sequence continues at coordinate 34,155 of JBAWWA010000007.1, forward strand.
GATTTATTTTTCGCAAATTGCTAATTATCGGCGGAAGAGTTTTTATTAGCATATCCATTTCAGCTTTGGTATTATATTTGCCCAAGGTTATCCTTAACGAACCGTGAGCGACTTCAACTTTTATACCCATGGCAATCAAGACGTGAGAAGCCTTTAAACTGTTTGAGGCACAGGCTGAACCGGTCGAGACGCAAATACCCGCCATATCGAGAGCTATTAGTATCGATTCACCCTCTACACCCAAAAATGAAAAATGGGCATGTCCTGGTGTAGCCACTTGACGATCAGTATTGAGAATAGTTTCCGGTATTGTCTTCAAAATACCAGTCACCAAATAATCCCTAATAATGGAAATTTTTTTATTTTGGACTTCCCTGTATTTTGGCGTGATTTTTTTGAGTGCCCGTCCCAAGCCAACAATGCCCGGTGTATTCAACGTGCCTGAACGGCGATTATTTTGGTGATGCCCACCCAGTTGCTGTGCTATAATTGGCGTACCATACCTAACATAAAGTAGGCCAATTCCTTTCGGGCCATAAAGCTTATGTGCCGACAATGAAAGCAAATCGACATACAAATGATCAACATCACAACTCAAATAATTTCCAGCCTGAGTGGCGTCTGTATGAAAAATAATTGGTTGCGGTTTATCACCACGCTCGTTCACACTATATTTTTTCCATTGGCGTAGCTTGGCCCCATTATGATTGTGAATAATTTTGCCAATTTCCTTGATCGGTTGGATTGCACCAACCTCACTATTGACATACATCACAGAAACCAAGACAGTATTTTCTTTGATTGCCGCTTTAAACTCGTCTATATCCACCACGCCATTCGCTTTAACTCCGAGAAAAGTTACATCAACTCCCATTTTCCGCAACTTCCCCATTGGCTCGATAACCGAATCATGCTCAACAACGGAGGTGATCAAGTGCAGTTTTTGATCTGGATTTTTTCTTTGAAGAGCCTCTATTACACCAAATATGGCCAAATTATTTGATTCGGTCGCGCCATTAGTAAAAATCACTTCATCATTTTTACAATTTAAAAAATCAGCACAAGCCGACTTGGCCGTCTCAACAGCACTCATCGCTTCTTGACCAAAATAATGAATCGACGAAGCATTGCCATATTTGGTGCTTAAATATGGCAACATGGATTTTACAATATCAGCATCAACCGGCGTAGTTGCACTGTGATCAAGATAAATATATTTCATTTTAAATGGCGGTTACTTTTTTTACTGTAGGTAGCTCTGCCTTGAGTGTCGCCTCGATACCCTGCTTTAGAGTAATAGAAGACATCGGGCAATGAGCGCAATGGCCTTGCAATTCAACCTTTACTTCACCCGTCGCTTCATCAAAACTGACGAGCTTTACATCACCACCATCCATCTGCAAACTTGGTCTTACTTTTTCTAGCACGGCTTGAATCTTATTTTTCATATGTTTTATATTTTTTACTTCATCCTTGGTATTTCCTGGATAAAATAAATAATAATATATTAATTAGGCTTATAATCTTTCAGGGCTTTTTTTAAGGCATCAATCGCGAGCATTGAGCAATGAATTTTTGGTGCTGGCAATCCGCCCAGGTCTTGAACAATATCATCTTTTGTAATTCCTAGCGCTTCCTTAATAGTCTTACCTTTAATTCTTTCTGTATATGCCGATGAAACTGCAATAGCTGCAGCACAACCCAAGGTCTCAAATTTAATATTTTTTATAACTGAGTCATCTTGCACCTTAACATCCTCAATCTTAAGATAAATTTTCATCACATCACCACACCCAACGTTGCCAACTTGACCAATCGCATCAGCATCTTTGATGGTTCCCTGATTTTTTGGCTTTTTAAAATGTTTTAAAACTTCCTTGCTGTATATCATATTATTGTTAATTCGTTATTTAATAGTTACAGGCGTACCAACTTCAGCCCAGTCAAATAATTTTTTGGCGTCTCCAATTCCAAGCCTGACACATCCATGAGAAACTGGTTTACCAAGATGATTTTGCCCTTCCTTGAAACCATTGGGCCACTCTGGTAATTCATGAAATCCTATCGATCCATCCTTCATGCCCAGCCAATATGGCATCCAAAGACCGTATTTTTTTGACCAGGCACGTTTGCTTTTATTAACTATTTTATACTCACCTTTGGGCGTTGGCATACTTTTTTTTCCTGTCGAAACTCTGAATCTGCCTAAAATAATTGAGCCGGTAGAATATTCAATTTCTTGTTTTTTTAAATTTACCGCAATATGCTTGATTAGTTTTTTACCTGATAATGGGTTAAAGCCCTGATCAAATGCCAGCTTATCTGTTCGTCCATCACCATCAGAATCTGGATTATTAAGTTTTGACCTCAATTTAATCTCTATTAAATCCGATAAGCCATCTTTGTCAGTATCTAATTTGTTTAATTTTATATTTTTAGCATTTATTGGTGAGTAGCCATTCTTAATCTCTTCTGAATCTGTATAGCCGTCAGCGTCCGTATCCACTGAATTTGGATCTGTCATATACAAATTTAACTCCTCATTATCAGACAAACCGTCAGCGTCCGTATCCACGATATTTTTCGCATAAGCCATGTTGACCAGTAAGAATGAACAGACCAGCAAACCAAGAATTTTTTTCATTATTTTTGTTTTTTTATTAGATCTTCCAAAGTGAGACTTTTCAAAGTCTGATTTAAGCGAATTTCAATATAGCCGAGTATGGTATCTGAAGCACAATGACAATTACTACTACATTCAACTGACTGACCACCACTCGCCGCGCAACTAAATAAGCTTTTGGAGCCCTCCAGAGCTTCTAAGACTTCATATAGCGTTATTTCTTGTGCAGTTTTAGCCAACTCATAGCCACCATTACTACCCTTTGAAGCTGTAATTATTCCGGCTTTTTTTAGCCTCGAGACCAATCTTTCCAAATAATCAGAGGACAAATTTTCCGTTTTGGCAATTTGTGCCACAGAAAGCAGGCCATTTTGATGGATGGCAATCTGAATTAAGGCTCTTAAACCGTATGTTGATCGGGTCGAAAATTTCATATCCTACTCTTTTAGTTGGTATTATAACTATATAATATTCGTACATCAGTGTCAAGTCACAATTTATTAATATTGACAAGACACCCTAGACATAGTAATATATAAAAAGTGGCTAAAAAATCGTGGTTTTTGTCACTTTTTTATTTATTTTAAGGTAAACTTAGTAAATAGACTTTAAGTCTTTACTCAGTATAAATATACCGGTATGGCAACAAAGAAATCTGGTGGTTCCACTACCCTGGGTCGCGATTCCGCGGCGCAACGTCTAGGCGTTAAGTTATTTGGTAGCGAAGCTGCCAAGCCTGGCGCAATTATCATTCGTCAAAGAGGCACAAAATATCATCCTGGAAAAAATGTTAGAATTGGTAAAGATGATACTTTATATTCAACGGTGATTGGCAAGGTAAAATTTTCAACTAAAAAAATTATCGGCTACAATAATAAACTACGAAAAATCTCAATTGTCGAGGTTGTAACTGAATAAAAAAATCCCGCTTCAATGAAAGCGGGATTTTTTTATTTCTTTTGTGGAGTCAATATTTTCAACGCCTCACTCAACTGAGGGTCTTTATTATCGTTAAAATCCTTAGGTGTCAAGTCAATGACTTTATCGGGCGTGATACCCTTTTCGGTAATATTATTACCCTTGGGTGTTAACCACTGAGCAACTGTTACTTTAATCGAAGAGCCGTCTTTTAAGGTTTCAAGAGCCTGAACTGAACCCTTGCCAAAGGATTGCTTGCCGATTAAGGTTGCTTTGCCATAATCCTGCAAAGCACCAGACACGATTTCAGAAGCCGAAGCACTGCCTTGGTTTATCAAAACCACGGTTTTGATGTTTTTTAACCTGGGAGAACCAACGGTTTCATAGGCTTTTATCTTGCCATCACTAAATTTTTCACTCACAATAACCCCGCTTTCCACCCAATAACTAGCCATACTAATCGCCGTATCCAAATATCCGCCAGGATTATTTCTTAGATCCAAAATGAGGCCTTTTGGTTTTTTTGCCACCACGTCATCCACAGCCTTGGCAAACAAATCTTCGGTATCATTATTAAAATTTGAAACTGTAATAACATAAATTCCATCTTTTCTTAATTCAGTCTTTACACTTTTAACAATTATTACGCCTCTAATGATTTTAATTTCCACACCCTTGTCTTCACCAAGATGAGTGACATTCAGCTTTACTTCTGTTGCCCTAGCCCCACGAATTTTTTTGACGGCGATATCGGTACTCATACCCAGGGTTATCTCGCCATTAATGGCGTTGATTTTATCACCAGCCCTGATACCGGCTTTCTCGGCTGGCGTATCTGGTAATGGAGCAATAACAACCAATCTATCATTTTTTATACCAATTTCTGCACCAATACCTTCAAAAGTGCCTGCCATATCATTATCAAAACTTTCGGCCTCGGTTGGATTCATAAAGACCGTATAGGGATCACCTGCGGAGGCTACCAAGCCCCTAATGGCTCCATACATCATATCCTTATCTGTTAGCTTGTCGCTCTTTACATAATCGCGCTTCATTAAATCCCAGGCATCCCAAAAAAGTTGAAAATTAGCATCATTTGATAATTGTTTATTTTTATACAAGCCCTTTACGACAGGCGTTGACGAACTACTGCTTCCAACCTCTGAAATGAGAGAAATTGTACTTTTTAAGTCCTGCCCGGATTGCCAAAAATAGCCACTTGCAAAAGCCATGGTCATACCCCCAATAAACACCAGAATGGCCACAATTCGATTTATTTCAAGATTTTTCTTCATATTTATGCATATTTATTATTTTTTTATAGTAACACAATTGTAATTTACTGTAAAACTAGCAAGCCTTGCCATTTAGGGCCTCATAATCTACTATTAAGAGTAATATTACTAACCAATAATTATATTCCAATGCAAGGAAAATTTATCATCGAGGGTGGTCATAAGCTGTCAGGCACTATTATTGTGAGTGGCGCCAAAAATGCTGCTCTAAAAATCATTCCCGCCGCAATTTTATCAAAAGACCCAATTCACATAACCAATCTACCGAGTATAGAGGATGTTGATCGATCACTTGAACTACTAATCGATCTGGGCGCTGACGTGAGCCGGGGTAAGAATCAATGCACAATCAATACAGGCAATATCCAGAAAACCATCCTCGAACCTAAGTTTGCCAACAAACTTAGAGCCTCGATTATGTTTGTCGGACCATTACTTGCAAAATTTGGTGAGGTTAAATTTCCCCATCCTGGTGGTTGCGTTATTGGTGCGGGTACTCGTCCTATCGATTTATTCATTGAAGGCTTTGAGGCGATGGGTGCACATGTTACTATGGAGGATGCTTATTATCATATTACAGCCGAACGACTTACGGGCTGTGAATACTTTTTCACAACGGTCAGCGTTACTGGCACTGAAAGCTTGATGATGACGGCCACTTTAGCATCTGGTACGACCGTGCTCAAGAACTGCGCTATGGAACCAGAAATCACCGCCTTAGCCAATTATCTAAATTCTCAAGGAGCCAATATTGTTGGTGCTGGCAGTCCAACCATTATTATTACTGGCGTAGAAAAATTAGCCGCTGGCAATTTCAAAATAATACCTGACCGCATCGAAGCAGGCACATTTATTATAATGGCCGTCGCAACAAAATCTGAATTAACCGTAACTAACTGTAATCCGCAAAATCTCGAGATCTTACTGGCAATTCTTCAAAAAATTGGTATCAAAACAGAAATCGGCGCAGATTTTGTCAAAGTCATGCCTTCAAAAGACTTAAAACCTTATAGCATTAAAACCCATGAATACCCCGGTTTTCCTACAGACCTGCAATCTCCTTTTACCGTTTTAGCTACACAATTCAATGGCAACTCGACCATTCACGAAACGATTTACGATCGACGCCTACTTTTTACGGACATGTTAACACAGATGGGGGCAGACATTATCATGTGTGACCCGCATCGAGTTGTAGTAAATGGACCAACCAGTCTCCATGGCAGAAAGCTAACCAGCCCTGATCTGCGCGCCGGCATAGCTATGATTATTGCAGGTATAATTGCCAATGGCACCACAGAAATAGATAATATTTATCAAATCGACCGCGGTTATGAAAATATCGATCAAAGACTTAGGGATATTGGTGCTAAAATTACACGAATAAACTAAATTAATGACACTGTCAATTAGGCGCTATCTTTATCTCTTTTTTATTGCTGCTTTTTTAGTAATAACCACGCTCGTCATAACTTATGCTAACGGCTATAGCCTTTTAAGCAGATCTGGTTTTTTTGTCAAAACTGGCATGTTGATCCTAGACACCGAGCCCCAAGGCGCTGTTATTTATTTAAACAATGAATTGCAAAAAAATAAATTAACACCCTGGAATCAAAAAAGTCTGACGACACCTGCAAAAATTAAAAACCTAATTCCTGGTGAATATGAGGTCAAGCTTGAATTGGCAGGCTATAATACTTGGCAAAAAAAATTAACAATTTTACCTGGGCAAGCTACGTTCGCCGAAACGGTCATTCTATTCAAAAAGGACACACCGATTAAATTATCAGAATTAAATGTTGCCGATTTTTCACTTAATTTCGACAATAAGTTACTAGCCCTGCAAACTAATAATAAACTTGTAGTAATAAATACGACAAATTCCAATGAAATTTATAATTTGAATTATTCCGGTGGATTAACTTGGAATAAATTTTCCAATTTACTACTTTTAACTGATGGTCGGATTGTAAATTTCACCAATCAAGACGAAATTTCAACCATAAACTCATCCATATCAGGCAAGAAGCCAGTCTGGATTTCTGCGACTCAATTCGCCTCCATTAACAATAACAACATTCAAATTTACAACACTGATCAAAATTCAACACAAATAATCGATGCCCAGAAGATTGGACTAGCTAATTTCTCTGATATTGCCGTAAAAGATCGAGAGCTATACGCTATTGGCAATAGCGACAGTGACAAAGCAGCGCATTTAATCATATTCAATATTGATAACCTTGATGTCAATCAAAAAATTAAGCTACCTGGTCAAGGCTATACCATAATCGAAGTGAATAAAAATTTAGTCGCTCTAGAAAATAAAAAATATTCAAACCTTATTATCATCGACAAAAACAGTGATCAACCACTCGTAACAAAAATTTCAAACTTCAAACAATTGCGCTGGACTGATGAACAAAATATTTATTATAGCAATGAACATGAACTATATTATGTCGATTTAAAAAACAACAAATCGCAAATCCTAGCCAGGATTAGTCAAAACATTAATGATATCTACATTCATCCAAGCAACAACTATCTAATCTTTACAACTGACACCTCAATCAACACTCTAGAACTGGATGATCGTGATCATCATAATATAAATAATTTAGTCACGGCGGATAAAATAATAAAAACGAATTTTGATGATAAATTATTACAGTTTTACTACACTGTAAAAAATAATGACTCTGTAGTAATCTATAAATTCTTCACTAAATAAAAACCCCGTACGGGGTTTTTAAATACTTTTTAAAAATTTTCGAATATCACTGCCTATGTCTTCACGATCTAGAGCATATTTCAGTGACGCCTCAAGATAATTCAAAGGATCACCTGTTGTTAGCCATTCACCATCGACGATTGCCTTGGCTAAAAAAATATTGCCACTTTTAACGTATTGTTTAATAGCATCAGTAATCCACAATTCATTACCCTTACCAAGAGCCGTGTGACGTAGAATATCAATTATATCCTCATCAAAAATATACCGCCCAAAAGCTGCTAGCCTTGATGGTGCCTCGAGCATATTAGGCTTCTCAATTATATCTTCAATTTCCATGGTATTTTCACGTAACTTTACAACCCCGTATCTTTCAACTTGATCGCGTGCCACTTCCTGCACTCCAAGCATTAATTTGCCATGATGATCAAAATCAGTAAGCATCTGTTTGGTAAACGATTGTGCTGACTTTACCAAATCATCGCCAAAACAATACACAAAGGGTTCATTCTTGACCAAGCTTGCAGCTGACAAAATTGGCGTACCATTGCCATAAGGACCCTTTTGCCTAACATAAATGAAATTAGCCAAGTCAGCAATCTTCTTTATGCTTGATGCTAGCTCAATTTTTCCCGCTTGTTTTAATTCATTTATCAAGGCCCAATTATAATCAAAATGATCCTCAAGTGGCTTTTTATCCCATTTTGTAACCAGGATTATATCCTCGATTCCAGCTTCAACCAATTCCTCTACCACCAATTGAATTATTGGCTTGTCGACAATAGGTAACATTTCTTTAGGCATAGCCTTAGTCGCAGGCAACAACCTTGTACCGGAACCAGCCACAGCCACGATAGCTTTTGTGATTTTTTTCTTCAACATATTAGAATTTATAAATATATAATGGCAAATGATTTGCATCATCCCGCACCACCTTTTCACAGTGAATGCCAGGCAACATAAAACAATAAGAAATAAGTGTCGAACCTGACTTGGCCTCGGCTATAATTTTTTGAACGAATTTTTGAGTTAAATGAGCCGGTACGGCATAGACATATATCAAATCTGCCTCCCTTACATTAAATTTAAACAGATCACCGAAATAAAATTTCAAGTCCTTATCACCTTTAAACAAACTCAAGACCAAGCAATACAAATAAAGTGGCAATGAAAGTTCAACACCTCGTGCTTTGTAACCATATTTCAAAGATTCAATCACTACTCGACCATTGCCACAACCCAGATCCAAAAAATACTTCGACTGTCCATATGAAAATAACTCGAAAATTCTTGCCAGGTCCTTTCTATATGTCGGGACCCACGGCGCGAAACCCAAATTTGCCTTAATGATTGTGAAACTCGAAAATACCACCAAAGCTATGCCTAAAAATTCTAAAATGTTTTCCATTTCCAAAAATATTTAAGCCATGACATTAAATGAACCCTGGTCATCTTATTGGTAAAGATTGAGACACTCCAATGCTCTTTAGCACTAGCCCTCCCGTGATGATGCACGACTTTAATTAGTGGATAGTAAACAACTCTTAATCCCAAATTTTTAATACGCCGACACATATCCGTATCCTCAAAATACATAAAAAAACGCTCATCAAAACCTCCCAATTTTTCCAACACGCTCCGAGGCATTAGCAAGCATGATCCCATTATCCAGTCCACGTCCAGCGGTTGTTCCAAATCATTGTCCTCGTACAAATAATTTCTAATGTATGCTTGATTGAAATTACCTAAAAATGTCCGGCGATAAAACGGCATCATTAAGCGTGGAAATTTGTAACATGATTTCTGTTTTTCACCATCTGGATAAATCAAAGCCGGACCTATCAAGCCGATATTTTTGGCTGATTTTAAATAATTTAGCATTTTATCAAAATCACTACTAATTATTTCTGTATCCGGATTAAGAATCAGGACAAAATCACCTAGAGCTAATTTAATGCCAACATTATTGCCACCACCCATGCCTAGATTAACATTGTTATTGACGATTCTCAGATTCAAATAACTGCCTGATAAATCGTCAATTCGCTCAATCGAGCAATTATCTACAACTATAACCTCAAAAGATATTTTTTTAAAATATTTATAAATTGACTCAAGGCAATTAACCAACTTAACCCTTGTATTATAATTTACAATGACAATTGATATATCCATAAATAAATTTTACCAAACTATCAGCTTACTAGCCAGCCACCAATAAAGAGTGAAAAAATAATTTGCCAAAACCAGAGGTGTAGAGGCTATTTCTTGATATTCGATCACACTTTTCATCATATCGGTAATTTTTTTATCCTTTATTTTTCGCTTGCTTTGTGCTAATGTTCGCGCCTTTAATATATACGACCAAGTACTAGCTTTTAAAAAATATCTATAAACTTCAAATTTCTGTTTTATTGAATTATTTTTGATTGCAAAAAAAATCAGACCCAGCTCCATTATAAATAATGCTGGCAGTATAATGATTAGTGTTGCAATTTTTAAATTTTTAAAAAGTAGTATGATGCGATTTCGATCCATCCAGTAGTATTTTTGTATCGAGCGACTGAATTCATATTTATGATAAACAATGGAATTAATTGCCAGATGACATTTATATCCTGCTAACCACATCAACCAACCCATATCCTGATCCTCTGCATACATCCAGAGTTCCTCGTCAAATAAACCTATTTCTTTAAGAACTGAGGCCTTATACAAAACTGCTGCTCCGCTTGGATAAAAGATCTCCCTATTGGGTGCACTTTTCAAGTCATCGTATTCTATATTATAAAAAAGGCTAAAACCAAAACCCAAAAAATGCGTCGCATTGCCAAGACTATTCACTTTAGTCATTGCCGGCCAAAGCATTAACCTAGACTGAACTCCGCCCACGTCGTCATTACTTTCAGCTTCAATTATTAGCTGGCTAATTGCACGAAGATCAAGAATAGTATCCATATTTATCAAAACCAGATATTTCAAACCTAGAGAAATAGCGGCTTTCATAGCAACATTATTACCCTTAGCGAAACCTGCATTATCTGAATTATGAAGTAACTCTGCCTCTGGAGCAATCTTGATTAATAATTCTCTACTGGCCTCAGTTGATGCATTATCTACGATAAAAATTTTACACCGAGCAATGCAATCTTGCTGTCGTAACGAAGCAATGCAATCAAGCAAATATTTATCTGCATAGTCTTTATAATTTGGACTTATTATCACTGCAGTGTCTTGCATTTATTTACAACTTAAAGATTTCTTAAAACCATTTTGTATCGCCTCTTTTTCACTGCAAAAATATTTTTCACCCGTGCGTATGTTTATGGTTATTTTTTTATAATCAGAGCAACTGGGGAGAAAATAATATCGCTGATGATCACTAGAAATATTGCCCTTTATCGTACAGACTCCTTGAATTTTTTTATAGCCGTACTGCTTGGCACATGTTGAACTCGCCCACAGTCCGGATTGCGAATTTTGTGCCACAATTTGTGCCTGTCTGAATTGCTTTTGATATTTATACGGTTTTTTATAGGTAAATTCAAAGGCAGCGCCAGTCTTGACTAATTCCAGGTTATAATTTTTTCCAGTTTCATCAAAAACATAGCGCAACAATCGACCGAATTTGTCCCTATCTCCCTGTGACTGATCAGATTCTAGTCTCACTAGTTTATTTGTTAAGCTATTTTTTAACTTCAAAGACGATTCTAAACCATAACATTCAATCGGTCGCTTAGGAGCAACAGACTCTGGTGCATTTATGCCCAGAAAACGAACACGCTCGATTTTATTCATTATTTTAACATCTATAGTGTCACCATCAACAACCCTGGTAACATAGTAATAATCAACTGGCGCGGCGTTAATTGCTACTGTCTCATTGGCTAATGCCGCCACGAGCGAAAAATTATCCCTAACAACACAGCCCGATAAAAAAAGCAGTATCAAATTTAATATAATGAAATTTTTCATTAGGTTTTATGCTTTAATGTAATCTTTAAAAAAGAACCGAGCGCTGTTATAATTATTCCAACCGGCCAGGCAATATATAAAACACCATATTCAATCTTGCTGTGCCATTTTTTAAAATAAAGTAACATTGAATTTCTAAAATATATTTGAGTAGTTCCTCTTTCAACCTGAGAAAAACTACCGCCAACCAAGTCAATGCAAGTCGCCACTGGATTATACCAAACTTCGCGACCCTGTAATTTCATTTGACGGCAATAATCAACCTCTTCGAACCAAATAAAATAACGTTCATCAAGTAGTGGCAGTTCGTCCGCGAAACGCCGCATTAAAAAAAATGAGCCCCTGACGGAATCCACTCGACTTGCCATTGAATAGTCAAAATCGAGGCGCAAATAAGAATCAAGTACATGCTTAAAAACATGCGGCAGCTTTAAAATTATCATCAACTGGTCGATCATTGTCGGGAAGCGCCTAACATGCGGCAGAATTTGGCCATCAAGCGACTCCAGGCGGATTCCAGAAACTGCTGCCTGCTGATTGCTGTCCATCCAATTTACGGCTTGCTGCAGAGTATTACGCTCAACTATCATGTCTGGATTTAATAATAAAATATAGGCACCAGTTTTATTAGTTTTTTTTATCGCCATATTGTTAGCTCGCGCAAAACCTAGATTATCCTGATTAACAATCATATTAACTTGAGGAAATTCCGCTCTCACCATTTCAACCGAACTATCACCTGAATTATTATCAACAACAAATACCTCGAACTCAAAATCAACTTCACTTAAATACAGTTGTTCTAAATTTTTTCTTAATTTATCCAAAACATTCCAGGAGACAATTATTATCGAAAGCTTCATATTATTACTCATTAAATAATTGAGAAAATTCCACCTTGCTCATGACCACCTTGCTGCGTTGTACTTTATGTTTTATCAGACTTCTTAGACGAAAAACACTGAGCAATTCACCCAAAACAAATCTTTCAAATAACAGCCCATACACAATTTTGACTATGATATGCATGCTTGCACGAATCCTTAATTCAAGAGTCATTAAAGCCCAATATTTATATATAATGATTAACTGATTTTTAAAAGACCAGCGTTTAATTTGAGCACTGATTTTGCGTCTACCATTGATTATTGACATAAAACCACGATTCGAACCGGAGGCGCTTCTATCATGATATGCCACAGCATTGGGCACTAAAACAGTCTTTAGGCCGTGCAACTTAAATCGGACAGACAAATCACAATCTTCTTTGTACATAAAAAACAATTCGTCAAACAATTCATTATTCTCAAAATTAGATTTTAGAGTATTTAAATTAAACATAGCAGCCGCGCCGGTAAAGCCAAAAACTTCGACAGGCTTATATATTTGATTGCGATCAATTTGACCTTGCAAGTAATCATTAAACATAAAATTATGATTAGCAACCAGACCACAACTATCAATAATTTTAGTTTTAACATTATTAATAAAATCCCACCGAAGTAATTTCGGTACAGCCACGGCAACATCATGACATAGCAACAGATAATTATACAAAATTTGCACAAAATCTTGATTCAATATCATGTCAACATTTAACATCAAGAAAAAATCAGCCTGCTTTTCGATTGCCCGCTTGATCAGCATGTTATAGGCAGAGCCAAAACCAATATTGGCATGATCACCAAAAAATTCTGTTGTCAAATTAGCTTCAATTATTTTTTGTTTATTAATTTCAAATCCAGAGGTCGAATTATCATAAACCAAAAGTTCAAAGTCTTTGAATGTTTGACTTTCAAGCGAAGTTAAAAAATACGACAAATATTTTGCCGTTGATTCATTATATGTAACAATCCCAATAATTATTTTATTCATTGCAATTAATTTCCTCCTTAAACTCTCTAATGAAATCACTCATATACTCATGACGATGATTTGCCAAAATTCGACCAGTATCTGTAAGCATGCGTGCAGCTACGAATTTAAGCTTTACTTCATACTCAAGTATGCCAGTATCCTCAACTGTATAAGAATATTTATCATGATCTTTTTCCTGTGCTAATAATTCTTCCCTGCCTGTATATATTTCCGCCCCAACCTTGCCTGCAAAATAAAAAGCCCTAGCTAGCCCGATTGCGCCAATTGAATCAAGTTTATCTGCATCAAAAATAATTTTTGCCTCTAAACTTTGCGGTGCCAAATTCTTTCGATATCGATGTGTTTTGATACAACCTATTATATTTTGCTTGTCGGCATCTGAGATAGGAAACCCAGCTAATATTTTTTCGGCTTGCTCGCTGCCGAGTTCAGCATGACAACCTTGACCCTTTGAATCCATCTCTGCCTTTCGACCTATATCATGTAGCAAAGCTGCCACCTCAACGACAAACAAATTAGCATTCTCTGCCTTGGCAATTTTCAATGCTAGCAATCTAACAGAATTAACATGCAGCCAACCGTGACAACCACTGGCACCCTGCATCATTTCCTTGGCAATGGCCTCAATCTGATTAATCATATGTTCAGATTACCATTCTCTTATCTAATTTTTCCCTAGCTAATTCCTGGGCCTTAAAGAGTGACTCAAACGTGCCTGCATCAAGCCATTCACCATTTACCATCGCAACATCAAGCTCCCCGAGTTTTAAAAAGTAATTATGTAGATCCACAATCTCTAATTCTCCCCTGTCGCTTGGTTTGCAATTCTTAGCCGCTTGCACTACTCGATTATCATAAACATATAAACCAGTCAGAGCATAATCTGATATCCATTGCTGCGGCTTTTCTTGAATTTCAATCGCGTGCATATGTTCATCAAACTTAACCACGCCAAATCTTTCCGGGTCAGAAACTTTTTTTGCAAAAACTTTACCACCTTTCTTAAAATTCATTATTTCATCAGAAAAATCTTCCTCAAAAATATTATCACCAAGAATCATGGCCACATTATCATCACCAATAAAACTCTCGCCAATAGTAAAAGCCTCTGGTAAACCAGCTGGCTTATCCTGAATCTCGTAAGTAAATTTAACTCCGAATTCTTTGCCTGATCCGAGTAAATTCAGATAATCCCCTGCGCGCTCTGGCGCAATAATAATTAGAATCTCCTTAATGCCAGCAGTAATTAAAGTATTCAAAGGATAATAAATCATCGGCCTATTGTAGATAGGCAATAGTTGCTTTGAAGTAATTTTTGTAAGCGGACGCAAACGAGTACCCGAACCACCTGATAAAATAATACCTTTCATATAAAATCATTTACTATTAATATATTCTCTTAACGCCTCCTTGTAACTTCTTAGGCTAATGAATTTCGTATTTTTTAAAACTGAAAATTTTGGCCGCTTAGCTGGTCTGGGAAAATCACCAGCCGTAATTGGCATGACTTTAGTTTTTGTGTGGGTCATCTCGAATAATGCCAATACCGCTTGGTACCAGGTTGCCGAATCTTCATTAACTATATGATAAATACCATAACCATAATCATTTTGAATCAAGGTCCATACAGCTTGCGCCAAGTCTAACGTATAGGTAAAGCAACTAACCTCCTCATTGACAACATCAATCGATTCTTTTTCTCTAGCCAACTGCAACATAACATCAAAAAAACTCGCTTTAGCCACCTCAGAAGTTCCTCGCGGGCCAAACAACTTTGATGTCCTGATGATATACCATTCAAGACCCTTGCCGGATAGCCTGATTATTTGCTCTTCGCCCATTCGCTTGGTCATCCCATATTTTGAAATTGGGGCTGGCATGGCCATCTCGTCATAGCCAGAAGTATTTTCGCCATCGAATACATAATCAGTCGAAAAATGAACCAAAATAGCTCCATTTTCAAGCGCTGCCTCTGCTAAATAACCCACTGCATCGGCATTTAATTTCTTACCAGTCTCAAAACCTTCATCAGTTTCGATCAAGTCAACCGCATTAAAGGCCACACAATTAATAATCACTCGCGGCTTAATGTCACTAATTTTTTTTTGCACCAACTCCTTATCGGTTATATCAATCTCTGTTCTATCCCAGGCAATAACCTCATTTATCGCTGAAAAATCGACCTTGTCACCAGCTTGATCGATAATTTTAACAAGTTGCGATCCTAAATTGCCTTTCGCACCTAAAATTAATACTTTCATAATTACTTCCTTAGATTACGCCACCACTTTTCATTTTCCTTATACCAATTTACTGTCAAAGTTAAGCCGGTTTTAAAATCAATTCGCGGATACCAACCCAATTCTTGTTTTGCTTTTTCAATATTCATAGCATAGCGTAAATCATGACCCTTTCGATCCTCTACGTACTCGATCATTTCATGTCCAAAACCCATTAATGACAAAACTTGCTCTGTGATATCCAAATTAGATAATTCATTTTCTCCGCCCAAACAATAGGTTTCGCCAGGCTTGCCTTGCTTTATTATCAACTCAACCCCGGCATTGTGATCATCAACATAAATCCAGTCTCTAATATTCGAGCCCTTACCGTATACAGGCACTTTTTTGCCATCGATGAGGTTTGTAACAAAGAGTGGAATTAATTTTTCGGGAAATTGAAATGGACCATAATTATTAGTACAGTTGGAAATTGTGATAGGCAATCCATGAGTATGATAATAAGCCCTTACCAAGTGGTCAGAGGCTGCTTTGGATGCACTATATGGACTCCGCGGATCATATGGAGTTTTTTCGTTAAATTTTTCATCCTCCATGGAAAGCGAACCAAAGACCTCATCGGTTGAAACGTGATGAAAGCGTTTATTGCCATTATTCCTCGCTGCTTCAAGAAGTACTTGAGTCCCTACCACATTCGTACGCACAAATGAAGCCGAATCCCTAATGGAACGGTCAACATGAGACTCGGCCGCAAAATGCACGACTATATCGATTTTTTTTACAAGACCATCAACCAAAACAGAATCGCAAATGTCACCTTGAACAAACTCATAATTTGGTGACACCTCTAGATCGACAAGACTCTCGCGCACGCCTGCATAGGTTAATAAATCCAAATTAATAATTGAGTCTTGCGGATTATTTCTTAAATACTGTCTGATGAAATTTGATCCGATAAAACCAGCGCCACCTGTAACCAATAACTTCATAAAATTAATTAACTATTTTATTAAGCACCTCATTCATTTCACTTTCCCCACAAGTCATGGTCGGCCAGAAATTACTCAAACCGTCACCGAGCTTTCGAGGAATCAAATGCAAATGAAAATGAGAAACATCTTGACCTACTACCGATAGAACCACAAAATCAGCTGCTAATTTTTCTTTGAGCGTCACCATTAAGTCCTTAGCAACACTGAAAATATGAGCTATTAAAGCCTCAGGAGTTTCAGTCATGTCCTTATAATGATCTTTTGGGATCACCAGCACATGCCCAGAAGTAACAGGCTTTATATCCAAAAATGCCAAACAGCTAGCATCTTCATAAACTTTATAGCAAGACAATTCGTTGGCAGCAATTTTACAAAAAATACATTCACTCATTTTATTTTCCTAAATCCTTAAATAACGGCATGCCATTCGTCGTGCCCACCGGTATATACATCGTACCTTGCCTATCCTTCAGACTATTAATGTACTGATAGTAAAGGTAGTTTTGTGATAAACTTTCATTAATTATTTTTTGCGAATCGCGTTGTCCTTCAGCCTCAATAATCTTTCTTTGCTTTTCTTTCTTTTCCTTTTCCAGAATAAAATCATATTTCTGAGCTTCCTGATCAGCCGCCAACTTCGCCTGAATGGCCGCAGATAAATCAGCAGGCAAACCAACATCACGTAAAAGAATCTGCTCTAGGATAATTCCTCTTGAGTCCATGCTCTTTTTGAGTCCGGCAAAAATCTTATCATTGGCCTCTTCGCGCTTGTCGGCATATATTTCTTTTGCCGTATATTGAGAAGCAACTCCACGAATAGTTGAACGAATCTCGGGACGAATAACTTTTTCTTCATAATCCAAGCCGATA
Organism: bacterium; assembly: GCA_037146995.1. GTDB lineage: Bacteria > Patescibacteriota > Patescibacteriia > Patescibacteriales > GWE2-39-37 > JBAWWA01. The sequence goes on from JBAWWA010000007.1 coordinate 51,680, forward strand.
GTCTTGTAAATACTTGCGGCCTGCAAACGATCAAGCTTGTATAAAACCGTTATATCCATAGAAATATTCAACCCCTCTTTTGTCAAAGCAGCGATTGAATCATCACCCACAACTTTACCTTCACCAATCGACCTCGACATGGTATATTCCTGGGTTTGTGCATTCATCCTAATAATATTGGCAAATGGGTTGACCAGATGAAAGCCAGGTTCAAGTGAAATATCCCTGACTTTACCAAATAAAGAATAAACCCCAACCTCACTAGCGTCGATAACATAAAAACTTGATGCAACCAACCATATTGCAAAAATCAATGCCAAAAATGCCATAACAGTCTTTTTTACGCCGCCAAATATTTTATTACCCCAACTTAATGGATCGTATTCCACACTTGATGAGCTAGCCATAGGTTTTGAATTAATATTTTTAAGATTAAATAAAATAAACACCGAAAATATGAAAAATAAGACAAATAATAATTTGCCAAAAATACCATACAAGAATAAAACTAAAAAAAACGTAGTAAGGAGTAATCTAAGCTTATCCTGAACTGAGGCTTGTCTAAAAGTATTTATAAAAAATAGCATTATGATCTAGAACTAAGTATTAAAATTATACTAATTATTAGCCAAAAAATCAATAAATATCCAGTATTTATATAGGCAAGTACTACACCAGGCTTTATAAACTCAAGTAGACAGGATATAGCAAAAAATATTCCTATAAATACGAATATTTCATTTAATATTAGCTTAAATTTATTTTTTTTAATTATCATGCTATAATTATAGCAACGTTCAAGCATATTGAGCAAACATTTATTATTAAACGATAAATATGACATACGAAATTAAAAATTATAATCACCTCTTGGGTCTAACTGGATTTTCAGACCAACTTTTAAACAATCATTTCACGCTTTACGGCGGCTATGTCACTAATACTAACAAGCTGGCCGACAGATTAAAGGAGCTAGAGCTCACAGAATCAGCACCGACGCCAGAATATACTGAATTAAAAAGACGTTTTGGCTGGGAATGGAATGGCATGAGACTTCATGAATTATATTTTGACAATCTAACCAAGGACTCAAGCTCAGCCAGTGACTTAAAAATATCAGAATTGATAACGAAAAATTTTGGCTCATTTGAAAATTGGGAGAAAAGCTTTCGTTCCATTGCGGCTATGCGAGGAATCGGCTGGGTTATACTGTACCACGATGTCCAAGCTGACACCCTCGTCAATATATGGGTGAATGAACATGATGCTGGTCATCTTGCTGGTGCCAAACCACTGCTAATTATGGATGTTTTTGAGCATTCATTCATGCTTGACTATGGCCTTAAAAGAGCGGATTACATTAATGCATTCTTTAATGCGATAAATTGGAATTCTGTTAATAATCGAATATAGAAAATCAAAACCTCATCAATCGATGAGGTTTTTAATAATATGAAAAAAATAATTGTAATTTCACTGGGTGGATCATTGATTGTGCCTGAAAAAATAGACAGCGATTTTTTATCGGAATTCAAATCACTAATTACTGCAGAAATTAATCATGGCTATAAATTTATTTTGATTTGCGGTGGTGGCAAAACTGCAAGGAACTATCAACAAGCAGCTAGTGTTGTTAGCAGTATCAAATCTGAAGATCTTGACTGGCTTGGTATACATGCGACGCGCATCAATGCACATTTACTAAGAACAATATTTAGAAGCGTGGCAGAGTCAAGAATAGTCACTAACCCAACTGTCAATATAAAATTTACTAAAAACCTACTAATTGCCGCTGGCTGGAAGCCAGGTTTTTCGACTGATTTTGATGCAGTCCTGCTTGCTAAAAAATTCGGAGCGCATAAAATTATAAATCTCTCGAACATAACCTACGTACATGACAAAGATCCGAATTTACACAAGGACGCAAAACAGATTAAAGAAATTTCCTGGAAAAATTTTAGAAAATTATTACCAAAAAGGTGGTCCCCTGGCCTAAATTCGCCATTTGACCCAATAGCAAGCAAGGAAGCAGAATCCTTAGGACTGCAAGTAAATATTACAAACGGCCAAGATTTAATTAACCTAAAAAATTGCCTCAATGATGAAGAATTTTTTGGCACGATAATTAAGTAATTTCAGGCACTTAGCCCAAAGACTTAAAAATCTCAAGGTACTGTGCAGATGTATTTTGCCACGTAAACTTGCTGGCCTGATCAAGACCTTGATTGATTAAGCTCGTTAGTAATTTTTCACTATTTAAAACTGATTCGATTGCTTTCGCAATCTCAATCACGGAATATGGACTTACATACAAGGCGGCATCACCAAGAATTTCTGGTAGGCTCGAGGCGTTACTAGCAATTGTAGGCACACCGCAAGCCATCGCTTCAAGCGGCGGAAAACCAAAACCTTCATAATATGAAGGAAAAACAAAAAGTTCAGCCAGATTGTACAATAATTGCTTGTCGTCCTCATTTACGTAACCAATAAAAATAATGTCCTTTTTATTTGGTGAATTATTAAACGCTTTCATGATTGTATCGAATTTCCAGCCATCACCACCGGCTATAACTAGTTGTAGCGCTGATGGCCAAGATCTTTTGTATTGATCAAAAGCGTAAATCAAGCTATCAATATTTTTTCTCGGTTCTACCGTACCCAAATACAAGAGATACTTACTAGCCAGCTGGTATTTATTTTTAAATGCAACCGTTTTGCCAGCATCAATGATCAGTGGTTTATTTTTTTTATTCAAACCAGAATAAATAACTTTAACTTTTAGTGGGTTGATATCGAATATTTCAACAATATCTTTTTTAGTATTTTCAGATATCGCAATTATCATCTCTGCTCTATTAAGCAATTTTTTCAAATTTAAATGATGATGCCAAAAATTTTTTCTAAAAGAAAAAAACTCCGGATATCTTAAAAATGATAGATCATGCACTGTTAATACTAGCTTTGACTTAGGTGATAATCCATAAAAATTAATGTGTGGCATGTAAAATAAATCTACCCCACCAAGGAGCTGGTCAAAAAACGGTCGCCCAAATGGCTTTAATGAAAAATAATTAAGGAGTTTGTTCGGATAATCATATTTTTCACTCGAAACATTTTTACTAGTAAATACAGGCAATTTATCTTCTATGTTGTGACTAGAATTAAAAAAAAGACGATACTGATTTTCAGTATCAATCTCAAATATGCCAGTTAATAAATTTAATGTAAACTCGGAAACGCCACTGTAATTACTGTCCTGCAGCGTTCTGCCATCAATACCTATGATCATAGACTAAATTCAGCTTGTTTTCTTTTGACAAAATCTTCTATTTTAATCTTGAAATTTTCAACACTAAACTTTAATGCATGCTCGCGTATCGTCTGCGAATCGTATTTGCTGGTTTCAAATTTGTTCAAAATCACGGATAAGTCATCGGCAGATTGGTGATCAAAAAATTCTCCAGTTATACCTTCCACCACCGTTTCAACGGCGCCACCACTTCGATAAGCAATAACTGGTCGACCACTGGCCTGCGCCTCAACTACAGTAATGCCAAAATCCTCTTCTTGTGGATTAATAAAAGCTAAACAGTTTTTATAATAATCTGCTTTTTGCGTATTATTGATTCGACCCAAAAATTCAATATTAGAACAACCCTCTGCCATTTTTTTTAAACGGCTTTCATCAACGCCATCGCCGAAAATCTTTAATTTGTGGCTTGTTCCCTTAATAGCCTCTATCACCAGGTCAATGCGCTTATACGGCGCAAGTCGGCCGCCCACCAAAAAATAATCTGAAATTTTATCAGAAATATTAAAACTCGATGTTTCAACCGGTGGATAAATCACCTCTGAATCACGCCTATAGTATTTATTAATTCGCTTGGCAACGAACTTAGAATTGGCAATAAAATAATCAACCCGCTGAGCGGCATTAAAATCCCAGAGACGTAAGAATGACAACAATAATGATATAACCTTTTTAAAATACTTGTTATAATTCAGCTCGTTAATATACTGATGCGTATCACTCCACAAATACCTGGTTGGGGTGTGGCAATAACAGATATGCATCGTCTTGGTCGAGGTAACTACACCTTTAGCAAAGGCACTTGCATCCGATATAACAACATCATAAGGCCTCAAATCAAAAAACTCTACCGCCATCGGCATGAACGGTAAATACCAACGATAATGACTAACGCCGCCAGGCATCTTTTGAATTATCGAAGTTTCAATTCTCTTGTTTTTATAATTCTTGCTGGCGTTTTCTGACTCGTATAATAAAGTATATATCGGCGCCTCCTTGTACATATCGCAAAAAACTTGCAGCACCTTTTCAGCGCCGCCATCTTGAGCAAGATGATCATGTATTAATGCTACTTTCATTTTATTCTGTCTCCCTGGATCGCAAAACAGCCCAAGGCGTTCTGATTAGGATTGACAAATCAAGTAATAAATTCCAATTTTCAATATAATAAGTATCTAGCTTTACCTCTTCCTCAAAAGATAGATCAGACCTGCCAGAAACTTGAGCAAGACCGGATATTCCTGGCTTTATAGTTAAAACTTTTTTATGTGCTTGTTCATATTTTGCAACCTCTTCAGGCAAATGTGGCCTTGGTCCAACCAAACTCATGTCACCACGTAAAACTAGAAAGAATTCCGAAAGCTCATCGATGCTCCAGCGCCTAATAAACCTGCCAATACGTGTCACTCTTGGGTCATCCTTTATCTTTACCAATGGAGAACCACCTCGCAAATCCTGCTCAGCCAACTCCCGATAACGCATACTATCAGTACCAGGACGCATAGACCTAAATTTGAAATAACGAAACAATTTCCCGCCCTGCCCGACTCGATACACAGGAGTTCCATCGTCTTTTTGCCCAAAAAATACCGGCCCCTTTGAGTCTAATTTAATCGCAATCGCCGCAAAAATCGTAATTGGACTTGATAAAATAATTAAGAATAAAGATCCGAATATATCAAAAGCCCGCTTAACAATACGCCCCCACCCCTCAAGCGGGGTTTTTATCACCTCCACAATAGGTAAACCGGCAATTTCTTGTACATCAGTTTTTAAAACCTTAGCATCAAGTAGGTCGGCAACATAACGAAATATCAAATGATGTTCATAGGCAAAGTCATACATCCGCAGGGTTTCAGCCTTGGACATATTAGGATCAGCCTGAATTAACTCATCCAAATTTTTATTTTCTAGATATGCTCGTAGCTCTTGTGAAGTTTCAAGTGAAAAATCTTTCAGTCTTTTAACCACGTCAAAACCTTCTTTCTTCTCGGTCGAGAATTTTGTCATCAAGATGTCCGCACTTTTACTATCACCAATAATTGCGATTTTGTGTACACCAATGCCTTGCACGAATAAATGACGTTGAAGTAAGCGCACTAAACCTCGAGCAAAAATTACATAAATAATGGCGAGTAGCCAGCCAGCTAAAACTATAAAGCGTGAAGAGAATAAATCACGCGAGAAAAAAATAATTACAACAATCAAGACAAGGCCAGTGGATGAGGCCGAAACAACTTCATACATTTCCTTGATTAAACTACGTGTGCCTCGCATTTTATAAAGACCAGCCAAAGCAAAAATTATGACCCAAAACAGACTAATAATAACTAAAATCTTTAAATAAGCACCGAATGGTAAGCTAAAAATAACAGGCCTGATTTCGGCAGTAAATTGCGAAAAACGAATATTATAAGCGGTCACACCGGCCGCAATAAACATCAAAAAATCTAGGGGTACTAATAAAAATGAAAAAAATAATTCAACGCGCTTCATAATTTTTGTAAATTCATATGATCAAGCTAAGCTATAAGCCGGATTCTGTATGCACCTTTTTGGCACACGATAATCATCTATCTGGGATAGCCGTTGCCGACTACCTCAAGCGAGCCACTTTTGATCAAGTTTGGTTTAGTAAACTTGCTTTGCTCTTGCTCCAGATGGGGTTTACCACGCAGCCAACTCACGTTGGCGCGAGTCATGTAGCATTGATTAGGAAATTTCTTATTAATCAATACACCAAAACACTTTTCACCTTTCTTGAATGCTTTGCATTCAATAGTATAGTCTCTGTGGCACTTTCCGTAAGCTTACGCCTCGTGGCCGTTAGCCACCATCATTTTTTCCGGAGTCCGGACTTTCCTCTTTATCCATTTTAGACAAAGCGATTATCCACTTACCTTGATCATATAAAATTACAATCACCTCTACATATTACCCAAAAATGGCCAAAATGTCAAACGAAATTAATACTTTTTGGCTAATTTTGGTCATTAATATTTAATATTATTGACAATTATCACAAAATATGATAATATATATTATTAATTGGCACATTAAATATCAAATTCAACAAACCTAAAACGGAATGGAGGTTTAATTATGTCAAAGGTATACGCAACAATAAACTCTGAAAATTGTAGTAATGGAACGAAGTGTTGCCAATACATGATTCCCTTAAAAACCACTGCCGCCTTGCCCATTGGAACTCCAATTTATAACCAGACACTTATCAAGGAATTTCATTGTGCATTTCACGTGATAGGGATTGAATATTTCTCTGACAGTGATATTATTGGACTCTCAATTATATCGGACGGCGTAGATTATGCTAACCAAGATGACTACGAACAATACCTAAAAAGAATCGCAAAAATCGCAACAAAAAATAAATGGGGCAATTCCTATAAACTTACTGAGTTCAAATAAGAACTCATAAAAGGAGCGGACAAAATCCGCTTCTCTTTTTTTACAAAACTCCTTTTGAAATTTCTTTCCTTATCCTCTCCATGAGAACTAGATAAAATTCAATATTATTTAAAGTTGCTAAACGCAGACCAAGTGGTTCATTTATTTTGTAGAGATAGTTTAAATATCCTAGAGTATATTTTTTAAGCGCCGGAATTTTTGATAGCGGATTAATAACCTGCTTACTGCTTGCAAATTTACTATTTGTAATATTAAGAGTTTTATAAAAATCTTTACTAGATAAATTTTTATTTTTTACAAAATGAAAAAGACGACCATGACGACCTTCACGAGAAGGAATAACACAATCAAACATGTCTATACCCTGTTTAACCGCATAAACAATCTGCTCAGGATAACCAACCCCCATCAAATATCTCGGTTTATTTTCTGGTAATAACGGCGTTAGCTCTGCCAATAACTTATTCATCTCACCACTAGTTTCACCAACTGCTAAACCACCAATATTGTACCCGTCAAAATCTAGTGCAACCAATTCATTCAAGCTTTGCTTGCGCAATTCCAAATCTAAACCGCCTTGTATTACTGCATGTACCAGTGGTTTATTTTTTATTTTTTTAAATTCTTTTTTAGAACGCTCTGCCCACTTAGTGGTAATATCAACTGAATGTTTTAGCTCTTTTTCTGTTGCCGGCAAAGCTACGCACTGATCAAGACATACTGCAATATCAACACCAAGATCAGCTTGAATTCTTAAAGCCTTTTCCGGTGTTAGCAAGTGTGTCGAGCCATCAATATAGGATTTGAACTCAACCCCATTATCACCAATTTTTACGAGCGATTTACCTGAACGATTTTTGGTCCCAGAAAGACTAAAAATTTGAAAACCACCTGAGTCTGTCAAGATATTCCCTGACCAGTCACTAAATTTATGCAGGCCACCCATTTTTTTAACATGACTTGCCCCCGGACGAAGCATTAAATGATAAGTGTTGGACAAAACTATCTGCGATCCCAACAAGCGAATTTCATCCATAGAAACATGCTTGAGCACCCCTTGAGTAGCAACTGGCATAAAAAATGGCGTATTTAAAATACCATGAGCCGTTTTGTATCTACCAAGTCGAGCAGCTGAGCGAGCTGATTTTTTAACCAATTTAAAACTCATCTTAAGATGCCTAATTGCTTATCAAGAGCTAAATTGACCAATGCATCTGCCTCTTTATTGTATTCACGACGCACATGACTAAAGGTTGTTTTTTTAAAGCTCATTCGAGCATTATATATTTTAACAAAAAGTGGAGCTAGTCCAGGATTTTTAACTTTGTAATTACCATTCAATTGCTCAACGACCAGCAAGCTATCTAAATAAAAATCAAGGTCTGTTGCGCCCAGCACCAAAGCCTTCTCCATGGCGGCAATTACGGCCTTATACTCGGCTACATTATTAGTAGCTTCGCCGATATATTCACTCACTTGAGCTACAAGCTCACCTGCTTCATTTTTTAAGGTAGCACCTATTCCAGCTGGGCCAGGATTACCACGAGCACCACCATCTGAATAAATAATTAACTTCATAATACTTTTATATCGATAATTCTTAATTGAACCTCTCTACGGCCATTAAATTCATTTATATCTAAATTATATGCCAGATCGATCATGGCACCAATTTTTAAATTTGGCCACTTGTCTGTAGCGTTAAAAGCAATAGCAGAATAAACGACCGACTTATCTTGCCGTATCTTTAGTTTTAGATGATTATTTTGTTGACCCATAAAATTTAAATCAACCAATTCAACCTTCAGGCTAGCAAATATTGGCTGAGGGTTTCCCTCGCCAAACGGCGAAAAGGCGTTAATTTTATTGATTAGATTTTCATCAATATCAACGAGTTTCAACGCCAAATCAATAACTAGGGTCGGTCCGACCAAGGTGCCACCAATTTTGTTTTTGCAATACTCTTGCAAGGTTAACATAAATTGCTCCAAATTTTCTTTACCATTTATACTAAAACCGCAAGCCGCTTTGTGACCGCCATATTTAGATAAAAATTTATCGCACGCTTCTAGTGCCTCGATCAAATTAAAGTTCTCAACACTTCTTCCAGATCCTTTGTAATGGTTATTTTCTCCCGAGATTACAAGTGTCGGCTTGTGATTTCTCTCAGCTATTCTACCAGCTACCAAGCCGATAACGCCTTCATTCCAAACAGCGCCCTCAGGATTTACCGCAATAATAATTTTATGCAGACTTTCTGACTCAACAATATTCTTGTCTATATAATCAACCACTTCATCGGTAATTTTTTGACGCTCAAGATTATTATTGTTTAATGAATTAGCCAATCGTTGTGCCTCAAGCTCATCCGAACATGTAAGTAGCTCAAATGCAGCGTTGGCGTGTTCAACACGGCCAGCCGCATTTAATCGGGGCGCGATTTGAAAGCCCAAGTTCCAGGCATCAACCGGACGAGCTGAATTTATTTTTGATACTTTAATTAATTCTCGTAAACCTAGTCGTTTATGATTATTAATGATTTCAAGTCCCTTTTTTACTAATATTCTATTTTCACCCGTCAATCTCACGCAATCAGCTACTGTGCCGATAGCTACCAAGTCAAGAATTCTATCCTCAAGTCTATTTTTCAAATCCAGATCAAGCTTTGTCTTTCTAATAATGGCAACGGCTAATTTTGCAGCCACACCTACACCGGCTAGAAATTTATATGGATAGCCCTCATTCGGCATCATCGGATTAATGATCAAACAATCTGGCGTATCCTCAGCAGCTGGTGGCACATGATGATCTGTTAGTAAAACTTTGAGATCCAGCGACTGCGCGAAGGAAATTTCTGACTTACTCCTAATACCATTATCAACGGTAATAATCAACTTGGTGCCTTTTAGCGCCAAGCCTTTTATCGCTTCAATATTCATGCCGTAGCCCTCTGTTACTCGGTCAGGAATATAAATAGAGACATCAGCTTTTAGCAATTTCAAAGTCTCATACAAGACTGACGAGGATGTTACGCCATCAGCATCATAATCACCGTAGATAACGATTGGTTGAGCTGATTTAATGCACGATATAACAAGAACCGTCGCCTCTTCCATTTTAGAAAACAAAAATGGATCCTCGGCGTTATGAGCATAAGAGGAATGAAAAAAAATATGAGCAGCTTCCGGTGTATTAATTTGTCGCCCAATTAATAAATTAGCAATCACTGGATGAAATTGAGAAAAACTTTGCAATTGCTCATCATTTATTTCAGTCTTAATCTTCCATTCTTTTGCAATTTTTATATTCATTAATAAATATTTTATAATTATAAATAAGCCAAGCTATTTTTTTTAAGTTATTTCATAAAAACTAAAGATACCTCCCAAGCCAACATTGAAAATATAACAAAAATACTGACAGCGGCCCAAATAATTTTTATAATTTTACGTTTCTTTTTAAATGTTAACGCCATACTTATCGTTTAAGAATTTTAATGAAAGTATCTGATGGAATATCTACGCTACCTTTACCCATAGCCATCATCTTCTTTTTACCCTTTTTTTGCTTATCCAGTAACTTGTTCTTTCTAGTGACGTCGCCACCGTATAATTTGGCCGTAACATCCTTTCTCATTGCAGAAACTCTCTCAGCGGCTATTACCTTACCACCAATAGCCGCTTGCAATTTAATAACAAACATTTGATGCGGTAAAGTATCTTTTAATACATTAACAACTTCTGAGCCACGCCGATGAGCTTCATCTCTGTAAACAATGATCGAAAGCGCCTCGACAATTTCCTCAGCAACTAATATATCCATTCTCACCACATCAGCGGGCCTGTAATTTAAAAATTCATAATTGATAGAAGCATAGCCTGAACTGATGCTTTTTATCTTGTCATAATAATCAGTCAAAATGGCTGACATTGGAATATCATAATGCAATACAGCCCTCTCAGTATCTAAATATTCGATATTTTTGTATATCCCTCTTTTTTCTTGAGTAAAATTCATAATCGAGCCAATCGTATCCTTGGGGGTCACGATATCCATCTTAACCCACGGCTCTTCGATTGATTTTATCTCCTGTACGGGCGGCAAGAGATGAGGACTAGTAACAATCACTTCATCACCAGCAGTACGATATACATAATAAGAAACACTGGGCACAGTAACAATGAGATCTAGATTAAACTCACGTCGCAGGCGTTCTTGAAATATCTCCAAATGAAGTAAACCCAAAAATCCACAACGAAAACCAAAACCCAGAGCTTGAGAATGTTCTGGTTCGTACACTAAGGCAGCATCATTTAATTTCAATCTCGATATCGCCTCTCTTAATACTTGAAACTCGTCTCCCTCTTTGGGGAAAATTCCTGCAAAAACCATAGGCTTTGCCTCTGTATAACCCTGAAGTGGTTCGACCTTGCCCAAATCTTTTTGCAGAATTACTGTATCGCCAACGCGGCATTCGGTTACATCTTTAAAGCCGGTCACAATATAACCAATATCGCCCGTTTCTAGCATACCAGTCGAAAAATAGTCAGGTTTAAAAATGCCCACATCTATAGCTTCTGATTTCGCACCCGTCGCCATGAGATTAATTTTATCACCTTTACTTATCTTGCCATCTATAACTCGCACGTAGGCAACTACCCCTCGATATTCATCATAATTGGAGTCAAAAATTAGCGCCCTGGCAGGCTTTGAATCATCACCAGCTGGTTCAGGAATTTTGGCTATAATCTGATCGAGTATCTGCTCAACACCCGCACCTGTCTTGCCTGAGGCTGGAATAATTTCGTCATCACGCGACCCCAGGAGTTTAGAAATCTCATTTTTTGTCTTGGCAATATTTGATGCTGGCAAATCAATCTTGTTAACCACAGGTATTATTTCAAGGTTTTGTTCAAAGGCCAAGTAAAGATTGGCCAAAGTTTGAGCCTGTATACCTTGTGTTGAATCAACTAAAAGTATAGCACCCTCGACCGCTGCAAGACTTCGTGAAACCTCATAACTAAAATCAACATGACCAGGAGTATCAATCAAGTTAAATATATAATCCTTGTACTTCATGGTAACAGGCGCTAATTTGATCGTAATACCACGCTCCCGCTCTAGATCCATTTTATCCAAAACCTGATCTTTCATTTTTCTTTTGTCTACAGTGCCAGTTACCTCCAACATCCGATCCGCCAGCGTTGATTTACCATGATCGATATGAGCAATGATGCAAAAATTTCTGATTTTCTTCATATTAGCCAATTTTCTTGTTCTTTTTTAAACATAAAGCGAGAAAAATTCTCGCTTCTTGGATTGATTTATATTACTAATTTTAAAGAAAAATGTCAACAAATTATTTAACATTCAGTTTATAATATCTGTCAATAAATTCACTTATTTCCCTTTTAATTTTATTTAACCGAGCGCTGCTTTGAACGCCAAAAATCTCCTCAACTTCAGTCATGCAAATGTGTTTTGTTAGCTCTAATAAATTTTCATTTTCGTGAATATTGATCAATCTAAAGCTATTTCTATGTTTTAATATATTACCACCAACCAGCTCCCAATCGGTCAGATCCTCAACTAATCTTTTTAAAATATTCTGCCGATTTAACAGCCGATTTGAATGCAAATGAAAGTTATACAGCATATTCATGTGACGACATATTGCCTCAACCCTATTCATTAGTGTTTTACGTCTAAAGATATTTATCATTTTTTTAAAATACT
>JBAWWA010000008.1:0-57861 GCA_037146995.1 bacterium
CCGCTGGTACCTACAATGGTTCCACCGGTCAGACTTCATGTACTGCCTGTGCCGCTGGTACCTACAATGGTTCCACCGGTCAGACTTCATGTACTGCCTGTGCCGCCGGTACTTATACCAATCTGACAGGCCAATCTGCTTGTTTGGCTTGTCTAGGCAATACTGCTGCGACTCCAACGACATGTACAGCTTGCCCAGCGAATACGCGTAATAATGCCGCACATACTCAGTGCAATACCTATTGTGGTAATGGCTTATTTGAAAATCCTAATGGTGAGGGAGTGTCAGAGGCTTGTGACGGTGCTAATTTAAACGGCCAAACTTGTGTTTCTTTGGGTTATGGTGCAGGAATACTTGCTTGTCAGGCAAATTGCACCGCCTTTAATCAAGCCGCTTGTGATCCTTGTGGTAATGGCAGCTGTGAACCTGGTGAAACAGTGGCTAGTTGTTCAGCTGATTGTTCATCGTGTGGTGATGGGCTAGTGACTGGTACCGAGCAATGTGATTTTGGTGCTAATAATGGGACGGGGATTGGTTGCTCGGCAACTTGTGCGGCTTCACCTAGCTTTGCCTGTGCTGCAAATGATTGCTGTATTTCAACAAGTCAAGTTGCCTCGGGAAACTGGACGTGGGTAGCTTCTGGCTTACCTGCCGCAGGTATTGTAATAGATTTTTATTCCGATTCAGATATTGCAACTGCAAAGTGTGATAATGGCACGTTATCGCAATGCCCCGGGGCTTGTGGTTATCCTCAGGCTGGTAGGTTAACCTCTAGTTCGCTTGGCAATTGCACAACCGACTCAAATGGATATTGCTTACTTCCTGGCAATCAGCCAGCAGGCACATATTTAATAGCTAGTCCGACAGCCGGCGGTTGCTCGTTGACTTTTAAAACTGTGCCCTTTAATTTATGCTATAGAGCTAACGGCACATCCTATGTTAAATAGAACTTTTTATATTAGATTTTTTTTATTTGGGTTCACAATAGTAGGTGTAATTTTTTTGGGTTATAATTTTTTCATTAAAGGGTCTAAAATAGCTACTAATCAAGTTGTACATAATGATGGTGCAACAAAAACTTCAACCTCAACATCACAGAAGTTTAAAGATATTGTCAGTAGTTCCACGGTAAATAAAAGTGAATTAATAAATATTGACTCAAAAAATCATATTTTTGAAATTGCTAGTTCTGGGGAAAAAATTAGAGTTGTGTTTAATAACGGCAAAAATTATGATAACGGATTTTATATTGTGTCTGGAGGTGGACAAGTTTCTGGTGGTCCATCATCGTCAAAGTCTACTGTGATCAAGAGCGAGCCAAAAACTAATGATTCTGATGAGGATGGATTGAGCGACCAAAAAGAAACTGAACTTGGCACTAATCTAAACAAGAAAGATACTGACGGCGATGGTTTTGATGATAAAAGCGAAATAGACAAGGGCTATAATCCTTGCGGTGAGGGTAAATTGCCAGAGATTCCTCAGTTAAAGGTATTGTGCATGAGATATAATTAATATTGACAAAAAACATTGAGTTGGATATTGTTATATTGATTGCGATATTTAAAATTACAAAATCCATAATCGGATCCCTAATTTATCTTAGGGGTTGGGTCCGGTTTTTTCATTTTTGAGAAGGGTGGTTGCTGCGTTAGTGGTGATCCGGTTGCCTCCGTAAACATGGGCTATTCGATGTCGCGTAAAAGCAGAGTCGATGAGTAAGGAAATAATCTGGCACCTTTGTGGCAGTTTTTTGTTTTCTGAGTTTTTTATAAATGCTCTTCGTCTTTTTATTTTGTTTTTGCAAGATAAAAAGAGGGGGAGTTTTTTTATGTTCTTTATTAAAACAAAAAGGAGATTGCTATGGCAATTAACAAAAGTGATTATCGTGCGCTCATTGGAACAGCGGTATTTTTTTCTCGTAGTGATCAGCGCAAATTGAGGCGTATGAAGGATGAAATTACTATAGTTTCGACAGTCTGTCCAGACTATCCGAATGATGGACTTAGCTATACTTTTCACGGAGAGTTGGGCAGAGGCATTAGCCTTACGGCTCAAGCGCATTTGGATAAAGTACCGAGTTTGATAAACAGTTTACGGTCACATGGCTGCAAGCCACAGTGGTTGATTCTAGTGGCGGACTTGCCAGAACTGACTGAGAGTCAAAAGGAATTTTATCATCGAGTGGCCAACTCAAAGACCGATTATATCGCTCGATGTGAGTCATCAGTAAGGGCAATAAAATCTGCGTTGAAAGTTGAAGCAGAAGTTTCAACTTTTTCAAATTGGTATGCTCAAAAAAACGTGCAGTATCTTGATGAACAAGAAAGCGTGAAAGAGACAATTCTTTTGCTGGCTAGGGCAGACAAGGTGTTTGCTGCTCACTTTTTGGCTTTTGCCAAAATGAGAGAGGGCCTAGCAACAAAGTTTAGAGGACGAGTCTTGTCTATCGATGAGCGTAGTGAGGCTGCAGCCCATGGCATGAGTCTGTATGTAACGCATGGCACTTTGCTGCGCAAAATATTCATGACTAAAAATTTACTCGTTATTAATCATTTTACGCCAAATTTGCAGAATTTTTTCTTGTACACATTGGTAAAAAATTCCCATGAATTAAAAAATATGCCAAAATTCCCCTTAGGCATAATTGAAAATTCGTGGTCCTAGTGTTAAAAGCAGGTGTTGGCTAATCGGCCAGCACCTGCTAAATTTAAATTATGCATCTATTTAAAACTGGCCCCTACAATCCGGCAAGCAATTTTGCCACAAAGTATGAAGGAGTTGTGGCTCTGGGTAAACAGGAGAATGACGTCGGCATCGACTTGGTAAGGATGAGGGAATTTGCTGGCAATATTGGCAAGACTGATCAAGTGGTGTTGAAAAGTTTTAGTAAAATTTTTTGCTCTGACTTGCGGCGCACGACACAAACATATGGCTATCTAGAGGCTAATGATTTTTTAGCTAAAAAACACTCAGTAGTATTTGATGAGCTGTTCAGGGAAGTGAGATTTGACATTACTCAGCTATGCTCGCCAGGTGAGTATGCGAATGGCGGGAGCTCTGTTGTTAGGGCAAAATTTGTAGAGGCTTTTATTTGTGATGATTTACTTGAAAGTAGGGCTGAGATAAAACAGCGATTTAAGAGATTGGACGCTTTAAATTATCAATCGACTGAAAATATATTAATAATTTCTCATACATTTTTTTTAAAATTATATATTATCTATAGGGCGCAAAAGGATTTGTTTGAATATCCAGACAAATTAAAAGATTTACTAAACCCCAACGAGCGCATTATGAGTTTTTGCGAGCTTACTAAATTGAATTAAATAATTGTTAGTAAATGGTTATTTTTTGGTTTAAGTGGACGATAGAGGATTTACCACTTCGCTGAAGCTACGCGGTATAAACTTCTCATCCACTGTTATTATTCACAGATATAACAAAACCCACCTAGGCGGCGGGTCTTATTATATCTGTGGACGATAGAGGATTTACCCGAGGGCATAAACTTCGAATCTTTTCTTATAATTCACAGAAACTAAAAAATCAGCTAGACGCTGATTCTTTAATTTCTGTGGACGATAGAGGATTCGAACCTCTGACCTCTACAATGTCAATGTAGCGCTCTAACCAACTGAGCTAATCGTCCATTTTTTGTATTTTGCGCTGATGGGTCAATATATTGCGAACTATGTCCATTCTATCTTTGATTTGGTTTTTTGTAAATACTTTAATTGAAATCAGTGAGTTTTTTTTCTATTACATTTATGACATGTTTTTCAAATTCCATTATCGACTCTTTTGATCTTATCAGGATATTAGACTTGACGCCGATGGGGTTAAAATCACTCAGAAGTTGATCAACATTCAAATTTTTTACCCCGTGGACGATAGCCTCTGTAGTACGTACTAGATCAATTGCCACTTCATAAAATAACACGATGACTTTGGCGCTGGGAATGTTAACGATCAACTCTTCTATTAGGTGCTTGAGATCTTTGTGAGTAGTTTTGGTTTTTATAAAATCTTCATGAGTAATTTCGGTCCAGATGAGCTGATTGTTATTCAGGCTTTTGAGTCTAGCTAGAACTACCCCCCAAAGCTTGAGGACGTTCATGTTGCGTGAGCGATAGAGTTGATTGACGATTTGCTCGCGATCACCGCCAAGCTCTATGAGCCTAGCAGTAGTTGAAAGGGTTTTGGGTGAGATGTTTTTGACCTTAAAGCTGTTGGTAGAGATAATAATACTCGCCAGTAGATTAGTGGCTATCTCGTTGGTAATAATGTCTTCGTCGTGATTACTGATGATATTGTATAGGACCTCGCCCGAGGAAACACTATTTAAATCAATGATATTGATTTGGCCAAAATATTCGTTAGTGGGCGAGAAGTCGATATTGATTATCGGGGTTTGATAAAAAAAATCGGAATTTTTTAAAAAAATATCACCCAGGCTTTCAAGGTCGGTCGTGCCAACTACGATAATGAGATCGTATTTAGGCTTGTTGGCAGTAAAATTAAGTTGCGAACGATCTAATATTTTGTCAGTGCCAATAAGCTGAATGACTAATTTGTCATTTTTAAAATAATGGGTGATGTTTTCTATTTCTGTTTGGCTAATGTTCAGAGACAGCTCAGAGTTGTTTAAGCCGGATAATTTGTTGGTTATAATATTGAAATCTGGTAAAAAACTTAGACGGCTATCGATGAAGGCTGGGTCGGCAGCGACAGCAGTGGTTTTATTTAATATCTTTAAAAATTGCGCGCAGGCCAAAGCTGTTGGCAACGAATCATCTGCTGATTTGCCAAAAGTTATTAAAATATTGTTGGCTACTTTGATCTGTTCAAAGAATTGTCGGTACTCGTCTCTCATTAAGGGTGGGTCTACTCATTATCAATTGAGTATTACTGTGCCGTGTTTAGTTAATTGTGTGTCTTCTTGCCTCCTTAGACAAAAGACCCCGAAATGAGGCTTTTAATCAATGGTGTACTTTATTACATAAGCGCCAGCGTGTCAACTTGTGCAATTAAGTCTTAATAAGAATAAGTTGAAGGTTATAGATATTATATATTTGTTAGGATTTTTTACAATAGGTTGATATTTATGATAATTATTTGACTGAAAATAGATAAATCAGTGTCGTAGGTCAAAATTTCATAGCTTAATCTGTTTTTGTTTGGCTGATATTTATTTTTTGTGGGATTTCTTGATTTAATGGGGTCTGTTTGGTATTCTTTATCTATTAATAAGCGGTATTTATTTAACTAGCCGGTCAAGAGATGCAAACTAACCACATGCCAGATAATAAAGAAATTGCAAAAGCCTACGAACCTGGTTTATACGAGGATAAAATTTATGCCTCATGGGAAGACTCTGGATTTTTTAATCCCGATAACTTACCGGGTGAGCCCTATACAATAATGATGCCGCCACCCAACGTGACTGGGGTTTTACATTTGGGGCATGCGCTGGAAAATACTATCCTGGATAGCATGATTCGTTTTCAACGTATGAAGGGCCGTAAAGCCTTGTTAGTGCCAGGGACGGATCATGCTGCTATTGCCACACAAGCGAAGGTGGAGAAAGTTTTACAGGCTCAAGGTATTAAAAATCCTCGACTTGAGTTGGGTCGCGAGGGTTTGCTGGCTGAAGTGAGAAAATTTTCTGAGGCGTCAAAATCGACCATTCTTAAACAGATTCGCAAGATGGGTACGAGTTGCGATTGGTCGCGTTTAGCTTATACATTTGATGAGACTCGTAGCATGTCAGTTAATGAGGTGTTTGTGCGGATGTATAATGACGGTTTGATCTATCGTGGTCATCGTGTGATCAATTGGTCAGTCAAGGGGCAGTCAACCTGTTCTGATGATGAAATGATTCACGTTGATCGTGAGGCTAAGTTATATACTTTTAAATATTCAAAGGATTTTCCTATTACGATTGCAACTACTCGTCCAGAAACCAAATTGGGTGATACGGCTGTGGCAGTCAATCCGAAAGATGAGCGCTACCAGCAGTATATCGGCCAAACTTTTACGGTTGATGTTGGGGCGCTTCAACCGCTACTCATTAAAATAATAGCTGATGAGGGGGTTGAAAAGGATTTTGGAACTGGGGCCTTGGGAGTTACACCTGCTCATAGTGCGGTTGATTTTGAGATGTATGAAAAGCAAAAAGCAAAAAATGAGCCGATTGCATTAATTCAGGTTATAAATGAGCAGGGCTTGATGACAGTTGAGGCGGGTAAGGATTACGAAGGTTTGACCGTTCTTGAGGCTCGCGAAAAATTTGTGGCATGGTTGACTAAACAGGACCTACTTGAAAAAGTCGAGGATATTACACAAAGTGTCGGTACGTCTGATCGGTATGGCGATGTAATTGAGTCACTACCGAAGACGCAATGGTTTGTGGACATGAATCGCGACATTCCAAGTCGTGGTCAGAACTTGAAAGGCTTGATGTTGGCGGCTGTGACAACTGGTCACAATGGCATTGCTAACCAAAAAATCAATATTTCACCTGATAGATATGAGAAGATTTATGTAAAATGGATTGAGGGTCTACGTGACTGGTGTATTAGTCGTCAGATTTGGTGGGGACATCGCATTCCGGTTTGGTACAAAGGTGATGAGATTTATTGCGGGCATACAGCACCAATCGGTGATGGTTGGTTGCAAGATGAAGACACTCTTGATACTTGGTTTTCATCTGGCATGTGGACTTTTTCTACCTTAGGCTTTCCTGATAACAATAATGACTTAAAAACCTTTCATCCTACAAGTTGGATGCAGATGGGTTATGAAATTTTTTATCTGTGGATGGTGCGCATGATTTTGATGTCGACCTATACGCTAGATCAAATTCCATTTAAAGACGTGTATATCCATGGAATCTTACGCGATGAAAAGGGTCAAAAATTTTCCAAATCATCGGGTAATAACATTAACCCGTTAGATGTTATTTCACAGTTTGGTACGGATGCTTTGCGCTTGTCCCTCATTAGTGGTATCACTCCAGGCAATGATTCTAAGTATTATGTCGATAAAGTTGAAGGAGCGAGAAATTTAGTCAACAAACTCTGGAATATTAGCAGGTTTATTGTGACGACTTTTGGCTTTTCGGCTGAGGTTGTGGCTAGGGGTGAGCTGCATGTTGAAGCATTGTCAGATGCAGACCAATGGATTTTGAGTAAATATGAAAAATTAGTTAGGGCAGTGAATGATGATTTTGCCGCCTTTAGATTTTCTCAGGCAGTGGAGCAGCTGCGTGACTTTACTTGGAATGATTTTGCTGATTGGTATATTGAGGTAGCAAAGTTTGAAAAAACAGAGTCTAAAAAAGTTATTTTAACTTACGTACTGACAAATCTTTTGAAGCTTTGGCATCCTGTTATTCCATTTGTAACCGAAGTTATTTGGCGTGAAGTTGTTGGTGGCGAGATGCTGATGGTTGAAAAATACCCAACCTCGGCAAAGTCGCAATTTAATGAGGATTTCGAGGTGGTTAAAAATGTAATAGCCTCAATTAGAAATGCTCGAGCTGAAAATAAAGTTGAACCGTCAAAAAAAATCAAAGCTGTTTTATTTACAATTAACGACAAGGAAATAGTTTTAAGGAATCGCGATGTTATTGTTGGTTTAAAAACTGGCTTAAATGAGCTTGAGTTAAGTGACGCAAGCCAGCAATTGGCGGCCGCTATTTATGCAATTGCTGGTAGTGTGGAGATAAATCTGCTTGGTGCGATTGATCCTGAAAAAGAGATAGTGCGTATCAAGAAGGAAGTGGCAGAAAAAGAGAAGTTTGTCCTCAGTCTAAAAGTTAAGCTCGATAACATCGATTTTGTAAATAATGCACCAGTAGCAGTTGTGGCAGCCGAAAAGGTCAAACTTGAAAGTGCAGAGTCTGAGTTGTCAAGATTGAGGGAAAAATTAAATTAATTAAGTTTTATATATTGTCATTGTTGTTCAATTTTTCATTATTGAAGCAGGAATGATACAAAAAATAATCACTATGCCGCAAAAATTTTACACCTGGATTTTAAAGGGGGGTGTTTTATTCGCGTTTTTAACGCCGTTCTTTGTCTTTAACAATCTTTTGTTTCCTTACATTACCTCGAAGCAAATTCCGTTCAATATTATCGTTGAGATAATGGTGGTTTTTTGGGCGGTGTTATTAGTTAAATATCCAAAGTATCGGCTAAAAAAGAATTGGATTACGATTTCTATGGCAGCCTTCTTTGCGGCCTTGTTGGTCTCGGCGTTATTGGGAGTTGATTTTAATCTTAGCTTTTGGGGCGATATTGAACGCATGCTTGGCGTATTTCATTTACTCCACTTTTTCTTGCTTTATTTGATAATCATTACGGTTTTCAGGACTGATCTTGATTGGCAGATTTTAATCATGGGTCTAGTTGGTTCGGCGACTCTAGAGGCAATTTATGCGGTAGCTAATGTTAGCGTTAATAACTATGGTACGCTTGGAAATTCATCCTACATTTCTGGTCAGATGATTTTTGGTATATTTTTTGCTATATATTTGATGTACAAGCACCGAAACTGGGCCGCATGGCTTGGCTATCTTGGGGCTATTGCCTTCATGTTTACCGCTTTTGCCAATGCTGGAACACGTGGTGCTTTCGTGGGTTTAGCTTTTGGCCTTGGTTTGATTGCATTTTTGACTGCGATTTATGCAGCTAATAAAAAAGTTAAATATACAGCCTTCGGATTTATTGGATTTGTGGTTGTTTTAACAAGTTTGATTTTTGCCAACAAGGATGCCGCCTGGGTAAATTCAAATAAGTTTTTCCTTCGTGTCTCACAAATAGACTTTGCTTCAGGTACTTTTCAGACCCGTCTTTATTCATGGAAGGCGGCAGGCAAGGATTTTCCTAATCATCCGTTTTTTGGTACTGGCTATGGAAATTTTGCCATCTCCTTTGACAAATACCTTGATCCTAAATTTTTCAGTTTTGAGGCCACTTATTTTGACCACGCACACAATAACCTCGTAGACATCGGTTCAACCACTGGCTTGGTAGGGCTTATTACTTACCTTCTGATGTTTGTAGCCATGGGTTATTATTTGATCACACTGCAAAAGAATAAAAAAATCGATCGTGGGTCGATTGCGGTCATTTGGGGCTTGATTGCTGCATATTTTATCCAAAATATCGTCTTGTTTGATTCGTTTGTGACCTATTTCGCCCTAATGGTTCTGTTTGGTTTGGTTTATTGGTACAGTAATCAGGATGATGGTGTTGAGGCAAAGGATCAGCCGACCAATAATGCTGAGTTTGTCACTTGGTTGGTGGTCGGATCATTGATGTTATTTATTACCTGGCAATACAATATCAATACTTGGAAGATGTTAATCAAGACGATCGATGGCCAAATTGCCATGTCACAAACTGGTGACTTGAATAATGTCATTAGTGCTTACAAAGAGGCCTACACTTATGGCTCACCGCTTGATCGTGATAGCAGGACTAGCTTGATTCAGCTGATGGCCCAACAATCACCCTCATTGTCTAAAATGTCAAAAGATAAGGCAGTTGCTATAATTGATTATGTTGAAAACTTAAATTATTTGAATTTGGCCTATAATCCAAATGACAGCTTTAATCTGATGATGGCAGCTCAACTTTACAATTCATTCGCTAATTACTACGGTCAGTCAGGCGATATGGCAAAGTATAATTCTTATCTCAGTAAAGCTGAAACTTCTATTGATCGGGCAATAGAAACCAATCCTGCCCGTCCGACAAACTACTTTTTTAAGGCGCAATTATTCATGAATCGCGGCAAAAAGGATGAAGCAGTTCAGTGGCTTGAAAAAGCGGTAGCGCTGAATCCTGATTATCCAGAATCAAGTTGCCAGCTTGGACGAGTAAATCTGTATCTTGGTAAGGATAAGGCAGCGTACAAGGCGCTAAATACCTGCATCGACAAGAATGGCGTTTTTAATTTGCAATCAGATCAGATGCAGCAGATAGCCAAGCATTATTATGAAACCAAGGATTATAAACGCACGGCCATAATCTACGAATATCAGGCGAGTGTCACTCCTAAAGATGGTCGCGTTTGGGCAGCTTTAGCGGATATTTATAGACTGGACGGTAATATAGATAAGGCCATAGCCTCGGCTATTAAGGCTGGTGAGGCTGATCCAAAACTGAAAAGCAGTGCTGATAAGTTTATTGAAAATTTACGTAAATAGTCAAATAAAAAACTCCTCAGTCATATTGACTGGGGAGTTTTGTTTAAAGTTTAGTTAGCTATTTGCGTATTTAAAATTCATGCTATAATTTAGATATGATAAAATTAAAAAGAGAAGGGGTTATTATTGAACCCACGCACAATGAATTTGAAAAAAAAGCGGTTTTAAACCCGGGTGTTTTGCAGGTCGGTAAGGACTTACATATCGTTTACAGGGCTATAGCTGAGAATGGCATTTCTTGTCTTGGCTATGCTAGACTCAATGGTCCAACTAAAATCGCTGAACGTTGGGATAAGCCATTTATGGTCCCAAAAACCAAAATCGAGTCACACGGCATTGAGGATCCTAGGTTAATGATGGTTGATGGTCAGGTGGTTATGACTTACGTAGCTCATGATGGTAAACATGCGGTGATATGTTATTCGATTGGTAACGACCTGTTTAACCTGAAGCGAGGCGGGATTATCAGTCCTCAAATTCCTTATTCTAAGGCTGGCAAGCTTTTTCGTTATTCAAGCCTCAAAGATGAATATTATTTTTTTGAGTCATTTTATAATAATTATGGCGGCAAGGGTGTGTGGTTGTGGGAAAAGGATGGAGTGTTTTTCCCGGAAAGGATTAACGGTAAACTGGCCCTGGTTCATCGCATCCTGCCTGACATGCATGTAATATACGCTGACAATTTCAAGCAATTAAGGGATAAATTGTATTGGCAAGATTATTTAATGAATTTGCGTAAGTATGTCATGCTTGAACCGGAGTATAACTTTGAGATCAGACACTTGGGGGCAGGAGCACCGCCCATTAAAACTCGTTATGGCTGGTTAATGATTTATCACGGCACTGATGAGTCAAATGATGGTCGCACCTATCATGGCGGTGCAGCGTTGTTTGACAAGAAGGATCCAACCAGATGTATTGCTAGATTGCCTTATCCAATTTTGTCGCCAGATAAGGACTATGAACTCAGAGGGCTAGTATCTGAAGTGGTTTTTCCGACAGGTACAGCAATATTTGACGACAAGATGTACATATATTACGGGGCAGCAGACAAATACATAGCCACGGCAAGTATTAAGCTCGAAAGTTTATTAACCGAGCTGCTGAAATATAAAATTAAGAAACGTAAACTGAAATAAAACTCAGTTTACGTTTTTTTAAGGCTAAAAAATTTGCAGTAATTTGCTGGGCACGCTACAATTAGAGATGTAATATTTATAATTTTTTAAGTGCTAGAGTTTGCAGTTTCTTAGACAAAAAATTGCCTCCTGATGCCATATGAAAAAAGTTAAATCCCCGACTGTTTTGTACGTCTCAACGTTTCCGCCCCGAGAATGTGGCATTGCTACATTTACCGAAGACCTCACTAATGCAATTGATAAAGAATTTTCACCAGCAGTGAAAAGTAAGGTGGCAGCCATGAACAAGGCCGGCACCTCCCTTTATAATTATCCAACCAAAACCATTGCACAGATCAACGATAACGACCTAGAGGATTATATAGTGGTGGCCAAACAGGTGAATAATTCTCCAGATATCAGAGTAGTGAATATACAACACGAATACGGCATTTATGGTGGTGAATGGGGCGAATATGTTTTGCCATTTATGGAGTTGATTAAAAAGCCGATTGTTTTGACCATGCATACGGTTTTGCCAAATCCTGAGGATTGGGATGAGCGTGAAAAATTAATCAAAGTCACGGCTAAAATTGCCGAGAAGGCAGACAAGATAATTGTCATGACCAATAGCGCCTCAAAGCTTTTGCAAACACTTTATGAGGTGCCAGCAGAAAAGATAGCTATCGTGCCACATGGTGTTCATCATATTGCTTTTCCATCAAAAACCAAGGCCAAGGTTAAACTGAATCTTGAAGGACGAACCGTGCTTTCAACTTTTGGTATGTTGAATCGTGATAAAGGCATTGAATATGCAATCAAGGCGTTACCGGAAGTTATAAAAAAATATCCTAAAGTAATATATTTGGTTTTGGGCGCCACCCATCCGGTAGTCAGACGTGAAGAGGGTGAGGTTTATCGTACCAAGTTAGAGCGCATGGTGGAGCGCTTAAATCTACAGGACAACGTAAAATTTTATGATAAATATCTAACACTTGATGAATTGATTGAATTTCTTAAGGCCACGGATATCTACGTTTCACCAACCTTAAATCCGCTTCAGGCTGTCTCTGGTACCATTTCTTATGCCTTGTCATGTGCTTGTCCAATTGTGGCGACCGCCAATCAATATGCCATTGATGTGGTTAATCATGAACGTGGTCGATTGGTAAAATTTAAAAGTTCGAACTCGATTGAAAAGGCCTTGCTTGAATTACTAGGTGACAAGAAGTTACGTGAAGAGATGAAAAAGAATAGTTATTATTATTCACGTCATATGACTTGGCAAAATGTGGCCTTGTCATATTTCCAAGTTTTTAATCAGTTTGCCAATATCATTCCGAGAGAAAAGGATAAATTGCCAACTATAAATCTTGGTCATATTGAAACACTGACTGATCGTTTTGGGATGATTCAATTTGCAACCCATACCAAGCCAGATTTGAATTCTGGTTATTGTGTTGATGACAATGCTAGAATTTTACTCGCTATGGTGGATTTATATAAACACCATCCGAAAAAAGAGTCGCTCGACTTACTTAAAAAATATTTTAAGTTTGTAAAATACGTTCAAAAGCCAAATGGTAAATTTTATAATTTTGTAAATAAATATCGCAAGTTTACAGATAAATCTGAATCCGAGGACTCATTTGGTCGAACTATTTGGGCACTTGGTCACGTTGTCAGCAGTCCGGACTTGCCAAAAGAGATTATCGGCGAAGCCTGCGATATGTTGAGCGGGGCGATGCATTGGAGCAAGGAGCTAGAGTCGTCGCGGGCGATTGCTTTTTCGATTTTGGGCCTATGTCAGGCGCAGTCGAATTTTTTGTGCACCAAGGGTTTAGGTGAAGTTGAGAAATTAATTCGTGGGTTGTCTGACGAACTGGTTAGGCGTTACGAAGAGGAGCAACTAAAGCCCGGCCATGTTAAGTGGCATTGGTTTGAGGATTCGTTAACCTATTCAAACTACAAGATGTCAGAGGCGATGTTTCGCGCTTATCAGGCGACCAATGATAAGAAATACTTAAAAATTGCCGAGGAGAGTTTGGAATTTTTAGCCTCAGTAAATTTTGAAGATAAGTTTTTTATGGCGATTGGTCAGGACGGCTGGTATTTCCGTGATGGTAAACGCGCCTACTATGACCAGCAACCAGAGGATGCCGCTTCGGCTACTGAGGCCTTAATTACTGCTTTTGAGTTGACCGGTAATGAGACATATAGGGATCGGGCCAAGATTGCCTTTGAATGGTTTTTGGGTAAAAATCATTTGAACCAAATGCTTTATGACGAGGCCACTGGCGGTTGTTATGATGGCTTGGGTCGTGATTCGATTAATTTTAATCAGGGTGCTGAGTCCACAATCTCTTATTTGCTGGCTCGTTTAGCCATGGAGCGGATTAAATAAATTTAATTTTATTCCTCTCTAAAAAGAGAATGTCTGAATGACGGTTTATCTTTTGTCTCTGTTAACGAATTAAAACACAACACACCCCGTCGCCTGCTGACGCCACCCCTCTCGAGAGGGGAATTTAAAAAAAATGAAAAAAGATTATACAAAATTTGTCGATAAAATAATCAAGCAGCACGCTAATTATAAGCGTGCTGAATTTGAAGATCGCAACGTCCTTGAGCGCAAGATTTTTCCCTGGGTGTTGTCAGAGTTAGAACCTAAAACTATTTTGGATATCGGCCGGGAGGAATATCAAAAATTTTATAATGAATTTTTTGTTGGTAGGGAATTGTGGTCGATGGATTTTGATCCCAAGCGCAAAAAATGGGGTGCCAAGAACCACAAGACCGGTGACGCTGCTGACGTAGCCGAGATGTTTGAGGCCAAATATTTTGACGTGGTATTTATGAATGGTGTTTTTGGTTGGGGGCTTAACGAACCGAAAAAAATTGAAAAGTGTTTTGCTGGTATCTATAAAATTTTAAAGCCAGGTGGTCTTTTTATTTTAGGTTACAACGATTGGGACGTCTTGCCCATGCAACCAACCGAAATCAAAAGCCTAAAAAAGCTAAAACCTTTTATCTTCCCCCCACTCAATGCTGAGAAGTTTAAGTGTATTAATGGCGAACATACTTATCGGTTTTATAAGAAGTAATTTATTATGAGTAAGACGAAAAAAATATTAGCTATATTTTTTGCACCATTGATAATTGCAATCTTGGCTATATTTTCCTTTAATTTGGCTATTAGGATAGAAAGTTTATTATTTGCCTTCGTTTTTATTTTGGTATTAGTAAATATTATCGCTTTTGTATCTGGCTTTAAAATTGGTGTAACTAGAGGTAGTAAAATTGGATATTCGATCTTAATATTAATATTAAGCATTCTTTATGTTTTAATAGGACTAATTCCAGGGGATATGCTCCTCATGATGATAGCCGAGCTTATCCAGCATTTACGTCCTTTTGTTCATATTGGATTCCACCTCCCTTTTGAATTTACTTTAAAATAAACATGAAAAAAGAAAATATAATTGACTTAGCTAAAGAAAAAGCCATTGAGGTTTTAAGGGGGAGTGTGCGACCGAAAGGTTTTCACGCCTCGGCACTCAAGGGTGGGTATGAGGCGCTGTGGGCGCGTGATTCGATGACCTGTTCGCTGGGGGCCTCGCTGGTTGGCGAGGAATTTAAACAAGCGATGAAAAATAGTTTGGAGACACTTGCTAAAAATCAAACTGATTTGGGCCTCATTCCTAATTGTGTTGGCTCGTATAATACCGAACGTGAGTCTGATGTGACTTTTAATTCGATTGATGCGCCACAGTGGTATATTATCGGACATTATATATACGCTAAGGCTTACAAAGATGAATCTTTATTAAAAAAATATAAAGCCTCGATCTTGAATGCTTTGTCGTGGTTACGTCATCAGGATCCAAACAATGACAACTTGATTGTGCAACAACCAACTGCTGATTGGATGGACGCTTTTCCGCACAAATACGGTCGGGTTTTGCATACTCAGGCTTTGCAGTATGGTTTATTGTGTATGCTAGGTGAAAATGAGTTAGCAGAAAAGGTCAAGAATACCGTTAACGGCGTTGAGCCAAAATATTTAGCGCTTTACGATAAAGAGCGCGGTTATTATTTGCCTTGGGCTTGGAAAGACCACAGCGGTGATCGCGAACAAGAAGAATGGTTTGATTCGGCTGCAAATTGTTTGGCAGTGATTACTGGCTTAGCTACACCCAAAACTGCTAAACAGATTGTGACTTATATTGAAAAAGAAAAAATTAATTTGCCTTATGGTTGCAAAAATATTTGGCCGCCCATAAAACCAGGGAGTGCTGCTTGGAAGCCGTATTTCAATAACTGCGATGCGCGAACGCCCATGAACTACATTAATGCTGGCGTCTGGCCCTGGATTGGTGGGCTTTATGTGGCAGCTTTAGTCAAGGTCGGTGAATTTAAAAAAGCAGAAAAAGAGCTAGAGCGATTAGCCAAGGGCAATATGCAGACTTTACAAATCAGAGATTTGGATAAGGGTTATGAATTTAACGAGTGGCTTGATGGCGTGACCGGTGAGCCCAAGGGCGAGCCTTATCAGGCCTGGTCAGCGGGCCTGTATTTGTATGCCTATGAATGCGTCAAGCAAAAAAGAGTGATTTATTTTGATTAGTACTTATTTGCATTTTTTCATATTATTTTGTAGTCTGTAGTTATTGTTGTTCATTAGGACTCTAGACGTTTTCCTTTATAAAAGGAGGTTGATCATGAAATTACTTGGCCAGTTGTGTCTTAGATGCTCTGTGACAAAGTCTCTGCGTTTGCGGGTAGTATATCTGACTAAAATTGCCGAACAAAAGCATCGGATCCTATCACTTTTACAGCAAGATTTTAGTAATGACTTTGAAGATGGGCCTTGGGAGGCTGAATATGTCGAGATGAGATACTTGTTTGAACAAATGGATATTGGCTGTTTTCAATGCGAGGGCGCAGAGGCAGTTATTAGTCAAATGGTTGATGAGTATATGATCGAAAAATTGCATGAGGTTAATAATGATGAGGCCGAGCTAGATGAAATTGAAACTGGCGTTAGGCCAGTGGCGAAAGTCATTAGCATGAGCAAGGAAAGGCGAAAAAGAGAGAGTAAGAGATAGTAAAAATAAAGGCGCTTCGTTGGAAGCGCCTTTTTTCTATTTGATATTGAGTTTTTGCGAGATCGTGTCGTAAGCCTGTTTGGCAATCTTGCGATAATGAAATTTGTCTAGGGCATGAGCGGCAGCGGCTCGACCCATTTCTTCGCGCAGATTATCATCAGTCAAGAGTTTTAAAGTATATTCAGCTAGTTCATCGATGTTGGCACGGTAGGCAAAGGTTTTTGGTACGTCGAATTGAATGCGATGATCTGCGTCAAAGCCCATGCTCTCGTATGCCCATTCTGACTCTAGTTTTATCTCCTCGCCGACCTCGGCTAAAAAGCCGGTTTTACCGTGAATGATTGTATCTGCCGGACCGCCGACATTGATCGAGATGACCGGTACGCCACATGCTTCGGCCTCAACCTGAATCATGCCGAAACCTTCAAGTCGTGAAGGGGCGGCATAAATATCGCAGGCGGAAATTAAATACTGCATGAAGTCGTGTGAAAAAGCGCCGGATAAATATTTGATCTTGTCACGATTTAATCCAAGCTCTTCGATAAGATCTTCTTCTTCGGAATTATGGATCTCTGCACTTTCTGATTCCCAATGTTTTAAAACATATTTCCAATCCTTGAATTGCTCATCAACTTTAACGAGTGCTTTAAACATTTCTTGGGCGCCTTTGCTGGTAACGTCGCCACCGATCGTGAGAATCATTTTTTCATGTGGTTGTACACCCAACATGGCGCGGAGCTGTTGAATTTTGGGGTCAGATTTCGGGATCGGCTTAACTTCTTCTGGATCAATGCCAATATGCAGAGTCTCAAAATTTTTGACGTCGACGCCATCACGCTTGTAGGTGTCAGTGACCCAATTGGCGGTAGTAAAGACTAGTGGCAAGTCGCTGATTTGTTTGTGATAATTGGCCACCCAGCCATTGGCAACAAACCAAGGCACTGGAATAATGCCATGATTTTGGGGGCTGAAAATTAAGTTTGGTGCATATGTCCAACAGCCAATGCCAATGGCAATGTCGGGCTTGAAGGCACTAAGTACCCATTGCTTTTGAAATGATGGGTTGTAATGGCAAGGCATGACTTCGACGCCCATCTCCTTGAGTCCTCGATAGAGTAAGTTTCCTTGAATACTAAGTCCGTCTGATTCGACGGGGTGTGAATATAGAACTGCGATTTTCATTCTAATCAAATTTACTTATTAAACTCCTTTTATTAATTATACTGCTTAATTATAAAAGCCTCAACCCTTGTGCAGTAACTGGCGTCAATGCCGTGCGGATCAAAGCCGTAAATTTTTGACATGAGATTAATTTTAGCCTGATAGGTCGCTAGGGGTAATGTTATTTGCAGGTCAGCGCCACTGCGCGGTATCAAGAGCGGTACGAATTTTTTGGGCTTTTTGTAATGCAGGAAAAGTGCTGTTTTGATTTTTATTTTTTGATGAATCATGAGATCATTGACTGCTTCGTGAATACTTTTGTGGTCGCGATGACCATATTCACCATTTGTGCCATGTGTAATGACAAAATCAAAGGGCTTATTTTTTATATGTTTTAAGATGAGTTGCTTGGCCATTTTGACATGCGTCTTGTAAGGTAGCAGCTCGAGATCGTCCAAGTTCTCCTGAAAGAAATGGCAATTTAATTTTTTGGCTACTAAGGCGAATTTTGGCGCACGGTCTTCATCATTAGATCTGGAAAGACAAAGAATTGTCCAATCTATTTTGGGATTTAACATAATTATGCCGCTAAGCCAAATTGTCTCATCGTCTGGATGGGCAACTATGACGAGACCACATTTTTGTTGTGAGAGTTTGAATGATTGCATTGCTAATAATTATAACAGGAAATCATTAACGTGCAATATTACGTCGACAGATTACGCTTGCGTGTTATAGGTCACGTGTTATAATTTAAGCATGGAAATAATCATCGTAAAAAATTATCAAGAGTTGTCACAAGTAGCTGCTGCTATATTTGCAGCACAACTCCAAAAGAAAAAATCATCAGTCATGGGTTTAGCGACGGGCAATACCATGGTAGGAATGTATCGGCAGCTAGTCAGAGCGTATAAACAAAAAGAGATTAGTTTTAAAAAAATGGTCACTTTTAATCTGGATGAATTTGTGAATTTATCAGAAAATCATCCCGGGACGCTTTATGCATTTATGCGTAAATATTTTTTTGATAAAGTTGATGTGAATTTTGATCATATAAATTTTTTGGATTGTGAGGCGATTGATCCAAAAAAAGAATGTCGCCAATATGAAAAACAGTTAAAAAAAATCGGTCCAATCGACATGCAATTTCTAGGCATTGGCACTAATGGCCACCTGGCTTGGTGTGAGCCTGGTACGAGTCTGAAATCAAGAACTAGTCTAATTGATTTGACGCTATCATCCAGGGAAGCGCAACTGGTTAATTTTAAAAATATTAGTGACGTACCTAAACAAGGCTACTCCATGGGCTTGGCCACGATATTAGAAGCTAAACAAATTGTTTTAATGGCTTCCGGGGCAGATAAGGCAGAGATCATAGCTAAGGCTCTCTGTAGTTCAGTTACAAAGGACTTGCCAGCCTCTATTGTTCAGCGGCACAACAAAGTAACTGTCATTCTCGATGCAGCTGCGGCGAAAAATTTAATGATATAATAAAACCCCTGCCAAACTTGGCGGGGGTTGTTTTTTAAATCGGTAGAAATGTTTCTTTGGTTATGGAGGCCATGAGTTCAAAATTCTCGCTCATGTAGTAATGAATGTCACGCCCCGTTTTTCCATAACCCGCCTGGTACAAACCCTGACCGATTGCGCAGTAATTTTTTTCTGACATCTGGCGCCAATGACAACGACGATTAAAAATCGTGCAGTACATGAAACACAGATCACCTCCATCGCACAAGAGTCTGCCGGTTTTATCCTCTTGACCATTGATTAAATAATCAATGGCATATGGACTTGCGGGTATATGGCTAATATTTTTGTAAAGCAGTTCACCGATATACATGGCACATAATGCTGCGGCGGTAGAAATGTGGTGCTGTTTGATGATGGTGGCTTGCAAATTAGCGATAAAATAATCCTTGGATTTTGGTAGCGATATAACGCAAACACCTTCTGGTAGTTTTTGCTTTTCCGCTCTGAGATTTTTTGCGGCAGCTGTAATTAATGCGTTCAGGTCGTGAGTGGAAGTAGTGGATTGCTTGGACTTGGCGACGTCGCTAAAAGATATGATTTGAGCACTCATGACGATTACCTCCTTTGATTTAAAGAGCTGTAAAAACCATAACACTCTTAGCTAAAAAAGCAAATGATTATAATCATAGCATATTTTGGAGTTATTGTCAATATTTAATGGGTATTATTGCCAAAATAAGCCAAATATTGTAGTCTTAAGACATGGGATTTAAAGAGTCAGTAAAATTTATACTCGGTATTGATGACCGAAAAAATAAATCCGTCAATCACTACAAAGATGATTCTTTTGATGAAAGTAAGAGGAATTTTTTGAAATTTGGAGCTGGTGTAGCGGCTACGACCGTGGTTGGGACTACCGCCTTCAAGGGGCTTGATTATGTCTTAAAATCTTTTGCGCCTAAAAATGCAATCAAAGAAACGGCTGATACTGATGAGTTTGAGGATGAGGTAGAAACCGTAGACCAAAAAGAAATTGCTGAACATGACGCAAAATCGCTTGATGAAATCGTCAATCTTCGGGTGCGGGGAAAAATTAATCTGACTCCGCAAAAGATGAAACAGATTGAGCATTACTGGTTGAATCAATATTCAGTTGGTAAGTTACATAAAGGTCTCACAGATGCTTATCGCAATATGGGGGAATGGAGACCATATCTTGAGGCGGCGTTCAAACAAGAATTTGACCATGATTTCTTAAATCGCTATGGTCAGGCGAATTATGATAAAGCAATTTCGTTGATATATTTGGCTATACCCGAGTCTCATTGGAATATTACGGCTGTTTCACGGACCAAGGCAGTTGGTCCTTATCAATTTATGAAGGGTACGGCCAGCAGCGAAAAGATCGGCCTGAGAATGCGAGGTGGCATCGATGAACGCAAAGACCCCGTCAAAAGTGGCCACGCCTGCGCTAAGGTTTTA
Organism: bacterium; assembly: GCA_037146995.1. GTDB lineage: Bacteria > Patescibacteriota > Patescibacteriia > Patescibacteriales > GWE2-39-37 > JBAWWA01. The sequence goes on from JBAWWA010000008.1 coordinate 20,562, forward strand.
AAGGAATTATTTGTGGCCTCTGGTGATTGGGATTTAACTTTGTCTGGTTACAATGGCGGTTTTATCTGGGGATATTTGAAGGAATGTAAAAATACAAATCAAAAACCTTCGTACAATCAGTTTGTGGAGTTTTTAGAAAAAAAGATAAATACAGTAAAAGTTAAGATCGAAACAGCGCCCAACTTAACTTTGGCGCAAAAGGAGGCAGTATTTGCCAAGACGACAATGGGGTTTTCTGAGAACCTTAATTATCCAGCCAAATTCAATGCGGTGTTGGCGTTAATAAAGGAAGGTGCAGTGACTGAACAAAAAAATCCATTGCATTTCCGAGAGGTTAAGGTTAATAATCCTCATCCGAAACACGAAAAAGTTGCAAAACACAAAGGGCGTAAAGTTCAGGCAAAAGTGCCTTATACTTTAAAACATTTAAGTGTTCAGAAAAAAGTTCCACTCGAACATTTAGTAAAATTAAATCCAGCAATTGACCCCAACGCTGAATTATTAAACAATTATATAATTAGAGTTTAAATAAATATATGACTGTAATTACAGACAAATCACAAGTCGAAGAATTGATGAACCGCGGTACGGAAAATGTTTATCCGAATCGTGAATACGTTGAGAAGGGATTAATTTCAGGCAAGCGCTTACGGATTTATTGTGGCTTTGACCCTACAGCCGAGTCTTTGCATATTGGTAATGCAATTCAATTGTCTAAATTGGCGCAGTTTCAGAAATTGGGCCATGAGATTATTTTCTTGATCGGTGATTTTACGGGCATGATCGGTGACCCGACTGACAAGACGGCCACTCGTAAGAAATTGACTCGTGAGGATATCGAGAAGAATTTGAAAAATTATAAAAAACAGGCTAGCGCTTATATTGATTTTGCTGGTGACAACCCAGCATTGGTGAAATATAACAATGACTGGCTAGGTAAATTAACTTTTGCTGATTTGATTGAAGTGGCTTCACATTTCACGGTTGGTCAGATGATCGTGCGCGACATGTTCCAAAAAAGAATCGAAGAAAATAAACCGATACATCTGCATGAATTCTTGTATCCACTGGCACAAGGCTTCGACTCAGTGGCGATGGATGTGGATGGCGAGGTTGGTGGCAATGACCAGACTTTTAACATGTTGGCTGGTCGTGACTTGATGAAATCGATGCAGAACAAAGAGAAGTTTGTGGTTACGACTAAACTTTTGACCGACGACCAGGGCAAGAAGATGGGTAAGTCAGAGGGTAATATCGTTTTCTTAAATGAAGAGCCAAATGAGATGTATGGCAAGGTGATGTCGTGGGTGGATGGGGTATTGATGAATGGTTTTGAGCTTTGTACGAATTTACCCATGGCAGAAGTGACCGAGATGCATGAAGCTATGAAGAATGGTGCCAATCCACGTGACTACAAGATGCGCTTAGCTTTTGAAATCACCAAAATCAATCATGGCGAGAAGAAAGCCCTTGAAGCACAAGAGAATTTCGTGAAAACGGTGCAGAATAAGGAGATTCCGGATGAGATCGAAGAAGTGTATTTGCCGGTGGCAAGCTATAAGTTGGTAGATTTATTGGTTCAATTGAAATTAGCATCATCCAAGAGTGAAGCTCGACGTTTGATCGAGCAGGGTGGTATTAAATTGGCTGCAGGCGAGGCTGAGTTGGAGGTGAATAAAGATGTGAATGCTGATGTATTGGTAACTAAAGAAGGTCTGTTGATTCAGCGCGGCAAGAGGCAATTTTTAAAAGTTAGAGTTCAGGAATAAATTATGTATTTTTTAAGCATCGTTAAAACTAAAATTGTTAAGGAGGTTAACATGGCTTTAAAAAAAGAGGCGACGATCGTCGAGGCGGATTTGGTCTTTCCTCCAACGGTAAACATGGGTGACATTAGCTTGCCCTGTTTTGCTTTGGCTAAAAGTTTGGGCAAAAATCCGGTTGAAGTTGCCAAGAACTTAGAATCAAAAATGAAAGACAAGATTTGTTCGGCAGTGGCGACTGGTCCGTATTTGAATTTTACTTTAAATAAAAACGTCTTGAGCGGTAAAGTTTTGGAGGATGTACAGAAACTGGGTAAGAAGTTTGGTGAGCAAAAAATTGGGGCCAAGAAAAAGGTCTTGGTTGAATTTGCCAATCAGAACACTCACAAAGAAGTGCATATTGGCCATATTAGAAATTTTTCTTATGGCGATAGTGTTTGCCGCTTACTTAAGGCTAATGGTTTTAAGTCTATTTCGTTCTCGTATATAAATGATTTTGGTATAAATACGGCTCGAGTTGTTTGGGGTTTGGATAAGTTTTACAAAGACAAAGAAATTAAAGGTGATAAGGGAGAATTCCTAGGTAAACTATATCCAGAGGCGACTAAAAAAATGGAAGAGTTAGGTGATGTAGCCAAAAAAGAAGTTGGCGAATATATGAAAGCGATTGAGTCACGCCAGGGTGAAATTTATTATAATTGGTTAAAGACACGGGACTGGAGCATCAAAGGTTTTGCGAAAATTTATCGTGAGCTCGGGGTGAAGTTTAAAGACACGTGGTATGAGAGTGATCATATTGAAGAAGGATTGCGTTTAGTTAAAGAATTAAAAGAAAAAGAAATATTAAGGGAAAGTCAAGGTGCCTTAATTGCTGATCTTGAGGAATATGGCTTAGGGGTGCAAGTTTATTTGCGTGCCGATGGTACAGCCTTGTATCCGGTAGCTGATTTGGCTTTGGCTCAAGCCAAGGTGAAAGAGTTTGGGATTGATGAATCGATCATAGTGGTGGATATCAGACAGGCTCTGCATTTTAAGCAATTGTTTAAGGTGATGGAATTGCTTGGTTACAAGCAAAAGATGGTGCATCTTGGCTATGACTTCGTAACCTTGCCTGGTGGTGCTATGTCGTCTCGTTCGGGTAATGTCGTGACTTATGCGACTTTGAAAAAAGCAGTCATGAAGATGGCTACTAAAGCAACGAAAGAAAAACATGTTGATTGGGAAAATAGACAAATTAAAAAAGTTGCTCAGCAAATTGCCGTCGGGGCGATGAAATTTGAGATGATTAAGGTTGGTCGAGAAAAAGCCATAACTTTCGACATTGAGAAGTCATTGCGGTTTGATGGTTTTACGGCTGCTTATTTGCAATACACGGGAGCACGTATTAATTCTATCTTAAAAAAGGCTCAGATTGATGATGCGGTTGATTATGCGAAATTGACCGAACCGCGCGAACATGACTTAATATTGAAGCTCGCAAAATTTCCAATTGCTGTACTTGAGGCGGGTGAAAAATATGAACCGTCAGAAATTGCTAAGTATTTATTCGAATTGTCTCAGCAATTTAATGATTATTATCACGGCGTGCCCGTTCTGAAAGCGGAAAACGCGGTCATGATGGCTAGATTGGTTCTACTTAGAAGTGTCAAGCAGGTTCTAGAAAATGGCTTGAGTTTGCTGGGGATAGGCTTTATTGAAGAAATGTAATTTTATAGGCTCAACTTTGAAGGTCTTTTAAGGTCCTTTAAATGTATTTTTTCTTTGTGCTATACTTATTTTGTGTTTAAAAATAATATTAAAATATCATAACAAATGTTTAATCAATTTTTGAAGTTTTTTGGTTTGGGCGCATTAATCATTATTACTTCTATTCTATTTTCAGCTAATGCGCAGGCGGCTACTGATATCTGGGAGAAGGTAAATCCGCCAACATTAAGTGGTAGCATCTCGGCCGTTGGCACGGCCGGTAATTATGTGTACTTGGGGACTAGTCAGGGCGTTTATATGAGTACGACCTCTGGTCAGAGCTGGCAACTAATAAATAACGGTTTGAGCGGTGCCACGTCTACCGTCTCCGCTATTGCTATTGGCTGGGTATTTAATAGTGCTAGCACGACTTATGACGTTTCCACCTCAACTAATATTTATCTTGGTACTGCCAAAGGAGTTTACACTTCAAAACTTGGCAGTAGCACTTGGAGCTTACTTGCTAATACGGCTGGCCTAAATGTAGTTGACATAAAGATTGACCAATATAAGGGTGGTGCGGCAGATCCAAGTACTATTTATATAGCCACTTCAACGATTGGCGGGCTTTATCGTAGTGATGATAGTGGTGCTAGCTGGACTCTGCAAAATACTGGCATGGAAACTGGTGTGGCTAAGAAAATTGTCACAGATTGGTGGGGCGGCAATATTTTTGCGATCACTAACGCCAATGAAATTTATAAAAGTGTTATGAATTCGCTTAGCGCTACAGGGGAATCTTGGTCATTAGCCTCTACCTCAGTTGCCAATTTGAACTCTATATCAATGAATAATGCATCCTATGCACCTGATTTAAATTCAATTAGCTATTTGTCTACTGATAACGGAATTTATCGATCCATAGACTCGGGTGCCAATTGGATTGATATTAATAATGGAATTAATGATCTACGAATAAAATCCGTGGCAAGTGATTATTTTAATGCTGTTGCAATTGCGGCTGGTCAAAACGGGGCTTATTTGAGTGTGAGCGGAACTTTTGATACGCTTGGTGATACGTGGGGTAATGCAAATTTAGGCATGGGCGTAACAGCCTTGCAAGATGTTGTGGCTAATCCTGTTAATTCTTCATTTTGGGCGATCAGTACCACTTCAATTTACCGTTTGCAGTTCTCTAATATTGCTACGGCAACGATTGGATTGCTAGCGACCAGTGATATTATTGCTCCTAGTCCGGTTAATGATTTATCAACATCTAATAACGGTACTAGTTCAATAAGTCTTAGCTGGCTAGCAACTGGTAATGACTTGAATTCTGGCACGGCAGCTGCCTATGACATTCGCTATTCGACCTCGACTATTAATGATGCTAATTGGAACGTGGCTACTCAGGTTAATGGCGAACCAGTACCAGGTATAAGCGGCACCAATGAATCCATGATTGTGTCTGGCTTACTGCCGGCAACGCAGTATTATTTTGCCATGAAGGTGGTTGATGGTTTTGGTAACTGGTCGTTATTGTCAAATGTAGTTGGCGCTCTAACACTAGCACCAGACATAATCAACCCAACCACTCCCGGAGTAGTTGTGATAGGCACAACCTCAGCGACGGTTATTAATATATCTTGGGCGTCGTCTACTGATAATGTTGCGGTAGTCGGTTACAAAGTTTTTAGAGCCACGACTACTGGAACGATGACACAAATTGGCACGACTACAAATATTTATTATAGCGTTACTGGCAGTACACCCTTAACAAGCTACTCGTTTGTTGTAGCTGCTTATGATGCCGCTGGCAATACATCGGCCATGACTGCCACTACCTCGACTTCAACTCTACCTAGTACGCCAACTGGTTTTACAGCGACAGCCGTTTCAACGACTGGCATTAATTTGGCATGGTCAACCACGACCGAGGCAGTTAACTACTACGCTATTTATAACGGTGCTTCATTGATTGCAACAACATCAAACTTAATCGGTAACTATTCAGTAACTAGTTTAACCCCGTCGACTCTTTATAACTTCAATTTAAAAGCAGTAACTAACTCTGGTCTTTATTCGGCTTCAACGACAAGTTCAGCAACAACCCAGGCGGTCGTCGTTACGCCAGTTGTCAGCAGTCCTGGAGGCTCTGGTGGTGGCGGTGGTAGCTTTACGGCTGCTGCCTGTACGAGCTGGACTTATTCAGTCTGGACGAGTTGCATGGCCGGCAAACAGTCAAGGACGGTCATGACCAGTTTACCAAGTGGTTGCAGCGGCGGGACGCCAGTATTGACTCAATCATGTAATGCAGTGTCAACGACTACGGTTGTGGTCCCAGTGGTCGCACCTGAACCAGTAGTTGTGCCTGTAAATGTAAAAACGACGACCGTTAAAATTTTAGATACGGACAAGGATGGCTTGTCAGATGATTTGGAGGTAGCACTTGGAACTAACCCCTTTAAAATGGATACTGATGGTGATGGGGTTAATGATAAACAAGAGTTACTTCAAATACTTAATCCAATTGTTGCCAAGAAAGAGGCTAATATTGATGAGCTTTACGCTAAAAAGAATCAAGGCAAGGTTTTTTTACAAGTTGAAAATAAAGGTCAAGCCTGGTATATTAATCCCAAGGACCTGAAACGTTATTATCTAGGTCGGCCAGCTAACGCTTTTGAGGTGATGCGTAAGCAGGGTATGGGTGTTAAACATTCTTTGATTACCAAAACTAAAGTTTATCCAGATAGATTATTGGGTAGAATTTTGATTGATGTTGAGGACAAGGGTCGGGCTTATTATATTAATCCTAAGGATGAAAAGGCATATTCGCTAGGTAAGCCAGCTGATGCTTTTGCGGTTATGCGAAAATTAGGTATTGGCATTACTAATAAAAGTTTGGATAAAATTAGCGTTGGCTTGTAGTAATAGCTAATATTAGTTATAATTAATAGCATATATTGACATATTTGTCAAAATATGCTATTCTTTAATTATAACCAGATCATTAAAAATCAAACATAAAAAAGGGAGGATTTACCGTGAAAAAAATTACAAAGTTGGTTGGCCTGATACTAAGCTTGGTTGCCGTCGAAGCATTCGCTGCAACCCCCACTCCATTAGTGTCTGTAACGTCAGCGGGGTATGACGATGCGATAATTGCCATAACCACTACGGCAGCTGGAAGTTGTAAAATCAAAGTCTCAAAGACTGTGATCTCGGCGAGATTAACACCAGCTCAATTCGATGCCTTGCCAGCGTCACCTAACCAACCACTTTTAAGCAACGGTGTACAGCTCGTCAACATTCCTGGTCTAACGCCATCAACCAAATATTATTTGGCGGTCAAATTGACAGTTGCTGGTGTAGAATCAGTTATGTCGGCGCCTGTTAGTTTTACGACTAGCACCACCCCACCAGCTCTGCCAGCCACTACGGTTGTGTTAGTCTGGGATCCAAATGTGGAACCCGATTTGGCTAGTTACAAGGTTTATTACGGCAACAAGTCGCTTTCTGATCCGACTTTTACAGGTTGGACAAACACCTCAGAGGTGAAACCCATTCCACCAGTGAATAACATTCCCACAACGCAGACAATTGTGTTGCAAAACATGAGCGGTAGTGTATTTTTTGTGGTAACGGCCATTAACAATACTGGCCTCGAGTCTGGGTATTCGAATGAAGTTAGGGTAGATTAAACCCAAAATTAGAGGGAGACAACAAGTCTCCCTCCTTTTATTTTTATTGACAATTTGTTTTACATGTATTATATTTTTATTACTTGAGGGAGTTTGGCACCCTTAAGCAACTACATAAAAAGGTGTTGGCTTATTGCCAAAAAGCGGGTGGAACCGCGGGTCTATCGATTAGTTTTAGCACTAGATAACTCGTCCCGAATAATCAATATTTTTTGGTTATTCGGGACGAGTTTTTTTGTGTGTAATGATTACTTAAAAATGGAATTTCGCTAAATTTAAAAATCGCTTTTCTTTTCGGAAAGCTATAAGAAAAATATGTCAGAACAAGTATTTAATATGGAGGCGATGGCCTCATTTTGCAAACGCAAGGGTTTTGTCTTTCCTTCATCAGAAATTTACGGCGGCTTTGGTGCTATTTATGACTATGGTCATTATGGCATTATGCTAAAAAATAATATCCGTGATGCCTGGTGGAAACACATGATTCAACTGCGCGATGATGTGGTAGCCTTGGATAGTGCAATTTTCATGCATCCGACAACCTGGGTTGCTTCCGGACATGTTGGTGGCTTTGATGATCCGCAACTTGATTGCAAGGACTGTAAGACAAGAATGCGCGCTGATCACGTCCTTGAGTCGTTTGGGGTTAACGCTGATAAACAACCACTTGAATATATCAATGCTGAGCTGGATAAGTTGCGTGTTGAACACAAGTTGAAATGCATAAATTGCAAATCGGAAAATGTGACCGAGGCTAAGAGGTTTTCCTTGATGGTAAAATCAAATATCGGTTCACCGACCGATGCTTTGTCTGAAGATAATGTGGTTTATTTACGACCAGAGACTTGCGGTGGTATTTATCTTGAGTACAAAAATACGGTCGATTCAATTCATCCAAAATTGCCTTTTGGTATTGCTCAGGTTGGTAAAGCCTTTCGTAACGAAATCGTGGCACGACAGTTCATTTTTAGAACCAGGGAGTTCGAACAAATGGAGATGCAATATTTTTTAAAGCCCGAAGATATGGTCTCGAGCTATGAAATGTGGAAAGGTGTGCGCTGGCAATGGTATTTGAACTACGGTATTGATGAGTCTAAAATTCGTTGGTATAAACATGAAAAATTAGCTCATTATGCCTCTGAGGCCTATGACATTGAATATGATTATAAATGCTTAGGCGGCTTTAAGGAAGTCGAAGGTATTCATGCTAGGGGTGACTGGGACTTGTCACAGCACTCTAAATTTTCAGGCGTAGACTTGAGTTATTATGATCAGGCCAATGACGTACGTTTTACGCCACACATTATGGAAACATCAGTCGGTTTGAATCGCTTGTTTTTAATGTTTGTCGACAATGCTTACACTGAAGAAGAATTAACCAATCAAAAAGGGGAAAAAGAGACCCGCATTGTTTTGAAGTTTCATAAGGATATTGCTCCGATTAAAGTTGCGATTTTCCCACTCTTAAAAAACAAACCAGACTTGGTTGCCAAGGCAAAAGAAGTCTTTAATGAATTACGTCAAACTTGGATGTGTGAGTTTGATGATAATGGCAACGTCGGCAAGCGCTATCGACGTCAAGACGAGATTGGTACGCCATATTGTGTGACTGTTGATTTTGACACTCTGGAGAAGGGGTTAGTTACAGTGCGTGATCGTGATACTATGGTGCAAGAATCGGTTAAGGTTGAAGATTTAAAGGTATATTTAGCCTCTAAATTGGCGTAATAGACATAAGATTTTTTGTTTGATAAGATAAAATATATGAATATGAATAATTTATTAAATCCTGAGACAGAGAAAACTGTTAAAAGTATTTTGGATAAACTTTCTTTTGAGAAAAGAAATATTATTGATACTCTCTTGAATCATGTCGGTGAGGATGAAAATGGTTTGGAACTGGCCGATGATCAAGAGGCGGTAATTGGACTACTTGAAGAGATTAAGGTTCAGCTGGTTGATGGTGTGAGCGCCACCGAATTGATTGCGGCGGGTTATGCCAAGAAATTAGACGATGTAATTAATTCTTAATATAATACTACAATGATTAAAGTTTCACACGATTTGTGTATTGGTTGCGGTACGTGCGCGGCCTTGTCACCAAAGGTTTTTATCATGAATGCTGAGGGTAAGTCAGACGTTATTTCTCAGGATGACATCGAGGGGGCCAAAAATGCGGCCGCCAGTTGCCCAGTTACTGCAATTTCAGTTGAATAGTTAGCTTAGTTAGCAAAAAGGCGCCAATACAGATTGGCGCCTTTTTTAGTTGTCTAAAACATTTAAAGGTGGTAATTTGAAAATACTATGACGCTTGAAGATGTTAAAAAATTAAATATTCCAGTGCGGCCAGGGAGTTATCAGTATTACGATGATAAGGGAGCGATAATCTATGTTGGCAAGGCGGCAAACTTAAAGAGCCGTGTTTTGTCGTACTGGCAAAAAAGTACCACTCATTCACCAATGAAGGCAGCGATGATGAAGGCTATTGTAAAAATAATGTGGATTGAGACTGACTCGGAAATCGAGGCTTTGTTACTAGAATCAAATCTCATAAAAAAATATCAGCCTTATTATAATATTTTAATGCGCGATGATAAACGTTACGCCTATATCAAGATTTCGCTGGAAGATGAGATACCGGGAGTATTTATTGTGCGTAATTTAGATAAGTCTGGTAAATATTTTGGTCCGTTTACTAATACGACCGCTTTAAATGAGACGCTAAAAGTCATTCGTAAAATCTGGCCCTATTGTACTGAACGCAAACAAAAGGCTAAACCATGTTTTTATTCTCAGGTTGGGCGTTGTCTCGGAATCTGCGGTGGCTTGATTGAACGTCGTGAGTATTTGGAGAGGGTTATTAGGCCGATTGTTTTATTTTTTGAGGGACGAAAGGCTCAAATTGTTAAGGACAATGAAACTAGAATTAAAAAATTAAATAAGCAGATTGAAAAAGAAGAGGATGAAGCGATAAGTGAAAAGTTAAACGAAGAGTTGCGACATGCAAAGTATACACTGCTCAACATGAGAAATGTTTTAGAACATGCCAATGTCCTTGGCTTGATTGATAAATATGCCACTGATGTAGTTGAACTTGCGAAAGTGCTCGGATTAACCAAGACACCGCAACGTATAGAGGGTTATGATATCTCAAATAATTTTGGCAAAGAAGCTGTTGGGTCAATGGTGGTTTTTCGTGAGGGTGAGCCAGACAAAAATGAATATCGAAAGTTTAAAATAAAATCTGTCGAATTGTCGAATCTAAAAATTATGCGACGAGACGTTAAAAGAGGTGATACGCAAATGCTGCAAGAGGTAATGTCCAGACGTTTGACTAATGATTGGCCACTGCCTGACTTGATCATTATTGATGGTGGTAAGGGGCAGGTTAGTGCTGTTGCGTCTATTTTAAAGAAAGCTAAATTAGATATTCAAATAATTGGCATCTCAAAGGGTGATGGATTACGTTCCGGTATTGCTCCCGATAAGCTATTTTTTCCAGGTGAAAAAAAACCATTACAATTACCATTATCTTCTCCAGCACTCCACTTGATCAAGCGAGTACGCGATGAGGCGCATCGCTTTGCCATTACTTATCATCGCAATCTGCGTAGTCGTGACTGGCTAGAAAAATAGCCTAACTCCTATCCAAAATATTTTCTCGGTTTTGTGCTGTTGTGCCCTTGGGGGTGATATGGTGTTTTTTGTTATAAGTGACCTGAATCTTGCGACGACGATTCGTTTCCTTGATGGCACTGGCCATGGCTGGAGTTATTTTGTCGCCATACATAATGACGCGGCCGTCGAGATGGCGTGCCGCCCGACCCATGGTTTGAATGAGTGAAGTTTCGGTACGTAAAAAACCGGGTACATCAGCATCTAGAATTGCAACTAATGAGACCTCTGGCAGGTCCAGGCCTTCACGTAATAAATTTATGCCAACTAAAACATCGTATTTGCCCGAACGCAGATCACGTAAAATCTCAACTCTCTCAAGAGTGTCGACTTCACTATGCAGATACTGCGATTTGATGTGATGTTCGGCTAAAAAATTTGATAGTTCCTCGGCCATGCGCTTGGTGATGGTGGTCACAAGGACGCGTTGCTTTTTGGCAACCACAATTTCTATTTCTTTTATCAGGTCGACGATTTGGTTTTTGGTTGGCCTGAGCTCGATTTCTGGTTCGATAAGGCCGGTTGGCCGGACAATTTGCTCAGCTGTTTGCAGCGAAGTGCGCGCTTCATAAGGGCCAGGTGTAGCACTGACGTAGATGATTTGCTTGATCTTTTGTTCGAATTCGCCAAAATTTAACGGGCGATTATCTCTGGCACTTGGCAACCTAAAGCCGTAATCAACAAGATTTTGTTTTCTTGATTGGTCGCCACCATACATGCCGCCAATCTGGGGAATGGTGGCATGTGATTCATCGGCAATGATTAAAAAATCCTCTGGAAAAAAATCGATCAACGTGGCTGGCGGTTCGCCTGGGTTACGACCGGACATGTGACGTGAATAATTTTCAATGCCATTACAATAGCCGACCTGTTCCATCATTTCGAGGTCGTAATTGGTTTTACGTTCTAGTCGATAGGCCTCTAATTCTTTGCCGGCCTTGACCATGGCATCAAGCTGTTGTTTTAATTCGACGCGAATGTCGGCGATAGCACGCTTCATGCGATCGATTGGTGTCATGAAGTGTTTGGCTGGTAAAATAAGCACTTCATTTAAAATGGCTGGGGTAATACTGCTGAAGGTTTCGGCCCAAGTTAGGGCGTGGCCTGGTTGGATAGTATAGAGCTTGATTCTATCAATCATGTCGCCAAATAATTCGAAGCGAACAATAGCTTCGCCGGTTGCCAGGTGGACGTCAACTATTTCGCCTTTGACTCTGAATTGACCGCGACGGAATTCTAAATCGTTACGTTCATACTGAATGGATATGAGTTGATGTAGTAGGTCATTGCGGGCTATTATTTGACCAGAGAAAAATTGTCGGCTTAGGGCGGCATAGTCCTCCTTTTCGCCGAGACCATAAATACAGGAAACTGAGGCGACAATAATGACGTCACGTCGATTGATGAGTGATTGGGTTGAGGCGTGACGCAAACGGTCTATTTCTTCGTTGATAGTCGCCTCTTTTTCTATGTAGGTATCAGTTTGTGGTATGTAGGCTTCTGGCTGGTAATAGTCATAGTAAGAAACGAAATAATGCACAGCATTGTGCGGAAAAAACTGCCGCATTTCGCCATAAAGCTGGGCGGCCAGGGTTTTATTGTGAGACATTATCAGGGTTGGTCTTTGTGTGGCCTCAATGACTTTGGCCATGGTAAAAGTCTTGCCAGAGCCAGTTACGCCGAGCAAGGTTTGTGCTTTTAGGCCAGACTTAAGGCCGCTGATAAGTTTTTTTATGGCCTTGGGTTGATCACCGGCAGGTTTGTAAGGGCTTTGGAAGATGAATTTGCTCATAAATGTTTGACTACTATAACAGTTTTGTTGTTTAAAATCAATGCTTTTATTTTTGACAAATGGGCTATTATGGGGTAGATTTAAAACATAAAATGACCTGATAATTCAGTCTAATACTGGGTTTTGTAATTATATGACCAATCAAGTAGAACATAAAGTTAATCAGTTTGCCGAAATGGAAAAAGAGGTAGGTGATTTTTGGAATAGAGCAAATATCTTTCAAAAATCAGTTGAACGTGAGGCGCCACGGGGTGATTATGTTTTTTATGACGGACCACCGTTTGCTACGGGTCTGCCTCATTATGGTCACATTGTCGGTAGCGTCATGAAGGATGTCGTGCCTCGTTATTTTACCATGAATGGTTACAAGGTTGAACGCAAATGGGGTTGGGATTGTCATGGTCTGCCAATTGAGAATATTGCCGAAAAAGAACTTGGCTTTAATCAGAAAAAAGATATTATAGAATACGGCATTGATAAATTCAACGAACTTTGTCGTACGCGCGTCGAGGATTATGCTGAAAATTGGGAGAAAGTTATGGGTCGTTTGGGGCGCTGGGCAGATATGAAGAACAGCTATCGTACTATGGATCTTCCGTATATGGAATCCATTTGGTGGGTTTTTAAGCAACTTTGGGACAAGGATTTAATTTATGAAGGTTATCGTTCGATTCATGTTTGTCCGCGTTGCGAAACTACATTGTCACAAAGCGAGGTTAGTGAGGGTTATAAAGATGTTAAGGATTTGTCAGCTATTGCTAAATTTAAATTAACTAGCGAATCGGAGACTTATATTTTAGCCTGGACTACTACTCCTTGGACCTTGATCGGTAATGTCGCCTTAGCGGTTGGTGCCGAGATCGAATATGTCAAAGTTCAATTGGCGGAGATTAAATTAATTCTAGCCAAGTCAAGACTGGAGCAAATTTTTAAAGACAAAGAATATGTTATCGTTGAACATATCAAGGGCAGCCAGCTAGTGGGCATGAAATATGAGCCGTTATTTGATTTTTATGCTAAAAATGAAAATTTACCCAATCGTGAAAATGGTTGGCAGATTTATGCCGCTGATTTTGTAACAACTGAAGATGGCACAGGTGTAGTTCACATTGCACCTGCCTTCGGCGAAGATGATTTGAATTTGGGTAAAGAATTTAATCTGCCATTCGTTCAGCATGTCGGTATGGACGGTTTGATAAAAACTGAGGCTGGCGAAAAGTTCGCTGGTCTGTCGGTCAAGCCAATCGATGACCACACCAAGACTGATATTGAAATTATCAAGCATTTGGCTCACGCTGAACAGCTTTTTCATAAGGAAAAATATGAGCATAGTTATCCTCATTGCTGGCGTTGCGATACACCACTGATAAACTATGTCACCTCGTCTTGGTTTATTGATGTAACGAAAATTAAGCATCAGGCATTAGTCAATGCTAGCGGTATTAATTGGACACCGGCGCACATCAAGGATGGTCGTTTCGGCAATTGGTTAGGCGGAGCGCGTGACTGGTCTATTAGTCGTCAAAGATTTTGGGCGAGTGTGATGCCGATTTGGGTTTGTCAGGGCAAAGAAGAATCAGAGACGGACAAGACAAGCGGTTGCAGTCATAAAGTAGTGTTTGGTTCAGTGGCAGAGTTAGAGGCTGCATGCCAGCAAAAAGTTAGTGACTTGCACAAGCATATTGTTGATGACCTGACTTTTAAGTGCAGTGAGTGCGGTGGTATGATGAAGCGAGTGCCAGATGTTTTGGATACCTGGTTTGATTCAGGCGCTATGCCATATGCTCAGATGCATTATCCTTTTGAAAATAAAGAAAAGTTTGAGGCCAATTTCCCGGCCGCTTTTATTGCTGAGGGCATAGATCAAACTAGATGCTGGTTTTATTATATGCATATTTTGGGTACGGCTGTACTCGACAAGCCAGCGTATAAAAATGTGGTTGTAAATGGGACAGTGCTGGCTGAGGATGGCAAGAAGATGTCAAAAAGACTGAATAACTACCCTGACCCTGTTTTGATGTTTGATAAATATTCAGCAGATGCCATGCGCAACTATTTACTAACATCTTCAGTGATGGGGGCTGAAAATTTGAATTTTTCAGAAAAGGGAGTTGAGGAGGCCATGCGCAAAAATGTCATGATCCTGTGGAATGTTTATAAATTTTATGAAATGTATGCCATTGAAGGTTCACGAGATGACAGGGCTGAGAATATTAGTACCAACAAACTTGATCAGTGGATTTTGGCGAAACTTGACTCATTAATCATCGAAGTGACTAAAAATATGGAGGCTTACGATTTACCTCGTTCGGCGCGACCGATTGGGGAATTTGTGAATGAGCTCTCTACATGGTATTTACGTCGTTCTCGTGATCGCTTTAAATCTGATGATCAAGTCGATAAAGGCCTCGCATTACAAACCACTAAGCACGTATTACTGCAGTTATCTAAAGTGATGGCACCTTTTATGCCATTTATGGCTGAGCAATTATGGCAAAAGGTAGGTGGTTACAATTTTTCTAATTTTGACCAGAGTGTTCATTTGGAAGCATGGCCAGTTCGAGATATTAAAAATTTTGAGTCAGACAAAAAAAATATTGATGAAATGGAAGTCGTTAGAAAGATAGTTGAGGCTGGTTTAGCTGCTCGCGATGAAAAGGGTATAAAAATTCGTCAGCCGTTACCGTATTATTCTACTGAGGTAGTGAGTGAATTGGCCGTGGAATATCTAGAGATAATTAAGGATGAATTAAATGTACTGGAAGTTAGATTTGGCGAATCAATACTGGGAACGGAAATGACTGAGGAGTTGCTACAAGATGGGGCAAGGCGAGAAATTGTTAGGTTTGTTAATGCTTTAAGAAAAAATGCTGGCCTAACAATTGAAGATCGCATAGTTTTGCATTTTGAGTCTTCTGATAAACGGATCAATGATACCATCGAGATATATAAACAGGCGTTAATGAAAGACGTCTTGGCTAACGACATAGTCGTTGGCAAGAGTGAGGTCTTGATTGAAAAAAAAGTTGTGGTTAATGGGGCTGAAGTTTGGTTGGGGTTACAAAAAAAATAACATAAGGAGGTGCCTCATGGTTCGATCTTTTGAATGTCGGGAATGCATTGATAATGATTTGCAAACGGTTTTAAAGTGTGATATGTGTGGTCCGGCAAATGCAAGGTGTACTTGTGTTTGCTTGAGACACTGCCTGACAGGTAATAAATTAAATTTTGTGTTGCTACGGAATAAAACATGTGAAATTCATGGCAAACAATTAATCTAATTTATTAAAATCGGGGAGCTAAACTCCCCTTATTAATTAGTAATTTAATTTATATATGGAAAAAGTTAGGGCCTTGGTGTTGCTGTCTGGCGGGCTTGATTCTATGCTGGCCGCACGCACACTAATTAATGAAGGCGTCGAGGTGACGGGTATTACTTTTATTAGCAATTTTTTTGGGGCTACTAGGGGGCTTGAGGCTGCTAAACAGCTCGGTGTGCCCTTGATCGCTTTTAACATTGCAGACCAACATCTCGAGATGACAAAAAATCCTCGTTATGGCTACGGTAAAAATATGAACCCCTGTATTGATTGTCATGGTATGATGCTGGCTAAGGCCAAATCCATCATGGATGGTGAAGAAGTGGTTTTGGTTTATCCTGACGGCAGTATCAAGGCTATTAGTCAGCGCTATGATTTTGTGGCAACTGGTGAGGTACTTGGACAACGTCCTATGTCTCAGACGGCGATTGCCCTCACAATGGTTGAAAAATTATCTGGTCTCGATGGCATGCTGGTTAGACCACTCTCCGCAAAGCTGTTGCCGCTCACTAAACCAGCTTTGGAAGGTAAAATTAAAAATGATAATTTATTGAATTTTAGTGGTCGCGGCCGGTCTAGGCAGGTTGAACTAGCTGCGATTTATGGTATCAAGGATTATCCAAGTCCGGCTGGTGGCTGTTTATTGACAGATAAAGTTTTTGGTGAAAAACTCAAAAAGTTATTTGAAGTATGGCCAAACTGTAATAGCAATGATGTTAAGGTTGTTAAAACTGGCAGAAATATCTGGCTGAATGTGGCGAATAAAAAATATTTATTGGAAATCGGGCGTAATGACGAGGAAAATAACTTGCTGTCAAAGTTGGTAATGAAAGGTGATGTAATTATCAATGTTGAGGATATTCTAGGGCCTACAGCCTTGTTGCGTTCTAAGGGTGAAACCTCAGATCTTGTCAGTGCCACTGTCGATGTTCATGTTCCGCGTGAACTGAAGCTAGATAAGATAAAAACAGACCTAGAGAATGTGCATGATCTATATGATGTTGTTGCTTTATTGGTTGCATATTATGCAAATAGGGCAAGGGGTAGGGTAGTAAAAGTTAAATTTGTAGTTAAATAATAATATCAAACTTATGAAAAATGTTTTTTTGATTATTGCTAGTGTTTTTGGAGGGATTATTTTGCTAGCCGGTATTTCAGCCTGGATGGCTTACAATGGTATGGTCTCAGCGGCAGAGGCAACGGATGCACAGTGGAAGCAGGTCGAGACTCAATATCAAAGGCGCTTTGATCTGATTCCTAATCTGGTCGAATCAGTAAAGGGGGCGATGCAGCAGGAAAAAGATATTTTTGGCAAATTAGCTGATGCTCGTACGAAATATGGCGGAGCCACTAGTCCGAGTGATAAAGCTCAGGCTGCAGGTGAAGTAGAAAGCGCCCTATCTCGATTACTAGTGGTAATGGAAAACTATCCGCAATTAAATTCGATGCAAACCGTGCAAACTTTGATGGCCCAATTAGAAGGGACGGAAAATAGGATTAGTGTTGAACGTAAGCGTTACAACGAGATGGTACGAGACTTTAATGTGCGTATTAAAAGATTTCCTGGTGTAATATTTGCGAGTATCTTTAATTTCACTGAGAAAAAATATTTTGAGGCGGCAGCTGGCTCTGAGGTGGCGCCAAAAGTAAAGCTTCAGTAATGAAAGGCAGTTTTAAAAAAATACTATCTTCGATTGCGCTTGGCCTCTTTTTGGTGCCAAGCGTAATTTTTGCTTTTAATTCTCCTGGGCGTCCGGTTGGCTTTGTTAATGATTTTGCCGTAGTGCTTGATGACGCCTCCAGAAATAATCTGGAGCTGAAGTTAAAAAATTTCGAACAGATAACTGGCAACGAAATAAGTATAGTAACAATTAAAAGCTTGAATGGTGACACGGTTGAAAATTATGCCAGTGAATTATTTAAAGCTTGGGGGATAGGCAAGAAAAATAAGGATAATGGCGTCTTGTTACTGGTCTCAATTGAAGATAGAAAAATGAGAATTGAGGTGGGTTATGGCCTGGAGGGTAATTTGACTGATGCTCAGAGTTCTTGGATTATCAATCAGGATATTAAACCAGCCTTCCAGCGACAAGATTACTACTCTGGCTTGAATGCTGCAGTCGATAAAATTATGTCGGCTGTAAATGGCGACTATATCCCAAGCGAATCGTCGAGCAGCAAGTCTGGAAATAATAATTTTGATTTGATAATTAATGTTGTAATTTTTGGTATAATAATCCTAGCAGCCATTCTTGGCAAGAGTAAATCATGGTGGGCTGGCGGTGTGATCGGTGGCATTGTCGGTGTAATAATTTTTTTCTTAAAAGGTTTGTTCTATGGCATTATAGCTTTAATTGTCTTAATTCCCTTTGGCTTGTTGTTTGATTTTATCGTCTCTCGAGCAGAAACGCAAAGGCAAACAACAGGTACTTATCCTTGGTGGTTTGGTGGTGGTGCGAGTGGGGGTGGAAGCGGTTTTGGTGGTTTCGGTGGCGGCTCCAGTGGTGGTGGTGGTGCGAGTGGTAGTTGGTAGTATTAATAATAATATTTTTATGTTAAAAATTGAGATTAAAAAAAGTATATTGATTATTATCGGTGCCTGTATTTTTATTGCTATTGGCTTTTTTATAGGTGAGGTTATTGAGGTGCAAAAAAATAATGCTGTCGTTGCGACTGAAAAGGAAACAGAGCTACGCATAAGTGGCTATAAATATGTCAATCCCTTGCTTGAATGCAATATTCAGAGCTACTTGACTGAACCAACCAGCGCAAAATTTGCCAAAATGAAAGATGATATTATTGCGCGCAAAGAGGCGGCAAACTTAAAAACCGTATCCGTTTATTTTAGGGACTTGAATAATGGCCCCTGGCTTGGCTTGGATGAGAAAGAGTTGTTTACGCCGGCCAGTCTCCTTAAAGTACCGCTCATGATTGCCTTGTTCAAGCAACGCGAAACTAATCCAGTATTATTTAGCAGTAAAATTATTTATCACAAGCAAACTGTTTTACCTCAGGATATCGATGGAAATTATAGTTTTGTTGATGGCAAGGAATATACAGTTCTTGAGTTGATAAAAATTATGATTACTTATTCAAATAATGAAGCAACTCAGTTACTACTGGGCAAGATTGATCAGGGAGTTTTGAAAAAGGTTTATGATGACTTTGCTCTGCCAATACCTGGACAAGAAAAAAACAATGAGGACTTCATGTCTGTAAAACAATATGCGGCCTTTTTTAGAATACTTTATAATGGATCGTATTTGTCACCAGCCGCCTCCGAAGAAGCTCTAGCGATATTGTCAAAGTCAACTTTTAATGAGGGGATAGTCGCCGGCTTACCAGCTGAAGTGAATGTCGTTCATAAATTTGGTGAAAGAAAATACATGCTTGATGGCAAGGAAACAAATCAATTACATGATTGTGGAATTGTCTATGCTAAAAATCATAACTATATAATGTGCATCATGACTCGCGGTTATGATTTTGAGATAATGAAAACAACAATAAGGGATATTTCTAAGATAATTTATGACTCTTTTGTTGATGGAAAATAATATAAAAATATGTCTAAAATTGATTATGTAAAAATGGAGAAAGAATTAAGCTTCGAAAAGAGAAACGCTTGGGAAGTTTGGTCAGACGCTGAAATGAAAAATGCCATGGATTTCTCAGAAGGCTACAAGAACTTTTTGAACGAAGCCAAAACTGAGCGTGAGGCGGTGCTGGTTGGCGTTGACCTGGCCAAAAAAAATGGCTTCAAAGAACTCGGCAGTTTTAAAAAATTAATTCCCGGTGATAAGGTTTATTTCGTAAATAAAAACAAGAGTGTTGTCTTTGCTATTATTGGTGACGAGTTATTGTCTAGTGGCTTAAAAGTGGTGATGTCACATATTGATGTGCCGCATTTAGATCTGAAGGTCAATCCGCTGTATGAGGACGAAAGCTTGGCCTTTCTAAAAACCCATTATTATGGCGGGATAAAAAAATATCATTGGCCAACCATCCCGCTAGCTTTGCATGGCACGGTGATTCTTGCTAATGGTGAAAAGCGTGAAATCAAAATTGGTGAAAAATCAACCGACCCGATTTTTATGATAACCGATTTGTTGCCACATCTAGGCAAAAGCCAGGCAAAAAAACCCTTGGATGAGGCGATTGCTGGCGAAGAATTGAATATCCTTGTCGGGTCAATGCCAGTTAAAAGCGATAAGATCAAGGCAAAAGTTAAATTGGCAATATTAAAGCACCTAAATGATGAATACGGCATGAAGAGCGAGGATTTTTTTAGTGCTGACTTGCAGGCAGCCCCAGAGTCAAAGGCTAGGGACCTAGGCTTTGATCGCTCCATGATTGCAGCTTACGGTCAGGATGATCGGGTCTGTGCTTATGCGTCGCTAATGTCAATTTTCAAAACTAAAACTGTAAAAGAAACGCAAGTTTGTTTATGGATCGATCGTGAAGAGATTGGCTCGGAAGGCTCTACAGGGGCGCAATCAATGTTTATTGAAAATTTTGTCGCTGATATTGCTGAACTGACAGGAGAAAAAACTGGAATGCGTGAAGTTGGCAAGATTTTTTCAAAGAGCTCGTGCCTGTCTAGTGATGTAACGGCGGGTCTAGACCCTGATTATAAAGGGGTGCATGACCTAATGAATGTCGCCAAACTTGGCTACGGTGTGGCGCTCGAACGCTATACTGGCCATCGCGGCAAGTCTGGTACAAGTGAGGCAAGCGCCGAATTTGTCCAAAAACTCCGAAAAATATTTAATGACAATAATATAGTTTGGCAAACTGGTGGTCTGGGTAAAGTGGATGAAGGCGGTGGCGGTACCATTGCCATGTTTATGGCTAAAAGAAATATGGAAGTAATTGATATCGGTGTCGCATTATTTAATATGCACGCACCCATGGAAATCGCCTCAAAGGCAGATATTTACAGTGCTTATTTGGCCTATGTCGCTTATTATCAGAATTAAATAGTTGAATATCAAGGACTTGCTTTTTTATAAGTGATGTTATAATCTATCTGAAACTGAACATTTATAAATTACAAGGAGGGTCTTATGACGGACTTTGATTGCTTGAGGGATTGTCCTGATATAGGACATTGCTGTCGGGAGTTTGCTTTGACACATGCCGGTGATACCGTTGGTTATAATCAGCCTTACTTATTAACCAAGGATTTGAACAAGATAATGGAGTATCGTGGCTGGCCATTTTTAGCTAAACGTTATGACGGTGTACTTGAGTGCTGGCTGTTTCATTGTCCAGAACTTGGGTCTAATGGCCTGTGTACTCGTTATGAAACTAGACCATCTGTTTGCAGGTCTTTTAAACCTGGTAGTTGTAAAAGACTTTGCTGCGTTCGACCAACCCTGGCAGAACAGCTCAAGCGTTTTATGATTTTTTTATTCAAGTTAACAACCTTTTCGCGCTAGCCCCTGGCTAGCGCTTTTTATTTGATAAATATTAGATAATAAGCTAATATAAGGCTATATGGTTGAGAAAAAAATGCTAAAAAATGAGGGGAAAAATATAAAAAATCCTTTGGATGAAGTCATGAAAATCTTACTTAAATCGCAGGCCAAGACTTGTGTCAGAGCACAAATTAAGTTGGATGACCTGGGTCGTAATTCTTTAAATAAAAAGCTAGACAATGATTAAAAAACTGAAAAAACCAGAATTGCTCGCTCCGGCTGGAAATTTGGAAAAAATGAAAACGGCTTTCGCTTTTGGTGCGGATGCGGTCTATGCTGGCATCCCTGATTTTTCTTTGCGCGTCAGAATAAATAACTTTACCTTGGAAACCTTAGCCGAGGCGGTGAATTATGCTCATAATCTCAAGAAAAAGGTTTATATCACCATTAATATTTTCGCTCATAATGAGCATTTAAAGGCCTTGCCGAAATATTTAGAGGCTCTAAAAAAAATTGGTCCAGATGCCTTGATCGTTTCTGACCCGGGCGTGGTGAGCGTTATCCAAAAACATTGGCCGGAGGCGGAAATTCACTTGTCGACACAGGCTAATTGCACCAATGGCGCTGCCGCTATGTTTTGGCAAAAAATTGGCATCAAGAGAGTCATCTTGGGTCGTGAAGTGGCCTATGCGGATATTCTGGAAATGAAAAAAGAGGCACCTAAGCTGGAGTTGGAAACATTTGTTCATGGGGCTATGTGTATGGCCTATTCTGGCCGCTGTTTTTTATCAAAATATTTGAATGGTCGCAGTGCCAATCTAGGTGATTGCGTTCAGCCCTGTCGTTGGGAGTATGAAGTAAAGGATGGTGTTAAAAATATTGACTCTAGTGGTAGTCAATCGATAGATCTGAATTCAAAAATCATCTCACCTAAAGGGCATGAGGCTCTGTTCGAGCTTGTCGAAGAGGTGCATGGTTCTTATATTTTGAATTCGCATGACATGTGCCTTATCAGGCGCATGCCAGAATTATTAGCTTCTGGTCTTGAGTCATTAAAGATCGAGGGGCGAGCTAAGAGTAATTATTACCTAGCTATGGTCGTCGGTGCGTATCGTCAAGCGATTGACGTATGTTTTGCGAGTCAAAATGACAAGTTAGATGTTAAAAAAAATAAAGAGGTCATAAAAACGATTAAACATTTGTACAAGGAGCTTGATACAAAATTGGTGCAGCGTGGCTATACTGAGGGTTTTATGTTTGGTGAAGGTCAGCAAGCACAAAACTTGGTTAATTCTCATAATGTTTGCGAATGGGAGTTTTGTGGCCAGGTTGTGGCCGATCATAAGGTAGATAATGATGTTAAAATCTCTAAGACGGCTATAGTCGTTAAAGTTCATAACGCTTTAAAGGTTGGCGATACGATTGAAATAGTTGCGCCAGGTTATGAAATAATTAAAAACAAAGTAGCAAAACTGTGGAACTGTGAGACTGGTGAATTGCTTGACTCGGCCCATGGTGGTCAGGGCAAGTTAGTTGTTCTTGACGTCAAACGTTTCGTGCCGGAATTCAGTGTTATTCGAAGAAAACTTTAAAAATATTTATAAAAAAATGACTGAGGTAAAGCCAATAAACGATCAAGCGACAGGTCTGAAAATCGGTAAATTTAAGGCTAGCTGGCTGATTGCCATGGCTAGCTGGAACTTAATTAAGCAAGACAAGGAAGTCTTAACTTTTCCAATTTTGTCGGCGATATTCATGTTTGTTGTGACTGGAGTTATCGGGATAATTTTTTATTTGCTGGTTTTAGGTGGACAGTTGAGTTTAACCTCCGGCGTTGAAGGCAGTACGGCAACTGCCAGTTTGAGTAATGTTTCTTATTTCGTAGAGGTTATATATGCTTTTGTGCTTTATTTCATTACAACCTTTATTACGCTTTTTTTTGAGACCGGCATTATTACGATTATCAAGGGGCGCTTGAGTGGTCAAGATCTGACCTTTAATGATGGCATCGAAAATGCTCGCAAAAAAATAAAAGTAATTTTAATCTGGTCATTTGTCTCAGCCACCGTCGGAACTTTTTTGAAAATCATCTCAGACCGTTCGAAACTAGTGGGCAAGATCATTACGGCCTTGCTGGGTTCGGCCTGGAGTATTTTGACTTTTTTTATTGCTCCGATAATTATCGTGGAAAATTTAACCATTCAAGAGTCTTTGAAAAAATCAGCTGAAACTATTAAGCGCGTTTGGGGAGAGAGCGCTATTATCGGCGTGGGTACAGGCTTGGCATTTTTCTTTCTCTATTTATTTGGCATCTTGGCCTTTATTGCCCTAATCTTTACGTTAAACAAATTTTTAATTATTGGTGGCTTTGTTTTGTTTGTCATATATTTAATAATACTGTCGGCTATCTCATCAGCTTTAAGCGTAGTTTTCCGGGTGGTACTTTATGAATATGCTTCGACCGGTCAAGTACCGGCTGGTTTTACGGCAGATATTTTAAAAATGGCTATAAATTAAATGGCCGCGATATATTGAATTAAAATAAATGATTGCATTCTTGAAAGGCCAGATAATAAATAAAAGGAAAAATTTTTTAATTGTGGAAGTTGGCGGTATCGGTTATCAAGTTTTTGTTTCGCCGACCATGTATGCGGATATGATAACGTCTCAAGCGGTCGATTTGTATATTCATGACCATGTCAAAGAGGAGTCACGTGACCTTTACGGTTTTAGGTCACTAGATGAACTCGAGATGTTTGAACTGTTACTGTCTATTTCTGGTGTCGGGCCAAAATCTGCGCTGGGGATCATGGCTATTGCCAATATAGATGAGTTAAAATTAGCAATAGCAAGTGGCGACGTGGCCATGTTAAACAAGGTTTCTGGCATTGGTAAAAAAACTGCCGAAAGGATCGTGTTAGAATTAAGAGAAAAGATTGCTACGATTAACTTTGAAGCTGTTGGTAAGGCTGGTGTAGGCTCAGCTACAGCACAAAGCGATGAAATTGACGCTCTGATTTCCCTTGGTTATTCCTTGCAGCAGGCCAGAGAGTCACTTAAACAGGTAGATTCTGCTATAATTAAAAGTGGTGAAAGAATCCGTGAAGCGTTGAAATATTTGGCTAAATAAATTTAAAAAATAAAGATATGAAATTAGTAACAATAGATTCAAAAAAACAGCTTGATGATTTTGTGGGTACAGAAAAGCATAGTCAATTTATCCAATCCTGGGCCTGGAGTGAGTTTCAGCGATTGGTTAGCGGTACGGTTTGGCGCATCGGTGTCGAAGATAAGGGTAAATTAATCGCTAGCGCCAAGATTTCCAAAAAAGATTTGCCGATGGGTCGTAGTTATTTTTATTGCGGCCGCGGCCCGGTTTTTAAAGGTGATGTCTGGAATGTCGAGGCGGCTGCTCTGATATTTGCTGAAATTGAACGTTTGGCCGAAGAGGAGATGGTGATGTTTTTGCGTTTTGACCCTTCTTTTGATTGTATTGCTGATGTTGAGCAAATTATCGGCAATCGAACCTTTATTAAGTCTGACGATGTTCAACCAAGTAAGACTTTAATTCTTGATGTAACTAAAACCGAGGAAGAGCTGCTAGCAGCGATGCATCAAAAAACTCGTTACAACATTAACTTGGCCAATAAAAAAGAAGTTAAGATTGTTGAGGGTGGCAAAGAAAGGTTTGAGGATTTTTGGAGCCTACTTGATCAGACGACTGGGCGCGATAAATTTCGTCCCCATGGTCGCAGTCATTATAGTGCGATGTTTGATATTGAAACTGATACCCTCAAATTACTTTTTGCCGAGGTTGATGGCAAGCCGCTAGCCGCTAGCATCTTATTATTTTTTGGTGATACGGCCACTTACTTACATGGTGGCTCTTCGAATGATGACCGGAATTTGATGGCGCCATATGCACTGCAATGGGCCAGTATTCAAATGGCCAAGAACAAGGGTATGAATTATTATGACTTTTATGGTATTGATGAAGAACGCTGGCCTGGCGTGACGCGCTTTAAAATGGGCTTTGGTGGTGAAGTTAAAGTTTTTCCAGGTACTTATGACATTATCTATGATGAGGGTTGGTACAGTGTTTATCGAATGGTGAGAAAAGTCAGGCGAAGTTTTTAAATTTTTTTGCAAGATAATATCTATAAATTATTAATTGTTGAGATTAGTTTACATGAATGAGTAAAATATTATTTACGCTAAAACGTTTATTGCCGGACAAGCTCATGCAGTTATTACTACCAGCTTATCATTTTACGCTAAGCTATCTGGCTGCAGTTTTTTATCGCTTTCCTTCAGAGAAAATCATTGTCATTGGAGTCACTGGAACAACCGGCAAAACAACCTCAACTTATTTGATTCAGAAGATGCTCGAAGGGGCAGGTTTTAAATGTGGCTACACCTCGACGGCCATGTTTTCTGACGGTGATAGAGAGTGGCTGAACGATAAAAAAATGACCATGCCAGGGAGGTTTCAGATTCAGAAAATTTTGTCGCAAATGGTTAAAAATGATTGCCAATACGCTGTCGTTGAAACAACATCTGAGGGTATTAGGCAATTTCGGCATCGCTTCATAAATTATGATACGCTGATTTTTACCGGTTTGTATC
This sequence comes from bacterium, assembly GCA_037146995.1. Taxonomy (GTDB): domain Bacteria; phylum Patescibacteriota; class Patescibacteriia; order Patescibacteriales; family GWE2-39-37; genus JBAWWA01. The sequence continues at coordinate 46,545 of JBAWWA010000008.1, forward strand.
CAGAGCACATCGAATCTCACGGTAGTTTTGAAAATTATAAAGCGGCTAAGGGCGAATTATTTCGTCATTTAAAGAAATGTAAAACTAAGTATTGTAATGCGGATAAATTAGTTGTTACTCAAGCCTCGGGCATAAAAAAACTTGATTTGACCAGGGTTAAAAAAAGAATCATAGCCAATATTGACGATGACAACGCTGGCTATTTTTTGGATTTCTGGGCCGAGGAGAAATTAGGCTATTCTAAAAATAAGCTAGTTTATAAGGATACGCCAATCTGGTATTACGATGAAATAAATTCATCGCAGCAAGGCACTAGTTTTAAAGTTGGACAAAATCGTTTTAACCTTAATATTCTGGGTGAATTTAATGCTACTAATGCGATGAATGCTATCGGACTTGGTTTAGCTGAGGGATTAGGAATTGACAAGATAAGAGTGGGGCTCGAAAAAATTGATGGTGTGCCAGGCCGTCTTGAGCGAATTAATGAGGGGCAGGATTTTACGGTGATCGTCGATTATGCTTTTGAGCCCAACGCAGTTGGTAAATTGTATGACACCGTTGATAAAATTGCACATAATAATATTATCCATCTGCTCGGAGCGACTGGCGGTGGTCGTGATGCTTCACGGCGACCACTTATAGGTAAAATAGCTGGCGAGAGAGCTAATGTTGTAATTGTGACCAATGAAGACCCCTATGATGAAGACCCAGAAATTATTATGGACCAGGTCATGCTGGGTGCAGAAAAGGGGGGTAAGAAAAATCAGGAAAATTTGTTTAAAATACTAGACAGAAGGGAGGCTATTGCCAAGGCTATTAGTCTCGCTGGGAGCGGCGATATTGTCTTGATAACCGGTAAAGGCTCCGAACAGGCCATTTGTCTGGCGAATGGTGTTAAACAGCCATGGGATGATCGGATGGTAGTCAGAGAGGAAATTTCCAGAATTAAGACGTATATAAACTCGCAAAATATTTAAATAGGGGGTGTTTATAACTCTTTTATTGGTAAATAAAAAACAGTTAATTACAGATATAATTATGGCTAATATTAAATAAATACAAGTCATGCTTGCCAAGCAAGGAATAATTTGCTAAAAAGCTTGACATTTTGTTTTGATGTTGGTAATATAAAATCAGTTTTCAAAACTAAATTTTTATAAATTTACACGCAATTGTAGTAAAACGGACAAATTACATAGTCAATTTTTGATTGACAAACGCTAAATATGTACTTGAGCCGTTTTTTTGTTCTCTGGTAGTTTGAAAATATTGTCTAAAGTTAGAGGAATTTATATAATAAACCAAAAAGTTTCCCCGTGCACTAAATTTTTTGGAAATCTGTGACTAAACAATTCTAAATTAATAAATCGATTTTAAATAACTCAAGAGAAGCTACCTTGAGATTTTTTTATGTCCAATAAAATAACCACCACAATTGCCCCGATTATCGGGCAACGCAAGACCTACGCCGGCTATCGCGAGGCATTACCAATGCCAGACTTGATTAAGATTCAAACTGATTCTTATGAATGGTTTTTGCGCGATGGTTTGGCCGAATTGTTTGACGAAATTTCTCCGATCACTGACTTTATCGGTCGTGACTTGGAGTTATATTTTGAAAGTCACTATTTGGACGAGGCGAAATTTAGCGAAGTTGAATCTAGGGCAAAAAATATTACTTTTGAGGCCCCTCTTCGAGTTAAGGCCAAATTGTTGAATAAAAAAACCGGTGAAACTACTTCGCAAGAGATTTATTTAGGTGATTTTCCTTTGATGACAAAGCGTGGAACCTTTATCGTGAATGGTATTGAGCGCGTGGTGGTGTCTCAATTGATTCGTTCTGCTGGCTGTATTTTTACCTCAGAATTCGTTAAAGGCAAGAAATATTACGGCGCTAAAGTTATTCCGAATCGTGGTGCTTGGTTGGAAATTGAGACTGATACTAATGGTGTTATCTGGGTTCGTATCGATCGTAAACGTAAGGTTGCAGTCTCATCATTGTTGCGCGCTTTCGGTTTCGGTTCAGATGAAGAGATTCGTGGCTTGTTCAAGCACATGCCAACCGGTTCAGAGGATTATATTGATGCGACTTTGAATAAGGATATTGCCAAGGATGAGGCTGAGGGCTTGAAAGAAGTTTACAAGAGAATTCGTCCGGGTGATTTGGCGACTACAGAAAATGCACGCCAACTGATTCATTCCATGTTTTTCCGTTTTGACCGTTACGATTTTGATCGTGTTGGTCGTTATAAATTGAACCGTAAATTCGGTTTTGATATTCCAAATAATAAAGAGACTCGCGTCCTTCGTCGTGAAGATCTGATTGAGATTGTTAAGGAGGTTATTCGCTTGAATCTGCATCAAGGTAAAGAAGATGATATTGATCACCTTGGCAATCGTCGTGTTCGCGCCATTGGTGAGTTGATTCAAAATAAATTCCGTGTCGGTTTGGCTCGTATGGAGAGAATTATCAAAGATCGCATGTCAACTATGGATATGGATACTTTGACGCCAAATAAGCTGATTAATGCTCGTCCAGTCATCTCGGTTGTGAAGGAATTTTTTATGTCGTCTCAGTTGTCGCAATTTATGGACCAGACAAATCCATTAGCCGAGCTTGAACATAAACGACGTTTGTCGGCTATGGGTCCAGGCGGTTTGACACGTGAACGTGCTGGCTTTGATGTGCGTGATGTTCACACTACTCATTATGGTCGCATTTGTCCGATTGCTACGCCTGAGGGTCCAAATATCGGCTTGGTTGGTCATTTGGCTAGTTATGCCCGTTTGAATACTTATGGTTTTATTGAAACAGCCTATCGTAAGGTTTTGCATGATATTGATAATGATCCAAAAATAACCCTCGGCAATATCTTGCGCGAGGATGTAGCAGGAGATAAGGGCGAGATAGTTGCCAAGGCTGGTGAAAAGATTGATGCCGCTAAAGCTAAGGAGCTAGCTGACAAGGTTTCAAAACATGTTTTGATTCCGATAAAACCTGTTGTTACAGATGAGGTTGTTTATATCGATGCTTTTGAAGAAGAAAAATACATTACCGCCGCTTTCACTGTGCCTGTTAATGAGGGATCATTTTTGGTTGAACGTTATGATATTCGTAAATATGGCAATCCGACTATCGGTGATGTCTCTACAATCGACTATATCGGCGTAGCGCCAAATCAGATTATTTCGATTGCTACCTCGATGATTCCATTTATGGAACATGATGACGGACAACGTGCCTTGATGGGTACAAACATGCAACGTCAAGCTGTGCCACTAGTAATGCCACAGTCGCCTGTAGTTGGTACTGGTTGTGAAGGCGTGGCAGCTCGTAATTCTGGCCAGATCATTTTGGCTGAGGAGGCAGGTGAAGTTATAAAAGTTGATGCTAAAAATATTTCAGTGCGTAATGACGAGGGCAAAGTCAAGACTTATGATTTGGTTAAGTTTTTGCGTTCCAACGCTTCGACCTGTATTAACCAGCGCGCCATTGTGAGCAAGGGTATGCGTGTTGAGGCTGGCTATCCCTTGACTGATGGTCCGGCAATCGATAAGGGTGAATTAGCCCTTGGCCGTAATGTAATGGTGGCCTTTATGTCATGGGAGGGTTATAACTACGAAGATGCGATCATTATCTCAGAACGCATGGTCAGTAATGATGTATTCTCATCTATCCATATTGAGGACTATACTATCGACGTACGTGATACCAAGCTTGGTGCAGAGGTTGTAACACGCGACATTCCGAATATCGGTGAAGAAAAACTGAAGGACTTAGATGAAGATGGTATAATTCGTGTTGGTGCAGAGGTTTCATCTGGCGATATCTTGGTTGGTAAAATCACACCAAAAGGTGAGACTGAATTGTCTGCTGAAGAAAAATTGCTGCGCGCCATCTTTGGTGAAAAAGCTAAAGATGTCCGCGATTCGTCTTTGTATCTTGAACATGGTGAACATGGTAAGGTTGTCGATGTTAAGATTTTTAAACGTGAGGACGGTGATAAATTATCGACCGGCGTTATTCAATCAATTCAGGTTTCAGTGGCGAATTTACGCAAAATTCAGGCTGGCGACAAGATGGCTGGACGTCATGGTAATAAAGGTGTTATCTCGAAAATTGTGCCAATGGAAGATATGCCATTTTTGGAGGACGGCACACCCGTTGATATTATCTTGTCACCACTTGGTATTGTTTCCCGTATGAACCTCGGTCAATTGCTTGAAACTCATCTTGGTTTTGCCGCCCAAAAGCTTGGCTACAAAGTCATTACCCAGCCACTCAATGGCGCTACTCAGGATCAGATTCGTGAAGAATTGGTTCGAGCTGGTCTGCCTGAAGACGGCAAGGTTAATTTGTTTGATGGTAGAACCGGTGAGGCTTATGATAATCGTGTGACAGTTGGTATTAAATACATGCTTAAACTCAATCACATGGTTGAGGACAAGATTCACCAACGTTCTATTGGTCCGTACTCGTTAATCACCCAGCAGCCGCTTGGTGGTAAGGCGCAATTCGGTGGCCAACGTTTTGGAGAAATGGAAGTTTGGGCACTGGAGGCTTACGGTGCAGCCCATACTTTGCAGGAAATATTAACGATCAAGTCGGATGACGTGCCAGGACGATCTAAAGCCTATGAATCTATTATCAAGGGTGAACAGATCCGTAAGCTGAACGTGCCTGAATCATTTAATGTTTTGACTAGAGAGCTTAAAGGTCTCGGCCTCGAAGTCGAATTGATGGGTGGCAACGGTGAGATTTTTGATGAGGTTATTTCGGAGATACCAGATCTTAGCCCAGAGGTGGCTGAGGTTTTGGCCGAGACAATCATTAATGATGCTGTGGCGGATGAGCCAGTTGAGGTTAAAGAAGAATAAATAAGACTCATATATATGTTAAATCCTATAAAAACAACTGACTTCAACGCAATCAAGCTCAAGCTCGCCTCACCTGAGGAGATTATTGGCTGGTCAAACGGTGAAGTAGTCCGACCCGAGACTATCAATTATCGCACACAAAAACCTGAAAAGGATGGTTTGTTTTGCGAAAAGATTTTTGGCCCATCAAAGGATTGGGAATGTTATTGTGGCCGTTACAAAAAAATTCGCTACAAAGGCATTATTTGTGACAAGTGTGGCGTTGAGGTAACAAGATCTATCGTTCGTCGTGAACGCTTTGGTCACATCGCTCTGCAAACTCCAGTTACTCACATTTGGTTTTTGCGTGGTATTTCCTCGAAAATCGGATTAATTTTTGATTTGTCGATGCAGTCACTTGAAAAAGTGGTTTATTTTGCCAGCTTTATTATCATGGATGTCAATGATCAATTAAAGGAGGCAACTATCGAACAGGTTAAAGGTGAATACAAGTCGAAAAGAAAATCGATTGAGTCAGAATTTAATAACCAGGTCAATGAAATCCGCAATCGTAAAGGCAAGTTAAAAGATGAAGGCAAGGCAGAACTTGAGATAGTTGAGATTATTGAACATGAAATAGCGACTCTTGAAAAAGTACGTGATGAAAAAATTGATAATTTGAATCAGGCTGTCGAGCAAGCCCAAAAAGAGTTAAAAGAGTTGAAGCCCTTGGCTATTATCTCTGAAAGTACTTATCAGAATTTGAGCTTGAAGTACGGTCATATTTTTGAGGCTGGTATCGGAGCTGAAGCGGTGCGCAAGCTACTGGAACGCATGGATCTTGATAAGGAGATTGCGATTTTGGAGGTGGAAATGGAAGGTGCTACTGAGGTTAAAAAGTCAAAATTGATTCGTCGTTTAAAATTGCTCAAGAGTTTGAGAGTCAACAACATCCGCCCAGAGTGGATGGTGATGGTGGCGCTACCTGTTATTCCGCCAGACCTTCGTCCGATGGTACCATTAGACGGTGGCCGTTTTGCGACTTCTGATTTGAATGATTTATATCGTCGCGTCATTAATCGCAATAATCGTTTGCGACAGCTGATTAATTTGAGCGCGCCGGAGGTTATTTGCCGTAACGAAAAGCGCATGTTGCAAGAGGCAGTTGATGCTTTGATTGACAATTCAGCGCGTCATGGCAAGACTGTGGTGGCGTCGACCGGTCAAAAGAGAATGTTGAAGTCGCTTGCAGATTCATTAAAAGGTAAACAGGGTCGTTTCCGTCAGAATTTACTTGGTAAACGTATCGATTACTCTGGACGTTCAGTTATCGTCGTTAATCCAAAGCTTCATTTGGATCAATGCGGTTTGCCAAAAATCATGGCGATTGAATTGTTTAAGCCGTTTATTATCTCAAAATTAATCAAACGTGAGATCGTGCATAATGTACGCTCAGCATCTCGCTATATTGAGGCTGGTCATGATGTAGTTTGGGATATTTTAGAAGAAATTATTTCTGGCGCATTTGTTTTACTCAATCGTGCACCAACTCTTCATCGCTTAGGTATTCAGGCATTTAAACCCATCTTGATCGAAGGCAAGGCCCTGCAGATCCATCCTTTGGTTTGTACCGCCTTTAACGCTGACTTTGATGGTGATCAAATGGCTGTTCATGTGCCTTTGACCAAAGAAGCTCGCGAAGAGGCGCGTGATATCATGTTGTCGTCACACAATTTGCTCAAACCAGCAACTGGTGATCCGATCGTAACGCCAGCTCAGGATATCGTGTGGGGTGCTTTCTACATGACATTAACTCGCGATGAGGCGCGTGAAGAAAAAGAGCTAAGAGTTTTCGCTTCGATCCAAGAGGCTGAGTTGGCTTATGCTCTAAAAAAGATTCAAATCCATGAGTCGATTCGCGTACGAATCAATAAGGTTTTGGTCCGTACAACGATCGGTCGCGTTTTGTTTAATGACTTCTTGCCAGAAAAATTGCGCTTTGTAAATGAAACAGTCGGTAAGAACAAACTGAAGAATTTGCTCAAGGATTGTTTGCGTTATCACGGTGAAGAACGTACAGTACAGCTAGTTGATGAGATGAAATTGACGACTTTGAAATATATTACCAAGTCTGGTATGTCTTGGTCGATGGGTGACTTGCCGCATTTCCCTGAACGTGAAGCTTTGATTTCAAATGCTGATACGCAAGTTGATGTCATTCAGGATCAATATGAAGAAGGCTTGTTGACTGACTCTGAGCGCTACGCCAAGGTAATTGAGTTGTGGACTGGTGTCAAAGAAAAAATTGCTGATATTTGTAAGAAAGGTCTTGATGTCGAGGGTCCTGTATATTCGATGATCGAATCTGGCGCTCGTGGTTCATGGACACAGTTGACACAGATTATTGGTATGAAGGGTCTGGTGACCTCACCATCTGGAGATATTATCGAGTTGCCGGTAAAGGGAAACTTCAAAGATGGTTTTGGCATTCTTGAATATTTCATTTCAACCCATGGTGTGCGCAAAGGCTTGTCTGATACGGCTCTACGTACAGCTAATGCTGGTTATCTGACACGTCGTTTGGTTGATGTGTCTCAAGATGTGATTATCACCTCACCAGATTGTGGTGATACTGAAGGCATTGTCTATACCAAGAAAGAGTCAGAAGAGTCAGGTCATGATTTGATCAAGCGTATTGTTGGTCGATATTTGGCCAAGGATTTGGTAAATACAGCTGGCGAAATCTTGATTGCTGCTGGCGAGTTGGTGACTGAGGTTGGCGCTGAGGATTTGAAAGGACAGGATATCGAAGAGGCAACTATCCGCTCGGTTTTGAATTGTCAATCTATCAAGGGTATTTGTGCCAAGTGTTATGGTTATGATTTGGGTTACAATAAAGAAGTGAAAATCGGTACAGCTGTCGGTATTATTGCCGCTCAGTCGATTGGTGAGCCTGGAACACAGTTGACTATGAGAACTTTCCATACTGGTGGTGTGGCTGGTGCCGACGATATTACACAAGGTTTGCCTCGCGTTGAAGAAATCTTTGAGTGCCGTGCTCCAAAGCGTAAGGCCTTTATTGCTGATGTTGATGGTCTTGTCAAAATCGAGACTGCTAACAGGGACATTCAGGATGCTAAGGGTAAGGTACTAGTAGCAGCTAATCCGCATGCCAAGATATTAATGATTCACCATGAGGGCTTGGATTCTGAAAAATACGCCTTTAACGAAGCGGTTAAGGATGCAGCTGAGAGAAAAAAGAAGCAGACACCAGAATTCCATGTGGCTAATGGTGGCATGGTTACTGAAGGTAGCAAACTCTTTACGATCGGCGAAATCACTATCAAGTCTAAGGTATCAGGTGAGGTCAAGATAGAAGACAAAGCTGTCAGAATCTATTCTAAGGCTGACAAGGTCAAGGAGTTTGTGATTCCACGAGGCTTTAATATCTGGGTCAAGGATGGTGAGATGGTGACCAAAGGCCAACAGTTGACTGAAGGTAATATTGATTTACAACAGTTGTTTAATCTACGTGGTCGTACAGCTTCTCAGAAATATATTATTTCCGAGATTCAGTCGGTTTATTCATCACAAGGTCAGCCTTTGAATGATAAGCACGTTGAGATTATTGCCCGTCAAATGTTTAGTCGCGTCTTTATTACTGATGCTGGTGAGACTGACTTGCTACCTGGTGAAGTTATTGAGAAAGGTGTCTTTGATGCTGCCAACTTGGCAGTTATCGCCGAAGGACGTCCAGTCGCTGTTGGTGATGAGTTGTTGATGGGTATGACCAAGACTTCATTGACCACTGATTCATTCTTGTCGGCCGCCTCTTTCCAAGAAACGGCCAAAGTTTTGATCGATGCAGCTATTACTGGCAAGATTGATAATCTGGAAGGTCTTAAAGAAAATGTTATTATCGGTCGCTTGATTCCTGCTGGTACTGGCTACGATCCGAATAAGAAATAGTAGTTCTTTGATTTTATATAAAAAATACCTCATCGCAAGATGAGGTATTTTTGTTTAGGTAAAATTTGGTAGTCTTATAAAGACTAGAAACCGCAGAGCTTGGTTGTCACTTTGCTCCAGGGTTGAAGCTTGCGACTTTTATATAGTGCGCAAGTTGCTTTTATATTATTGGCGGGAGATTGTAGAGCGGCAATGCATTGTTGAGCATTGGCATTTGACTGGCAATTAAAATATTTACAATAGGAAATACCACTGGAATTGGTAGTTCTTTCAAAGCAATTTTGACCATCTACTTTGCCACTAAAGGCATTTTTGCATTCGAGTACCCCAGAGGCGCTATTAACTGCATTGACCTGAAACAGACCAAATGAAAATGGGGATATGACCCCAGATGAGCTTTTACACCCATCAGCCATTCCTTGAGCATTTGCATTACCTTTGCTTTCAACATTGCATATAGCAGCCATTTTTTCTATGTCTGCCCCAAAGCAATCTCCGCCATTGGCCTTGAGCGAGGCGACAGAACAGTTACCAGTGGTCGGAACTTCGCATTTACCACAAGAATCACCGCAACCTTGACCAGTTTCTAGTTCTGCGACTATTCCCAAGGTAATCGGTTTCATGGTTATCAAGTCGGGATTGATTTGAAATAAGATGAGGTAGGATGAGAAAAGGATGATGATGCCGGCAACAGCACCGCTGATGTATTTTTTGGCGTCACCAATGGCTGAACTGTCACCACCGGCCATCATCCAGCGAAAACCGGCAAACATCATGATAATGGTGGCCAGGATCCCGCCAATGCCCAGTGAGTATTGATAAACCCAGGCCACCCACTCGCCAATCCAGGGAAAGGTGCAGTTGGTTCTCTTGCCAGTATTGGGGTCAAGATCGCACTGGATTTCGTTGGCCTTGGTTGGATTGAAGTTTGGCAGCTTAACTTGTAAATTATCAAACGGGCTAACTATCTTGTAAGTGTCGGCGCTTGTTAAGGCGTTGCCAGTCTTGGTATAACAATTATAGCCACCGCCAGTTGGTTTTGGCTGCGGACACAGGGCATCGTTTGCGACTTCATAGGCAGCACCCCAACTAGTTTTGTTGGTGTCAACTAGATTTTCTTTGAGCCAAGCATAGGGAGCTGCCAGGGCGAAGTTTTGAGTTGACAGTAAAAGGAATAAAAATAGCAATGAGAAAAATAATTTTTTCATTTATTTAGTGCAGCATAACATGTCTCTAAGTGCGCCGGTTCCGTCGGCATCTGGGTCGTAGCCAGTTGGACAACCACTGGCATTTCTTGTTCCACTATGTAGTGTTCCTGACGGACAAGTGTCATCACCCCATAGTTTTGCTGCCTTGCCCATTTTGCAAACATATCCAGTTTCCGTTGGATATCCTGGGCATGGTTTATTTTCAGCTTTTGTCTGTGCTTCAACTACTTCGGGTACTGGCGCTAATTCTGGATTCAAGTCTATGATTCTTTGGGTGGCAGCGCTGGGCGTCATGCATTGATTTCCACTGCACACACCACCAGCTAAAAAATTACCGGTTGTGCATTGACTTGATTTTGAGCAAGTTGACTCACCAATACAGCAACCAACTGGCGCGATGCTGGCAATCGATCTTGTCTTAAAATTAACCAAATCTGGATTAACGGTGGCTAAAATGAGATACGAACTGACCGCTAAGGTGAGGCCAATGAGGCTTGAAGCAATAGTGTCCTTAGCTTCGTTAATGGCACCAGAGTCGGCGGCGCCCATAATCCAACGAAAACCACCGTACATGAGCATGACGGTCGCTAAAATGCCAACTATGCCAATCAAATATTTGTAGACCCATTTGATGTATTCGGCAATCGGGGCGGTCGAAGGGTCACCCAACTTAAAACCCGCTGCAGTGCCAAAATCATAACTGCCATCCTTGACGCCTGGTATCGGTACCTGAGGTTTGTAAGCGGTTGGCTCAAATACTTTATCCGCGGCTAGAGTTTGCTGTGGTTCTAGCCAGATAATACCTAGGCCAAGGAGTTGAAGAGCAAAAATTAAAACAAAAAAGTGACGAAGATATCTCATTGAATATTTTTAGTTGTTAGTTCGTTGTAGAGTTTTTCTAAATATTCCATTGGCAATTCACCTTGAGGCAGGGCATAGCCATTCATCACAAAGGCTGGCGTCCCGCCAAAACCTAAACTCTCGGCCGTTTTGGCGTCTATTTTTATCTGTTTGAGATATTTTTGTGATTCCATGCAGGTGGCAAATTTCAGCGTATCGGCCCCTAACTTTTTGCTAGCAAGCATTATCTCTTCCTGAGTTTTTAGACCTTGATTTTCAAAAAAATAATTGTGTGTTTCCCAGAATAGGCCTTGTTCACCCATACAACGACCAGCCATGGCTAGGTCTAGCGATTCGTCGGAGATAATGGGGTAATCACGATAGATGTATTTGACGTCCTTGAAATGACGCAATAATTATTGCGTCATTTCAAGGACGTCAAA
>JBAWWA010000009.1:0-42752 GCA_037146995.1 bacterium
TCTTGAATGTTTTGGATAATATAAAATATGGCAAGATTATAAATATTGATTTTTATTATCCGTATGGTGTTTTTTTGATGTACGTTTATTATTTGATTAGTTTAGTTATTTTTAATCCTATAATGTCATTGATTATTGCTAAGGCTTTATTAGACCTTGTCTCAATGGCCCTATTATATTTACTTTTAAATCTCGTAAAAAAGAGTAATTCATATTTATTATATATAATTTTGATTGCGGGTATCCCAGTCTATGTTTTTTCCATTGGTTCATTACATGCAAGTCCAATTCGGTATCTTATTTTAATTTTACCTTTAATATTCTATTTAAGATTAACCGATAAAAAGGACTTATTGTCATATTTTTTTCTAATTGCAAGTCCAGTTGTCTGTTATTTAATGGGGCCCGAAACGGGGCTCATTAGTGTTGCCTTCGTATTGTTATTATTAATTGGTATGTCATATGATAAAACAATTTTAGAATTGAAATCCAAGAGCAGGATTGATTTTATTGCATTAAATGTGTTTATTATTTTTTTGTTTTCATTTCTTAATTTCACATGTAGCAATTTTATTAAGAATTCATTTCAATATGCTAGCTCTATAGCTGATGGCTTGGTTGTATCATCGCTTCCTCAAGTTTTGCCATATTTGAAGGCCATCCTAGTGACTAGGAGTCTTGATGGTGCATCACAACTTTATGTAAACGCCATGTTCTATTCGTATTTTTTTCCTCTAGGCGTTCTTTTAAGCTATAGTTTGGTGTTTGTTTTAGAGTTTATTAAGTATCGTAAAATTGAAAAATTTAAAATAGTTGTAATTTCTTTGACTTTTTTCGCATTAGCTTATTTATTTAAGGCATTAAGCGGACTGGCAAGTACTGGCTATGAAAGCCTGACGTTAATATTTGTAATTACTGCATTCTATCTTTTATTGAGTAAGTACGTAAATAAATATTTAGTCATATCGAAATATATCTTGATTATTTATGTAGTACCGCAACTGGTTTTATTCAGTTATTTTATGATAAAAACTCATTTGCTAAATTACGATAGGTATGGTCATGTCTATGATTATAGGTCAGATCTGAATTTGTCTTTTAGTGATGCCTACTCTGAATATGTAAAATCCTTATTTAAATTTACAAGTCAGATTAAAAAAGATGAAAAAGTTTTTATCTTTAGTGACGAAGGGCCAGGTTCGTACTACCTAATTAATCGGCCCAATTATACACATTATCTAAATACTGGATTTATCTACTCGAACCACACGAGAGAGATTTTGTTGGCAGACATCAAGTCTAATAAATTTTTGTATATATTGATTGCCAAGAATAAAGGTAATTATATAAATTATGACAATTCTGTTAAAACACTTGAATATATCTGTCCTTATATAAATGAACATTATAAATTGATAAATGAGGATGACTACTTTAAGGTTATGAAATTAAAATAAGATATGTGTGGAATCGCAGGACAAGTCAGTCTGGAGAAGATAGTAAAAACTGAAAATATTGGACGTATGGTGCGAGCTTTGCGTCATCGTGGTCCCGATGACTCGGGGTGTTGGGTGGCGCCTTCTGGTTCGGCCGTTTTGGGTCACGCCCGTCTTTCGATTATTGAATTAAGTCCTTTGGGGCACCAGCCATTCATAAGCCCTGACGGACAAGTGGCGCTGGTTTTTAATGGTGAAATTTACAACTTTCAGGAAATAAAAAAAGAGTTGATTGGTTTGGGTTATGGTTTTGTTTCAAGTAGTGATACTGAAGTTCTGTTATTGTCTTATTTAGAATGGGGGGAGAATTGCGTAAATAGATTGAACGGTATGTTCGCTTTCGTGATTTGGGATGATCGCGTCAAGAAATTATTTGCTGCGCGTGATCGCTTAGGTGAAAAGCCTTTTAAGTATTGCGTTGTGGGCAATGATTTTATATTCGCTTCTGAAATAAAGTCATTGCTCGAATTTCCTGGAGTTAAACGAGAGGTTGATTGGTCGGCAGTTGATTTGGCTATGAGTCTACGTTTTGTGCCAGCTGGTAGCACCGGTTTCAAAAACATTCATAAACTTCCTGCTGGCCATGTCCTGACTTGGCAAGATGGTGAAATGAACATTCGAAAATATTGGGAGCCAAGTTTGAGTAGAGGTTTAGAAATATCCGATTATACAACAGTAAAAAAAGAAGTTTGGTCGTTGTTTAAAAATTCGGTTGAAAAACGGTTGATTAGTGATGTTTCAGTGGGTGCATTTTTGAGTGGCGGAATCGACTCAACCTCGGTTGTTGCTGCTATGAGTGAAGTCGGATGTAAAAATATAAATACCTATGTTATCAGCATGAACGGAGTTAGCGACGACCAGCGCTTCGCCAAGTTAGCGGCCAATTATTATGGTACCAACCATTATGAAATAGAACTTAATGATATTGATTATCAAGCTGCCACAAGAGATGTTGCTAAAATTTATGATGAGCCATTTTTTGATCAATCGGCCTTGCCGAGTCTGTTAATTAATCGTGAAATAAAGAAAAATGTCTCGGTTGTTTTGAGCGGTGATGGCGGTGATGAGTTGTTTGGCGGATATGAAGCATATCGTTATGCCGGACTTTTGAAAACTTATCAGCGCTTGCCGGGAGATGTCATAAAAAAAGCCTTGCCAGGCATGCCATTTTTTAGCAATGATTTTAAGTATAAAATGGAGATTCTGAATAGGGAATATATTGCTAGTTATTCGGAGTATTATTCATTATGGAAAAATCATTTGCCGGTTAGTAAAAAGTTTATTACAAAGGAAGATCTGTATTTGAGAGAATATGCTGAAAAAATTAATAGAAATTTACTTCAAGAAAAATTCAGTGAATGGTTTGATATTAATACTGCAGATATTAGGAATGCTTCAATGATAGCGGATTTCAAGGGCAGATTATCTGATGGTTATTTGGCAAAGGTTGATTTTGCATCCATGGCTTCTGCGGCTGAAGTCCGTGCCCCATTTTTGGATTATAGGCTTGTAGAATTGGCGCTCAGGATACCAAGCCGTTACAAGATAAAAAATAGACAAACAAAATATATTTGGAAAGACATAATAAGTGACAAGCTGCCAAGAGAGATTATAAATCGTCCTAAAATGGGATTTAGCATACCGCTACACCTGATAATTAAAGATCAATTAAGTGAGATGGTTCATGATCTAGTTTTGTCACCGACCAGCAGGATTTCGGCGGTTTATTCGAATGATATAATTAATAAAATGTGGCAAGATCATTGTGGAGGGAGGGCAGATTACTCAAATCATTTATGGTCGCTATTAATGCTAGAGCTATGGCTAAGAAATTATCAGGTAAATTAAATATCCTTGAATTACACTCATCAATGAGCTATGCGGGCGGGGGGCAAAGAAATGTTTTTACATTTTGCAAGTATCTTAATCGTGATATTTTCAATGTGTATGCTGGCTCCTATTTGGTTGGTGGCGCCCATGAAGCTAAGTTTGCGGAAATTGGCGTTGATTTTGTTGTTGGTGATGGCACTGCAGGCAAGATATTGGCCTTCATTGATGCTAAGCAAATAGATATTTTGCATATGCATCGATCTGGTCACAACGTGCTGATCGAGGATGAAATAATGCTAGGTGCAAAAAAAATAAATCCCCAAATTGTCATTGTAGAAAAAAATGTTTTCGGTAAATTTGATGTCAAATCGACAAACTTAATTGCTTGTAGTTTTTTTCAGAGCATGATGCATATCAATGAGCGATATCTGCCAACTTCGAATTTGAATTTTGACTTTGATCGGATGAAGGTGCTTTACAATTCTGTAGACGCTAGTTATTTGAGTAAATTTACTGCAAAGGCTGATCAGATCACTGCTTATAAGGATAGTCTTGGTATTCAGTCTGGTGAGTTGGTTCTCGGTAAAATCTCAAGCGGACATATAGCCAAGTGGAGCGACCTCGTAATCGATGCAATGCCTTATCTTATTAAGCTAATTCCTGATGTAAAATTCATTTTGGTCGGTGTGCCAAAGTCAAGGTTGAAATTAATAAATAACAGCAAGTATGCAAAGTATTTTATTCTAGTAGATAAAATAAATACCGAGACAGAAGAGCGACTATTTTATCAATCGATAGATATACTAGCTCACAGCTCAAAAATTGGGGAGTGCAATGGCAACGCTATAAATGAGGCAATGTATTGGAAAAAGCCTGTAGTGGTTAATTCAACTCCTGGTCGTGATAATGGTCAACTGGAGCAGGTAGTTAATGAAAAAAATGGTTTAATTGCTAATTATCCCCAAACATTTGCAAGGGCCATCGCCTATATTTTTAATAATAAAGATATCTGCAATGCAATGGGTGAGGCTGGATACAAACAAGTGCTTACTGTCAATGACCCGGTCAATATTATAAATCAGTTCGAAAAAAAGACAATTGAAATATTTACTGGCTTAGATTTTAAATTTGAAAATACAGTTCTAGAGTATTATAATAATGTTAATTATTTTCCCTCAAAAAATGATATACTAAATTATAAGATTGAGTATGGATCAAGATTGTCTCAAAATTTTGATAAATTGACGAATTTTGAAGTTTTGATCAACTACATAAAGAAGCCTATTAAGTTTTATTTTAAAATTTGCGATTTCTTGGAGCATAAATTATATAGTTAATATGAATGATAAAAATGGTATATCTGCATGTATTGTCGTTTATAATGAGGACAAGGTTATTTCAAAGTGTTTGGATAGCATAAGGCAGTTAGTGGATGAGATTATAGTTGTGCATGATGGCAATTGTAATGACGAGACTATAAATATTGCCAAAAAATATACTGACAAGATCTTTATTCGTGATCATGTGGGTATGATGGAGGGTCATTTAGTTTTTGCTTATAATCAAACAAATTATAACTGGATTTTGAGAATTGATGCCGATGAATATTTTGATGAAACTGATACGTTAAAAATAAGGGAATTGATTAATGATGATAATATTTCCGCGGTAGCCTTTAAGTGGGAAATGTGGAATGGTCAAAAGGCAATTTATTTTGATGGCCTACAGAAGCGCATTTTATTCCGTAAAAGTAATTATTCATTTTGTGGCATACCTCATGAAGGAGGAGTGGTAAGGGGGGAGATTAGGAAGGTAGACATAATGCTGCATCATCGGCCAGTAGCAAGCAATATCTCATGGGCAAATTTCCTTAAAAAGAAAAAAAAATGGGCGCCGATACATGCTAAATATTTTTTTCCTGAGACAGTTGTGATTGATTGTTACCAAAGTGATACTTCGGCTTGGGTCAAAAGAATCGAAAAAGCAAAAAAATGCATATTATGGTCAATTATTTTTTATCCATTTAAATATTCATTAGGACAATTAAAAAATGGACTTTGGAAAAGTTTTGCTGGCATTAACAGTGCCCTTCAGCAGTACTCTTATTACCTGGCTTTATATATCGAGGTGTACAGATTGAGCAAGTTGCACACAAAAAATAATATTTTGAAAAATAAATGAAAGATATAAAGACAAAGAATAAATTTAGTATTATATTCGAAGTTGGATTAAAGACTATTTATTTCAATTTCAAATATTTGCCCTTGAGGCAGGCGGTTAAGCTGCCAATTTTAGTGTCCAGGAGGGTTTATTTGCGCAAATTGAGTGGTGTGGTGGAAATCAACGGACCTGTCCATACGGGCATGATCAAAATAGGCTTTAATAGTGTTGGGATTTTTGATCATAAACGATCTCGTTCAATTTGGCAGGTATCAGGAAAAGTCGTTTTTAATGGACGTGCCAGTATCGGTCATGGCTCAAAAATATCTGTTGATGTTAATGGTGTTTTGATTATGGGAAATAATTTTATAATCACGGCCGAGAGCACAATCATTGCTAATAACAGGGATATTACTTTTGGTGATGATTGTCTCATATCATGGGATGTTTTGATTATGGATACTGATTTTCACTTAATTTATAATGCTGAAGGTGTTGTATTAAACGAGCCTAGGCCAATCAAAGTAGGTAGCCATGTTTGGATTGGTTGCAGGTCTATGGTTCTAAAAGGTGCTGAAATACCTTCGCATTCAGTAATCGCAGCAAATTCCTTAGTCTCCAAGCCATTAAGAGGTAAATGTAAAGTATTTGCAGGGCAGCCAGTAATCGAAATAAAAAATAATGTTACCTGGAAGAAATAATTATTATGTCTATGAATAAGGATCAGAATATAAAAGTAGCACTTGTGCGAGGTAATAGCCTGAATAATTGGGAGGGCAAGTTATGGGAGGATTTGGAGAATATTGCCGTTACTGGCTTCTGTACAAATAAAAATCTTTATCAGTTTAACTTGGCTTTTCCGGTCAAGCGCATGTACAGTACGGCTGATAATTTTATAACCCGCCAGGTCGATAAATTTTTAAGAGCACGTTTTTTGGCTATGCCTGGCCTTGAAAGCGAGCTTGATCAATTTGATATTGTTCATACAGCTGAATTATCTTATTGGTATACAAATCAGGCAGTGAGGGCTAAAAAAAGTAACCCCAATTTACGAGTTGTTGTCACGATTTGGGATAATAGTTTTGGTCGTTTTGAGTATAATTATTGGCCTTGGTTCAAAAAGGTTCCTGCTTGGTGGAGGAAACTTATAACCCGTAGTATTGTTGAGAATGTAAATGGGGTAGATCTTTTTTTGCCAGTCACTCAGTCCGCCAAGGATATGCTCATGGATTATGGTGTAGCAGAAGAAAGGATTAAAGTCTTAACGCCTGCAGTTATTCAGCCTCGTGACAATAATTTGAATCCTGATTTTTTAAAAAATCACAATCTTGAGGGTAAGGACATTTACATGGTAGTTAATAGGATGATCAAAGAGAAAGGCATTTATGATATTTTATATGCCTGGCGAATGTATTGTCTTGAAAACAAGAATCACAAGGCAATATTGTTAATGATCGGCGCTGGCAGAGAACGAGAAAACGCTATGCGCATGGTTAACGACTGGGGGCTAAACGATTATTTTTGCTTCATTGAGACATTACCGAACGACCAGGTTAGAAATTTATTTTCTTATGCCAAGGTTTTGATACTTGCAAGCTTGCCTGGACCATTGTGGCAAGAACAATTCGGTTTCGTTTTAGCAGAGGCCATATCATGTGGCTGTCCGGTTATTTCTACTTATTCAGGGGCCATACCAGAAGTTATTGAAAATGCGGGAATTTTGTTTTCACCAGGCAATCCTTCGGATCTGTATATGGCAATTAAGAAAATAAATAATCAGGATGTTTATTTTGAATTAAAAAATAACTGCAAGCGAGTTCAAGAAAAATTTGGCCCCGCCTTGTTTAGAGAAAATTTAATAAATATTTACTGCAATTTGGTGGCGAATTGATTGAATAAAAAAATGAAAAGTAAGAAAATTTTAGATTATGGTTGTGGCCTGGGTGGTAACATTAAGTATATTTCACGATTTGGGGAGTATCTTGGTGTGGACATACTTGATAGTAATATAGATTACGCAACTCAGCGGTATGGTGTTGGTAAATTTATAAAATTTGATGGTCGGACATTGCCATTCGACAGTTTTTCATTTGACGAAGTTCATTGCTATGACGTTCTTGAGCATGTTAATGATTTAGATATCACGTTAAACGATATCGATCGCGTCTTGAAAAATGACGGAAAGATTGTTATAACCGTTCCAGCTAGAATTTCTGAAGAAATGCTGTTAAAAATAAAGCCTGACTATTTTTCAGAGGTTGCTCATGTTAGAATAGTAGATGAGGCAGAGCTCTCCTTCAAACTTGAGGCAATTGGTTATAAGCTTGTATCTCAGTCAAAGATTAGGGGCGTGGAGGCTTTATTTTTATGCATATTATTTATGTTTAATAAAAAAAAGCGTTGGGTTGCATTTCAGACCGGTTCACCACTTTTTAGCAAGTTATTTATTGCAATGGTTTGGATATTTGATCAACGATTATTTCGTACAAGTTTGAAATATTTATTTTTTATATATCCATTCACGTTACCGATTGGCTGGCTAGTGAGTCAATTTTTTCCTAAATCAATATTTTTAGTCTATCAAAAAAAAATATGAAATATATTTCATTAGTTATACCTACATTTAATGAGGCCAAAAACTTGCCTTTATTTTTTGATGAGATTGAAGGTATAATCGACAAATCAAGTTTTGATTTGGAGTATATAGTTGTTGATGATAATTCGCCAGATGGTACTGGTCAGGTAGCTGATAATTTAAAGTCTCAGTATCCAATCAAGGTGATCCATCGAGCCGGAAAATTAGGCCTTGGTAGTGCAGTTATTGAAGGTTTTAAGATGTCTGACCGGGAGATAGTTGGTGTTATGGATGCGGATTTGAGTCACGATCCCATAATTATTAATTCATTGCTTAATGCATTGGGTGAGTATGACATTGCTATTGGCAGTAGGTTTATGGATAGTAGCGTGGTTGAAAGTTGGGTTTGGTGGCGTCGCTTGATCTCTGTCGTTGGGGTATTTTTAATCAAGAAGATATCAAGGGCAGAGGACCCGTTAAGTGGGTATTTCTTTATTAAAAAGTCAGTCCTGTCAGGGGTTGTCCTCGATACAAAAGGTTATAAAATTCTTTTTGAAATCCTGGTGAAAGGTAAATGGAATAAAATCAAAGAAATACCATTTATTTTTCGTATGCGCAAATTCAGCACCTCAAAACTAAACTATAATGAATATTGGTTATTTGCTAAACAGGTTATCGGCTATAGTTTTTATGCTTTTTTTAGAAAATAATATCTTCAATGAATTCATTAGTATTAATTCAAGACAAAAGAATAAAAACCTTTGATATAGTTCGCTCATTTGCCACGATTTTGGTTTTTATTTTTCATGCCGGCTATTTATTGAATTATTCTCGCGACGGCGTGATAGATTGGTATAAATTAAATTTTGTAACTGGCACGGTTGGAGTATGTGTTTTTTTTGTTTTGAGTGGATTTTTGTTATTTTATCAGCTATATAAAAATCATGAAGGCCTGGATAAGTCCAGGCTTTTAGTATATATCAAAAATAGATTATTTAGAATTTTACCCCTTTATTATTTTTCAATTTTTTTTATCATCATTTTTTTGCGTCATGATATTTTCTTAGCAGAAGATGGATTGCGTTCAGTATTGTATAATTTAATCTTTATTAGGGGGATTAAAGGCAGTAACGGCGGCGCTACAATTACCATTAATCCTGTTTACTGGTCCTTGTTAGTGGAGATGCATTTTTATTTCATTCTGCCAATTTTTTATTATTTTTTTTATAAATACAAGAAGTTATATCTTTTTTTAATATTAATCGCTCTTGGCTTAGGTTATAGATTATTTTTGGTCTATTTTATAAAGACGCCAAGTATGCAGTTCATGAGATTTACTCCCGCTAATTTAGATTTTTTTGCCATTGGCATGCTTGGTGCTTATTGCTACGTCAATGGCTATAACTGGGTAAGGTCTATGGGTGGAATGTTCTTTCAAGCCCTCGCTTTGATTGTTTTTTTCCTTTTTATTTATTGGTTTGATTTGAATTTTGCGCCTACAATTAGTTATATTTTTGCACCGATTTTTTTGAGTATTATTATTGTTTTTGGCATGCTCTCTTTTTTAAGCAATGAAAACACTGCGATTGTTAGATTGTTTTCAGTAAGGCCGATCATGTTTATTGCCAAAATTAGTTTTAGTATTTATATTTGGCATGCTATTATAATAGGTGTTGTTGAAAAAATGCCTTATACTAATATTCATAAATATATTTTAAATATATTGATCACGTTGGTGTTTTCAACAATCACCTATTATTTGATCGAAGAACCATTTATTAAATTAAAAACGATGTCTTTTAAGCAGTGGTTCTTGAATTATATTCCATCCATTATTAAAGATAATTATAAGTAAGGCTTAAATTTATGATATGTTCAGTCTGTGGTTACGAAGGAGTTAGAAGGGATTTTATGACAAAAGGCGACTTTTCATATTCAAGATGTGCTGCATGTGGTCTCTATTCTTTGGAAAATATACCGCTTGATCTAAATAGCTATTATAGTGAGGGTTATTTTAGTGGAGATGTTGAACTGGATGGTTATGTTGATTATGAAGCTGAAAAACTTCAGACAGTCGGTGTATTTAAGAAATATCTAAAAATTTTAAAGAACTATAAGGGTGTTGGCCATACTCTTTTTGAAATTGGCTGTGCAACTGGATTTTTTCTGGATTTGGCCAGAGCTGACGGTTGGAGTGTTTCCGGTATAGATGTGTCGAAGTATGCTACTGACAGAGCGATTGAAAAAGGTTTGGCTGTTGATAGTTGCAGTCTTGAGGGATATGCAAAGAACAATTGTGATGTATTTGACGCCATTGTGCTATTGGATACAGTTGAGCACTTGTCAACTCCAGTTAATGATTTTAAAATTATCGCCACAAAGTTAAAAAGTGGGGGCATGCTAGCTTTTTCAACGCCAGATGCTGGTAGTTTGTGGGCGAAAATATGGAGAAAAAAATGGCACGCCTTCGTTCCACCTCAACACATAAACTTATTTTCAAGAAAAAATATTGAGTTTTTGTTAAAGTCTAACGACTTGGAACAGGTATACATAGGACATTTTGGTAAATTTTTTTCATTACCTTATATTTTCCGTTTGTTAAAAACCTGGACATCTATAAATTTCTTTGGTACCTTAGCAACCTTTTGTAATTCAAATTTTTTAAGACACATATCCATACCGATAAACGTCGGCGATACTATGTTTATTGTAGCTCGTAAAATATGATAAATTTAAAAAAAATTAATTGTAGGGAATTTTTAAAATCAGATTTGTTTTATTTGTTGATAATTTCGTCAGTCGCGGCAGTTTTTTTAATCATTATAGCCACGACTAGAACTTTTTGGATGGATGAAACTGCTGTATTGCAGTATTATTATCAAACGCCAAATCCTATAAACTTTATTCACGACTATTTTATTATACCTGACAATCATCCCCCATTATATTATTTATTGACCATAATAGCTTATAGAATTGTGCCATATGGAGAATTTGGCATGCGATTGATTTCAATCATGGCCTCGGTTGGTATTTTAATAACTACTTTTTATTTAGCGAAATTGTTATTTGACGATAGTAAAATTGCCAAAATAACCGTATTGATAATGGCGGTGTCACCATTCTTCTTGCAGTATGGCCAGATGGCGCGATATCATAGTCTAACGGCATTCTTTGTTTTGCTGGCTTTATATTTTTTGATAAAATTTTTTACTAAGGGAAATACAAAAAATTCTCTTTATTTGTTTTTTCTCTTTAGCTTAATTACTGCTTATACCGATTTACCAAATTTTGTTTATTTATTGTCATGTGCGAATGCATGGTTTATTTTTGATTGGTGGAAAAATAAAAATCCCATAATGCTTAAGCAGTGGCTCGTCGGACATTTTATAATTTTGACTTTATTTTTGCCGATTGTTTATTTATATTATTTGAGAATAAAGAGTGGTGATGGTGATTTTACTGCTGTTAGTATTTTGGGTGCAGGATTAATGAATTGGTTAACGGATTTTTTGATACACTTTTATCAATTTTTTTATAGTGAAACAGTTTTACCCTGGAATTATTTAATGTTTGCACTGGGTCTTATAGTTT
Source organism: bacterium (assembly GCA_037146995.1). Lineage (GTDB taxonomy): Bacteria > Patescibacteriota > Patescibacteriia > Patescibacteriales > GWE2-39-37 > JBAWWA01. The sequence continues at coordinate 11,656 of JBAWWA010000009.1, forward strand.
TATGCGCGGTTGCATATAAAATATTTATTTTATATAAAAATAGACAGGCATCAAAATTAAGTATCTTGTTGCTACTGATTCTTGGTTTGATTTCTCTAAATACGGTTTTTTTAAACGTATTGAATCCCAGGTATAATTTTATAGTTTATCCAAAATTTGTTTTTGGTGCCTTTCCGCTATTTTTAATCTTAATCGTGGCAGTTATTTTGACTTTTAAAAAATATAAGAGTGCTTTTATTTTATTAATTATACTATTTAGCGTTCAAATATTTGGCACTTATAATCTTATAAATTTAAAAAATTATTTCAATGCTAGTTATTTTAGGGGTTTTGACAGTTTTCAATATGTAAAGGATAATGCGAAGGCTGGTGATTGCATAATCATTAACGGCGACATGGCAATGGGTTTGTATGACTTTTATCGTCTTTCGTATTTTAGCAAATTGCGACCAGTTTCTTTTTGGAATGCAAATGAATTTTCACAGATTAAGGCAAGGTCTCATTGTTGGTTTTTTTCTACAGGCTCTGATGATCAAAATTTAAACAGAACACCGGAAAGCAAGATACCAACCGGCTTTAAGATTGTTAAAAATCGCTCTTTTACTCCATTAGATGCGACCCTGCAAAGAGTTAAAGAAAAAATGTTGGGCAGAGGGGGATATGATTATAAATATGCGGTTTTTCTAATTGAAAAAGTAGGTAAATAATAAAATGAATTTAGCCCCAGTTACGGCAATTATAATTAGTTATAATACATGTGAACTTACCCATAAGGCACTCACCGCACTTTTGGCCGGGTCTATTGTGCCAAGGCAGATTATTGTTGTTGATAATAATTCGATCGATGGCAGCGCTGAGATGGTGATGGAGAATTTTCCTGGGGTCCAATTTATTAAAAATCCAGAAAATATTGGCTTTGCCAGGGCTAATAATTTGGCAATAAGGGATCTGGCTAAAGAAGAATTCATTTGGTTACTCAATAGTGACACCGAGGTTGGCAAAAATAGTTTGGTAGACGCGCTGACGTATTTGGAGGCAAATACAGCTATAGCTGGGGTTGAACCAACTTTAGTTTATCCAAATGGGAGCTTACAGTCTGTTGGTGGTTATTTTCCGAATATTTTGAATGTTTTTTATTATTTAGTTCCTGTTGGCTATTTATTGCCTATTTCATTAAAGCAAAGACTGAAATCAATCGCTCTGTTTCCTCAGTCTATTTCAGCGGCTGGAATTGAGCTTGATTATATTACCGGAGCCGCGGCAATTTTTAGACGCGAAGTTTTGGATCAAGTCGGGTTACTTGGGGCTGAGTATTTTATGTATTTTGAGGAAACGGATTTGTGCTACCGGATAGCACGGGCAGGTTACAAGCTGATGGGCATAAAAACAGATCCGGTTATGCATGTTTATGGAGGAAGTTTTAAGGGTAAGGCTGACGACAAAAGACTTCGAATGTTTTTGTCTAGTCTGGAGCTTTTTGTAAAAAAGAACTATTCTAAATGGTACGCCCAAATTATTATTTTAGAAATTCGATTATTTGGTGAGTTAAGTATTTTTTTGAAAGGCCTAAGACAATAATATGATATCATTGATTATTACAGTTTTAAATGAAAACAAATCTCTTGGCATGTGGCTTGAAAGTATAGCCAGTCAGAGTATTTTGCCGGATGAGCTAGTGATCGTCGATGGTGGATCGACTGATGGTACTTGGGAGTTGTTGCAAAATCTTAAAATAACCAACGTCTCTTGCGTTGTTGCACAAAAAATTGGCAATATATCATCTGGTAGAAATGAGGCCATTAAATTGGCCACTGGAGATATTATAGTCGTTACTGATGCTGGTTGTATTTATGACAAGTATTGGTTTAAAAAAATTAAAGAGGCATTTACGGAAAGAGTTAATGTGGTGTCTACTGGTTTTGGTCCGTGGTTTGACCCGAGCGATGGACAGCGCTGGTATCTGATAGCCGCAGCCACAACTCCAGCGTCAAATGAATTCAAACATGATTGGTTGCCATCAAGTCGGTCTGTCGCATTCCGTAAAAAAGTTTGGGAAGCGGTTGGCGGTTATCCTGAATGGTTGCCAATTTGCGAGGATGTGATTTTTGATCTTAAAATTAAAAAGGCTGGCTATATTATAGATTACATTAGGGAGGTCCTAGTCTTTTGGCGACCTAGGCCAAGTTTTAAATCGTATTTTCTGCAGCTTTTTCGTTATACGCGGGGTGATGGGCATGGGAAGTTATGGTTCAAGCGTCAACTAATTCGTTATGGTGTATATTCTGTTTTGGCCGTTATAGTAATTTTGTCATTTTATAATTTTGACTATTTAATTTTAGCAATACTGGCGATGCCATTTTATATGAAAAAATTCTGGTTACGATATTTCGAGTATACAAAAAATAAATCACTCTATTTTAGAGTTAGTGGTGTATTGTTGATGCCATTTATTATTGCTTTTGGTGATTTGGCGAAAATGTCTGGCTGGCCGATTGGCGTTTCTCAAAGACTGACAAAAAGGATTATTTTTGAAAAATATTGAACTATGAATTATTTAAAATATCGCGTCTCTGAATTTTTGTACGGCGGAAAAAAAATTAAAATCGACAACAAGGCCTTGGTCTTAGAGGTGGCCTGTGGGGGCAAACCTTATTGGCGTTCAAATGTTTTGGTTGATAGATATGTTCATGATGATGCTGAGCGGAATGCCGCCTTGGTCATTGATCGGGATTTTGTCGTAGCTGATGTTTTTAAGTTACCATTCGCTGATAAGACTTTTGATTTTGTTATTGCTCGTCACATCCTAGAGCACCTGCCCAATGTTGAATTGTTTATCGCTGAGCTTGAACGGGTGGCCAAGGCAGGATATATTGAGACGCCTAGCGCTGAGAGTGAAGAGATTTTTGGCTGGCCGTTTCATATTTGGAAAGTTTCAAAAAATAATGAAAAATTATTTATTGTCGGTAAAGAATTAAGGCCTGACTCCTTGGGTGAACGGCTCAGGCTATTTCTTGAAAAAACCAATAATGTGAAGCATTTTTTTGTTAAATATCGCGATCTGTTGTATGTTGATTATTATTGGCAGGACAAAATAAATTTTTCGCTTGAAAATACCAAATATCAACGTGAGATTAGTGGTACAGAATATGTAGTTAATGATATTGATTTAGAGGGTATTAGAAGAAGGTATAGCCGCAATACTAAAATAAAGATTTTTGTTAACAAATGGCGTCGAAAGCTTTTTTATCGTGGGCCAGCAATTGATTTGAATCATTTGCTTGCTTGTACTGATTGTAAGGCTGCGCTTATTGATAATTCAGATGAGTATGTTTGTAGTAATTGCAAAAAGAAGTTTAAAAAAATAAAGAAGATTCCAATCATGATCTCTTAATTATGAAACTCTCAATTATTGTTGTAAATTGGAATACTAAAGATTTGCTCAAGCAGACAATTGATTCTATTTATCGTGAGACTACGGTTTTTCCATTTGAAATTATTGTCGTGGATAATAATTCAGCTGATGGTAGCCAGGAGTTAATCAGAGCACAATATGACAAGGTTAGATTGATCGAAAATAAAACTAATCTTGGTTTTGGTGTGGCTAATAATCAAGGTTTGGAAGTTGCTCAAGGCGAGTATTTAATGTTCCTAAATAGTGATGTAATAGTGAAAGACCGGGCGATTGAAAAATTGGTAGCCTATTTGGAGCAAAATATCGATATTGCCATGGTTGGTCCGCAGCTTTTAAATTCTGATGGTAGTTTTCAGCATGCCTGTCGACGCAATCTCCCAAGGCCTTTGAGTGCATTCGTGTATTTGTTTGGCTTGGTTAAAATTTCTCACAACGGTGGTGATTATAAGAGGGAATTTGATGATTGTAATATCTCTGGATATACCGAGGCCCTATCTGGAGCGGCTATGCTTTTTCGTCGCATGGTTTATGAAAAAATCGGCGGCTTTGATGTTCATTTTTTTATGTATGGCGAAGATCTGGATTTTTGTAAAAGAGTGTTAGAGGAGTGTGGACGTATTTGGTATTTGGCTTCCGCTCATATTGTGCATTTAGGTGGTGGTAGTAGTGGAAAGCGAAGAATTAGGTCTATCTTGAATTTTTATGATTCCATGTGGCTCTATTACTTTAAGCATTTTAAAAAAGAACATAATATATTATTACGTTCTTTGGTATATGTTGGCATTCGATTACGCTTAGCCTACGCTCTTGGAAAGAATTTTGTAAAAAATTAACGACCACTACGATTTAAAATGGTATAAACAGTCTTTAGCATGATCGAGATGTCGAGATAGATTGACCTATTTTTGATATAAAATAAATCATATTGTAGTTTCTTGATGGTGTCCTCGGTTGAAGCGCTGTGGTATTCGCCAGAAACCTGATCCCAACCGGTCACGCCGGGTTTGACCAGCATGCGCTCGCGATAAAAAGGAATAGCCTTTTCAAGGTCGGTAATGAATTCAGGACGCTCGGGTCTGGGGCCAATAAAACTCATCTCTCCTTTGAGTATGTTTATCAGTTGCGGTAATTCGTCGATACGTGATTTGCGGAGAAAATTGCCAAATTTGGTGATCCGTTTGTCGCCTTCAACTGTTAGGCTAGCATCGTTATTTTCGACTCGCATGCTGCGGAATTTTAGCATTTTAAAAGGGGCTGCATTTTTACCACCACGTGTCTGGCTGAAAAAAACCGGCCCTGTACTGCTTGCTTTTATCAGTATGGCTATCAGCGGCCAAAAGGGCATGGTTATTATTAAAAGAGCGGTAGCGCCAAAAATATCACAAACTCGTTTGATCAGATTAAAGTTACCGCGACCGCCTTCGGTTAAGTTTTCAAGAAACCACATCTGATTAATAACGTTGGTCGGTATTTTGCCCGTGACTTGTTCGTAAAATAAGGGCAGATTGATGAAATTGACCTTTAATGGCAAACAAGCAAAGAGTTGGTCACGTAAACTGCTTGATTCATGTAGATTAGTTGCGACAACTAAGAGTGCGATATTGTGCAGGCTAATTTCTTCTTTTAGATTGTTGAGCTTGACGTCCTCAGCTTCGTAGGTGGCCGCCACGCTATAACCAATATGACTGTGTGATTTTAAAAAATCAATAATTTCTTTGGCTTCAGCGTTTAAACCAATAAAGCCAATATTTAATTTGGGCAGATACGAAGCCAGGGCTGAATTATAAACTTGTCGCCAGAGCGGGAATAGACCGCTAAAGATGACAAAATATATAGCCAAATTGGTTTTAGGTGCAACGTCGCTGGCGGTCACATAAAATAAAGAGGTGGCTATTAGGGCTGCCCCAAAAATAGCCGTTGTGGCTCTTTTCCAGAAATTGCTATTGTTGACGGCCAGATATAAATCATAAAGATTGGTGATATAAAACAGCGGTAGCCAAAAAACGAAAGCTAAGGTGAATATTGGGAGATGTTTTTGCCAAAGTTCTGTTGAGGGGATGTGCTGATAACGCAGTAGCAAGGTCAAGTAAAGAGTGAGATAAAAAACCAGAATGTCACCAAAATATAGGGCTAATTTTTTTAGTTTATGCGGCATTTATTTGTAGCTATTGATTTGCGCTTTTTCAACTAGATAGATTCTTTGTCCTCTGTGCTTGGCGAGTTCTTTGAGATTCTTGATATAGTTTTTTTTGCCACTTTTGATAAGATAGATTTTATTATTTTGTCTATCTTTAAGAAGTGTGCCGTCGGGATAAATTTTTAGACCAAGCACTTGTTGGGAGATTTTATTACCGCCAGCTAATTTTTTGGTTAATGGCGTGGTTGTGTTTGTGATTGTGAGCGTTGTACTTGCTTGCGCAGTTGTTTGCAGGGAAAAATTTGAAGTAGCATAAAAAGTTTGGGGTATGGCTGGGCTATTTGCTCCTTGCAAGGTAATAATGTCACTGCTCGAGGCAACTGGAGGATTGGTAGCGATGAAATATGAAGCCCTAGTCGTTTCGAAACTGCAATAGCCATCAGCAACTAAACAAGTGCTTGAGGCGATGCCATCGGTATTCCAATCAGCATCAGTGCTGGTTGAGTGAAGAACGGTTAAAATTAGACCATTTGAACTGGTGCCAACCCAAAGCTTGATTGTAATCGCCGGACTAAAGACGAGACTGACGCCAATTTGACCCCATTGAATGGGGGTGCCAATAACATCACCAGTATAGCCAGAAACATTACTAACATTCATGGTCATAGCAGTAATTTGTGTGGCGTCAAGCGGTTGGCCATCAAAACGACTAATAGTAGTGTTTTCTGGAATTGAGATTGTGGTCGTGCCAACTTCCGAGGATGTGCTCACGGTGGGTAGCGTGATGTCAAATTGCTGCGAGGCGGTGACATTGGTGACACTAGTCAGGTCTGGTAGGCCATCTGGCAGAATGGGTGTATCACTAGGTGGTTTAAGTAACCAGTTACCTTGATTTGGATCGGCGAAAAGATTTGAAGTGGTAGCAATAACTAAACTGGCACTGGCTGTACATTCGAAATTGGTGCACCAAGGACTGTATTGGATGCTACCAGCAAGGGCATTGAGTGAGGTTGTGCCAGTGTTAGGACCAGTTTCGCCCCAAAAAGAATTAGCGGCTAGCACTCTTTGGCTAGCATCAAAGGGAATATTCTCATTAACTACGGCATAGTCACGGTTATTAAAAATCTTGCTATTTATTATGATTGGGCGAGCACCGCTCACTCGTAGGCCAGTGAGACAATTTTCAATCGAGGTATTTTCAATTAGCAAATCAGAATTTTGGGACATGTTTAGGCCAGTCTGAAAGGAATAGATTTGACCGCTAGGCCCAGAAGCAAAAGTGTAGTCAAGGCTTTTGATGATGGTATTTTTGATTGTCGCGTTAGAAATACCGTTAGGGTCAGAACTAATGGCATTGTAAGCTAGCAGATTTTGAGATTGAGGTAGTTGCAGTGTGAAGCCATCTATTGTGACGTTGCTAGCATTGATTGTAATGATTGAGCTAATATACGGCGCTGACGGTTCACTGGGGTTGCCTGAGCCAACTAGAATAGTGCTGGCGGCACCGGCAAGAGACTTAAGAGTAACGCCATTAGCACTAACGGGTATCGTGATGTCATTTTCATACAGACCGGGATAGACTAGCAGTGTGTCACCATAATTGGCGTCATTATTGACGGCATCATCTATGCTACACCAGAGTTCTTCGTCACCGACTAAGCAGCTATGAACTGGGATGGTGGTGTTGATGATTGGTAGCAAGGCTACGGATGTAGTTGCTTCATCTTGAATAGTTATATTTGCCTCGTTGCGTTCATAACCCCAACAGCTGGTCGTGGCTGAGACATTAATAGGAATGATTAATTCTGTTGGGTTGTTTATGATAATATCGCTCGTAGTCGAGAAGTCCCTGCACGAAAAAGTTACTAGAGTTGTACTACTAAAGCTGGTATCAACACCTGTTACAAGTAGGCTGGCGGTAGTGCTGGCGGCTATGGAACTTATCGGTGCGCTATTTATGGAAAAGCTAATGCTAGCTGCCTGGGTCGCCAGTGGGGTAAAATAAAAAAAGCTGACAAATAAAAGATTAGGGAAAATGTATTTTATGAATTTAGATTGCATAACGGGGAGTTATATTTATAGCTATATTTTACTGGATAAATATAAATACGTCCACACTTTGTGGTATTAATCATATTGTGTCATAATAAATTAGTTACCCTTGGAAAGCTTTGACTAAATGGTCACTTATTTATATACTTAAGTGATGAATAATAAGATGGATTTTCAGTTTAATTGGCCACTGCTTGGTAATGACCAGGTAATAAAGTTTCTTAGTCGAAGCCTTGTTAATGGTAAAATATCTGGGATGTATATTTTTGTTGGTCCAGATGATATTGGCAAGACGACGACGGCCAATTATTTTACCTCAGCTTTATTGTGTGAGAATTTGAAAACTGGCGGGCCATTGCCTTGTGGTTATTGTGCGGCATGCTTACAAAATCAAGTTGGTCAAAATTCTGGTTTTACCGATAATTTTGCCAGCGTTCACCCTGATTACCATCTTTTAAAACGGGCAAGCGATAAAAAAACGATTGAAGTTGATGATGTGCGGGCTTTTATTCGATCACTTGAAATGAGTTCTTTTTTAAATTCTTATAAAGTAGGTGTCATCAAGCAGGCCGAGACTTTAAACGACCATGGCTTCAACTCTTTATTAAAGACTTTGGAAGAGCCACGCTCTAAGGTTATCTTTATCTTGATTGCTAAAAATATTGAGTCCTTACCTAAGACCATAATTTCACGAGCACAGGTGATTAATTTTTATCCAGTCAAGACGGATACTATTTATGATTATTTGATCGAAAAATATGACTTAAGTCGTAGTAAAGCTAAATTATTTGCCAGGTTAGCAGCTGGTCGGCCCGCCTTGGCAGTTAAATTTATGGAAGATCAAGCTTTTTTTGATAATTATATGGCTCGCATTTCCGGTTTGCTAAAAATGACCGAAATGAATGTTAATCAGCGGTTTTGTGTGGTCGAAGAGTTGCTGAATGACAAGCAAACCGGTCAAGAGGCTAGCCGGCTGGTGATGAGAATAATTAATTCATGGCAAGGCGTAATCAGGGATTTGCTTTTGGTTAGCTACGGTCATCCTGATTTAGTGCAACATGAGCTAGAACTTGAGAGTTTGAATAGGATCGGTGTTAAAATTACCCGTGAGCGGTTGTTAAAATTTTCAGATAAAGCCTTGGAAAGCTTGAGCTATTTAAAAGCTAATGTTAATCCTAAATTGGTTCTTGAGTCGTTAGTGTTGAATTTTTAGATTGAAATAAGTCTGGTAATTAAAAGCTCAACTTTGGGCAATAATAATTTTAAAAAACATGTCATTTAAATCAAAATTTAATCTACTGGCCTTAAATTTATTTTTACTGACCTTCTTGACTGGTTGCGGTATTAATATTGGCTCAAATAATACTACGACAGCTAGCCGTGATTTCGGTGGCTTATTTTTTAGTGAAAGCAAGGGGGACAAGTGGGTGCAAAAATCATCCATGATGAGCACGACTAAGGTTTCGTCATTTTCCGGTACGGATATTGTTTCATTCGCTGCCGATCCGGCTGATCGTCGGGCTTTATATGTCGGTACTTTGGCTAATGGTTTATTTTTTAGTTTGGATAGCGGTATTGGTTGGCAAAAATCAGTTAGCCTGGGCAACGTCTTGGTGCGTTCAATCGCCATTGACCCTCAATTTAGCTGCACAATTTATGTAGCCATTGGTAATCGTCTGCAGAAATCTGTGGATTGCAGTCGTACCTGGCAGCCTGTATATGTTGACAATGACAAGACTGTCACTATAAGTGCCGTGGTAATTGATCCCAAAAATGGCGGCAAGGTTTATTTGACCACCTCGCGTGGGGAAGTATTAAAAAGTCAGGATCGAGGCAGCAGCTGGAAACCAATTTATCGCATTCAAGGCAAAATTTCAAAATTATTTATAAACCCTCGGGATGGTCAAAACATGTATGCCGCGAGTGAGAAATATGGCTTAAGCGTGACAACCGACGGCGGTGCTAATTGGACTACTCTTGAAAAACCTCTAAAAGCCTTTGATGAAGGTGCTTCGGTTAAGGATTTAGTGTTTTCCGGCATGGATGTGAATCGTCTATTTATAGCCACAAAGTATGGATTATTAAAGACAGACAATGGTGGCAAGAATTGGACCAAGATAGATCTGATTACACCAAAAGTCAAGGCCACCATCAACGCCTTGGCTGTAAATCCTCAAAACGATCTTGAGATCTACTATGTTACCAATACTACCTTTTATCGGTCAGTCGATGGAGGCAAAGCCTGGACAACCAAGGAGTTGCCAACTTCCAGGATTGGATCTACACTTTGGGTAGATCCAGAGGTTGCAAATTGGATTTTTATGGGGGTTAAGGCGTTAGTGCAATAAAAAAACTATTAAAAGAAATATATGAACAGTTATTTGCAAGAAAAACAGGAGGATTTTATTAAAGGAATTGAATTTTTCAAAAAAGAAACTCATGCTTTGCGTGTCGGTCGAGCCAATCCTGAGGTACTCGACATGGTTCAGGTTGATGCCTATGGTGTGCGTAATCAAATTACTGGTCTAGCCAGTATTAGTGTGGCCGATGCCAGAAGTTTGCTGGTTACGCCTTGGGATAAGTCCGTACTGAAAGATATAGAAAAGGCGATTGTTGAGGCAAATTTGGGTCTCGGAGTGGTTAATGATGGCGAAAAGTTGCGTTTGACAGTGCCGATGATGACCGAGGAAAATAGAAAAGCGATGGTCAAGAAGCTTAATGAAATGATGGAGGATGCGCGCATTAATATTAGAAAGATCCGCGATGAGGTTAAAACTGCTATTGAAGCAGCTGATAAAAATAAGGATATCTCTGAGGATGATAAATTTCGTTTTATCAAGGAACTCGAAGAAGAGGTAACTGCAAAGAATGAGGAGATCAAGACTTTGCGTGACAAAAAAGAGGTTGAGATAATGACCATCTAGTAAACTAACTAGATCTCAATATCCAAATGACTAAAAATCAAAATTTGGATTTTATCTTTTGGAATTTAAGTTTTGAAATTTGGATATAAAAATTATGTTTGTAACTTTATTGATTTTTTTGGCAGTCTTATCTGTCTTAGTGTTAGTCCATGAATTGGGGCATTTTTTGACCGCTCGAAGATTTGGCATTCGTGGAGAAGAATTCGGCTTGGGTTTTCCGCCGCGATTTTTAGGTCTTTACAAGGATTTTGAAGGTAAGTGGAAGGTGGTGCATGGTAATAAGCCGATTGACCCAAGTACTTATCCGACAACTATCTATTCCTTGAATTATTTTCCCTTGGGTGGTTTTGTAAAAATTAAAGGTGAGAATGGTGAGAATGTTGACAAGGATAGTTTTGTCAATAAGCCAATTTGGCAAAGAGCTGTTGTTTTGTCAGCTGGTGTGTCGATGAATTTAGTTTTGGCCGCATTTTTATTTACGGTCTGTTTCATGGTGGGTACGGCGCAATCACTTGAAAATGTTGATCCAAGTGCGACGATTACGGAGCGTCATCTTTCGATTATTGAGGTGCAAAAAGATTCTCCGGCTGAAAAATCAGGTATTAAGGCTGGTGATACCTTGCTGACAATAGACAAGCATGAATTCGTGGATTATGAAGGCCTGAAGGGTTACACTAATAAAAATGCCAACAAGGAATTGACCTATGTGGTCAAACGTGGGAATGAGATTAAAGATTTTAAAATAACACCGAGAGCCTCTGCTAACAACAAGAATGAAGTTGTGGCTGGTATTGGCGTGGCGGAGATTGGTATTGTAAAATATTCATGGTATGAAGCGCCTTGGCAGGGCATAAAACAGACGGCTTTTGCAACTTGGGCGATCTTGCTGGCTTTTGGTGGGATGATTAAGGGTATTTTTATGGGTCATGGGGTTTCGGCTGATGTTGCTGGTCCAGTGGGAATCGCGGCCTTAACTGGTCAGGTAGCTCGCATGGGCTTTGTTTATCTGATGCAATTTACCGCACTGTTATCGATTAATCTGGCGATCATAAACTTTTTACCGTTGCCAGCTCTGGATGGCGGACGCGTTCTGTTTTTAGGGATTGAAAAAATAAAAGGCCGACCGGTCAAGACTGAAATTGAAACCATTATTCACACCATCGGTTTCGCTTTACTAATGCTACTCGTGATTGTGGTGACATTCAAAGATATCTTTAAGTTTAGCGATAAATTTGTGGCCATCTGGCAAAGGTTCTTTTAAATAGGTGTAAAATCATTTTACTCTGGAGGTGCAATCATGAGAGAATGTCAGTATTCAGTTGCGCAATTTTCACGAGAAATGATCGAAAAGGCTCTAGTGGCGACTGATCCTCACAATACGGATCACTGCATTGAGATTGATGAACTGCAAAAATTTGAATCACCCTTCGTATTTAGTCTAGAGGCCGAAACTAATTCGGATAGGACTATAGAAGGCGAAATTCATTGTACGTCTGATGGCACGATGGTTGGTATTATCACAATAGTTGATCATTTTGCCGACATGGAGTGGATTTTTTCTTATGGCAAGGGTGGTCTCAGGACAATTGATAACTTGATCTGGGGACAAGCTTAGCTATTTTTAAAACCGGGCAAGAAGCCTGGTTTTTTATTTGATTTATGTAGTATAGGGGTGTATAATTAATTATATGGAAAAGATAAAGATTCTAGTAATCGAGGATGATCAAACGCAGGCTATGATGTATGAATTAGCCTTTACTACTGCTGGTTATCTCGTAGACGTGGCCTATACAGGCAAGCAAGGTATAACAAAGGCTCAAGAATTTAAGCCAGATTTGATTTTTCTTGATATGTTGCTTGGTGATATGAAAGGGCAGGAAATATTAGTTGCTCTGAATTCAAATCCTCTAACAAAAGATATTAAGAAAGTTGCCTTATCAAATTTGAATAAAAAAGAAATTGCCGATGAGTGTTATAAGTTGGGTGTTTTGGATTTTCTTGTAAAAATTCAGTTTATCCCTAAGGAAATAATTGAAAAAATTCCGGGCTATTTGCAAAAATAATACACTGCCGAGCTTGGCCCGATAATATCGTGACAAGTATAAGCGGTTTAATAATATGAAATACAATATTAAGGCTACAAAGGTTGAATTGACCCCAGAAATCAAGGCTTATGTTGAGAAGAAATTAGACATGCTGGATAAATATTTGGGCAGCATCAAGCCGATTGATTGTCATGTAAATATTGGTATTGCTGTGGGTGGTCAAAATGCTGGCGATATCTATAAAACTGAGATTAGCCTGAGTTTGCCCAATGTAGTCTTGGTAATTGAAAAAGTTGAGCAAGATATTTTTAAGTCGGTTGACAAGGTTAAGGATCAATTAGCTCGAGCGATTGTGAAACACAAAGAAAAAATGATTGACCGACGCAGAGTTAGTATTAAGTAGGATTTCTATTTGGTAAAATGATAATTTAAAACAGGAGAGTTAAAATCATCCTGTTTTTTTGTGCAATGTGAGTTATTTTAATTACAATAATGAACCTAGCTTTTCATGAATTGCTAAATTATGCTATAATAAAAAAATCATTTTAGATAATATATAATTTCCAGGTTTAAATAATATGATTCAATTAATAAACGCCTCAAAAATTTACCAACCCGACATCAAGGCCTTGGATCATGCAAATTTAAACATCAAAGCTGGTGAATTTGTTTCTATAGTCGGACAGTCAGGCTCTGGTAAATCGACCATGATCAAGACCATGATCGGTGAGGAACGGCTAGATTCCGGCCAGGTTATTATTGGCGATTGGAATATCACTAAAATCAGAAAAAGCGAAATACCCATATTGCGTCGTCAAATCGGAGTAATTTTTCAAGATTTTAAGTTGCTACCTAAAAAAACTTTAAAAGAGAATGTTTCATTCGCACTTCAGGTTTGCGGTCAAACGCCACAAAAAATCAGAGCCATTGTGCCGCAGGTTTTAAAAATCGTTGGCCTTGAGGGTAAAATTGAGCGCTATCCTAATGAAGTTTCAGGTGGTGAACAGCAACGAGCTGCCATTGCTCGGGCGCTGGTACATCGACCAAAGATACTACTAGCTGACGAGCCGACTGGCAACCTTGATTCTATTAATGCAGATGAGATTATTGAATTACTGCTCAAAATAAACAAATTTGGTACAACGGTTGTTTTAGTGACACATAATCGCGAAATAGTTAATCGTTTAAAAAGACGTGTCTTGACGGTAGAAAATGGCCGAGTTGTCTCTGATCAGCAGGTGGGTAAGTATATTTTATAATTTTATGTTTTTATTATCTTTTTTTCGGGCCATAAAATTTAGCTTTCAAGATATTTTTAGAAATTTTTGGTTGTCATTGGTTACCGTATTAATTCTCGTTTTGTCTTTATTTATTGTAAATTTATTACTAGCCGTGCAAGTCATTACAAATTCGGCTATTAGTTCAATTAAGGATAAGATTGATATTACCTTGTATGTTAAAAATGGTACGCCAGAATCTGATGTTATAGGTTTAAAAAATCAAGTCTCCGGCCTTGAGCGCGTTAAAGATGTGATTTACGTCTCACAAATTGAGGCATTGAATCTATTTAGACAAAAAAACACCACCAACCCAGAGGTTTTACAATCACTTAGGGAATTAGATAATAATCCGCTGACTGCCGCCTTGGTTGTCAAGCCTCGTGATGTGGCTCAATATGACGATCTAGTAATTGATCTCGACAGACTGAATAGTCCAATTGTAGATTCCAAAAATTCCGACAATCCAAAGGTCATGCTTGATAAGATAAATAAGATTGCTATTAAAGTTAATGAGGTTGGTATGATAATTAGTATTATTTTTATTATTATTACCTTGCTGGTTGTTTATAATTCAGTGCGAGTTAATATCTATACTCATAACAGGGAAATTAAGGTTATGCGCCTAGTTGGCGCCTCAAATTGGTTTATCAGGGCGCCTTTTATAATATCGGGCTTGATGTATACGATTCTTGGACTGGGAATTACTATGATAATTTTTTATCCCTTTTTATCGTTATTGCAACCTTATCTTGAAACCTTTTTCTCTGGCTATACCTTGAATATTATACAGTATTTTAGCAAGCATTTATTACTTTTTTCTGGCCTAGAATTCGCTGGATTTGGCATGATTAATGTGTTAGCTAGTTTGGTGGCGGTACAAAAATATTCTAAAGTTTAAACCTTTTTAATAAATGTGTTATAATATTATCATATTGTGGACAACTATAAAAAATTAAAATCATATAAATGAAAAAAAACATGCAAATTGATAAAGCTTTGCGAATAATAGCCTTATCTCTCGTCGTTGTGATTAGTGGTCTGTCAGGTTTGATACATTTAGCTCAAGCCAATACGAGCACTACACTTAACCAAACTATTAATCCTGGCTCATTGACTATGGATTTCAAGGATAATTCTGAAGTCTCTACAACCACTTCAGTAACCTTTGGTGCATTGGCTGTTTCGGCAACGTGTCAGCAAACTGCCACCTCATCTCTGGGTTCAGCTACACAGCGCATCTGGATTGATAATTTAAATGCAGCCAATAACGGTTGGACAGTATCTATTGGCGCTGCCACATCATCTTTGTGGCACAATGTGGCGTCAACCTCGAAATATGACTTTAATGATGCGGGCGGCGCTGGTTGTACTGACGGTGATGCTGATACTTTTGGTGGTCAGATGTTCATTGATCCAACAGCGGCGACCATAGCAACTGGCTCGGTGCCCACTACTATGACTGGTGTATCAGCTGGTGCCGCAACCGCTTTTACTTCTGCGGCCAGTAATGTAACATTGATACAGGCAGCTGCCGGTTCTGACGATATTGGTAAATGGAAAGCCTATGGTTTTGGTGTTAGTCAAAAAATTCCAGCTAATCAGTCAAGTAATGCTTATTCTTTTGACCTTACGGTTACGATCGTAGCTAATTAATTTATCCAAGGAGGATAAATTGTCCAAATGACTTCAAAAAAATTAGTATTGTTAAATTTTTCCCTATTTTTGCTTTTAGCTCAGGCTGCAGGCGCAGTTGAATATGGTGGCATCGGTGGTCGCCCAGCTTATCCACGTCCTGACAATCAACGAACCGAGTCAATTTTCATACATTCAATTGAACTTGGTGAGACCAAGAAAGAGGGAATTAAAGTTTTGAATAATACAGGTGAGGAAAAAACCATCAATCTTTATGCTGTTGATTCAGTTGTCTCCAGCGGTGGAGCTTTTTCTTGTGCACAACTCGGCGACGCTCAATCGGATGTTGGTAATTGGATTAAGCTAACAAAAACTGAGGTTACCTTAAAACCATCGACTAATGAGGTGGTTGATTTTAGTATTACTGCCCCAGCTAACGCCGACGTGGGGGAGCACAACGGTTGCATTATTTTACAAGAAAAGAAAAAGAGTGCAGCTCAGGGTAGTGGCATTGCCATTAATTTTAGAACGGGTTTACGTGTCGCTTTGATGGTGCCAGGTGATATTAAGAAAAACCTTGAGATTGTTGAGATGAAGGTCTTAAAAGATGCTACAAAAATTACCTATAGCCCTAGCGTTAAAAATACCGGTAATGTTTCAATTGATGCGACAATTAAGATTTTAACCACGAATCTATTTGGTCAAGTGATTGTGGAGCATGGAGGTGGTTATCCAATTTTACGCGGGCAGCGATCCGACTGGAATTTTGAGCTTGCAAATCCCTACTGGGGTGGTTGGTTCAAGTCATCTATGTTTGTTAGTTATGATATTGACGTCAAGACTGAAATTGGCAAGTCGAGCGGTAATATCAAGACTTTAGCAGGTCCAGCTGTTTGGTTTTTTGTAATGCCAGCACCGCTAGCGTTACTTGTAGAATTGGCAATTTTGGTTTTACTATTTACGCTTTTGATTTATGTCTTTGTAAGACTTAATCGCCTAAGAGTGATTAAAAAAACTTGGCAACTAACCTCTGTTTCAGAAAATGATGATATTTTGTCTCTTGCTAAAAAATATGATGTTGACTGGAAATTAATCGCCAAAATTAATAAGCTAGAGGCACCTTATACTATAAAGACTGGCCAAAAATTAAAATTACCACCCAATTAATTTTTTTTAAAAATTATCTAATAATCGCTACAAAATAGCGATTATTTTTTTTGTTCAAAGGTTATTTTTTTGTTATAATATAAGTAATATGTTTATAAGTTTCCGACCAAAATTTGTTTGGATTTTTTTGTTTATATTTTGTGGCGGCTTGTTTTTTTCATTTATAAATTTTAACATATTTAGCGCAAAAAATGGCCATGCTGAGTCCCAATTAATGGTTGCGGCAAATTGCACGGGTAATTGGTTACAAGCGAATTTAATAAATTCAATTCAACAAGATGGACAAAGCACTGGACACTTTCCAAACATAAATGATTCGGCTGTTTTTCAAGGTCAAGATAAACAGCTTTTGTGTGGTAATTTCTTTGCCAGTAGTTCAGTGTTTACTGACAAACCGCAAGCGGTGTATTTGGCTCTAAATTGGTTGGCCACGTCTTCTAGTCGGGTCTTGTTGAGTTCGTCCGAGCAGTACGTTGATACATCAGTGGTTGAGAATCAATCAAATGCTCTGGACAATATTCCTGAGTTAGGAAGTTCTACGACGACTGGTGAGGCCACTGTGGATCAGGAAAATATTTTTGTAGTGGGAACAACTTCAACTCTAGTAAATAGCGAGGCGGATATTTCATTGCCTGCACCTGAATTGTCTGCATCATCAACGGACCTGGTTATTGAATCATTGGCTAGCTCGACAGATAATAATCAGCTCACTGGATTTTCCAGCTCTTCGGATGCGGTGACGACTGAGGGTCAGTTGATCAGCCCATCAAGTGAAAATAAAATAGCAAGTGATGGCTCTTCTACTGTGGTAGTCGCTGATAGTTTAGAAAATAGTCCCTTGATAGTTGATGACGGCAATTTACCAAAAGATGCTACAGGTACGTTAAGCCAACTAGCAACTTCAAGCTTTGGTTTCAAGATTAGATATTCGGTTAATGGAGTTGATTGGCATGACTTGGTCGTGATTACTCCTGATGTTTTATTGTCAAAATATCTATTACCTATTAGTGATATTGAGCAGTTAAGAAATTTAAGCATATCGATCGAATCGATTAACTCATTGTCCGCAGGGGAAATGGTATTACTGGCCAATGTTGAGCTTGAGTTGAATTACGAGCCGACCAAGTTTGATGATTTAGATCCGAATCCTCAACCGAATTTTAATTTGGATCAAAAAATATACAGCTCAATCAACGATGAATACGAAGTTGTCTTGCTGCGGCGTAAATTAAAAAATGAGTCATCAGGTGAGTTGCAAATTTGGTTTAGACCAATCGTAATTAATGACGTGAATTTGCATGCCTGGAATTTTGTCACGTCTGGACTTTCCGTCGGTGAGTCAGTACCGCCCATTATTCGGGATGGCAATCTGTTTTGGACGAGTAGTGATGGCACGGCAATGTATCAGTATAATATTCAAACACAAGGCATGAATTCTCAATCCATTGATGAGGCTAAGACTATATATAATTTGCCAT
Organism: bacterium; assembly: GCA_037146995.1. Taxonomy (GTDB): domain Bacteria; phylum Patescibacteriota; class Patescibacteriia; order Patescibacteriales; family GWE2-39-37; genus JBAWWA01. The sequence continues at coordinate 29,783 of JBAWWA010000009.1, forward strand.
ATTTAAATAAGGCAAATGAACTCGAGGAAGTAAAACTTGATTCGATAGATGATAAATTTCAACTTGAGACTGGGGAGCGTACGCTTGATGCAAATGAAAATATAATCGATGCGAAATAATTTTAATTTAAAAAAAATTATATTTCATAGTCAGACTTGGCAGCTTGCCTTGATAATTTTAGTTTTGCCAATTTTTGTTTATAGTATCTTGTTATTCCGCAACTCGGCTGATTCAAAGAAAATTGACGCACTAAAAAATTTTTCAGTACTACCCAAAACTGCTTTGGCAAATTATCAATTTGCGCCGACCGGGGGAACAATAGTCAACGGTACAGCAACCAGTGTCAATTCGATGGCCGTGGCGGCTGCCGAAGGAGTCAATCTCGGCTCCTGGCGTGCCACTTTAGCTGATGATAATTATCACTGGATGATTACCTCTACCACAACCGGTTTAGATGTTAATTTGGTGCTTGGAAATGTGCAATTGAATGGCGCTAATACGTTGATTTTAAATACTAAAATTGATGAAGATGCAAATGCACCGCAATTATATATTCAGGTCTGTGATTGGGTCTCGAACGTTGCTGTTGATAATGCGAGTGACGCTGAATGCACTGGCGGTGGATGGCGCACTCTAAATAATCGACGTGCCACTATTACGCCTACTGTTGCGACTGCTTATGTATATTATGTTTATGACGGTTATTGGACGACTAGCAGTACAACTAATGATACAGTAGCTACGCCATTGACTAATTTCGTCAATGGCACTAATCAGTTAAAAGTTCGCTATTTTTCCACTAACAATACTAATACTGATCTGGCCATTGACTATCTAAGAGCGTATGCGGTGGTAAATCCAGTCTATGCTCCGGCCGGCTTTGCAACTATCACACCTGGTACTACAACCGGTTCATATATGAATACAAATGCGATAACTGCCGGTGCTATTGACGCTGTGCCGATAACGGTAACTGGTACAGCGGCCACTTCCTCTAATTTTTATTTTAAAATGGATAATGTAATATCCTACACGGGTGCTAATGCCATAGTGGTTAAATCGACTTATTCATGTAGTGCCACCGGTATCGGTCATCGGCCAAAGATTTATAATTTTTCTTCATCAAGTTGGGAGTGGTTAACGGCGAGCAGTAGTATTGGTTGTGCCGTCGCTTATGCTACTAATGCCTGGGCTTTAAGCAATATAAATGTAAATAATTATATTAATAGTTCTGGCGAGATGTGGGTAGGGTGGGAAGCAACGGGCAATAGCGCTACTACGCAGATCCGTATTGATCAAATCTATGCGCAAATTGGCACTGTTAATACAGATTCTTCAGCTTGTGAAATATCATTCGGGACTTTGAGTGCAGGCACTTGTGCAAGTTCTACTGATCTTGATATGACAGCTACAACGAGTAATACCTGGAATATTAGAACCATGGATGAGTCAAAAAAAACGCCCCTAGCTTCATCGACCTTTTATGCCTATGATTACGATGCTGATGCCGTACTGGAAGAGGCTCAAGCCTATAATATTCCTTTTTCTGTTACTCCGCCAACAAATGCGCAAGTCACTGGCTTGTTTTATGCGAGCCGCTTTGCCTACGGCAGTGCAGCTGGTGCAGCGGCAATAGGTCTGCGAGATTATTCTGGCTTGATTGCAACGAATACTTGGCAATCAGTTGGTTCGACAACCGGAGCGGCCTTGACATATATCGATAATATCACTGATAGTTCACCCAACAATGGCGGAGCCTTGGGCATGTTCACTAGTCCGGCGAGTTTCATCGACTCCTCAACTTCAACCAATAACATGAATATGCGAGTTCGCACGGCCTCTGATAGCGCTTCAACCACAAATGCTATCGGTCAAATGGATTTTGCCATGGTGAGTTTACAGTGGACTTATGATAATTCTCATTTTTCTGAAAATAGCCGCTTTACGCCGGTGGCTGGCACAATTGTTGTTGGTAATGCCACAACCTCTGACACAGCCTCAACCTCATTAGCTGAGGGTGTAAATATGGGTTCATGGCGAGGTACTTTGTATGATGATAATTTTCATTGGATGGTTTATTCTCTAAATCCAGGTGGTATAGATTTTAATCTGGACTTGGGTCGAGTTCAACTCAATAATGCTAATACCTTAATAATTAACACTGAGATAGATGAAGATGCGACAGCACCTCAACTTCTAGTGCAAATTTGTGATTGGGTTTCACCAACGAGTGTGGATGCGGCAGCTGATACTCAGTGTACTGGTGGTGGTTGGCGCACGCTGAATAACAATAAAACGGCTATTAATATTTCGGCTGCCACAGCCTATGTATGGTATCTCTATGATGGTTTTTGGGCGGCGGCCACTTCAAGTAATGTTGTGGTTTCAACGCCATTGGATCATTTCGTAAGTACTTCAAGTCGGATAAAAATTAGATATTACTCGCCAACCAACACTGCCACCGCTGTTAAGATTGATTATTTACGAGCTCAAGCAGTTGTCAATCCTGTTTATACGGCAGCGGGTTTTGCAACCATTACTGCTGGCACAGTCGCTGGCGGTTATATGTCGACTAATAATGTGACTCAGAATTTAACCACTGATAACTTATATTTAACTTTTACTGGTACGGCAGCGTCATCAGCTGATGCTTATCTAATAATGAAAGATGTTAGAAATTATACTGGTGCAAATGCCATTGTGGTTAGAGCAGAATACTCTTGTAGTGCTACTGGTATCGGTCACCGGCCAAAGATTTATAATTTCGCCTCATCTTCCTGGGAGTATCTGACTGGTTCGACCAGTATTGCCTGCTCAGTAACAGACGCTATTAATGCGTGGTCAAAAAGCCCAGTTAATGTTACAAGTTATATTAATGGTTCAAATCAGATGTGGATTGGTTGGCAGGGTCAGGCGCCAAGTGCCACCACGCAGATTCGAATTGATCAATTGTACGCCATGATCGGCTCGGTCAATTCAAATCCGGCTGGCTGCGAAATATCATTTGGCACTGCTTCATCCGGTACGAGTTGCGATTATTCTGACGACCTCGACATGACTGGAACTTCAACAATTTGGGGCATCAAGGCAATGGATGAGTCGGCAAAAATGCCTATTGCTTCCTCTACATTTTATCCTTATGATTATGATGCTGATGCGGTCTTAGAAGAGGCTGGGGCTTATAATATTCCATTTAGCGTCTCGGTGCCCAATAATTCTTATCCGACTGGTTTATTTTTTGCGGCAAGATTCATGTCAGGCACAGCCCTTGGTACGGTGCAAGCTGGTCTCAGGGATTATTCTGGCTTGAATACGTCTACGACCTGGTTACCGGTTGGGGCGGCTATTACTAATACCTTGACCTATACCGATAATATTACGATTGGCGGTGTCGCCAATGGTGGCGCGAACAGTGTTTATATGAACGGTGAAGATTTTATCGATTCGGTCGGTAATACGGTGAATATGCGTATTAGAACAACCACTGATGCCGCTTCAACCACCAATGCTACTGGTCAAATGGATTTTGCCTTCGTTAGTCCTCAGTGGATGGGTGGTGACTCACTTGGCTCACTTAGTGCTGATATGGTTTCTGCAACTGGTTCGATTATTAGTCAGCCCTTGATATACATGAACGGCATGAGCATGTCTAATAATTGTCAAACGGCTTCTGGTACAATTGGCACAACTACACAGGATATAAGAATTAATAATCAGACAAGCTTATCAAGTTGGACAGTTAGTATCGCCGCATCATCAACGACTGCCTTGTGGTCAACCACCTCAAGTCAATATGATTTCAATGACTCTTTAGGTAGTGGTTGTAGTGATGGACCAGATGCTGATAATTTTGCCGGTCAGATGACCGTCAATCCAGCAATATCAGTGATTACACCTCAGTCAGGATGTCAGTTGACTGGTATCTCAAAGGGTGGAAGTGCCTCATTCAATGAGGGTGTTACTGATGCTTTGACCTTGATATCCGGTGCAAGTACAGCTAGTACAAATTGTTATTGGGATGTTTCAGGTATCGGCGTCTATCAAACAATTCCAGCTATGCAATTGCCAAACAATTATTCCATGGATTTAACTATTACCATAGTCGCAAATTAATGAACAAAATTATCTTAAAGTATATTATTGCAATTGTGATATTTTTGCCATCTCTGGTTATGGCTAATACTGTGACTACTTTTAATTTAGACATTGTTGATTCACCACAGTGCTTTGACGGTATCGATAATGATGGCGATTTAAAAATTGATTTTCCTGATGACCCTGGTTGCTCCTCTCCTGGTGATAATAGTGAACTTGATATCATCGTACCGCCACCAACGCCACCAGCCCCCACTGGCGGCGGAAGTGCTGGCGGCGGTGGCGGTTATTCAACTAATCCAATTACCACCTTAACATTAAGTGGTTTTGCTTATCCATTCGCAAAAATCACAATTTTAAAAGATGCACAGGCTATGGCCTCAGTTGATACGACTGCTGATGGGACATTTAAATTTTCAACCGAGAAACTCTCCCCTGGAAGTTATAATTTTTCCATTTTTGCCACTGATGTTTTTGGCATAAAGACCAGTCTCTATAACGTTCCGGTTACTATTAGTTATGGTTCACTAGCTCAAGTTAGTAATATTTTTATCGCGCCGACCTTGAGTTTTGAAAAAAATAATATTACTCCGGATGTGTCTGCTGTTTTACGCGGCCAATCAAGGCCAAATAGTCAGGTCGTAATAAATTTTTCCGGCTCAAGCGAGGAGTTATTTACTGTCATAGCCGGAAAAGACGGAAAATTTTTGTATACGGTAGGTCAAAATAAATTGCTCGTTGGTAGCTATCAGGCCAAGGCAAAGTCGAATATGCAGGGTGAAATTAGTGGCTACGGTAATATTGTCGATTTGCAAGTTGAAAAGGTAAATACGCCGATCATTAATTGCATACTTCAAAAAAAAGGAGACGTTAATTGTGATGGCAAGATTAATATAGTTGATTTTTCGATTTTGGCTTATTGGTATGGTCGCAGTAATGCCCCAACCAAATATGACTTGAATGGTGATGGTAAAATTAGCTTGATTGAATTTAGTATCATGGCTTACTACTGGACAATCTAAAACTATGAAATTTTTTATTATTATATTAAGTGTTGCTGGCTGTGTACTAATGAATTCATCCAAGGCTCAAGCTTCAGAGATTTTCATTGATCAAACAAAAAAAATCTGGCAAGTAGGCATTGGGCAAGAAGTGAAATACGACGTCTATTTAAATACCAATGGAAAAAATATAAATGCTATTGATGGGGAAATTAATTTTTCTGATCAAAATTTTCTTATTAAGGAGATAAGTGATGGTAGTTCACTGGTGAGCCTTTGGCTTAAAAAGCCAGAAATAAATATTAATAAAGTAAAATTTTCTGGTTTAATTCCCGGTGGACTTAAATCTGATAAGGCCAAGATATTGTCCTTGATTTTGACTTCTAATAATGAAGGTGTTGCTAAATTTAATTTTACGGGATCTATTTTATTAAACGACGGACTGGGAACGCTTGATGATTTAAATGTTGCCGAGCGCCAAATAACTTTTACAAAAAATGCAGTCGATTTAACTGAGCCAAGACACCTGGAAGATATTTTTCCGCCAGAAGATTTTGACGTCTTTATTTCGACTGATCAGGATGTTTATGATGGTCAAAAATTCTTGATATTTTCAACGACTGACAAGGATTCTGGGCTTGATTATTATGAAGTCAAGGAAGGTGTTGCTGATTTTTTTAGAGCTAGTAGCCCTTATTTATTAAAAAATCAGGATATTAATCAAAACGTAATAGTTAGGGCGGTTGATAAACATGGTAATAAACGGACTGTAACTATCGAGTCTCAAGTAAAGCCCTACCAAGATACAAATAAACAGGCTATAATTATCTTAGTCGTTTTGATTGTGGCCTTAAGCTTGATTGCGGTCATAAATTTTTTAAGAAAAAAATAAATTCGTATAATGAAAAGGGGATTTTATTTAGCATTTATAGTAGCACTTGTATTGATGCCGTTGTTGTTCTCACAAGCTGCAACTCTTTTTTTGGCACCGCAAAAAATAAACAGTGACTTGCATAAAAGCTTTAGCCTCAATGTTTTGACCAGCAGTCAAGATCAGGCAATTAATGCCGTTTCCGGTAGTATATATTTCCCTAATGATAAGCTAGTCGTCGAGTCGCTAACAGTTGGAGGTTCGGTGGTAAATTTTTGGCTAAAAGAGCCAAGCTTTTCTAATGCCACTGGGGTCATTAATTTTGAGGGCATTGCTTTAAATCCTGGTTATCAAGGTGTTGGTGGCAGGATTTTTTCGATTCATTTTAAGGTAAAATCAGTCGGTGAGGCGACGTTAAAATTTGCCTCTGGCTCAATTTTAGCCAACGATGGTCAGGCTAGCGAGATCTTGTCTGGTACGGGGGATGCCCAAATTTTAATAACTGACGAAAAGTCAAATCCTGCGGTTGCCGCATCTACCTCGTTGGTTCATGAAGTAGCACATGTTGAGAGTCCAAAGATTGAGTCTTCTGAAATTAAGTCATCTAGTACTGGTATTTTACCAACACTACCAGTTGTTACCAGTACTATGTCTATTAACGCAGCGCAGTGGAATAATGATGGCAAGCTTTCGAGTAATTGGGTTTTGCCGCCAGCTGTTACGGGCGTTAGTTATCTCCTTGATCAAAAGCCAGATACAGTTCCAGATACAAAGTCAGAGGGGATGGTCAGTAGTTATTTGCAAAATGTTCATGATGGCACTTGGTATTTGCATATTCGTTATAAAAATAAAAATGGCTGGGGAGAGGTAATTCATAAAAAAATTGCGGTTGATAGGGTGCCACCAGCTAATTTTGTGGCAAAAATTTTAGATGGCCAAAAAACCTACAATCAAGAGCCTAATGTTTTTTTGGCTGCAGAGGATAATCTGTCAGGTCTTGATTATTTTAGAGGCCTCATAAATGGTCAAGAGATTTTTAAAGTTGCTACCTCAAGTTTGATGGATAATTTATTTAAATTACCAGTATTGCCATTGGGTCAATCAAAAATAGATTTTGAAGTTTTTGATCTAGCTGGTAATCGAGCTACCACTTCGACGGAATTATTGGTTGAGGCTATCGAGGTGCCAGTTTTTGAGTATTTGCCAAAAGTAATTACTACTAGACAAGTTTTAGTGGTTAGTGGTCATACTTTGCCTAGAAGTTTGGTTGAAATTCAGCTTATCGGGCCAGAGAATGAGCAAGTGGTTATTAAGTCAAGTGATACTGGTAAGTTCACGTATATTAAAAATAAGTTACCGGCGGGGAATTATAAAATTGCCGCTACTACGCTACTAAATAGTAGTCAAAAAAGTGCCGCGTCGCAATTTGTCACCTTTAAAGTTAAAAGCTTCTGGTTAGCTGATGTTTTTTTTAATGCTTTGGGTGCCGTCGCTTTTTACTTGCCAATTATAATTTTATTTATAATGCTTGCGCTTTTGCTTGTTGTCGTTAAATTATATGCCTTTAAGCGCAGAGTTTTACTTGAGGTAAAAATAGCTGAAAATGTCTTATCAAATTCTCACCAGATCATAAATTATGACTTATCAAAAATTATTGATTTTATTGCCAAGGCGAAGCAAAAAAGAAAACTAACTCTTGAAGAACAACGCACTATTAGGGAGCTTAAAAATAAGTTAAAATACACTGAGCATTTTATTGATAAGGTTGAGCTACCATTAAAATCAAAGGTTAATAGAGCATCTGAATTAGGTGTTGCAAAGACTTGGGTGGTGAAAAGGGCGAGTGCTACTAGGACTAAACCTCTTATAAAAAAAGTAAAAAGTTGAAATAAAAAAAGGCCCCGCTATTAAAATAATAGCGGGGCTTAAAGTGTCAACGGTTTTTTAGGATTAATTTGCAGGAATAAAGCACATATTGCTATTACCAACAAACATCTGCATGGCATGATCCAGTTTGTCGCAAAGCTTGAATTTTCCCAGTGATATAGTATTGTTGTGGGCAACTTCTTCAGCACAAATGCGATTTTTTGTCACAGTATTGTAGGTAATAATCTTATTATTAACCAGGGTTACTGGCAGACTACCATTTTTATTAATGCGACCAAGACCCCTAATTGCTTCGGGAAATGAGTATTCTACATCAGAAATTTTTTTCCAGTTTGAGTTAAAAAACATGTCGACAACTGTTGTTAAGCGCAATTGCCGAGGGAATTTTTCGAGATTAAAGAAAACCTTTTCGCCATATACTTGCATGTCAGTTATGCCCTCAACTTTGACAAGGTTGATGGAGTTGACGCCGACGTAGAAGTTGCCGCAGGTTCCATTTGATATGGCAGGGAAATAAACTGATGTTAGGTTTTGTTTTTCCATCATGTTGGCCAGGATGCCAATAGTGTTGTATACGCTTGTTGTAATGGCATCCGTCTCCATTTTGACTATCAGGCCCTCGTTGGTTTTGTGCAATGCATGAATACATGTAGAGTTTTTGAGAAATGGTGGGTCGATGCTAATTGATTTGTTGGCCATGGCTTTTTTGGGATTGCCAGGGATTACAGTAAGCTCAACTTTGTCATTCGACACCGCCAGACCTGCGATTGTTAGCAGGTTGCACAAATTTAGGGCCTTGATCGTCGTAATGGTTTGCTTCATCATTTCATTTTCTCCTTTTTTTGTTGGTTGATTTTGGTGAAACTTCGCTACCGTTGACTAATTAAATTGCAATGAACAGACTTAAAAAATATCACAAAATTGCATTATTGTCAATATTTATCGTAAATACTCGTCGCTAAAGTTGCTAGAATTGAGTGATTTATTTTAAAATTAGCTATTTTGACAACTTACAAAATATAATTTATAATAATCATAAGCCATTTAAAGTGGTTTTTTTATTTTTATATTCGGGGATCGTCTAATGGTAGGACAACTGGTTTTGGTCCAGTCAATCGGGGTTCGAATCCCTGTCCCTGAGCTAGTAAAATAAAGAAGCGGCAAAGCGAAAGCATGCCGCTTCTTTATTTTACTATTTTGAGAAAAGGGATGAGAAGTTTATGCCCCGGAGCTTTAGCATAGGGGTAAATCCCTGTCCCCGAGCAAATAAAATAGCATCCATTTTAGGGTGCTTTTTTATAAGATTCAGTAAATCCTGCTACTACTTGGGTTGCCACTCAGTGGCTTGCATAATACCAAACCGATTACCCTCGGGATCTTTGGCGTTAGCGAAAAAACCTACATGAGGAATTTTTGACTTTTCTTTGGTGATTTGTCCACCATTCGCCTTGATGTTTGCAATTGATTTGTCTATGTTGGTCACTTGAATAGTGCAATCGAAAAGATAATATTTATCTTCACCGTCGGTGCGGCTATATAGTCCGCCATTAATGCCGGGGCCATCATCGGCTGTAGTAATTCCCCAATAGTCCAAGCCGTCTTTAGCCTTGGTCATCATTTGCTCAAATTTCCAACCCAGGACCGTCTGATAAAATGTTTTAGCCCGTTCTATGTTGTCTGCTTGTAACTCAAAATGTATAACTCGGTTCATATTTTTAATTTAGATAGATTAATCTTCCTAATAATCATACGTTTTGAGTTAATACTTATTACAAAAAAACTCCAGAAATTAATCTGGAGTTTTTTATTTGAGTAGTATTAAGCTAACTTAACATTTACTGCATTCATTCCTTTTGGAGACTCTTCTGACTCAAAAGTGACAGCGTCACCTTCACGTAGTTGGTCGAAGCTTACGCCGACCAAAGAGTTGCTGTGAAAGAATAAATCTTTGCTCTGACCTTCAATGGTAATGAAACCAAAACCTTTGTCAGTCTTGTTTTTAATAATTCCGTTCATGTGTGTAATATAATTACTTTGTAGATTGGCAAGTTGAATAATTTTTGAAAGCTCGACGATTTCTTTTTTGATAAAAAAATTTATACTTATTTTTACTTTAGCATAAATTTAAAAAAATGTCAACTTATTTTTAGGGTGCTCTGTTTGGCCTATCCGTGCTATAATACAGACGTTAGCAATAAAGAAAATATATGATTATTTTGATTAAATGGTTTTTTTCGGCTTTGGCTATTATTTTGGCTGGTTATGTGGTGAGTGGAGTAAAAGTTGCTAGTTTTTGGAGTGCTTTAATTTTAGTTTTGGTTTTGGGTTTTCTAAATTCGCTTATTAAACCGTTGCTTTTAGTTCTGACTTTGCCAATTAATATTTTGACTTTAGGCTTATTTACTCTGGTTATTAATGCTTTAATGATCCTTCTGGCCTCGAGCGTGGTTAAGGGGTTTGAGGTTGGTGGTTTTTGGAACGCTTTATTGTTTGGGCTTGTGCTTTCCGTAGTTCAGGCAGTTTTGTCGGTGATTTTGAAGTAATTCGTTATTCTTTACAAAATGTCAATAATATGTTATTGTTTAAAATTATTTGAGGCCTAAGCTGTTAGGCTTACCTTGATAAGATATTAATATAAATATGAGAGATTCAAACAGTGCAAGAAAACCAGGCGGTTTTAGTGGTGGTAAATTTAAAAGTGCTGGGGCTAGTAGCTCTAGTCGAGGCGGTTTTAGCAGGCCCCAAGGTGGTAGTTTTACCGCTCGAGGTGGTAGTGATCGCAGCGAATCGCGAGGCTTTAGAGGTGGTAGAGATAGTAGGGACTCACAGGCTCGTAGCTTTGATCGACCGATGTATAAAGCCACCTGCAGTGATTGCGGCAAGGCTTGCGAGGTACCATTTAGACCAACTGGAGAAAAGCCAGTTCTTTGTAGCTATTGTTTTGCTGATCAGCAAGGTACGAGCGCGCCACGATCTTTTGCGGCGAAGAGTAATTCATTTGAGGCGGGAGCAGATAAGAAGATGTTTAAGGCAGCTTGCAAAGAGTGTGGAGCGCAATGTGAAGTACCATTTAGGCCAATACCTGGCAAGGATGTTTTATGTGATAATTGTTTTAAAGGCGGCTCTTCGTCAAAAATTGCTAAAATTAATGTGGACAGCAAGGAGCAATTTGAAATGTTGCATGCTAAACTTGATAAGATTTTGGCTTTTTTGAGTGAGAGTGCTAAGCCAGAAAAAAAAGTAAGTAGCAGTAAGTCTTCAGCTAAAGAAGCGGCTGTTAAGGAGGTTATAGTAGAAGCTGATGAGGAGGCAACCAAACCAAAAGCAGTAACTAAGGCAAAAGGCAAGGCTCCGGTCAAAAAATAAATTTTTAGTTTACATATAAAATAGCACCAAAGGGTGCTATTTTATTTGTTTGAGTCAAGTAGCTGGATTAATTATCGAGCTTAACGTATTATATTGATATTATCTGATTATAGAAAAATTTTCCAACATAAATTTATGACGCAAGACTTTGCGCTCAAGGCTCTGGGGCTAGGCTATAATATATTTTTGACGGGTGCGGCCGGTAGTGGTAAGACTTATGTCTTGAATAAGTTTATCGCGAGCCTCAAAAGCAAAAATATTGGTGTCGCCGTCACGGCTTCAACTGGCATTGCGGCTACTCACATGAACGGTATAACGGTGCACTCGTGGAGTGGCATTGGTATCAGTGAAAAATTGAGCGAAGCTGAGATAAAATATATTATATCCAACGGCAAAATTCGCAAACGAATAAAAGCCACCAAAGTTTTGATAATTGATGAAATCTCAATGCTTCATGCTCATCAGCTCGATTTAGTTGATGTAATATGTCGTCGCATATTATCAAAGAGTTTACCTTTCGGTGGCTTGCAAATTGTTTTGTGTGGTGATTTTTTTCAATTACCGCCAGTCCATAAAAAGGCGGATGCCAAGGTTGAATTTGTCCATGCTGCATATTCCTGGAAGGCCGCAAACATAAGGGTTTGTTATCTTGATGAGCAGCATCGGCAAAAAAATGACATTCTGGCCCTGATATTGAATGATCTACGTTCAGGAACTATTAATATTGATAACAAGAATTTACTGGAAGCGAGAATTGGTTTTGGGTTTGCTGAAAATATTAAACCGACTCGTTTATATTCTCATAATTTTAATGTTGATAACATTAATCAACAGGAAATTGCCAAATTGTCTGGTAGCTCAAGGCATTTTGAGATGCATAGTAGCGGAGACGAATATTTAATTAAGACGTTGATTAATAGCTGTCTGGCGCCTGAGAAGCTTGAGCTTAAAATTGGCGCCCAAGTAATGTTTGTTAAAAATAATTTCGAGGTTGGTTATGTTAATGGCACAACCGGCATAGTGACTAGCTTTGATGAAGATACGCTCATGCCTAATGTCACCACGAGTACAGGTAGGGTTTTTGCAGCTGAGCCTGAAGTGTGGATGATTGGTGAAGATGATCAGGTCTTGGCAAGCGTTCGTCAAGTACCGCTTAGGCTCGCCTGGGCAATTACCATTCATAAGAGTCAGGGCATGAGTCTTGATGGGGCTGAAATAGATTTATCAAGGGCATTTGAGTTTGGCATGGGCTATGTGGCTTTGTCACGCTTGCGCTCACTAGAGGGCTTGCGATTAGTTGGTTTGAATGAATTAGCCTTACAGGTTGATCCAGACGTATTGGTCATGGACCTTGCTTTTAGAAAGTTTTCCCAAGATTTTGAAAAAACTATAAGTAATAATTGTCCGCCGGGTAAAACACGGCAGGCCTCAATTTTTTAATAATTATGAATAATCTATTGCTATTTCTCTTGAGTTTTTTTGCAATTTTGAATGTGGTTGCTTTTTTGGTAATGCTTTTGGACAAAATTAAATCGACACAACCATATGCAGAAAGAATTTCAGAAGGCATGTTATTTTTTATTGCCGCCTTTTTTGGTAGTCTTGGTGTTTATCTCGGGATGTTTATTTTTAGGCATAAAACACGCAAGTGGTATTTTGTTGTTGGTGTGCCACTGATTTTTTTGCAAAATCTGGCTACTATTTTTTTAGTCTATGATTTTGTGATGAACAGGCTAAATAACTAAAAAGT
>JBAWWA010000010.1:0-42657 GCA_037146995.1 bacterium
GTCTAGATCAATTAATAAATTATCGATATTAATTTGGTCAGTTACCTTCTTGCCTTTTAATTTTTTATGAATCTCGGTTTTGATATTTTCAACAGCCAAAAGCACACCCTGCCCACTGTAGCGTTTTTTATTTCCATCACGTAGCTCCCAAGCTTCATGTATACCTGTTGAGGCGCCAGAAGGGACGCTTGACTTAGCAACAACGCCATTATCAAGAACTATTTTAGCCTCAACAGTTGGATTGCCACGTGAATCTAGTATTTCTCTGGCCGTAACTAATTTTATCTTAGACATGAAATTATTTTACAATTTTATCTAGGCCAGGTAATTTGGCGCCCGACAAATACTCAAGCATGGCCCCGCCGGCTGTCGAAACCCAATCAACATCATCAAACATTTTTGATAGCTTCAAAGCTTCCACTGTCTCTCCACCCCCGGCCACACCAAAGGCCGCACCTTTTGATAGACTTGCTAAATACCTTGTCAGTGCCATTGTGCCATGTCTGAAATCTGGATTTTCAAACCAACCCATTGGACCATTCCACACTAAAGTATTAGCTCGTTTGATAAATCTAGCATAAAAGCTAACAGTCTCTGGCCCGATATCAAAAATGTAATCCTTTTTTCCAATCGCGCCCACTTTTTTTACTACAACTTTACCGGAACCATTTTTATGCTCCGAAACCACAAAATCCATCGGCAAGATAATTTTATGATTGCCGGCCTTTTTATAGAGCTTAACTAGCTCCATGCCTGCAACACTGTCACCACTTGTCATCGACTTACCAACCTCAAAATCAAGCAATTTTAAAACATCGTTTGCTATAACCCCACCAAGCAGAATGTGATCAGCCACTGGTAAAAATTTTTTAATAATCGGCAACTTCGTTTTAACCTTCGCCCCACCCATCAAGACAACTAAGGGTTGTTTTGGATTCAAGGCCTTTTCAAGGCTATCAATTTCATCGAATAATAACAAGCCAGCATATGAGGGCAGGTATTTCTTAATCGCTGAGACGGAGGCATGAGCCCTATGCGAAACAGCGAAAGCATTATTTACATAAATGCTCGCAAATGAGGCCAAGCTTTTTGCGAAGACCTGGTCATTCTTCTCTTCACCAGCATTAAACCGGAGATTTTCAAGCAAGACTACCTCACCCTTTACGAGCTTAGTTGATAAATGTTTGATCGTCTTATGATTTAGTGTATCTAAAAACTTTATTTTGATTTTAGTAAGCTTGCCTAGACGCTCGGCGACTGGCAGAAGTGACAATTTCTTATCAACCTTGCCTCCAGGATCACCGAGATGTGACATCAAAATAATTTTTGCACCCTGTTCAATCAAAAAATTAATCGTTGGCAAAGAGGTAGTTATTTTGTAATCTTCTTTAACTTTACCATTTTTTAGTGGCACGTTGTAATCAACACGAACTAGAACTACCTTATTTTCCAACTTACCCTTAAGCGACTCAATGCTTTTAATTTTTTTCATGATATTGATTTAATAACACCTAAATTATATCACAAAAAGTCCAAATAAAAAATCCCTTTTAAAACTAAAAGGGATTATTAATATACCAAGCGTTAAATTTATTTTTTTTCAGCTAGTACAATATCCATATTAACTGTTTTACCCGAGCGCAATACTGATAAAGTAATTTTGTCACCTGGCAAGAATCTCGATAGAGCAACTGGGATGGAGGTAATAAGTGGCTCCTGATTGATTTCCAAAATTATATCACCAGCTTTAATCCCAAATTTTTCGGCCGGACTCAGCTTGGTAATTGCTGGCCCGCCAATATTGTTAACAATGCATCCTTCTTGTCCATCTTTCCCATCAACAGGTACCAAATTTCTTAAATCCTGACAATACAACCCCAAGGATGTCTGTTTGATTGAACCGAATTTCAACAAACTACTAACAATCGAACCAAGAAAATCAGCTGAAATTATTTTACCATCCTGATTAACAAAACCCATTAGGTCACCAGAAAACATATAAATAACTGAGTAGTTCTGGTCAATCTTACGATCAAGATTAATATCAGAAACGATCTCATCACTATAACTAATCTCCCTCTTTGTTCCTACATTCGTAATGTTGGCCGTCAAAATAGAAATGTCGTGATTTGGCGCAATGACCGGTGAACCAATTATATCATCGGTTATGCCGATAATTTTATTTATTTTTAAATCGGTCGTTTTGATATGCAAAAAATATAAACCGTTCTTTTCATCTTTGATAAATTTATCTATTACGTATGACTTCTTATTATCATCAAATAATAAGTAATCAGCTGGCACAAAAGTATCCTTTTTAAACTTACCTCTCAAATTTGAGATCAACCAACCATCGGATGTCATTGGCAAGGCCTCGGCAAAGGGTTTGTTAAGGTTATAATACTTAGCACCAAAAACATCGGATTTAGAATTTTTTTGCACAATCAACAGTGAGCTGGATTGATATGTCGAGGCGATTTGCTTGACTTGCTCATTCTGCATCACTACGACATTTTTTGCCTCACGAATTATAACATTAGCCTTGGCATTGTAATCTGGCGTAACCTCCTCGACAGTATCTAGGCCAAAAATCACATAACCAAATGAGGCGGCAAAATAACTACCAACCATCCCCGCCAAAAAACACAAGACAACGATTGTGGTTAAAAAAATAATTCGCCTCTTAGCACCATTCAAACCAGAAAAAATAATAGACATAAAATTAAAGCCAACGCACTGTTAAAAAAATAACGGCATAGATAATTATTACAAACAAGGCATAATACATGACCCTGTCTTTATTTAGAACTTTTGCAATGTGCAATTTAAACAATCCACTTATTACATAATAACACAAAGACAAAAGCAAGCCAGAGACATAATATTCAAAGGGCAGAAAGCTAATTGCGAGGGAAATTTCTAACATTACCAGGGTAGCTAAAATTATGTATTTATAAGATTCGCTAAATTTGAGTTTCATTGCCCACAATAACTGATAAAAAACGAGCACTGTATAAATCAGCACAATCGGTAAAAATTGCCAGTCCTTCAAGCTAAGAAATGACCTAAAGCCATACAACGATGATGAGAGTAAAAAGAAGTTAAAAAAATTCAAGTAGCTTGCGCTATTTTCAATAGATGCAAATTTATATTTAATCGGCTTTCTAAAAAAATAAAAAACTGTTCTAAAATATAAAACCACAAAAAAGGTTGTAAGCAAATACAAAATTCTCACATATGCCAAATCAGTCAATAAAACTGAAAAAGCGATACTTGCTATATAGGTTGTCAGTGGCAATAAGCTAAAATTCCACCAATTTGAGACTAATGCGATATTTTTAGCTATCAGACCACTAAAAATCAAAATAACGAACAAAATCAAGCCAACAATAGCATAAAAGTTGCCTGGGAATATATGTAATGCCTCTAACAAGGCATACAACACTAAGGGTATAAAATTTACCAAAAACCAACTTAATTGATTTGTCATGGCTTTCAATTTAACAGAAATGCCTTATTTTAGCAATATTACTTAAATTTACTGCAAAAAATTTTCAGCTGAATATTCTACCCATACTTCCTGCCCTTCATCCCACTTAAACACTGCAAACTCGGTTGACCTTTCGTGCGGACTATAAGTATAGGTGACGGCTGTTTCCGAACCAATCCTATTTGAATAATTAGTTTTTTTATCAATTATCATTGGACGACTTTCAAACTCTAGGCGCATGCGACCCAGTGGTCCATCAAAAATTATCCATTCAATATTAATACCGCCATCTTCTTCTAACTGCTCTGAGTCAATCTCTACAACCTTGAACATGTCTTGAATATTCCCCTTTATTTCTTGCCATTTTTGTTCTGTCATAAATTATCTTAAATATTTTTTAATTTAATATCAGGCCAAGCTTTTCTTTCTGATGCTAAATTCACAGCCACAATAATCTTGACGATATAAATTCAATTTTTTAGACAAATAAACTGATTTATTAAAACCATCATTTTTTTTAAAATCCTCATCATGAAAATTAATTTGCAAATCTCTTGCCACTTGTTGGCCAATTTGCGAAATAGCCTGATATGATTTATGGGGGCTAATGGACAAGGTCGAACCGAAATATTTGAAACCCAATTTTTTGGCTTTTTTGGCGGTGGCAGTCAATCTATCAGCATAACAAATCATGCAACGACTACCCTTTTCGGGTGATTTTTCATGTCCAACAATTTTACTTAACCAATTTTGGTAGTCACCTCTACCAACCACCAATGGTACTCCCATTTTAGCGGCAATTCTTCTGGTCTCAGCCAGCCTTTTTTTGTATTCAGTTGCTGGATAAATATTGGGATTATAAAAAAACAAATACAAGCGATATTTTTCTTTTAATTCTTCTAGGACATACGCCCCACACCCCATGCAACAAACCTGCATCAATAATCTGGGTCGATTGATGTGCTTGTAATCCCAAAGATAAATAACAATGGCCGCAATCAGAGCACCAGCGCCCCCTGCCAAAGAATCAAAAAGGCTATTAGAGCGACCAGGAATATAATTTTGAAGTAATTCCATTAGCTGAGCATAGCCAATGGTTAGCAGTAATCCAATCAATACGACATAGACGTAGCGCGTTAAAAAAAATGACTCGACCGCCTCAATCAAAAAATAGACTAAACCGCCAAATAAAACTAAATGAATTAATTTATCACTATAAGTAAAATTTAGTAAACTCGGCACACTGGGTGATGGTACCGTTAATAAGCGCGCTATTAACACGAGCCAGCACAATAGTAAAAATAAATTTTCTAATTTACCAAATTTATTTTTGTGCATATTTAATAATAATTTTTTCGATTGCTAACACCACTCGCTTATCCATAACTAGTGGCATTAATTTATTCTTGGTCGGTTTAATGACGGAAGCGATAGCCATAGCAATAGCAAACTTCAATTCAGGGGTGACTATTTTTATTTTCGCTTTAAGTATGCCTCGAAACAAACCAGGAAAGACCAAGGCGTTATTTACCTGATTTGGCAGATCTGACCTACCAGTGCCGACGATACTCGCGCCACCCAAATAAGCTAGCTCTGGCATTATTTCTGGCGTGGGATTAGCCATCGCAAATATAAACGGCTGATGATTCATTAACTGCACCATTTCAACAGTCAAAATGTTACCCTTAGAAACACCCACAAAAACATCGGTTTCCATTAACGCATCGCTCAACTCACCTGATTTATTTGACTTATTAGTTACTAGTGCTAATTGTTTTTTTTCCGCGTTCAGTCCTGCCCTTTTTTTATTAATAATCCCCACTGAGTCAACGACGACTACATCTGCTACTTGCGCGTGGAGTAGCAGTTTAGTGATTGCAATGCCAGCCGCCCCCGCCCCGTTAACAACAATTTTTAAATCCTTCAGTGCGCGCCCTGAAACTCTGCAGGTATTAATCAAAGCAGCGAGCAAAACGATGGCCGTTCCATCCTGGTCATCATGAAAAACAGGAATATCTAATTCCTTTTCGAGAATAGCTAGTATCTCAAAACACCTCGGAGCTGCAATATCTTCTAGGTTAATACCGGCAAAACTTGGTTCGATCATTTTACAAAATTTCACTATCTCCTCAACCTTGGTTGAGTTAATGCACAGTGGCACCGCATCGATCCCGGCAAATTCCTTAAAAATTATGGCCTTTCCCTCCATAACGGGCATGGCTGCCTCAGGTCCCAAATCACCTAAACCTAAAATGGCCGTGCCGTCAGAAACAATCGCGACTTGATTGGCTCGATTAGTCAATTGATATGACTGCGATTTGTCCTGGCCGATTTCGCGACAAACTTCGGCAACGCCTGGCGTATAGGCCAAAGCCAAGTCATTTATGGTTTTTAAGCTAACTTTAGATTTGATTTCAATTTTACCACGTTTTTTCCTGTGCAGTTCGACCGACTTTTTACCGTAATCCATAGTATTTACAAATAATTAATATTATGCTATATTAAACAACTTATTGCTCTTTTAAATATACATCATAGCCAGCGTTATGGCAAAAAAACCAGGAGGTTATACATGCAAAATGAGGAAATTATGGAGAAATTATGTCTCAGACCAATCGTTGAAATACCGACTTTTTTCACCGAACACCCCGACGGTTTAACCATTATCAAGAACAAGGATAGCTTCAGAGTCATGTACCCAGAAATGGTCAACTTTAACACCCTGAAATATCACATCAGAAATGTAATCAAAAACGAGCCGAGTGCTATTATGGTCACTCACACCAATGCCGAGAACTCAACCCTCTCGTTCAAAGAGCATATCAAGATTATAAAAGTGGCGATCGAGACAGCCGGTGAGATTCCAATTATTGCCGGAACTGGTAGCAATTCGACCGCCGAAGCCATCGAACTAACCTTGGCTGCTGAAGATTTGAAGGCAACAGCGGCATTAATTCCTTTGCCGTATTATAACCGTCCACCAATCAAAGGAGTAAAATTGCACATGCGTACCATCAAAAAGTATGCAAAAACGATTCCCCTGATTATGTGTCTCCATCAGGAACGGTCAAATTCGGAGATCAATGCCGAGACAGTCATTCAACTCATGAAAGAAGGCACCATCCAGGGATTACTAATTGAAAATTGTGAGCGCGATTTGATCACCAATATTATCGAAAACCACCCGCCCAATTGCAAAGTTTTTTCCTCCGATAGACTAATGCCAGCCCTTATGAGCTTAGGGGCGGAAGGCGTTGTCTCGAGCGTGGCTAATTTCGACTTTGCCCGTATCGACAAAATATTTCAAATGCTCAAAAGCAAAAATTACAACGGCATAACTGGCCTACAAAATGAATTGCAATTCATTTGCGCCACCATGAAACATGTAGTGAGGCCAATATCCCTCAAAACAATATTATCCATTCTTGATGACCAATTCGAAGAACGCTTCCGGTCACCATTGTGCCCCATGTCACAAATGCATAAAAAGTGCCTTGTAAACATGCTCAATCACTGCAATATCACCTAACTAAAAAAGCCCTGAATGAACAAAATTCGGGGCTATTTTTTTAGATATTTTTTACCAGCGAGTTTCGTTGGCAAATAAGTTTGTCTTTCCTTATAATTATAATCGGGCGAATATTTATAACCCTTGCCATAATTCAAGTCTTTCATTAACTTGGTCGGAGCATTACGTATATGTAGTGGCACCGCCAAATTGCCATATAGTCGCACATCGTTTTGTGCCTCTTTGTAGCCCTGGTAAATCTCGACTGACTTTTCACACTTAGCCAAATAAACCACCGCCTGCGCCAAATTAACGCCACACTCAGGCATGCCAATGAATTGACAAGCTTGAAAAATAGCGACCACTTGCTCAATCGCTCGCGAATTAGCTAGACCAACATCTTCCGAGGCGAATCTCACCAATCGCCTGGCAATATAAATAGGATCTTCACCACCTTCAAGCATTCTTGCCAGATAATACAAGGCCGCATCAGCATCAGAACCACGCATAGATTTGTGTAATGCCGAAATTAAATTATAATGCTCCTCACCATCTTTGTCGTATTGCAAATAACTTTTTTGAAAGGCCTCTTCCAGGACTAACTCCGTAATCTCGACACCAAAACCAGCAGCGTATTCCAAAACATTCAAGGCCGTACGAGCGTCACCGTTAGAAAGCTCAGCCAAATGCTGGATAATTTTTGATTTTATTTTTATTTTTTGCGAAGCCAGATAAACATCACTCGTTAGGGCTCTAGTTAAAATCCCCTCGAGCTGCTCGACACTCAAAGCTGCCAAAACAAAAACTCGACAACGTGAGAGTAAGGCATTACGCACTTCGAAACTAGGATTTTCTGTCGTCGCACCAATCAAGATAATCGTCCCTCGCTCTAGATGCGGCAGTAAAGCATCCTGTTGAGCTTTGTTCCAGCGATGAATCTCGTCAATAAACAGTATAGTTTTGATAGCAAGTCGTTTGTTGGTCTCGGCGCGTTTCACCACTTCACGCAGATCCGCCACGCCAGCCGTCACTGCGGACAGCTCAATAAAATCTGACTTGGTCTGCTTAGCAATGATCTTGGCCAAGGTTGTCTTGCCCGAACCAGGCGGACCCCAAAAAATCATCGACGGTACACGATCAGCTTCAATCGCTTGCCGCAGCAACTTGCCTTTACCCACAATCTCTGACTGCCCAAAAAAACCAGCAAAATCCTGCGGTCGAATACGATCAGCCAGTGGTTGATTTACATTACTCATATATATCTAGATACTAGCAAGTGTTTGAATAATATTCAAATAAAAAAACCGCAAGTATGACTTACGATTAAATTAAAAGACGCCATCCTTAAACGACTCTCTCTGTAATAAGCAACACAATAAAATTTGTGTATAATTTTTAGATTATTTACCAAATCGGCGATCACGTTCGTTATATTCGTTCAATAGATTTACTACGTCTGACTCCTCATAATCAGGCCAATACTTCTTTATAAAAAAGAGTTCGGCATAAGCTGCTTGCCATAGTAAAAATCCAGAAGTGCGCCACTCGCCTGAGGTCCTCACAAGTACATCCAAGTCAGGCACCTCACTTTGATAAA
The DNA here is from genome assembly GCA_037146995.1 of bacterium. Taxonomy (GTDB): domain Bacteria; phylum Patescibacteriota; class Patescibacteriia; order Patescibacteriales; family GWE2-39-37; genus JBAWWA01. The sequence continues at coordinate 8,596 of JBAWWA010000010.1, forward strand.
AATATTTTCTAAACATCCCTTCATGCACCTGCTCCTCAGTAATATTGGACCGAATCATTTTCTTTGCAGCATCTACGATTTCAGCTCGCCCGCCGTAATTGAGGCAAATATTTAAAACCCCTTTTTTATTACTGCTAGTCCTTGAAATTGCCTCGTGACAAGCAACTGGCAAATCTCCAGGTAGCTCGTCAATTCGACCACTGACCAAAATCTTAAAATCCTGCTCATTGGCAATAGTCACCTCTTCATCGATCGCTTGCCTAAGTAATTTCATTAAATAATTAACTTCTTCTGGATCACGATCCCAATTTTCGGTCGAAAATGCATACACTGAGACAAATTTCACGCCGCGATCAAAAAACCACTTCGGCACGCTTCTAATTTTTCTATAACCAGCTAGGTGCCCATCAAAACTCATCAAGTTACGCTCCTTGGCCCAACGTCGATTACCATCAAGTATTATACCAACGTGTTCGGGGATTTTTTGATCATTTTTTTTAGTTTGTATTTCCATGTTATTACTTCACAATTTTTATGAGCTTGAATTTATCTCCAGCACCGCTTAAGACCGTGATATTGGCCTTGGCAACCTCAAACCAGACGGCTAAATACTTAATCAGCTCTAAATTGGCCTTACCTTGCTCGGGTGCAGCTGCCAAATCAATCTTATACGTATCCCCATCCGGCGTCTCAAGTAGACCTTTGACCTCGGTCGTGGCTGCTCCGGGCCTAGCCTTGATACGCAAATAAATCTCTCCGTCCTCCTTATATTTTAGAACTGCTTGGGTTAGCATAAGTGTTAATTATTTTTTTCAGAATTAATACTACTAGACATCGTAGCACTATTGGCTGAGACTGGTTTCTTGGATAAATCTTTATAGGAAAATAATATGGCATTGGGAATGTCACGACCAGGACCAAGTTTAATCTTGTCATCATAGAACAACGCCGTTGAATAACCGCCATCTAGGTTTAAACCATACTCCATCCCTAGAGTTGTTAAAACCTCGGCCAAATCTTGAATCCGTGACTTTTGCGTGACCACTAAATAGAGCTTGCCTTGCTTATAAGCAATGGCGTTACGCAGTGTCTTAACTTCACGTTGTTTCTGATCAACCTCCCAATCTATCAAGTAGTTCATACCCTCCTCGACGAGCCGTGGTTTATTACCAATTGCTGCCTGGATTTTCACGCCATTTTTTATTTCGAATTCTTTTACGCTTTTAAAGTCGCGTGAATCTTTGAAGTAATAAAATTTATTATTCATATCAAAAACCATTATCGGCCCAGTCGTCCACCATTTCAACTGATCTTCGTTGATGAATTTTTTTAGACGTGAATTATAGACCGGAAAAAAATAATAATTCAATTTTGACCGACTAGTATCAAAGTAGGTGCCATTAATTGCGGCAAAGGCGTTATGCTGTTCAATAAAACTCGAGATTTGCTTGGCCTTGCAATTAACTTTGCAGTTACCATTATCAGCGGTTTCAGTAATGATTTTCAAATTCGGATTAGCCAGATCAATCATTACAATATCAGTCACAAAGTCACCTAAAGATGTCTTTACGGTTTTACGTTCATATGAACTATAGGTATCGGTCACGCGTGATGACCTTGCCCTTGGAATTGAATCAACAACCGCTGCCGATGTTGTAGCCGCTAAGTTAGCAAAAACCTTATAAGCAGCTAATCCCTGACCAAGATAGTGCTTCTTTAAAGTTATCGGATTAATGTACCACAAATCCTTAGCACTATATGGGTCGTATAATATCATGCCGGCATAGCGGCGTGAGGTGGTAGCATCACCTGCCAATGTCATAGTATTTTGGGCAATTTGTTGCAAATCAAAAAGCGGTGCCGAGGTGGCCACACGAGAAATTAGCAAAGAAAAATCATCGACATTGTTAACATAGTGACGTTTAGCAGTTAGTGGATTAATATACCAGAACTCCAGCTTATTTTTGGTTAAAATTTTACCCGTATTTCCAGTATTGACAGCTGCCATTAGCGATAAAGGCACTAAAGCGATTATAAATATAATTAGTAAATATTTTTTCATGAGATAATAAAAAATTTGCGTCGTCTATTATTATAACCTAAATCAGTAATAATACAAAATAATACAAAAAACCCTGACTTTTGATCAGGGGTTTTTAAATTTATTTAAGGAGGTCAATTTTTTCAATTGTGATGTCCTCCAGTGGATGATCATTTTCATTCTTTTTGGCATTTTCAATCTTGTTCATCACCTCTTCACCGGCCGTTACTTCACCAAAATTTGTATGTCGACCATCAAGCCAGGGGGTTTCGGCTGCTGTCACGATAAAAAATTGTGAACCATTAGTATTGGGACCAGAGTTGGCCATTGCCAGCGACCCGCGAACTAATTTATGACTATTAAATTCGTCAGCAAATCTGTAATTTGGACCACCCATACCATGAGTTGACCAATCATCAGACTTGGAATTTGGATCGCCACCTTGAATCATAAAATCCTTGATAATGCGGTGGAAGCGTGTACCATCATAAAAACCAAGCTTGGCGAGATTCAAAAAATTATTAACTGTTTTTGGTGAATCTTTGCCGTAAAATTTTACCGAAATTGTTCCTAAATTTGTCACCAAGTTAGCGCCTGAATAAACGCCGACTAGGTCTTCAAAAGTGTTTTGATCTGGCATAAGTGTTTTTTTAATTATTGGTTTATCATTATTTTTTTGATCAGACATGGCAGAGTCGTTTTTTACCTGCGCCGTCTCTAATTTTGAGGTCGCATCTTGAGTGGCGGTTGCATTTTCTTTTTGCACCGCCTCATTGGTTTTAATTTCTTGATTGCCACCGTAGGTGTCAGTCTGAGTTGACGATTGCTCAGTGCAACCACTCAAAATTAAAACCAACATCATTAATGGGATTAAATTTTTCATATTATATTATTAATTATTTTACCCAATGCTTTTTTTTAATACTTTGGTCTTCTGCTGTCCTTTTTTCCTCGATTTGCTGCTTAGCCTTGGTACGCAGTTCCGCTAAATTCAAATGACTCAACTCAAGACTTCTGGCAATAAGCCAATCATTGTTATTCAAAGCTGGGTCATCCAACACGTCGGACAGAAGTATATCTAAAATGCAACCGATAGTCGGTCCTGGCTCGATATTAAGCTCTGACATCAAGGTATCACCATTGATCTTGAGCATTTTTACCGATACCGGATCATTTTGCACCATATCAAACATGTATTCAAGATGTCTAAGTTTGTAAGGCTTGGCCTTGGCGACATCAGACCCTAGTCGATCGCCGATACGCAGATCTATCAAGTCTTTTAAATTGTCTTTGCCCACCTTAACAATCAATCGACGGACAGCGGCAGCGGTCACTTCATCCACATTATAATAAAACATGTGATTTTTGACCAGTCCAATGACCTTGATTGCATCATCGTTTGAAAACTTCAATCTGTGCACGATTTTTTCGGTGATTTTGGCCCCAAAATATTCATGGTTATAAAAAGTTATTTCATCATTGACCAATTTGCGTGATTTAGGTTTACCAACATCGTGCAGTAATGTGGCCAGCCTAACACGCCAGTCGTGACTTGGACAAAATTGTAGCGATCTGACATTGTGCTGAAAGACGGTATGCTTGTGATGTTTATTTTGGGCTAGGCCGACGCCAAGTTCAAGTTCTGGTAGGATATATTTTAACAAATTTGCCTTATGGAGCATTAATATACCTTCAGCTGGCCGGGGTGATGAAATAATCTTGATCAATTCATCCCGAATTCTTTCATTTGCCACAAATCTCACCGTGTGCGCCAGCTTAGCGATGGCACGCAGCGTCTTGTCCTCGATGGCAAAACCGAGTTGCGCAGAAAATCTAATGGCCCGCATCATGCGGAGTGCATCCTCACGAAATCTGTCACTAGGTTCACCCACCGCTCTAATTACTCTTTTGCCAATATCCTTTTGTCCACCGAATAGATCTATAATTTGCCATGTGCCAGGGTCAAGCTCGCGCTGAGACAAATAGTCATGGTCATCACTTATAGGTAAATGATCAAATTTCAAAGCTAAGGCATTTATTGTAAAATCTCGACGCTCGAGATCCTTCTCTATATCGGTCTCAAAAATAACCTCGTCCGGGTGTCGACGATCAGAGTAGCCCTGCTCGCTTCTAAAGGTTGTGACCTCGGTTACAGCCATGACTAACCCAGCCTCATCCTTAAAAGCTAACAAAACCGTACCAAAAGTATTTTCATATTTAGCCTCGGGAAAAATCGCCAAAAGCTCAGCGGGCTTGGCACTCGTAGTAATATCCCAATCTTTAGGCGTTTTGTCCATTAACAAATCCCTAACACACCCCCCGACTGGATAGGCCTCAAAACCAGAATCTTTAATTTTACTCAGCACTTCGACGACGTATTTCGGTATCTTCATGTGACAATACTAACTTAAATAACAAATATTTTCAACTAACCATCATTCTTTAGAGCCAACAAAAGTAAGTCGGTAATGTAGTCATCATAATGATTAATTGGCGTATTTTTTTGTGAAAAAAAATCTGCCTGTTGGCATTCAATGAGCTTGTCTCGTAACGACTCGACAGTGGGCCGAAATAAAAATTTTGTCTCACTGAATAACTCGGGTGTGCCACCTAGGTTACTAGCAATAACAGGCAATCCAGCTAATTGGGCCCGCCTAATAGCCAGGGGTGAATTTTCATAGCACAGTGAGGGTGAGATTAGGCAACTGGCATTAGCCAGCAAATCAGGCAAATCACTTTCTGACCACTTTTGATATTTTATTCTTTCATCCCTTAGGGCTGCTTGCACCACATCTGCTTCAAGACTACCATCACCCATTACTTGCAAGACCCAATCACCAGCCAAACCTGACACGGCCTCGAGCAAAACCTTAATACCTTTATGAACCTCCAGTTGAGCGGCAAATAGCATGGTAAATTTTTGCGGCTCAACTCTTTTAACATTTACTGCATCTATGTCTGGATTCTTAATAACTACGGCCGAAGTTGCCACAAACATGAAATGAGCTTGATGCAATTTTATAAGCCAATGTGATGGAGCAGTTACCCCCGAACAAAAAGCAAAGAAAAAACCAGTAAAAAATTGATAAATTTTTGCCGCGGGTGATTCTAAAATAAACTCCTGACCATAATACATAAGGCCAGATGGATGAAGCAACTGAATGTCATGTAAAACAGCCACATATTTTGCGTCGGCTAAGCGGCAGGCAATCGGTGTTAAAAGACCTAAGCCAAAAATATTATTACCGACTACTAAATCGATTTTTTCTTTTTTTAGAATTCGATAAATTCGGTATGGTGTAACAAAATTAAAGAGATTGATCAGGTGCCAAAGATATCTTAGCCACAAGGGCATGAGACTTAATCTAGAAAACGTTGATGGAAAGCCGCTTAATCGATAAACCGGAAATTCATCTTGAAATGTAGTTTTACTATCCACCAGTGAAGTAATAACAATCACGTCATGAGCCAGCTTCTTTAAGGCCTTAACTTGGAACTGCGCTACCTGCTCCGCTCCACCGCGCGTCCATGGTTTAAATAAGTTATTTACTACTGCAATCCTCATAAAGTTTTTCAAATTTTTCACTAACAATTTTTTTATCATAGCTAACCAGAACACGCTCTCTCGCAGCCATACCCATCTTAATTCGTAATTTTTCATCCAGGGCTAGTTTCTTTATCTTAATCATCAAATCCTCAGAATCTCCCACCTCAAATGACATGCCACTCTCTTCATTAATGAAGACCGACCTGACGCCAGGAAGGTTACTAGCAATAACCGGCACGCCGCATGCCATGGCCTCGAGCAAGACCAGGCCAAAAGCTTCACTTTTATTTATCGATGGCAAGATAAAAATATCGCTAGACTGATATGCGTTGAGCAGTCCAATGTCATTGAGTTTACCAGAAAAATTAACAACATTACTTATGCCCATCTGGACAACGAGTTCCATGTATTTTTTCTTCAAATTGCCATCGCCAACAATATTAAGTCTAACTAAAAAAGCTTCACTTTCAATAATTAATTTTACTGACTTTAACAAAACCTCTAAACCTTTAAAATAATGAGCCGAGTCTAGTCCACCGACAAATAACAATGACAGCTCGCGATCATTATTGTTTTTAATAGCCGGCTGATAAAAATCAGTATCAACCCAAAAAGGTATTTCCACAAACTTTTCCGGATGCTTGATATAATAATTTTTAATATTGGAACTTTTTAGATAATCAAGTGATGAAATGACAATTTTTTTGGCAAAAAATAAAACTAGTGGTAGAACTATTTTTCGACTTAACCAAAATGGCAGCGCTTTAAAGCCGACTTCTGCCGTATCCATGTGGTAATGAACAACTAGAGGCCGACGATACAGTAAACTGAAATTATAGGCCTGCTTATGTGCCCCATAAAATGGATAATGCAAATACGTTAAATCATACTTTCTTAGATACCAGATTAACTGTGGAACCCAGGCGGCATTACCAAACTTGAATAGCGTATTTAAATATTCGACCCGCACAGCGGCTGTCGAATCAAGGTCCTTTTGCCTATCATCATAATTAGGGGTAAAAACCGTGACTTGATGGTTTGCGACTGCCAGCTCCGCAATTTGTTTAGCGCTATTTCCCATGCCACCGCGATATGGCGGATAAGTACAAACTATATAGGCAATTTTCATGCTATATTTTTTTTAGCAAAAATAATTTTACCAAGAGCCCACATAAACAGGTAAGCAACCAAAGCTAAAATTGCATCGACATAATCAGCCGTTCTAATGGTCGTTACGATGGCAAGCATTACAACCGGTAGAGCTGAGGTTCCCATGTCATACCAGATTTTATGCTTAATTGTTAATCTAATCTCCAGATCAGTTTCCTGCCTTTCAGACCTTGTGCGCAACTCAGTTCGCGCTAATTTTATTTTAATCAATAAGGCAAAAGCGAAAAAAATTAAGGGCGCCAAGGAAAACATCGTCTCCTGAAAGGCCTCAAAATTACCTGGAATTGTAAAATACAATATAGAGCCACTAACAATGGCCAACATGAAGGCGTAATTTATAAAATCAAAAATTGCTTCTTTGGCTGTCATATTTTTGTATTTAAGGCAATGTTCTCGACTAAGCGCGTTATGTCTTTTTCGAGTTTGGCCATTCTTAATCTTAATCTAAAAATAAAATAAAACAAAACAACTATGGCAACTTCTAGCAATACTTGAATCCCGGAACCACTAAAACCAAAATGGGCAACCAATAAGTCAATATATTTTAAATTCAGTACAGCAATGCCACTCACAATCCAGAAAAACAACCAAAACTTAAATTCAGACGTAGAAATTTGAGCGCCTCTTTTTTGCCAAATCAATCGCGATATTATGAAGGCAATTATTATTATTGCAATAACCTGTTGAAACATATTTAGAAAATTAATTTATCAGACTATATATGAAAAAATCCTTTAATATTTTAAAACCACCAGAAAGCCTTTGACCAAAATCATGATAAATAACGGTTATTGGCACCTCCGCTAGTGTCAAGCCACTACGAGTTGCCCGGTGTAGGATCTCAGTGCAGTGTGCCATCCCATCCTGCTGCCAAATTATTTTTTCAAATGATTTGGCTGTAAACACCCGAAAACCACTTTGCGGATCTGTAAGATTAATATTAAAGGCTAATTTATTAACTAGCCTAGCCAGTGGCATAATTATATTTTTTTTAAACCATGGCATTTTAGTATTGTCATTCAAGAATCGAGAACCAAAAACCAAATCGACTTTATCCAAGACTATTTTTTTAATCGCCACCTCTATGTCGTCAATCAAAAATTGTCCATCCGCATCAAAATGCACAATAATATCTGCCCCGTTAAAGACTGCGAATTTTGTCCCCGTCCTAAGTGCCGCCCCTTGTCCGCGATTTGTAACATGACGCAATAAATGAACATTAAACAAGCTCACGATTGCCGCTGTCTCATCACTTGACCCATCATCAACCACTACAATGTCAGAATATATTTTTAGAGCAGTGGCAAGAACCTCGCCAATATTTTTGGCCTCATTATATGCCGGTATTATCAAATAAATTTTATTTTTATTTATAGACATTTGAAAGATTTTTTACACCTTTACTGGCTCTTAGGTCATCGACAGTTTTTTCTAGACCCTTATCCAGGGTTACGATCGGTAACCAACCAAGTTGATCCAAGGCCTTCGAAATGTCAGGCAATGGCAAATTAGAGACAAAAAATATTTCGGGCTGGTGCTTGATAGCCGATTTTGAGTCTGTTAAGTTTATAATTTTTTTAGCTATATTTGTAAAACTAACATCAATATCTGAGCCGATATTTAATATTTCAACACTGGGCTTTTGAATCATTTTCATCGCCGCATCTACCACGTCAGACACATAACACAAAGATGAACTAAATTTCTCATCTCCAAATATAATTAAATCCTTATCATCCAAGGCATTGGAAACAAAATCTGGAATCATCTGATTATCATTCAACTTCATTCGAGGACCATACGTCCTGAATAATCGCATAATTTTGGCGTCTAAATTGTAGACGCGTCTATAATTTATAACCATTGTTTCGGCAAACTGTTTACCTTCATCATAAGCACTGCGACTTGAGACAAAATCTACGACACCCATATATTCCTCTGATAGTTTTCCTCGACCATCGCGATTATGACCATAGACTACCGACGTAGAAAAATGCAAGTACTTAGCGCTGTACTTCAACGCCACATCTAAGCTATTTTTAACTGCATAAGAATTGGCAAGCAAGTTATCTATTAGCTGCTCGTTAAAATGCTTGGGTGAAGTCGGACATGCTAAGTTATATATTTCCTGAATGCCTTGAAATTTCACTTTAAACAATTCCAATTCTGGCATCGATTCAAGGTCGAGCGGTTCTGACATATCATGCTTAATGAATTTGAAATTCTGATCAGATAATAAATGATCAATATTTTTTTCATCACCAGTTGAAAAATTATCTACACAAATAACCTTGCTATCTTTTACCAATTCATCACACAAATGGGATCCGATGAAACCTGCCCCCCCCAAAACCAAGACATTTTTTCGATCAAAAATAGTTTTTTGCATAGCTTAATATTAACGTTTTATTGTTGATAAATTTACCCCACCCTTAAACCCTGGATCAAATCCTAAAAATTCATTTCGTAAGATTCCAAGTGAATCATAAGTAACTATTTTTGATCCAACGTTATCCCCGACCAATATTTCTGAATAGCCGTCTTTATTTATATCTGCAACCGCTAAACTGCCAGTGGTTTTGCTATTGATTTTAAATTTTAAGTCACGTTCTAGTCCAGTGTTGTATAAATAAATATAATTAGCATTATTTTCAATCATATTGACAACTAAATTCAACTTTCTATCTAAGGATCGACCAGAAAAATCCCCCACTGCAAGTCGCAATCCGGTGCGAATTTTTTTATCGCCAATCCAGGCTGATTTTTTTAACTTACCTTGCTTGTCAAAAATTTTCACCTGAGGACCACCAAGACTTGCCGGTGCCGTAATAATTTCAAGAAAATTATCATTATCCATATCACCAACCGCTAAATTAACCCCACCTCTGAAATTTTGATCATAGGCAAAAAATTGACCAAGAAGCTTACCCTCAATTGAAAAAATTCTGACTTGTGGGCCACCCATCGAAGCCGGCGCTGTAATAATTTCAACTTGACCATCATTATTTATATCACCAGTTGCAATATTAACCCCTCCTCGAAAATTCTTGTCATAAACAAAAAACTGTCTCTTTAATAATCCTGATGTGTCAAATATTTTTATTTGAGGACCACCACTAGAGGCTGGTACTGCCAGAATCAAAGATGCATTTTTATCCGTAAAAGAAGTGATATTGACTCCGCCACTAAATTTAACAAATGGAACAAAAGTAGAAATTAATCCATTGTCATAATTAGTTATTTTAATTCTTGAGCCATTCCTTTTCATGCCAATCAAAATATCATTTTCACCCTGACTTAATCTAAACTTTGCTTCAAGTAGTGCCCGTTCGATATTTAATCGTCCCTGACCTAGCTTATTAACGTACTGAGGATTAAGTGCGTCTATTTTGTCTGCCGTGTTAAATAAAACTTCTAATGTTTCTCTTCTATTAAGATTAGGATTTGTTGATTTTATTAAAGCTAAGGCTCCACTGACCATGGGAGCCGCCACGGAAGTTCCGGACCAATAACCGTCATAATACTTGTCCAAAATATCCTGACCGATCTGGTGCGTAGGTGAATAGACAGAAAGCCCATAAACACTAATTCCTGGCGCACTAATATCTATACAATTTTTTCCAAAACCAGAAAAATTAGCCTTTTGATCGATCGCGTCTGTTGCGGCCACGCCTATGACTCGATTTTCCGATATTGGCCCATCCATGCAAACTGGATACAAAGGTTTTTTATCAAGTGATAATTCATCATTTGATCTGGCATCATTTCCAGCCGCAGCAACAACTATAATATTAGCCTTATAAGCTCTTTCTATTGCCTCAGCCAAGCCCTGACTGTATTCAGAACCAACAAAACTTAAATTAATAATATTTGCATTATTCAAAATTGCATAATCAATAGCTTGAATTACTGATGAGACAGACCCTTCACCGCTATCCGAAAGAACTTTTATTGGCATTATCTTGGCACTCCAAGTAACGCCACTTACGCCCTCAGTGTTATTACCACTGGCAGCAATAATCCCGGAAACAATTGTGCCATGTAAAACATCCGCTGTGTAGTTTTTACTGAACTGTGGCTTAACATTATTATTACCTTCGACAAAATTCCAACCATTTACATCGTCAATAAAACCATTGCCATCATCATCAATATTATTATCTGGTATTTCTTTCAAATTTTTCCAAACGTTAGTCTTTAGGTCTGGGTGATCAATATCTACCGCCGAATCAATCACGGCAATGATTACCCCAGGCGCTTCGTGATTAATATTCCAAGCTTCCGGGGCTTTTATTTTACGCAAATACCACTGACGACCAAGATAGCTATCATTAGAAATCATTGCCGCCCTAAAGGCGGCAACATTTTGAGTTGAAAAAAAATTTGTCCAAGATCCAGCCAAAAAAAGAACAATAAATATTATTGCAGCAACAACAGTTAATATATTTTTTTTTCTGTGATAAAAAATAAAATTATTTTAAAAAATTAACCATAAATATGATTAATTATAACATATTAAGCAATTAAAATTCAAGCAAACTATTCGCAAATAACATTCAAAGTATCTTTCGCACATTGACGCCAGCTAAATTTTTTTGACCTAACTAGTCCATCCTTGATAAGCGCGGACCTTAATGATTTATTGGTAATTATTTCATTTAACTTATCTGCCATATCTCTAATATTTCTAGGATCAAAATAGAGAGCTGCCCCATCACAGACCTCAAGAATTGCTGGCGCATTTGAAGCAACAACCGGAATACCGCACGCCATAGCCTCTAAGAGCGGTATGCCAAAACCTTCATGAAGTGACGGAAAAACAAAAGCTGTCGCTTGATTAAATATATAAGGTAAATCTACCTCATCTACCCAACCAGTGCGATTCACTTTTTTATCTAAACCGTATTCGCTAATCATGTAACCAACCTCATCAGCACCAAAACTTGAAGCCCCTGTTAAAACCAAATTAGCGTCAATATTATAGTGTTGGAACAAACCAAATGCCTCTATAAGATGGGGAATATTTTTTTTCCTCTCAATTCTACCCAGATAAAACAAGTAAGGCTTTACAATATTGTATTTAGCCAATATAGAATCAGCTTTAACTGTATCATTATTCGGCGTAAATAATTCATCAGCAAACCCATTGTGAACAACCCTGATTTTATCAAAAATACTAGCTGACAAAACAGAGCTATAAACGCTCATAATTTCTTTTTTCGTAAATTCAGAAACCGTTATTATTTTACTAGCATGCCTTAAACCATATATCGTAGACCAAGCCAAATAATCGATTGTATTGGCACCATAGCGACCAAAAGTAAAAATTTTAACGACGGTATTTAAAAAATTATGCAATGATGGCTGATCAGCACCGATTTGCCTTTTTTGATAGATGCTACGATCCCGCTCAAAAGCAATATCATGAATCGTGACAATTGAATTTTTTGGATGTATTATGGGTAATGTATGCGATGGCACAAATAAGACATCCGGAGGATTCAGAAGCATTTCAAGCGATAATCTACCCTGAGTCCATAAATATTTAAATGGCCATTTCAATAGCTTTATTTCAAAATTATTGAATTTTGATTTAAAAGTATGTTCTGGCACTGAATCATCATCATGATGACTATCATCAAAGCCAAGTCTTAACAAATCAGCAACCAACGGCTTGTCGGTGTAGAGTATGTATTTATTTTTTGAATCCTGCTTTGCCAATTCATGCAACAAATAATACGAGTACCATTCTGTACCGCTTCGACGCGTCATGTTTGCCCGACTTGCATCAATACCAATAATCATAAAATTATTTAGTTGCCAAAATACTGCGTTTATACGAGTCAAGATTGTCCAAGGCGATACCAGTACCCCTAACCACACAAAGCTCCGCATCGTTAGCAATATAGGCCGGAACTCCAGTGGTCCTAGTCACTAGCTGATCAATATTCCTAAGCAACGAGCTGCCGCCAGACATAACAATACCCTTATCCATAATATCAGCTGCCAATTCGGGTGGCGTGTCATATAGCACTTTCTTTACCGTTGATACTAAAACCTCCAAATCATTTTGCAAGGCCTCAGTTACATCGCTACTAGACACTATAATACTGCGCGGCAAGCCGCTAACAATATCCCGACCCCGAATTTCTAGGGTCAGTTTATTTTCGAGGTATAGGGCTGAACCAATCTGAATCTTTATTTCCTCAGCCGTTCTTTCACCTATCGAGAGACTATATTTTTTTCTAATAAATTCGACTATCGAATTATCAAAACGACAACCACCAACTCTTACTGAAGTTGAGGTTACTATACCACCCAGTGAAATTACTGCCATTTCTGCCGTGCCGCCACCTATATCAATTATCATATGCCCAGAGGCTGAACCAATAGGAATATCAGCACCAATCGCTGCCGCTACCGGCTCTTTTATAATATAGGCAGCCTTGGCTCCTGCGGCAATAGTCGCATCAATAACGGCACGTCTTTCCGTGGAGGATATACCAGCTGGTACGGCAACCATAACCTCGGGTCGAAAAATTCTCATTTTTGCACCGAGGGCTTTATTAATAAAATACCTGAGCATGGCCTCGGTTGAACGATAATCTGCGATCACACCATCTTTCAGTGGCTTTAAAGCAATAATAGTGTCTGGGGTTCGCCCCAACATGTCCTTGGCTTCATTTCCAACTGCAAGTATTTTTTTGTCCACAACTGAAATAGCCACAACACTAGGCTCATTTATGACAATACCACGCTTTGGCAAGTGAACAAGCGTGTAAGTAGTTCCCAGATCAATACCTATTCTTTTAATAATACCAAACATACTTAATTAAAATACTGGAATTTAATTAAAACTAAACGATACGCCTATTTATTAAACTGAAAAAATGCATCTTCAGTCAATGGTGATTTTTCGATTACGTTATCTCTAGACGAAGCGTTATTAAACAAAATTTGACTCAGTGATTTTACCTTATCTTTTGCTATAACGTCAATTTTAAATTTTTTAACCCGAGAATTTGGCTGTTTTTGCACATATAAATTATAATCACCATCTATAATTGCTTTGGGTATTTTGTAATAAAAAGTTACTTCTTTTGAAGTTCCAGGCTCAACATTAATTAGAACGCCAAAATTAGTACGTTGTTTCTCTATTAAAGTTATCGGCTCAGTTCTTGCGCCCTCAACCTTTATAAGGGTGGTGCCCAACGGTACATATAGACGAGCATAGGTTTTGTAGGCACTAGTCCGCCAATCAGTAACTGCTTGTTCATGATTGTAGCGCACCTTCAACATTGATACACCAGAAATTTTATCTATTTTATAATCAAACTCACGACTAATAACAGCATCCGTCTTTAGACTGGCCATATTAGCATCGACATAAAAGATATAGTCACTGCTCGTATTTTTAATTTCACCGGACCAGCCCTTGGCTGTAATGGCCTTTTGCGCTACTGGATTATTAAAATAAAAGAGTAAGTCTCGACTAGTCAAACCCTGATCTATTGCGGCAATCATCTCTGGAAATTTCTCAAGACTCAAATCAAATAATTTTATCTTCATTTGTTTTACAATATCGCCAATCACTTCTTTGCGTTGCCACGATGGTTTACCTTCAGCCATATAACCCTTTTCAACTTTATATTCTAGCAATTTACTAAAATTTTTAGAATCATAAACATCCTTACCTATATTAACAGATCCGACCACATCTAATAGACGAATAATCATGTTTGGACTAATAGCCATAACACCAGTAAAAGTACCATTAAAATTATTAATCTGATTTTTACCTGTAAGTAAATTGTTTTCCAAATGATAAAAATCCTGAACCTTACGAGATGTCGTTGGCCAATCAGGTGACCAATTAGAATCCCTAAAGTACCATTTTTTGTTTAAATATTTTTCAATCGGATCTGGCGGTACTACGTTTACAAGCTTCTGCACCGGCATATCTAGATGATAAACATCATGCGTCTCAAAACGATTAATGTCACCCTCATCAGTCTCTAAAATACCATAAGTACCGATAAAGCCGCCTGTTGGTCTTAGCTCATCTTGGTTTTGCATCAATACTAACATGGTCGATTTATTTGGATGACCAGCAAGTAATGGCAAAATCTCCGATAACGGGACGGCAATATTAAGCGTTTTAACACCAAGATCTACATTTTTTCTAATCTCAAGCAATTTATATTTAAATGGCAATAATACACCATTTAAGTTAAGGCGATTAAAATAAATTGATGCGAGCTCAAGATTAGCCCGCAAACCATTTAATTCAGGGCCACTTTGATATACACGACTAATTATTTTACTTTTCTCCAAGGTAGTGAATGTCGCATAATTTGAGTGGCCACCTAAATCAAGATCACTCCTTAGACCTGCAATAAAAATAATGCCCTGAGTTAATGCCCGCGACAAGACCTCAACGCCAGATATTAAATTGTAAAGCTCCTCAATTTCATAAGATAAGATTGGCAATTGATCTAAAATTTTAGAACTATGAATAAAATTCATTTCTTTTTGAGCAATCAAAAATTGCCCCTGCGCTCTTATGGCTGCCTCTTTTGCATCAGTATATTGCTCTGATTTTATATTTGCAATTGCGACATCTAGGTTTGCCTTTCCCTTTAATGAGGCGCTAAGAACCGTTGAAAAGCTACTAAGATAAAAAAAGCAAGCAATTATTACCACAATTACATATAACAAAATTACATAGAAAAATAGCACCAAGATATGCCTAATTTTTTTTCTTCGACGTCTTTTTTTTATCGGTGAAAAATTTTCAAATTTATTTTCAAAAAATGCAAAAATTAGATGCAGTTTTTTTTGAAGATACTTTATCATATATCGTAATTACAATTAATATTATTCTGTCCTCAAGGCTTCAATCGGATCAAGCCTAGCTGCTTTACGTGCAGGATACAATCCAAAAACCACACCACAAACCAATGAAAAACAAATAGCTACAACAAACCCAGTTATTGGCAAGCTAAATTTCCAAGCTAGACCAAGAAAATTCCTGGCAACTATCGCAATCAGATAAGAAATGCCAATGCCAAAAATTATACCTATCAAGCCACCCAACATAGTTATCAAGGTTGATTCAATCAAAAACTGCGTCATTATGTCCTGAACTTTTGCCCCAACCGCCTTGCGCAAACCGATTTCAGCTGTACGCTCGGTGACTATAACATACATAATATTAGTAATGCCAACACCGCCAACAATTAGTGAGATACTAACAATAGCAAGTAGCAGTAAAGTTATGGCATTGGTTATTGTGCCTAGCGTCGACATTAATTCAGCCATTGTTGAAACGCGAAAATCATCTTTGGCAGCATTTTCAATACCATGTCTTTGCCTCAAAATCAATCTTATATCCTCTGCTGTGCTTTCTGCAGTCGCCAGATTTTTCACTTGTGAAGTTATTGAAAGTAGGTGATCAATACCTAGGAATTTTTTTTGCATAGTCCTAACCGGGACATAGACAAAATCATCAAAACTTATAACTCCGACGCCCCCTCTTTTTGCCATTACTCCTACAACTTTGTACTTACTTTTTTTTAAACGGACCATCTTCCCTATAGGTGACGAGTCGCCAAATAATTTCTGCTTAACATTACTACCAAGAACCACCACCTGTAGTAATCCGCGATCTTCACTATCAGTATAAAAAACCCCTTCACTTAATTTAAAAGTACCTATCTTGATAAAGTTAGCTCCAACACCATAAAGCATGCCTCGAACCGATTCACTACCATAACTAACCTGGGCCTGTCCAGTCACTGCACCATAACTACCTTTAATATTTTCAAGCTTATCAATTTTATCCAAGTCATCCAAGTTGAGAGACGTAACCTGAACACCCTGGGCCATCGCTTGACTAGACTGAGAATCCTTGGCAGAGCCTGTCTTCGATGATGGTACTCGTGGCTCAGTTTGAATAATATCGGAACCAAAAGCCTCAACCTGACCCAGGATTAATGATTTAACCCCCTCACCAGCGCTATAAACTACAATAATTGCACCAATACCAATAACCATTCCCAGCACAGTCAAAAGAGACCGGCTCTTATTGCTAGTCAATGACTTGATGGATAATTTTGTGGCCATTCTTAAGTGCATGTTATTCGTGTCTAAGAGCAGTCATCGGATCTAAACGACTGGCTTTATAAGCTGGAAATAAGCCAAAGATAATACCGATAGTCGCCGAGACAACTACCGCCAAAATAATCGAAATTGGTGATACCGAAAACTCCCAAGCATATTTTAGGTATATGGCAATACGTGAAATCAGAAATGAAACTATAACCCCACTCACAATACCGATAAGACCACCAGTGACTGTAACAAAAATTGATTCTAAAATAAACTGATACATAATATGGGCTGTTGTTGCCCCAATTGCCTTACGCAAACCAATTTCTCTGGTTCTTTCAGTAACGGCAACCAGCATAATATTCATAATACCGATACCGCCAACCAATAGTGATAATGCTGCTACAGCTGCCAAAAAATACCTCAAGGCGTTAGTAATTGTTGATAACATATTTAACGCCTCCGCTGCATTTACGACCGTAAAATCGTCAGACTTGCCAGTTTGATCATTAATACCATGACGCTCGCGTAGCATAATTTCAAGATCACTAATGGTCTCCTTTATATTAACTGAATTATCGACTTTTATGCGCATTAGTCCTAAATGATCAGTGCCAGTTACTATTTTTTGCATCGTAAGTATTGGAATAAAAACCTGATCATCATAATTTTGAAAGGCGACCGTGCCACGCGCTTTCATTACTCCAATAACTTCAAATGTTTTTTTATTAACTTTTATTCTTTGACCAATCGGATTTGAATCACCAAAAACTTCTTTTTTGACAGTACTACCCAAAACAATAACTCTGGATAAATTTCGCTCCTCATCAACAGTAAAGAATCTTCCATAATCAACCTCACCACCTTCAGTTGTTAAATAACCAACTGTTGAACCTGATAAACTAGTATCATAACTTTGAGCATTCCATGATATCGTACCAAAGCCTTTTGTATAGGCAACGTAACCAAGTACATGTGGAAAACGCTGTTTACTATCCAAGGCTAATGCATCCGCATACTTCAAGGTTGTTATGACCACGCCCAACACAGAAGCTGGCGGACCACTATTATCAGACTTACCTGGCATAACTCCAATCAAATTAGAGCCCAAGCTTTTAACTTGTGACAAAATCAGACTTTGAGCGCCTGCCCCGACTGACATTATTATTATAACAGCAGCCACTCCAATAATAATTCCTAGCATAGTCAACAAACTTCTACCTTTGTTTGCTTTGAGAGCTGAAACAGAAGTTTGAATGGCAAGTTTTAAGGTCGTAAAAAACATATTATTTCAACATTTCACCATCACTAGCTATGCGTCTATTTTTTACCAAATCATCTCCGACAATAATTCCATCTCTTACGCGAATAATTCTTTTGGCATGTTCAGAGGTATATGTTTCATGAGTTACTAGGATTATCGTATTGCCTTGCTCATTTAAATCTTGCAAGATTTTCATGATAGCTACACCAGACTTGGAATCAAGATTCCCAGTTGGTTCATCGGCAAAAATAACTGATGGCTTATTGACTAATGCCCTGGCAATTGCCACGCGTTGTTTCTCGCCTCCGGAAATTTGATTTGTAAAAAAATCTAAGCGATGCTCCAGGCCAACACTCTTTAAAACTTCGGCCGCCCTTGCGTTTATGTCAATTTTATCATTTGAATAAACCAAAGGTAGCTTCACATTATCCAGTACAGTGGTCCTGGGTAACAAATTAAAAGCTTGAAAAACAAAACCAATTTTGCGATTTCGTAAAACTGCCAATTCATCGTCTGTTAATTTGGTTATGTTTTCACCTTCAAATAAATATTCACCTCCAGATAAACGATCAAGAAATCCGAGAATATGCATCAAGGTTGATTTACCGGAACCAGATGGGCCCATGATTGAAACAAACTCACCCTTATTTATATTAAAAGAAAGGCCGTGCAAAACTTTAGTCACGACCTCCTCATTCCTATATTCTTTAACCAAATTCTTTATCTCAATTAATTTACTCATTTTATTGTCCATTAATCGCCAAAACTACCTTATCACCAACCACTACGCCGCTTAAAATTTCCGTCAAACCATCATCTCCTCTCATGCCAACTCTAACTGGTTGTTCAATGATTTCAACCCCTTTTACAACTCTTATAACCTTAGTATTATCAGACTTTTCGAGGATTACTCGATTTGGCACAAACATGGTATTTTCTTTTTTTTGTGCAAGAATAACTATGTTTGCTGTCATGCCTGGCTTTATTAAATTATTATATTTCTCAAAACCTTCAGCTGGCTTAATATCACTTATTTTACATTTATAATAAACTACTTCCTGTATAATGGTTTGAGACGGGTCAATTGATATTAATTTTCCTTCAAATTTTACCTCGCCGCCAAAAGCATCGAAATCAACACTTACACTATTACCAATAGACAATTTTGCGATATCGGATTCGGAAATGTCAACCTCAATTTCAAAAAAATCAACTCCTTGCATAATTATAACCGGCTTATTCGCCATTGGCTCTTCACCTACTAAATAGTTCACTTGCAGTATCTCACCATCAAATGGGGCTCGTATAACACCATTATTGGCTTGATTAATTGCTGCTGCCAAATTAGCTTGTGCCTGATCCACTTGAGCCGATACCAAATCTATATCCTCCGACCTAGCATGTGATGAAATTTTATTTAATTGAGCTTGGGCAATTTTTTGACCATCTAGGGCAGCATCTATTCTTGATTGTGCAGAAGTAAGCTGCTGACTCTGTGATATCTTGGCATTATTAAAGACATTTTTTGCGGACTGAAGTCCGCTATTATAATTTGCTTTTGCCGCAGATAGACCATTACTAGCAGTTGAAATAGCTGAGTCGTAAGCCAAAGCCGCATCACTGAAGCCCTGATTAACCAACTGAATGCTGGCAACAGCACCATTAGCAATTGAAAGTTGAGCTGTGACACTTGCTTTTAGAGCATCCAGAGCTGAAACGCTCAATTTCGAGCTTGTGATAGTTTTTTCAAGCAGACCAAAAGTAGCATCCAGGGTCATTGAGACACCAGACATTAATGTACCGGCCGAATCTAATGCCTGAGTTATATTAGTGTTACTGGCGTCATTATTAGCTTTTAGTAACGTATCATCAAATTTATTCATTAAAGAACGTGAACCCAGTAAACTATTTTTAACTTTATTTAAAACGCTTGAGTCTAGAATACCCAATGTATCCTTGGCCGACTCATTAGCCAATATTCTATCAACCAGCTCAAGTGATGATTTGGCGACACTTACTTTATCATTCATAGTTGATAATGCAAGTGATTTTTTATTATCAATTGCTTTTTGATATGTATTTTTTGAATTTTCTAAACTACTTTCAGCACTTTTGACAGCTTGCAGTAGTGGTGAAGTGTCAGAAATTTGACTCTCAATATCGTTAAGATTCTTTTGAGCTTGCATAATCGCCTCATCGGTGGTCGTTTTTATTTTTGCATAATCCTTTATTGCATTTTGATAATTTGTCATAGCTTGATTCAAGGTTGTTTGACTAACCTTAATATCTTGACTCGTGGCACCATTTAGCACCTTCTTTTCATTTGCCTTGGCCACATTTAAATTGGCAGTCGCCTGCTCAACTTGCAACTTTGAACTTAGATTATCAAGTTCAGCTAAAATTTGCCCCTTTTTAACTTTGTCACCAACTTTAACTGATGATGAGGCTAATCTGCCCTGAGCTAAAAAATTTAAATTAATTTCTGATGCCCGCTTTACTGAGCCTGTTTCAGAAACTGATTGTGTAACTGTACCTAATTGAACCACAGCAGTATCGTAGCTGATTTTTGGGCTTTTATTAAAATAGTAATAACCACCGATTGAAGCTACCACAATAATCAAAATGATTATATAAATTTTTTTTGAGATTTTTTTCATAATATTATTATAGCACCAAATAGGTGGTTTTGCCAACAAAAAAAACACTCACCTGGGTGAGTGTTTTTAATTCAAGTGTTAAATCGCGGCTGCAGCTTCTTTGCCTAGAATTCTAAACATTGAAGTGCCACATGTCGGACATTTACCCTTCATGGCATAACGCTTAACGTCACCTTTACCCTTCATTTCAACTTTTTCACCTTCTATCATTTCTTTTTTGGCTTTACATTTTACACAATATGCTTCCATAAAATTGTCTGGACTAATCCAGTTAATAATTAATAGTTATTTCAAAGCTTAAGCTTTATGCTTTAATTCTAAACACACTTTTACAAATTCAACAAATAGCGGATGCGGGTCCAGAGGTCTAGAAATATATTCAGGATGAAATTGAGTGCCGATAAAAAATGGGTGATCGGCAATTTCTATGGCCTCAACTAGGCTACCATCCGGTGAAGTCCCAGAAATCGTAAGCCCAGCTGACTCCATTTTTTCCCGATATTCATTGTTGAATTCATATCGATGTCTATGCCTTTCTGAAATCACCTCTTCTGCGCCAAATTTTGTTGCATATACGCCGGCCATCTTTGTGCCAGATTGCAATTTACATGGCCAGCCACCAAGACGAATAGTGCCACCAAATTTTTTATTAGCCAAGTGCTCTTTTTGCTCAGTCATTAAATGTATGACTGGATGAGGAGTTTTAGCGTCCACCTCTTCACTATTAGCGCCGGTCAATCCCAAAACGTTGCGCGCAAATTCAATCACTGCCATCTGCATGCCGTAACACAGACCAAAATATGGCACTTTATTTTCGCGACAATATTTTATGGTTGCAATTTTTCCCTCTGAACCACGACTACCCCAGCCCTGAGGCACAACTATGCCATCATATTGCTTTAATACATCAACTCCATCATTTTCAACCTCCTCAGTATTTATCCAGGTTAATTTAACCTTGGTATCATTGGCCATGCCGGCGTGTTTCAAGGCTTCAATGACCGAGATATATGAGTCAGCTAATGAAAAATCACCCGTCTTAAAATATTTACCAACAACACCGATGTTTATCTCATGGTCGGCCGTTTTTATTCGCCCCACCATGGCTCGCCAATCCTCAAGATTATGCTCCCTTCTGGGTAGGTGCAAGATATCCAGAATTGAATCGCCAAGATTGTCTTTTTCAAAATTTATCGGCACATCATAAATCGAATCAATATCAGGAGCTGAAATTATATTTTTAGGCTCAACTGAGCAGGTTATAGCCAATTTCTCTTTCCTTGGATTGTCCAATGACAAGCGACTACGACAAATCAAGAAATCTGGCTGAATACCGGCACCATTTAAGGCTCTGACTGCGCTTTGTGTTGGCTTGGTCTTCATTTCACCAAGCATAGATGGAATTGGTAAATAACTGACCATCACAAAAGCCACATTGTTGCGTTCAAGAATTTTCAACATCCTTCCGGCTTCTAGAAAAAGTAAATTCTGATACTCACCAACCGTACCACCGATCTCAATGATCATAATTTCCGCCTTTTCTTTTTCAGCAGCTGACCGAATGCGACGTATGACTTCCTCTGGAATGTGTGGAACAACCTCTACGCACTTACCACCATATTCCAAATTTCGCTCACGATTAATAACAGACTGATAAACTCGGCCTGTCGTCATATAATTATCCCGATAAATATTCTTATTTAAAAACCTCTCATAGTTGCCAATATCCTGATCAGTCTCATCACCATCCTCAGTTACAAAAACTTCACCATGCTCAGTCGGATTCATTGTCCCAGCATCCATATTAATGTATGGATCAATCTTGACTGCGCTGACATTATAGCCACGACCTGCCAGGATACAACCAATTGAGGCAGAGGTTACGCCCTTGCCAACACCCGACATAACACCACCGACAACGAAGACATATTTAGTTGGATGCTTTGAATTTACCTCTTCCATGTATGTTTGTTATTTTTTATAAAAAAATACGCAAAATAAAGACTTTTATTTCGCATATTTTCATTTTATCACTATTTTTTTTTAATGTCTACGGAAATAGTCTTGTTCAAAAATGGCTAACCTTAAGCACTTATATATTTCTTGCGACTTCTTTGCCATATTCAATACAATCTTTTATGGCCTTGGTGTCTGGTTGCCATTGAATTTTTAGTCCCTGATTTATAATCTTAAAACCCATACCTTGCAATGAATTGGTTAATTTTACAACTGATTCACCGCTCCAGCCATAGCTACCAAAAGCGGCAGCAGACTTTTTCTTAAACGCCATGCCCTGAACTTCTTCCAAAATCCCGGCCACCTCAGACATTAGTCCATTGTTCAAAGTCGGGGAACCAAACAAAACTGCCTTGGATTTAAAAATTTCAGTTATGATGTCGTTTTTATCTGAATTTGAAACTTTGAACAATTTAATATTTATAGTCGAATCTTCTTGATGAATGCCTTTAGCTATCCACTCCGCCATCTGACGTGTTGCAGTCCACATCGTGTCATATATAATCGTCACTTGATTTTCTTGATAATCACTAGCCCACTCCAAATACTTGTCAATAATTTGTTCGCATTTCTTTTTCCAAATAATACCATGACTTGGGCAAATCATACTTATTGGCAGATTTAGATTTTTTATCTCATTTATTTTTCTCAGCACAATGGGACTGAATTTATTAACGATATTGGCATAATACTTCATCGCCTCAGCAAATAAATCGTTCTGACTGACCTGGTCATTGGTCATGAATTCACTTGCATAATGTTGACCAAAAGCATCATTCGAAAATAAAACATTATCAACCGTGAGATAAGTAAACATTGTGTCTGGCCAATGAATCATAGGCGCCTCAATAAATATCAAATCCTTTTTACCAACACTTAAACGATCGCCAGTTTTTACAATCTGAAAATTCCAATCTTCATGATAATGTCCCCTCAAAGAATCAACACAATTTTTTGTACAAACAATGGTTGTCTGCGGAATGTGCCTCATCAACTCTTTCAAAGCGCCGGAATGATCTGGTTCAGCATGATTAATCACAACATAATCGATTTTGTCCAAAGCAATTTCCTCGGCCAAATTTTTGACGAATTCAAGCGAAAATGGAGCTGCAACCGTATCAATTAATACATTTTTTTCATCCCTGACGAGATATGAATTATAACTTGTACCACGATTGGCCGTATATTCATGACCATGAAAACGTCGAATCTCCCAATCAATTTTACCGATCCAATCAATACCTTTCTTAAGTGTAATTTTCATATAATTTATTTATACCTATATTATAGCACTGTTTTAAAAAACAAAAACCCCAGATTTTTTAATCTGGGGGTGAAAACATCTTTAAAGTAAATACTTATGTTGATATTCAAACAAGCTATGACCGGTTAAAATCTTAAATATTTTAAGATAACGCTCCGTCGTTTCCGTTACGATATTTAAGGGATAATCGTAACTAGCGACAAAAAATTGATGATCAGCATTTTCAGGGTCAAGGTCCTTGAGACCGGTAATGTAATCACCATTTTTGTCTTTGAATGGAGTTTTGATAGTCGAACAAAATTCTCTTACTGGCTGTTTATCTAAAAATGCCGGCTCCGTTTTATTCTTGATGGACATCTCCAAATCATCTTTATAAACATAACGAGAAGAGTCAGGGGTCAACCATTCGTCACATAACGTCAATTGGCCGTCAATGGTGCCGACTTCAAACTTTGTGTCTAGGATTGAAATACCTCTACTCAGAGCATAATCATAAGCAAGTCGATAAAATTTAGACAAAATTTCAATCGTTTTAATACCTAACTCGCCAGTACTGTCATAAAACTGCATAGCGGATATATTAACATCGTGACCCTCATTTGCCTTTGTCGATGGCGTAAAAAGAGGCTCATTTAACTTCTCCCATTTATGCAAACCACTTGGCAAACGATAACCAGCAACTGTCTGAGACTCTTGATAGCTAGTCCAGACACTCCCACCTAAATGACCGCGAAAAATTAATTCATAGGGCATAATTTCAGCTCTTTTAACCACGATTGTTCGAGTTAGATCTATATCGTGATAAATATCAGCCAAATCTTTAACCATATTTTGATCAGGATAAAAATCCGAGAAGGCCAAGTGATTACTTAATTTAATCTTGTTCGAAATTTTACGCTCCCAAAAATCTGGTAAAGCAGTCAGGACGGCGCCTTTGTGTGGCACCTCAAGAGGTAACACAAAATCAAAAACTGACAACCGATCAGACCTAACAGTCACAATAAAATCGTCTTTTTGACTTTGCCAAAGATAACGATCACCAACCTTGCCCTGAGAAATCAAAGACTCCTTCAAGCTCTCAATAATCACACTTTTTTTAACGACTTCGGGTATAAACGCCATGGCCAATCCTCCTTTTGAGTTTATTTAACACCAAGACAAGAACCTTATTTAGATAAAAAATTTTTAATTTACTAATTTTATTAAGGTGCAATATAAATGATTTTTTTGTACTTTACAATCCCCTTAAATTAGCATACCGCAACCCAATATGCAAGGCCATGATTAAATAATTATGAAACAACTATTAGCCGACCAATATCTTGATTTCATCTGATTTCAGTTCCCTGTATTGACCAACCGACAAATCCCCTAAATGGACATGCATTATCCTGACCCGTTTCAAGCTAACCACACGCAAACCCACCTGTTCAGCCATCCGACGTATCTGTCGATTTTTACCCTCTGTTAAAATAATGGAAAATTTTTTAATACCATCTTTCCTAACCATGGCCGGTTTAGTTCGATAACCATCATCAAGTAAGATACCATTAGCCAAATTGCTAAGTTGCCTAGAGCTAATCTGTTGACTTACCTCCACTACATATTCTTTTTCATGATATCTATCGGGATTCAGTAATTTATCAGTTATGCGACCATCATTTGTCAAGATAATTAAGCCTTCTGACTGCTTATCCAGGCGACCGATTGGAACAACGCCCTTCGGTAAATCCAGGACATCCGTAATATTCTCCTCTTCACCTTGAGCGCAACTTGATACCACGCCACGCGGTTTGTTATAGGCAAAATAGTGCAATTTTTTATCAGCCTGGACCTTGACCTCATCGGCTTCATAAACCAATTGGCCTGGTTCGGCCAGTTTACCGTTGATAAAAATTTTACCAGCCCGAAGCAGTCTATCAGACTCTTTACGACTTGCTATATTTGATTGAGCGATGTATTTATTAATAATTATCGGATATTGTATTTTCATCTTTCAATTTAAAAAGCCCCTATTTGGCATAGGGACTTTTCTTGATAAATATTCTAACTAAGTTTGCCAAGATCTAGAACGTCATTAAATTTTATTTCTTTAACAAAATCATGCATATGACTAACCATTATAATAGCCCCTTCGAAATTGTCGATAGCCTCTGCAATCACCGGAATATGTCTGAAATTTATATGATTAGTCGGCTCATCCAAAATTAATAAGGCTGGCTGCATCAAGACCAAACGCGCAAATGACAACAAACCCTTTTGTCCCTCAGACAAAGCCCTGACATCGCGACCTAGTAATTCACCGGCAATCATAAAGCCACCAGCAACATTAAATATTTGCTGATCATCAGTACCATCAACGGCCGCATCTTGCAATGACTCCAGAACAGTGTGTTGAAAATTTAACGTCGCAAAATCCTGACTATAATAACCAACTCTGACACCAGGCAAAATCTTGACGCCATCTTGCTCACCCGATATTAGTGATCGTAAAAAAGTACTTTTGCCAATTCCATTAGGACCGGCAACCAATAAGCGGTCTCTTTTTCTTAAAGCCTTCTTAACTTCTTTAATGATGGGCTCATGATTTTTAATTATTTTAACTGTATCAATCGTAACCACTTCACCGGTTACATCCTGGACTGGAATAGTAAATTTGCGAATTGTCTTATCCTCTTTGCGCACATCAACCATATTATCCTCAAGATCGTTAGTTTCTTCTTTTAATTTAGCAGCCAATTTTCTCATTTTACCACCTTTATTCGCGAAAAAATTAACCTTCTCTTTTCTGTCCTTAATTTGTTTTTCTAATTGAGCGTTTTTCATTCTTTCACGATCAATCCGTTTGGCGATCTCTTCAACCACTGAATAATAATCACCAACATAGGTCTCTACCTGCTGAGTATACACGTCCAAATAAATAACACCTTCAGTAAAGCAATTCAAAAAATCAGCATCATGGGAGATTACTATAACCGTCTTATCATACATGATTAAAAAAGTAATCAGGTGATCAATACCTTCTTTATCCAAATTATTAGTCGGCTCATCCAAAAGCAAAATATCAGGATTTTGGATTAGAGCGAAAGCGAGTAACAAGCGCGCCTGCTGTCCACCAGACATATCACCCACAACACGGTCAGTCGGCACCACCAAATTAACTGCCTCCATGGCTTTGGCAATTTTGGCATCAATATTACCTGGCACAATTTCAAATGCCTTTTCGAAATAGGCCTTAACTGTCAAAGTTAAATCTTCCCGGGCGACGGTTTGCCTAGCCGTGCCAATAGTCGCCCCATTTTGAATGGAGATTTTACCACTTTTTTGCTTGTGCTCACCTTTAATCAGACCAAAAATTGTGCTTTTGCCGGCACCATTTTGCCCCATTAATGTCACTTTTGAACCCTTTCTTACACTAAAACTTGCCTCATTTAAAATCGGCTTTTTGTGCAAAAATTCAAAAACAACTTCATCAAATCTCAATACTACTTCTTCTGCCATAATTTTTTTAATTTTAATACCAACACACCATAACACGAATTAACTATTTTGTCGAGGACTCACCGGCAAGATAACCAGTACTCCAGCAAATCTGTAAATTAAAGCCGCCAGTCGGCCCATCCAAATCTAACACCTCGCCGGCAAAAAATA
The DNA here is from genome assembly GCA_037146995.1 of bacterium. Classification (GTDB taxonomy): domain Bacteria; phylum Patescibacteriota; class Patescibacteriia; order Patescibacteriales; family GWE2-39-37; genus JBAWWA01. Next base: position 36,316 of record JBAWWA010000010.1, read on the forward strand.
AATTATTTATCAGTTTTGATTTCATGGTTCGACTGTCCACCTCCAACAAGGACACACCTCCAAAAGTTATATTGGCCTTTTCAAAGCCCATTACCCTTTCAACCTTCAAAGAGAAACTATTTAATAATTTAGCTAATTTTTTTCTATTATTTTTAGAAATACCACTAACATGAATTTCCGAATCTAGACCTGAATTTTCGATAATCACATTTAACAATTTCGGCGAAACATACTTTCCAACAATCGTCTTGAGCATCAAGCGGCCATTTTTTTCAAACTCTGAACGCAACTGCTCATCGACATTTTGAGTTGGTAAAAAATCTATCTCGATCTCTGCATTTTTATTTTCTTCGAGTGGCAAAGCTAGATACTTACTTAGATCATGCGCTACAGGTCCAGATAAGCCGTTGGCAGTCACTATGCCATCACCAAATGCCTTGGCTATAACGACGTTACCTACGCGTAATCTGAGTTCAATTTGCTGCAACGAAATACCTTCCATTTTTTTAACTGCTTCACCACTTACTATAATTGGGGTCAAAGCGGGATATAATTTTGACACCGTATGGCCTAATTTCTTCGCCCAAGTAAAGCCGTCACCTGTAGCACCTAAGACTGGATATGACTTACCTCCAGTGGCAAATATAAAATTTTTTGCTGAAATCTTCGATCCATCATCGAGTTCAATGCTTGAGATTAAATCATCACTACGTAAAAATCTTTTGACCTGTCTGCCACAAATAACCTCAACGCCACTCCTTGCTAGATATTTTTCCAGAGTAAATAAAACATCACTAGACTTATCGCTCTCTGGAAATACGCGATTGAAATTTTCCGTCTTGAGTTTTAATTTACGACTTTCAAAAAAATCAAAAACTTGACTTGGCCCGAAATGATGCATGGAGTATTTTAAAAACTCTCCCTTGGGACCAATTTTTTTTATAAATTCAGCACTAGGAATATTATTTGTCAGATTACAACGTCCATGCCCGGTAATTAACAATTTGACTCCGAGGCGACTATTTTTCTCAACCAATAATACTTTGGCACCGCATTCAGCCGCCCTGCCAGCCGCCATCATACCGGCAGGACCACCACCAACAACTACTACATCAAATATTTTATTCATATCAATCTATTCGTTTCTAAATAACAATCGCGCTAAACGCAATTCATCATAATTAAATTTACCCTTTAAATATTCAAATGCCGGTTTTAATTTTTCATCACTGCAAGCCTTAAAGGCTTTTTTCATGGCTTCATAGCGGTCACGTGGCAATTTTAAATATTCCAGATCAATTTTTTCACCTGCATCCAACATTTTTTCGATATGGTTTATGATCGTTATTTGGGTTAATTTTTGATTTTTTGCAATTCTTGCTACAGGTATTTTTTTTAGCAGCAACTCTTTAGTTTTAGAAAAATAAACCGGTTCTCTAATGGCCATTCTAACCTGAATTGGCGCTTTACTGGCAATAACTATCTCTTTAGAATCAAGCTGGTTTGAGGTGGCAAAATTTCTAATAAGTCGCGTAAAATCATCACCGAATTGTTCAAGCTTTCGCGCTCCAACTCCGACAATTTTACCAAAACTTTCTAAATCTTGTGGCAAATAAAAGGCCATCTCTTTCAGGGAAGTGTCGCCAAAAATAATAAACGGCGGCAAGCTAAATTCCTCGGCAATTTGCCGTCTAAGCTCACGTAACTCTTCAAATAAAGCCTGATTAAAGTCGCGGCCATTAGTCTTGATTGGCCCAGCCTTAGTGTCAGGATTTGGCTTAATTAATTCAAGGGATGGCTTATCACGCAAAAATTGTATACCCCTTGAAGTTAAAGAGATGACGGGATATTTACCGTCACTCTTACTAAGTAATCCTAAACTCACGAGCTGGGAAATTAATTGTCCAAGTTCATACTCGGAAAAATCATTGACTATACCATAGACTGACAATTCATCATGCCGATTTTGCAAAACTTTTTGATTTTTTTTACCGAGCAAGATGTCAATTATCTGTCTAGCCCCAAAGCTCTGTTCAAGCTTATAAACGGTTGAAAATATCTTTAAACTAATAATACTGGCATCAAAATAAACTTTCTCTGACAAACAATTATCACAACTACCACAGTCGTGTGATTTTTGCTCCTCACCAAAATAACCAAGCAAAAATCTTTTGCGACAATCCCTTAAATCACAAAATTCTAAAACTTGGGCTAATTTTTCCCGTGATTGTTCGGCCTGCATTGGATCACTTAAGCCATTGATAAAAAATTCATGCTTACGCAAGTCAGCATAAGTGTAAAACATAATGCATTCACTTGGTAAGCCATCACGACCAGCCCGACCGATTTCTTGATAATAACCCTCAAGCGATTTTGGAAAGGTATAATGAACAACCAATCTAACATTAGGTTTATCGATACCCATACCAAAGGCAATTGTAGCGACGATAATTCTTGCCTTATCATTTATAAATAATTCCTGCGCTAACTTGCGCTTATCTTGATCGAGACCGGCATGATAAGCCTTGGCTTTAAAACCGTTAATCCTTAAATTGGCCGCCAAATCTTCAGTTTCCTTGCGCGAGTGACAATAGATAATGACAGACTCCTTCTTATAATCAGCTAAAATTGACAATAACTTTGGAAAGGCTAATTTCTTATCAAGAACTTTTATGGTCAGATTCGCACGATCAAAGCTAGAGATATAGGTTTTTGCCTGACCAAGATTTAACTGTTCATTAATGTCGAGTCGCACTTTATCAGTGGCCGTGGCAGTTAAAGCCATTAAGGGGACGCCTGGGAAAATTTTCTTAAGTATTCTTAAGTTGCGATAATCAGGTCGAAAATCGTGGCCCCATTCCGAAATACAATGAGCCTCATCGATAGCAATGAGTGATATATCCAGACTCTGTAAAAACTCTTGAAAATCAGCCAACGCAAAACGTTCCGGGGCAATGTAAAGCAACTTGATTTCCTTGTTATTTAGATTTTCGATAATTTTAGCTATTTCTCCGGAGCCCAGTGAGGAGTTAATATATTCCGCCCTAATGCCATTAGCCCTTAATGAATCAACCTGATCCTTCATTAAAGCAATTAAGGGCGAAACGACTAACGTCAGGCCTGGCAAATAAACCGCTGGCAACTGAAAACACAGTGACTTACCCCCACCGGTTGGCATAAGCACAAAGCAATCATTGCCAAGCAAAACATGGTCGATAATTTCCTGTTGCAACGGACGAAATGTTTCATATCCCCAATATTTTTTAAGCAACTGCTGCATTTTTTCTCTTAATTTCTGAAATTATAAACTCTATCTTGGCCAGAATAGTCCTAAATATAAATCCTATCACCAAAAACAAGATTAGATATAATATTGTTGCTAGCCAGGCCGGCAGAATCTTATAAACATAGTCATACCGATAAAGCAGTGGCCAGTGCCATAAATAAACCTCAAATGAATAAAGACCGAAAAAATAAAATAACTTAATGTCAAAGGGTTTTAAAATAAAAATTCCAAGCAGAGCCAAAGTAGCCACAATACTCATGTACTGCTCACTTTGAGGGCTGACTCCTATGCCAGGATTTAACCAGGCATAGTAAAAAGCACTCGACAATACGCCAAATATTAAAATAAGAAGTAGCTTATAAATAGAGTCAGCAATAACACTACGCAAATGATTTCTAATTTTTAACAACTTAATCTCTGACCAATAACTACCTATAAACACCCCAAGAGGAAAAGCAATAATGTGCACCTCATATAATCTTAACACCTCACTAAAATAACTTGGACTAGCATTAATAAACCAATAACCACCTAGATACAGTAGTATGGCCGATAACCATGGAAACTTACGCCAAAATATTAACGGAAAAGCCAGATAATACAAAACAGTAAAGCCAAAATACCAAAGTGGCGAATTAACATCTGTATATAAATCCGCACGCGGAAACAAACCAAAAAATGATCTCAATATGTAGCCGCTTCCATAGTGCAAATTGAGAAAAAAATAATCAGCCAAAAAAATAATAGCCAAAAATAACCATAATGGGGTATAAAGTTTTAGCAAACGCTTTAAATAAAATTGTCCCGGACGAAGAGGCTTCAGCATTGCACTTACAGCCAAGCCGAAGCCCGAGAGCAATAAGAAAAGATTTACTCCAACACCAGCCATCGTGCCCAGCGGATATAAAAACCTATTATCAGTTACTAAAAAATAGCTGATATGCGAAAAAACAACCATCAAGATCGCTAAGCCTTTTAGTTCTGCTGTGATCGCGGTTGAAAAAAAATTCGTAGACGTCTTTTTCCTAATTGACAAAATCACCGCAATAATAAAAAGACCTAAAAAAATAGCAGTCGACTCAGCGACGTTATTGATTGATATTATCATAGATTATGTTAGACCACATTTTATAACCAGTAGCGGCTGGATGAAACTTATCTGCAGAATAATATATACCATCTTCCCTAGATATTTCCGCTGTCGGTGTCGTTAGGTCAATATAATGAAAACCATATTTATTACACAAAATCAAAATCTCCCGATTTAGCGATAAAACCTTATTTTCAAAATACCAATTATACGGAGGCAATAGCAAAGTCTGCGACCCTATAAACGGTACACTTATAACATTAACCTTTGCTTTGGTCTTAGCCTTAAGCTCCTGTAAAATAAAGTCATAATTTTTAATGGTTTCTGAAAAGCTAACATTACCATGAATGTCGTTCGTACCGATCAACAAGGTCACCAAATCTGGCTGCTCAATAATTGCTTTTGGTAACAAATCACGAATCACATCCGCCGTCCGCGCCCCAGGATAAGAAAAATTAAGATTTATAACATGCTTATCAGATGCCGACAGCCTTGCAGCCAGCAAATATGGGTAAGACTCTTCGTATTTATCAGCACCAGCACCAGAAGTCAAGCTATCGCCCAGAGAGACGTAAATCATTTTATTCTGACTATTTTGATTAATTTCATACCGATGCCGATCATCGACCGCCTTTAGACCGGCCATTCTAATAATTTTATATATATAAAAATGAGACGCAAACAAATATATAACAATTAAAGCAATTAAGAAAAGGAGATATTTTATTTTTTTTGGCATAAACTATATTTTATTATTTTAATGATAGCAAAAAAAAGCTCAAAATAAAAATTAATGTCAAAACTTATGATTTACAAAAAAGCCAAATAATGCCATAGTAGAGACATGAAAAAACTTTTGATCATGACCGCATTAATATTGTTTTTAATCAGCCAGTCACTGCTGGTTCAGGCCAGCGAAATTCATAATCAACTTGTAGCATTTACTTCACAAGCACCGACAGGTAATTGGTCAGATCAGCGCTTTCAAGATGGTTGCGAAGAAGCTTCAAGTCTCATGGCAGTCGCCTGGGCAAGAAATCAGAAGATTACCAAATCAAGCGCACTTGATTTTATAAAGAAAAGTTCAGGCTTTACACAAAAAAAATATGGCGAATATCGTGACCTCTCTGCTTCGTCCACCGAAAAATGGATTATTAATGATTATCTTAATTACAAAAAAACTAAAATCTATAAAAACGTCAGTCGTGAAAAAATTGTCGAAATAATTAAAAGTGGCAATATTATTATTGCACCCATGAATGGGCAGTTGTTAAGAAATCCCTTCTTTACCGGAAGCGGCCCACTACATCACATGCTACTAATAACCGGCTACGATAATCGCGAAAAAACATTTATAACAAATGACCCTGGTACCAAACGAGGTGAAAATTACCAGTACGCTGAAAAAATTTTGTATGCCGCTTTGGCTGATTATCCAACTGGTTATCACAAAAAAAACGACCTAGTTGAAAAAAATATTATTGTAGTTTACAAATAATTTTAAAAAATAAAATATGCCAAATAGCCAACATCGAAAATTCAAATTCAGTCGATTAACTGACTTCTCGCACACCCTCATAGATTGGATTGGCTCGATATCGTCACTAATTGTTCACACTGCCCTATTTAGTTTTAGCTTTTCATTAATATTTTTCGGTGTTAATGCTGACAAGGTATTATTAGTTTTAACAACAATAGTTTCACTTGAAGCTATTTACATGGCAATTTTTATTCAAATGGCGATTAATAAAAATAGTCAAAGCTTGGCTGAAGTCGAAGAGGATATTGAAGAAATCCAGGAAGACGTCGAAGAAATTCAAAAAGATGTGGATGAGATTGAAAAGGATGTGGATGAGATTCAAAAAGACGTAGATGAAATCCAGGAAGACGTCGAAGAAATTCAAAAAGATGTAGATGAGATTGAAAAGGATGAAAATATTAATGACACCCTGGAACTACAAAATAG
>JBAWWA010000011.1:0-36458 GCA_037146995.1 bacterium
TTAATTGTTCAATGGCCTCTTTGCTCCACTTGCGTGGATTGTACTCGCAGGGTTTGAGCGTGTCGATTGCGACATACTCAACCTGTAATTTTTCATTCAACATGGATGAAATTTAATTATTAAAGAGCTAAATGAAAAAAACGCCTCGTGGGCGTTGATATTTCGATACTATAAAAGTAAATCGGTGTTCAAATATCTACGCCTAAGCGAAAATATCTCAATACGAATTTACCTGCCAAAAGGCACTTGTTTACAGGCTAAGCGGCCGTTGGTTCATTGGTAACTGTTTCAGGCTGACAACCCTTTTGTTGACGACAGAGGGCGAGGCTACGAATCCTGTGCAGTAAGAGATCAGTTATTTTCAGATAACTAATTTAAATCTACATCTGTCTACGATTGCTGTCAAACGCAGATAATTTATTTTATATTAGCTCAAATAACGCTATGTACATATGTGCGCTCGGATTTTTTTTATTTTTTTGTAAATTTGATTGTGCATAACTATTGACCACGGTCATTTGTAGTGAGAACATTTGTTTAATAATTATTAAAATGCCAAGCATACTTGTTGCTCGGTATAGTGGGCATCGAGTGTGTGGCAAAAAAACACATGAAAACCACAACCATCGTTATCGGCTATCAGCCGATTCAAGACAGGTCATCACTTAAGCCAGCTGCGATTCGTGAGCAGGATTATTTTGATGACCTTTTTAGTCGGCATTATTTAGGAGAGGTTAGTTTTGCTAATTTTGATAGCTACAAAGCTATCGTTGATGAAATTAATCCCATCATTGCCTTAGTTTTTAGCACAAGTACTGCGGAGGAATTTAGAAAGTACAAAAAAGATTGTTTTATTTATGTTATCGACACCTTGCAACAGGTTAATAGGGGCAAAAAACATCAAGAGCAGGATGAAAAGTTTTTGGAAATCGAAGAGCTTATCAAGAAAATTGAATCGACTGGTTATGAAAAGGCAGCAAGGGCTTACGCTGGCATGACCTATAAGGAGACTTATGAAATGATTAAAGATATGCTGACCAGCAAGGATTCAGAGATGGTTAAAAAGGCTATGGAATTAATTCATCTTAATCATGGTGACTGGCCATGGATTAGAGTTAATTTAATTACTGACTGCTGGAAATATTCCGATGCTATTGGTAAGGAGAAATTCTTAACGATTAATATGGAGAAGCATATTAATTCTGGTTATGTTAAAAAAGTTGAGGACTTTGTTGATGTTGATGGAACTATTTGTTATCAATTTTTGTATGCTGATGGTCGAATGTATAAGGTTCCTGTAGCCAGTAAGGCAATGGATAAATATGCTTATGAGGATTTAGTAAATAAGTATAATAAAGATTTCAATACCATTACGGTTTCACTTGATAAGAACAAAGACAATGAACTTTGATCAGGCGATTAAGAATATAAATAGGTCCCTGGCAAAAAAATCACCCTTATCATTTGATCAATCTTGGATTAAAACTCGATGCAATATTTCATATCGATTTATTGACTGTAATATCAAGAATGAGCTTGGTGAAACTGATTGGGATTTATTGATATCCAGCCTAGAAAAAGTCCATCAGAAAAAATGGTTGAAAAAGAAAGCTAGAAAAGTTAAACCAATTAAATCATATCAGGATAATATTGAGCTTAAAAAAGTTTTAGATGGTTATCGAGATAAGTTATATACATTCATTGCTCAAACGGACAGCACGGATAAGTTTATTTGTGACAGGATTAGTATAAGACTTGTAAGAACAGCCCAAAAGGGCAATGAACTTGCTAAGAACGAGGCAGTGGTATTGATTAACTATCTTGTAGCTCAGTGGGTAGAAAGCAGCGACAGAATGAAGTGTTGGCAAGGTAGAGGTGATTTAGTTAACGAAAAAATCGAGGGCTGTATTAAACGATTCCGTTACGCAGGCACTTTTATCGGCTATCTTTATCGAACTCTTGAATATTCTGGCAGAGGATTGGTTTCGGTCGAAAAATTCTCACTTGATGACATTGTTCAGGCTACTGGTAAGAGAAGGATAGAAACCTTTAAAAAATGCCCAGAAGATTGAAAAGGCGAGCCACGAGACACTTTCCGTCCTTTTATTATGTCTTATTTGTCTTGTTTTATCTCTTGACCCGAACACCTGCGATGTACCCCTTAAAGCCCACAGAACCCCTTGAAAAAGGGGTTCTGAACCTAGACGGGGTGCATTTTTAAAATAGTTCTAATTTAGAGCTATTTTTAGTTCCACTATTTTTTGTTAATGGAACTCATGGTATAATGTTCTTTAACAATAAGCCTATGAAATCATACGAAAGTTCGTTAGCTAACTCAATTTACGAACAGGGTAAAGCTGTTAATTTTGGTGTAGGCAGAGAATTGCGTCCAATAATCTCGATTGATGATGTAGAAAAAATTAAGGATGAGAAATTGGGCTTTGATTATCGTGCCTACATTGATCCTATTGAAGGGTATGGTTCAGTTTTTGATGGCCTAGCCTTTGATGAAAAGGCCGTTAGAAGTCAAAGCTTTTCTATTTTAGAGACTGAAAAGCCGATTGCAATAATGACGATAGTTATTGCACCGAAGTTTTGGATTGAGCAGCAAAGATATTTTGAAACATTGCAAGAGGGTGTAAAAATAATTGATGCAAGGGGTGTGGTGAAAAGCCAAGAGCAACCTGACTTTTTTGTAATTCCCGCTTGGACGCAGGTAGTCAGTACACACAAGAACAAGCTCGCAATGCCAAGGGTTAGAACATTTAAGAACATTTTAAGCAAAATCGAAGAGTTGTCTCCAAAAAATACATATATCGAAACAATTGCACAAGGACAATTAAGGCGTGAAAAGGAGGGAGCCGTTGATACTCTGTTGGCCGCGCATCAGTTAAATGACCTAATATCATTCAATGATTTGCCATTTGATGCTGAATTGATGGGTAAAAATAGTGAAGGCAGTTCTTCGACTGTGAAAATGGCAGGTTTTTTTGGTCTTAATAAGGCCGAAAATATTTGTTCAGCAGGCACTCTTGGGCCAGTATTTTATAAGCAGTTTAAGTAATTACAACCTTTAGAAATAAATACTTCCATTTTAATATTTCTTGCTTCAAAGTGTTCCATTTAAACCCTATGGACTTTGCAAACAGAAAAAACAAGGCCAATACTAGTCTTGTTTTTTATTTTGAAAAAAATTGAAAATGACAAATTTACTTGATTTTTAAGAAGTAATTTGCTATTATGAAGACATAAAAGAAGTATATGAAATTTAACGTCCGTGTTGATATGAATATAGTTATATTCATGACAAAAATCTTGAATGACGTTTTGTTGGAGAAAAATATAAGTAAAGCGCTACCCGAGCGCTTTTTTTAATATATTATTAATCTAATAACATCCATATGAAAATGAATTTTCTAGATTGGCTGACATTTATTTTGGTTATTGTTGGTGGTTTAAATTGGGGTTTGGTTGGTTTTTTTAACTTCGATTTAGTGGCCGCTATCTTCGGTAACATGAGTTTGCTTTCGAGAATCGTTTACGACTTAGTTAGTTTATCGGCTATTTATCTCGTTGCGACCGCTTCAAGTAAAATAAAGGCCTAATTATTAAGCAAAAATCGCAGCTGATAGCTGAGATTTTTGTTTTAAAAAAGCGTTTTTATTTTTGTGGTTGATTTATAAAATATGTGAAATCATAAATTCAACCTATGAAAATTATCTTGGTCACCACTTTGTTGTTATTGAAAATGTTTTACTTGGTCGAGGATTATCGCAGGGTTATTTGCAGAAAAATCCTGCCGACTACATCCGTTATTATATTAGATTTGGTTCTTATTTAGATTAAACCTATGAATTTTCAATTTTTTTTAAAACTTTATTTGATTGCCGTCCCAATTTTTTTTATCATGGACATGCTGTGGCTAGTAGTAATTGCCAAAAGTACATATCAAAAATATATGGGGCACTTAATGCGCCCTATGCCAAATTGGCCGATTGCTATATTATTTTATTTACTGTTTATGATAGGTTTAGTAGTCTTTTCTATCTATCCAGCAGTGCGCAGTAATTCTTGGACATATGCCTTGATATATGGAGCAATGTTTGGTTTTTTTACATACATAACGTTTGACTTAACTGGCTTGGCCGTATTAAAAGATTTCCCTTGGCAAACTACAATTATTGATATAATTTGGGGCACGGTCTTGTGTTCTACTGTGTCAGTTTTTGCATATTTAATTGCCGAAAAAATATTAAATTAAAATGATTATATGATAACTAAAATTTTTGTGGCCATTTCATATGTGGCCATGGTTACAGTTAATTTTCTGGCTAACGGCCTGCCTATTAATAATCGCTCGACAGGTGAGATTTCTGATGCTTATCCGAACTTGTTTGCTCCGGCTGGGTTGACGTTTTCTATTTGGGGTTTAATTTATCTTTTGCTCGGTGGCTATGTTATCTATCAATTTGTACCAGTCGGTAAATACATTATTTCAAAAAATGAAGCACTTTTGCAAAAGGTTAATGTTTTATTTATTATCAATTCACTCGCAAATATTGCTTGGATATTTTCCTGGCATTACAACTATATCGGCCTATCGGTCTTGATTATGGCGGTTATACTTATTACACTCATCAAAATTAACGATGTTATTGTTGCGGAGAAGATCATCACTCAAGAGAAGTTGTTTATTGTCACGCCCTTTAGTGTATATTTTGGTTGGATCACTGTGGCAACTATTGCCAACGTAACCGTTTTACTGGTCAGTCTTGGCTGGAATGGTTTTGGTATTGCTAATTATATTTGGACTTGCGCTATTTTATTAATAGGCGCAACTATCGGAGCCTTAAGAATGTTAAAAGACAGAAGTATGGCTTATGGGTTAGTATTGATCTGGGCTTATTTCGGTATATTACTTAAACACTTATCAAAAGCAGGTTTCGCTGGTCAATATGTCAGTGTTATTGCGACTATAATAATTTGTATGGTCGTGTTTATAATTTCTTTATTTAGGGTCTATAGTAAAAAAGCACTTCCAGTTAAACGATAGGTTTATAAAAGTTATTAAGAAATATCTTTCTCAACATTGTGACGCTTAAATACAGTCACCCAGGGCTTGATAATAAGCATTAGAGTCGGCAAATCAAGCACAATTTGACTAACTATAGTTCGAGTTCAGTAACTCGGCCCGTGCAAACACAAAAACTACTTATTTATGCAGTTTTTTATTAAGATAGGCAAAGGACTAGACCCGGCTCTATTATATACAATATATGAATAAATTAACACCAGAGGAATCAAGGGTAATTATTGATAAGGGTACTGAGGCGCCTTACGTTGGCGAATACGTAAACACAACCGAAAACGGGGTGTATATTTGTCGCCAATGTGATGCACCTTTGTATAAATCACAATTTAAATTTGCGTCAACTTGTGGTTGGCCAAGCTTTGATGATGAAATCCTCGGAGCCATTAAAAGGAGTGTTGATGCAGACGGGAGGCGGACAGAAATCACTTGTGCAAATTGTGGCGCTCATCTGGGACATATTTTTGAGGGTGAGCACCTGACACCGAAAAATATCAGACATTGCGTTAATTCAATCTCGATGAAATTTGTACCTACATATATGAATAAAAAAATTGTCTTGGGTGGTGGCTGTTTTTGGGGAATGGAGGAGTTGTTTCGGACGCAATCCGGCGTGCTAAACACCAGGGTTGGTTACGCTGGTGGGCAGGCGGAAAATCCAACTTATGAAAATCACGATGGGCATGCCGAGGTTTTGGAGATAGAATATGATACTGACAAAACCTCTTATATCAAATTGCTTGATTTCTTTTTTCAAATTCACAACCCTACAACATTAAATCAGCAAGGTAATGACCGAGGAACTTCTTATCGCTCAGTAATATTTTACAATAACGAAGAGGAGAAAAATGAGGCAGAAAAATTTATTGAAATTGTTAATAATTCTGGTCGCTGGCAGGATTCGGTAGTTACTACACTTGAGCCACTGGCAAGATTTTATTTGGCCGAGAACTATCATCAGGATTATTTACAGAAAAATCCAGCTGGTTATAACTGTCATTTTATAAGGTTTGGAACTTATCTTGAATAAAGATTGATATGATTAGATTGGCTTGAAGATAGTAGTTGGGACAGTGTATTTTTAGTTCCGCCATTTTAGCTGATTAAACTAGCGCTAAAATGCACATATGTAAATATGTTGAAATTAAATAGAAGTATTGGATTTTAACTTCTTTTGTATATTCAATTTTTTGTATTTGGATTACTGTTTTATATTTTTTCCAATTTCTATTAGTAGGTCTGAAAATTCTTTCATTTTATTGGTTTTGTTTGCTGGAATAATGTCTTCGCAATAAATTTCCATACGTTCAAGCGCTTCGGTTAATTTAGTCTTTCCGCCAGGCGCAAGAACGACATAGCTGACACGTGCATCATATTCATTCAACTCTTTTTTTATTAGTCCTATTTTTTCCATTGGTAAGAGTAGGCGAGTCACCCCGGAAGCTGTTAAGCCAATTTTTTCAGCTAGATCAACGCGACGCATCTTGTGGGTGTCGACCTGGTTTAGATGATATAGGATAATGAATTCAGTAAATCCGATACCATTTAAGTGTGCATCTAAACGGCGACTTAATTCTGTTTGAAATTTGGCAATGTTTATACAAAAATTAATCGATGAGCTTATTTTATTCATACGTGATATTTAGTTGATTTGTAATTGATTAATCAAGTATATGTTAAATAAATGTTTATTGCAAGTTTTTAATTTTTACATCTTTTTTACCATTTATGTATTGCTAATTTTTAAATCGATTAAAACTGTTAATTGTTTTTTATTAATTTTTGCATTACAATTATTATATAAATCAATAAGTATAAGTAATAAATTATGAAAAATTATCAGGTTTTATTTGTTTTATTTTTTTCCTTGGCTTTTCTTGCTCCGTTTACAATTTTTGCACAATCAGAGGCATCTTCAACAGTAAGTATAAATGCAACATCCACTTTGCCAGTAATTACAGCAACCAATAATTTAAACGGAAAGATTGCAGCAGTTAAGGTTAGTGAAGCAGTGTTAATTATGAAAAGCGGTAAGAATCTTCAAGTCTTGCTTGATGATATAAAAAAGACAAAAAATCCGGAAGAACAAAAACGATCAATGGATAAATATTTAATTCCGTTAGCTAAAAAAAATAAACTAACTCAAGATCAAAAGTCTGCTATTAATTACTTTATTGTTTATGGTACAAAAGGCAATTACAAACTGTCAATTAACGAAAGAGCAGATGTGATTAAGGCATATAAAAATAAATACAAAAAATTGCCCATCACAGAAAAAGAATGGTCTACAGTTTTAAATATTGCTAAATCAAAATATATCAATAAACTCCCCGGCGGCTTGTGTCTTGTTAGGGATAGCTTTACTGACTTGCCAGGCGCCACTGATCAGAAAGCAGGCAAGGGTTATGCATTAATGATTAAGCACGGGGTAAATACGATTACTGATTTAAGGAAGGCTTGCACTCTTGATGATTATAAATCGTTAATGGCTTCGTATTGTAAGTCAAATATCAATAAAGCACAAATGGAGGTGGCTACGGTTAATCTACTCGGTGGCTCAGAATCTACGGGATGCGGTGATTTTGGCTGTGGTCAAGTAGGATGTCAAAAATAAATTATAATTAAGCTAAAACTAGGTCCTGACCTTTTCTATAAACACTTGTAAACACAAAAACTGCCTCTTATAGAGCTATTTTTGTGGTAGTTAGGGATGAATTGTGGTTTTTCAGCTATTTCAGGCATAATTAGTCATTACATATCTAAAGCGACCATGGCAACATTAATTTTGTAAAACGACAATCCCCAAATTATCAACTAATCAGAAAAAACAGAAAGACTGCCAATTTTGACATCTCCGTTAAACACGTCATTCGACGCTAAGCCTTAAAGTGAATTAACTTTAGATTGAAAATTTCTAAGACAATAGAGTGGTTTTAAAAAATCACTCAGAAATAATCGTGATGATTTTTTGTCTATCTAGTCACACGTACCTGCGCACCTGATAACAGAAGCCAGGCATGTTATTGCCTGGCTTCGTGGTTATTCTATAGCGAGACTTCCTTATTATCGAACGACTATCATTCCCATTAGGTCTGAATCTAGCATGCCATTGTAATAATAGATTCCACTATTATTAAAGGTGTAGCTGTATGATTTGCCAGAAATTAGAGTGTTTGAACCAAAGCCTGTCAGTGAAGAATTTGATGAGGCTAATTTATGGGTGATAGTATCACGATTTGTCCAAGTAATTGTGTCACCTCTAACTATTTCTAGATTGATTGGTGTGAATTGAGTGCGGTTAATAGCAATCTTTAAGATTTTAGGATTTTCGTTGGCTGAAGATCCATTGCTCAGGGGTATCTTCATTAGATTTTCTCTGGTAATACCAAGGCCAAGATCCTTCATTACACTGAGGGCATCAATCGGTTTGCCTAAGTAGTATTTCTTAAGGTCTAACGGATTAACATACCATGCTTGGCCGCTGTCTTCTACTTGAAGAATGATTAAGCCGGCATATTTTTGGGCAAAGGCTTTGTCTACATCGTTGAAGCCAATTTGAGCAATTCTATTGATATTGGCGGTGGTCATGCCTACACCAAGTTTTTTCATAATGGCAAGCGCTTCAGCTGGTCGGCCAAGACTATAGCGAGTGCTTGTTAGGGGATTAATATACCAAGCTTCCCCAAGCTGTTCT
This sequence comes from bacterium, assembly GCA_037146995.1. Lineage (GTDB taxonomy): Bacteria > Patescibacteriota > Patescibacteriia > Patescibacteriales > GWE2-39-37 > JBAWWA01. Next base: position 8,784 of record JBAWWA010000011.1, read on the forward strand.
GCCTGAATTAGGATACGTCCTTTAAGTGTTTGAGCGAGGCTTGTTGACGCCTTGGCATTTGCTATTGGCAGGATGAGCGTAAACATAAACGAAATCATGATGATTTTAAAATTTTTCATAGTGATGTTTTATGAATTAGAGTGTTTTAATTTTCTTCGTAGATGTTCTTTTATGGTAAACTTGCAAATGCAGTCTGTGGTAGTTTAAAAGTTTGTGAATTTGCTATGCTTAAACAAGTAAGTTGATTGTGAATACAATTAACCAACCCTTTATAAAAGGAAACTTACGATTAATAAAAAAATTTGTCTTAGACTAGACGGTACGTGAGAGTTATTATGTTAGCTCTTCTGGCGGGCCGCTGACAGATTTTTTTAACGAGTTTACGATCTTGTTTATTGTAAATAATCTAAAAGATACATTTTATACAATAAAATGAGTTATTTGTCTAGATTTGAAGCATAGCACAGCTATTAATAAAAGTATATAGCAGATTTTAATTTATTCTTTTGTCAAAAGCAGGTTGTGCGTGCAGTTCAGGTTACTTGCTGTACAAACAACTATTTAACAGATATTAAGCATTGTTGTAATATATATCTATGCTTAATTAATTTATAATTTCTTAAAATTAAAATTAACGCAGCTTATTGTTAATTAATATGGAAAAAGAAAATTTTAGAAAAATTAAAAAAATAATCAGAGGGCAGAGTGCCATCGACGGTGCAGGGGTAAAGTTGGTGCGAATTTTTGGCAATGACGATACTAAGGACTTTGACCCATTCTTGATGCTTGATGCGTTTGATTCAAGAAAATATGAAGATTATATTAAGGGTTTCCCGTGGCATCCGCATCGTGGGATTGAAACAATAACATATTTGATTGAAGGAGTGATTGAACATGGTGACAGTTTGGGGAGTCATGGCACCATCGCTAGTGGAGATTGTCAATGGATGACCGCAGGATCAGGAATTATTCATCAAGAGATGCCACAAAAAAGCGAGAGACTATTTGGCGTGCAACTTTGGCTCAATTTACCTGCCAAGAGCAAAATGACTCCGCCTCAGTACCGTGACATTAAAGCTGAAAAAATTCCATCTATTCTTGAAGATGGTGTAACTATAAAAATAGTTAGCGGCGACTATAAACAAAATGTCGGTGCCATCGTCGCTGACTACGCTCAAGTAACTTATTTAGATGTAGAAATTGAGTCGGGTAAAAAGTGGTTATTTGAATCTGATTCAGTAAATACTTTGTTCGTGTATGTTTTGCAAGGCGCAGGAAGATTCGAGGGTAATGAGAGTGATTTAGTTTTTGAAAAACACGCGGTCTTGTTTGGTGATGGTGAACGATTAAATGTTCAGGCCGCAAAAAGTGGCTTGCGTTTTTTGCTAATTTCTGGCAAACCCCTTAAGGAGTCGATTGCCTGGGGTGGACCGATTGTGATGAATACAGCAGATGAGTTAAACAGAGCTTTTCGTGAGCTGGATGAAGGAACTTTTATTAAATAAGATATACTGTCGATGATTCGGTGTAATAGTGCTGTTTTTATGGTATACTTGTAAAGTAAATTTTAAAGCTACTGACGAGATTGGTTTATTTAATAATAGCAAAGTTCATGTTAAGAGAGGAAAAAATTAGTATCGTCTTTATAAAAACGCTGGCAGTAATCGTAGCATGTGGTTTCGGTTATTTAATATGGCAATTGTCTGATTTGATAGTTTTAATAATTGCCGCGCTGGTTATTGCTGCAACTTTTAATCCATTAGTGCTTTGGCTTGAGTCCAAAAAAATTTCACGTAAAATTGCCTCTGCTGGCATACTTATTGGTTTAATTGTGCCAGTTATACTTATTATTGCTCTTATTATTCCAGTCTTCATGGGCCAGATAGATAATATTGCCCACTCAATTACTGATATTATTAATAGCTATAAATTATTTCCGAAATTATTATCAAACTTTGATATTTCTCAGTATACCAGGGATGCTAGCCAGTATCTTTTGCTGTCAACACAGGCTTTAACTAAATTCGTGACTGAGATAATTATTTTGCTATTCATGGTGTATTATTTATTGATTGACACGGATAGTTTATATAAACTTATAGCATTATTTATTTCTAAAAAAAATAAAAAAAAGTCTGATCTGGTTTTTAATGAATTGGCTACTATAAGCGGTCAGTATATTCGAGGTAATATTTTTATTTCCATTATCTGTACCGCAGTTATATTTACCGGTTTATTGTTGTTGCAGGTTCCGGGGGCTTTAGCTTTGGCACTTTTTGCAGGTATAACTGACTTGTTGCCACTGATAGGTGCTACCATGGGGGCGATACCAGCTGTAATTATCGCGTTTAGTGTTTCTCCTTTGTCTGGGGTGTTGACGATAGTGTTATTCTGGGTTTATCAAGAAGTCGAAAACGATTACCTTATTCCACGTGTTTACAGTAGAGCTTTAAAGATTATTCCGTTTTTAAGTTTTATATCTGTTATTATTGGTACTTTGCTTTTTGGAATTGCAGGCGCATTTTTGGCCTTGCCGATCGCAGCTAGCATACCAGCCGTAGCGAGTTTTTATTTTGATATTTATAGTACTAATAAAATTAAAGTTAGACCATAAAAAATTCCTAATTTTAATATCTAAATGATCAAGAAATCAATGTCTTGTTGGAAAGCTAACAAATTAGATATAATCATATGTCAACCAAAAAATGTGAAAGCTGCCTAATGCCTTTTGATAAAGATCTGGGCCAACGAGAATCGGATAAATATTGCAGTTTGTGTTTTAGTGATGGTAAATTGTGTTATGAAGGCAACGACCTGAAATTATTCCAACAAAAATGTTATGAGGGTATGGTGGCCAGGGGTATGAACAAATTTATGGCTAAATTTTTTACATGGCTGATACCCTTCGCACCTCGCTGGAAAAGTGTCAAATAAATTTAATTCTATTTTCCTATTGACGGTTAAGTTATTGAGAGAAATTATTTAAGATATCTTTAGGGTAATTGACAAATCTATGTTAGGCATGCTAATTATATGTATTGTCTACTACTGAAAATTGGTGGTGTTCTTTTTACTAGTAATGACTCGGAGGTGATCATGAAAACGGTGTATCTAACAGCTGGTCCGCGTGGGGCAGGTAAGTCAACTTATGTATCAAAGATACAAGAGTATCATTCAGAAGTACAGGTAGTTGATCGAGACAGGCTATTTGAGGCTGAATTTGGTATGACTGGTTTTGATCCGTATTCTGGTATGCACTTGGTGGCAGAAACAGTCTTGAATGAGCGAATAAAGGATGTTATTCGGTCTGCAGACGACGAAGCTAAGATTATTATTGATTCTTGGAATGGCTTCCCTGATACTCGCTTGAAGTTTATTAGGCAGTTTCGTGAGCTTGCGGTTGAGCGTGTTGTCTGTTGGTATTTTGTGACACCGCTTGCTGTTTGCCTCGAATGGTTCAAACAAAAGCCTGGACTAACTGGCTTAAGCGATAGATGTTGTACTTGGGATTTTAATCTCTACCACGAACAAGCGTCAGATATTAATTATCCCGATCATGATGTTTACCAGCCGGATACGGAATACGATAATACTCGATTTGATTTAATTTGTCGGATTAATCCACTTCAATTAACATTACCAAATGTTCCATTAATCTAAGGAGGGCGAAATGTTGATCATCTTTGATTGCGACGGAGTTCTTCGGTCTGTTTCTTGGGCGGCGATGTATGAGGCATATTTAGCAATTTCGAATCATATAAAACGTGACCCGTCAGAATTTTGGCAGAGTGATGGAGATTTTCGAAAGTGGCATAATAATGACTGGCATTACAATCTTGAAAGAATGGGTATTCCTCAGGGCAGTAACTATTCAGTGATTAACCGGATATTTCACGATATCTACGATCTATATATTGTTAAATTTTCATGGGTCGAAGAAGTACTTGAGCATCTTACGCAAAAACGGCACATCTTGGCTGTGTTGTCTGGAGCAAAAGTGCATAGTGTGTTTGATTCACTCGCGGCTTCAGTCAACTATTTTGCTACCATTAAAGGTGCTGATCATGTTCAGAGAATAAAACCTGATCCAGAAGGTCTCTATGTAATTATGAATGAACTTAGTATTGGTGCCATTGATACTATAATGATTGGCGACTCACACGCTGATATCGTTGCTGGCAAATTGGCAGGTGTTAAAACGGTCGGCGTTACTTGGGGGATGGCAGATTTCCAAGAGATGCAACGGTTACAGCCAGATTACATATTTGATGATCCGATGAGTTTGAAATTATTGTAATGAATGACTGACTAGATAAGGACAAACAAGCCTAATCCTGTTACGCAAGCGATAGAAACTAATCTATCGCTTTTTTATTTGGATTTGTTAATTAAAATTTTGACCTTGCAATAACACGTCTGTATGCCCAATATTTTATTTTTTCCCGATTGTTCGATCAGTATATCGTCAAATTGTTGTTTTTTTTAAGTTAATGCTATAGAGTGGTGCTAGGTCTTATGGTTATTGTAATATTCATATATTTTCAACCTAAGTTTTTTAATTACCATTTTTGCATAAAAATATGGCATATTTTGTAGCAAGTCCCTGTGCCGGCATTGGCAAGTATAAGCTCTTTTCTAAGGTGGCACCAGTGGCTATTTTTTTTGTGGTGGCAATTTTTTGTTTTGGTAATGCCGCAAATGCCGTGACGCCGATTTTGTATAGTAATGAACATTATCAGGGTCCGGTGTCTGGTCAACCGGACGGGCTGCTTTATTTGCCGGGAAGTGACCTGTCAAATGTTGATATGGTGGTTTATCAGCGTTTGCATGGCTCTATGCAGCAGCCAGTTCAACCATCGATTCCTTCTTTACGTAACACAACTGACTCAGGCTTTGCAAGTATTATTGCGGCTCGAAACGGTTTTTATGATTTGACGATACATTTGCCCAAAGAATTAATTGCTAACGATGTTTATGTTCTTTGGGTTAGGAATAATTTAGGTCAATGGAGTAATGGAATTAGGATAAATAATGCAAGACCACTCTGGATTTCTCCAGATTTTTCCTATACCTCTGAAAGACTCGAGGCATTTTCTCGTCGTTATCTAAAAGTCATAGGAAGAAATATGAAGCCAGTTTCTAATGGGCTGGTTACAGTTCAGTTGTCAGGCCCAAGTACGTATTTTTTGGTAGCAAAAAATGATTATGACAATACTACGGCTATTGAAGACTATGTTGCTGAAATTACCCTCCCCGATGTTATGTCAGTGGGATCGTATGATGTTTTAATAAGTAAGGACGGAATAAATTGGGCTAAATTGGAAGGACAGAAATTTGTCGTAAAGAATGATCCAATATCAAATAAAATATTTCCAGTTTCTTCATATGGCGGATGTCAAGCCGATGACAATACTGACGACACTGCTTGTGTAATTTCTGCAATTTCGGCGGCAGCTACAGCTGGCGGTGGTACAGTAACATTTAGTCAAGGAGTTTGGGATATTGCAGATTCTTCTGTAAGTGGTGTTACGTCAGATGGGATTGTTGTGCCACTAAACATAAACCTAGAAGGGGATTCTACAAGTAAGGTTGTTGTAAAACGTATGAGTAGTTATACTGCCCCATATCCTTCTAGAGTTGTTTTTACTATGGAGGGAAATAATATAATTAAAAATTTAGAATTTGCCGATGAAAGAGTTTACAAGTCGAGCGATAACGATATCGGGGCCTTCTTAGGACTAGGTAAAAGGTATTATAGGACCAATATCGCAGACCAAAAAGTAATCAACAATGTTACAATTACTAATTGTGTTTTTAATAAAGTGTGGCAAGCGATTGGTTCTGGAGGGTTATACTTAAAAAATATTTTTATAACCAATAACATAATAGGTGCATTTCATGACGGCATTGATTTGACAATGTTGTCTGAAAACAAATTAAAATCTCAACTTGAAAATGCAGTAGTGTCTGATAATATCTTTTTTCCAGGCAGTTATGTTAATGCCTCAATTGGACAAGGAGTAATTGCAAGTCAGCTTCCGTCTAGTTACAGGGTCGATGTGAGTAATAACAGTATAAATGGTGAAGGTGATAATTATTTATACAATCCAATAATTGATCAAAAGGGCTGGCGGGCTGGGTTGTTTTGGTCCATGCAGAATAATACTGAAGAGATGTTGGTATCTAAAAATACTTTAACATGCACAGGGGATAAGGCAGGTGACGGTGAGGCCATCGCATTTGATGGAAATCATAATACTTTTGCCTTTGCAAGAGCGCAGGAAATCGTTGCGGCGACGATTAATTCTGTGACAGTGACCGATTCCTTGGCACCTATTCAGGAAGGCAATCCTGTACCGGCAGATTATTACGTTGATCATTGGGTTGAAGTATTAGATGGAAAAGGGGCTGGCCAGGTTCGCAGGGTTGTTAGTTATTCACAAGGGCTCTCTACTCGAGTGCAAATTTTTCCAGATTGGGATGTGGTTCCAGATTCAAGCAGTCGATTGAGTATGCAAAGGGAGTTTTGGCAAACATATGTGATCGATAATTATATCGACAATCGCGAACCGTTATGTCAAAAGAGTAATCTTAATTTTGCATCTGGCAGTCCTAGCGCGATTGGGCAAATTGGTGTATGGGCGCAGGCAGCTGATATGGCAATTGAGGGTAATAGGCAGTATGATTCAGGTGGCATTGGATTGAACAATACTTATATGGCAGTCGAGGCTGGTATTAATTCAAGCTCAGCTATTTTTTCTCAATCAAATATTGATATACGTAATAATATTATCAATGGAGAATATAATTGGGATTCATCTTGTAGTTGGTCTGGAATATTCGTTTTTCACGGATCTTCACCCACGCCAAGTTCTTTGCCCCCTAGGTTGTCTTATGGCGTATCTATTTCTGGAAATAGAATTACACGTGCTGATGCCTATTCTGGAGGTGCCATTTCATTTCCTTTGACTTGGTTTAATGGCCCCAGTCCCTATAATGGCTGGGCGATTACAAGTGGGGCACTAGTTTATTTGAATGCGATTGAAAATATTTCAGGCAATAATTCGCTCGCTTGTGGTGCTTATTCCGCCTATCCAAGGGTGGGGATAATAACTGGCTCAAAATCAACATGGAACACTGTGCTATACGCTAACACATTTATAAATGTTAGTACTCGGTTAAAAGATTCTGGTCAGTTTTCATTGTCCTTGATAATGGATGGCGACATTGCACCATTTGCACCAGGATTGTTAAGTGTCAATTAGTCAAACTGTGTGACATTTTTTATCTGAATTTGAAATATTTTGGCATATTTACCTTAAGTCTTTTTAGGGCTATAGTAAATGTAACTATTAGACTAAAATCATTTTTAAATAAGAGCTTATATAAATCGCAGTGTGACAAATACATGAAGGCAAATAGGGTAAAAGGCGTGACCGAAGTTTTATATATTAGCTTGCTGATATTTAGGTTATTTATCTTATTTATAGCGTGATAATTATCTCATTTAATAATTCTGATAACAGATAATTAATTATAACCAATATGAATGAAATTATATGCCCACATTGCAAAACCGCCTTCAAGATCGATGAGGCCGGTTTTGCTGATATTCTTAAGCAGGTTAGAAATGAGGAGTTTAAAAATGAACTCAGGGCGCGTGAACAGGCATTTGCCAATGAAAAGATAAATGCTATTAAACTGGCCGAGGCCAATATAACCAATTCGTTGCAGGTTGAGATGGCTAAAAAGGCAGCTGAATTGGCCGAGCTTAAGGCACGCAGAGAGCAAGAAATCATCGAGTTTAATGCCAAAAAAGAAGCCGAGTTGCTTCAATTTAAATCTAAAATTAACAATGCTGAATTAGAGAAAAGACTGGCTGTAACTGAGGCGGTGAATAGAATCGAGAAGGAGCGAGATGAAATTAAGGGTGTGTTAAAGAGTAAAGATTTTGAAGCTCAATTACTTGAAAAAAGTTTAAAGGAGAAATATCAGGTTGAGCTAAAGGCTAAGGATGATATTATTCGGTTCAAAGACGAGGAGATCGCATTTCGTAAAGATTTAAAAGTTCGGCTTTCAACTAAAATGATAGGCGAGACGCTTGAGCAGCATTGTGAGACGGAGTTTAATAAATTACGGCCTACAGGGTTTCAGCGAGCTTATTTTGAAAAGGACAACGACTCAAAGACTGGCAGTAAAGGTGATTATATTTATCGTGAGCATGATGAGGCGGGTAATGAAATAATTTCAATCATGTTTGAGATGAAAAATGAAGGTGACGAGACCGCCACAAAGCACAAAAATGAAGACTTCTTACGTGAACTCGACAAGGATCGCCTAGAGAAAAAATGCGAATACGCTGTGCTTGTGACGCTACTAGAGGCAGAAAATGAGTTGTATAATTCAGGCATTGTCGATGTTTCGCATAAATATCATAAAATGTATGTAGTTCGGCCGCAGTTTTTTATTCCTATCATAACTTTGTTGCGCAATGCGGCGATGAATTCACTTAAGTATAAGGCTGAGTTGGCTATGGTGAGAAATCAAAACATTGATATTACGAATTTTGAAGATAATATAAATAAATTCAAAGAAGGATTTGCCAAGAACTATGACATGGCGAGCCGCAAATTTAAACTTGCCATTGAAGAGATCGATAAGACAATTGATCACCTCCAAAAAACTAAAGAGGCTCTTTTGTCATCAGAAAATAATTTGCGCATTGCCAATAATAAGGCCGATGATTTGACGATTAAAAAACTGACACGTGGCAACCCTACTATGACGGCAAAATTTTCTGAATTATCTGATGGTAATAGATCGATGTTATAAATTAAGACTCAATTAATAATGCCCGTAAAAATAGAAGTTAATGATTTGATGCAATCGGATTATATTTATTTTTTGACTGAAGTAAGCGGTAAAAATTTTCATCCAGAATTTTTGCCAGAGTTGACCCCGAAGAAAATGCTTGAGCTGGGTGTCTTTGGTGGCAAGTACATGACTGATTGTCAAAAGGAGTTTCCGCGAGACTGGTTTAGCCATGCTAGGCTGTCACCAGATAAACGCGAAGCCAGTTTGAATTTTTTTAAAGTGAACGCGAGCCAGTCTTTGAAAATTTGGCAACAAAATGGCTGGATTCATCCCGATGATCCGCGCGGCTGGTTCCAGTGGTATTGCAGGTATTATATGGGACGTCGTCATGAGGATGACATGCGCCAAATCAAACGTTGGAAGGCGATGGTGCGCCACCTAGCGGCAGTTAAAATTCATTGTCATAAGGGTAATTATGATTGTCGACCCAGACAAAGACAAGCCTTGTTGCATTGGGCTTATGATAGTCGTAAAATTTAGACGTTATAAGTGATTTGGCCAAATAAAAAAGTGGACACTTGGTGTGTCCACTTAGAGTTTTACGCTTCGAGTTCTGGCTCAAGTGTTGCCTTGAAATTGATCAAGGCTTCGAGGGTTTCATGCGTAATTGTTGTCAGGCCCTGCAAGTAGTTGAAGGCGATAAGCCTTAACTTCAAGTCGTTTTCGAGCAAGATCTTGCAGAGGTAATCCTGGGCTTCTAGATATTCATCGCACAAGAGACTGATCTCTTTAATGATTTGTGTCGGGCAAAATTCCGGCATACCACCTTGTTCAAGAATTGACTTGAGAATTTCGAACTGATGTTTCATGGTTCTCTCCTTTTTTGCGCAATAAATATATTGCAGTAGGTTCATGGTAAAATTATTTACCAAGCTTGTATTATACATGATTTGACCAAAATGTCAAGTATCGGTGTTTAATGATTGTTTTTTCAGGCTTAATTAGTTATTATGAACTCATATTTGATCATAAATGTCAGGACTTATAAATATTAACAAAATATCAAAATCATACGGACCTCATGTAATTTTTAAAGAGGCTAGTTTTTTTGTGGCTAAAAAGCAAAGGATCGGCGTTATCGGCCGCAATGGTGCCGGCAAAACAACTTTGTTCAAAATGCTTTTAGGTGAGGAGCCTGTTGATAGTGGCGAGTTGGCAGTATTTGATACGACGCGTATTGGCTACCTTGAACAACAGGAACGGTTTGATCACGCCGAATCGGTAATAAGTTTTCTCGAACGTGATAGTGGTAAGGAGAATTGGGAGTGTGCCAAGATGGCTGGCATCTTTCAGTTGAAAAACGAAACCCTGGATTTTAAAATTGGCGACTTGTCAGGTGGCTATCGCATGCGCGTTAAATTGGCGGCTATGCTACTGCGTGATCCTAATTTGTTACTTCTTGATGAGCCGACGAATCATCTGGATTTGAGCACCTTACTATTACTTGAAAAATTTCTCAAGACTTATAATGGTTCGTACTTAATCATTTCCCATGACCGCGAATTTTTGCGCAGCACATGTGATAAAACGCTAGAGGTCGACCAGGGTAAGCTATACTGGTTCCCGTGTTCGCTTGATGAATACCTTGATTTTAAGGAATTGAAAGACAAGACAGATCAGCGTTATAACAAAAAGATAAAATCACAGAAAAAACAATTACAGGATTTTATTGATCGTTTTCGTTATAAGGCCTCAAAAGCTGCGGCCGCTCAATCAAAAATCAAGCAAATGGATCGTTTATCGGAAGTTGCCATTAGGCAGTCGCTCAAAACGGCGCAAATTATCATACCGCAGATTGAAAACAAAAAAGGCAGTGCTATGCAGATTGAAAATATGAGCATTGGCTATGGTCACAAAATAATCGCTCGTGTCGAGCAACTTGATGTTCGCCGCGGTGATCACATTGCCATTCTTGGCGATAATGGTCAGGGTAAAACTACCTTTATGAAGACCTTGAACGGTGATCTGTCAGTCGTGTCCGGTACCTTTAATTGGCCAGTCAATACGACAATTGGATATTATGATCAAAATGTTACGAGTAAATTGAACCCTAAAGAGCAAGTCGGCGAGTATTTACAACGGCAAGCTGGCCTAAATTCAAGTGTTGAGGATGTTTATCGGATTGCCGGTAATTTTTTATTTTATGGTGATGATATCAAGAAAAGCATCGCGGTTTTGTCTGGCGGTGAAAAGGCAAGGTTGTGCATTGCTGGGATATTGCTACGTCAGTCAAATGTACTACTTTTTGACGAACCAACAAATCACCTGGATTTTGAAACTGTGCAAACTTTAAGCCAGGCCTTAAAAAATAGTAAGGCGACAATTTTATTTATTAGTCATAATCGTGAATTCATTCAGGCGGCAGCTGACAGGATTATCGAAGTTGGTGACGGTCGAGTCAAAATGAGCAATCTAAAATATGCCGACTATTTGCAAGAGCTATACCTAAAGGCGGGTTTTGAAAATACGATCGCTGATAAAAAGCGTCAAACAATTAAAGATGAAAGCAAGGAAGACCGGCAGGCTAGACAAGAGAAAAGACGTGAATTGAAAAAGGAGCAGGTAAGGCTTGAAAATAGCCTGACCTATAACAAGGCAATCGAGCAGAAGCTTCTGGCGGCTTATCAAGCGGATAATTTTCGCTTTGATCGTGAACGTAATGCCAAGATCAAGGACCTGAAAGAACTGATTTATGAGGAAGAGGAAAAATTAATTGTCGTGGAAATCGCCCTAGAAGATCTAAAATGACACGTGAATTTTTAAAAGCTGCTTGATAATTTGTGGTTATTTGGAATTTTTATATTTTGATTTTGCATGTCGGTAGATTTTGTAAAATTATATGTTATAATAGTATTATAAAATATAATTTATGAATAAAAAAATTGAAACGATTGTCGCTCGGGAAATTCTCGATTCTCGTGGCAACCCCACGGTGGCTGTAGAGTTAGTAATCAAGGGCGGATTTTTGGGAATTTCCGCCGTGCCTAGCGGGGCTAGTACTGGCAAGTATGAAGCCGTCGAACTTCGTGATGGTGATATGGCGCGTTATAAGGGGCAGGGTGTCTTAAAAGCAGTGCAGCATGTCAATACGACAATTCGTAAAGCAATTGTTGGCAAGCGCTTTGATCAGCGACTTTTGGACAATTTACTCCTCAGTCTTGATGGTACGCCCAATAAGGCAAATTTAGGAGCAAATGCTATTCTCGGCGTCTCAATGGCTTTTGCCAGGGCAGCAGCAGCGGCTAACAAGCAAGAATTGTATGTTTATTTAAATGGTCTGTCTAAGGTTAAAATGTTGATGCCACAGCCAATGTTTAATATTATTAATGGCGGTAAACATGCTGATAGTGGCCTAGATATTCAAGAATTCATGCTCATACCGGTTAATTTCCCGAATTTTCATGAAAAATTAAGAGTCGCTTCAGAGGTTTTTCACACGTTAAAAAGTATTTTGAGCAAGCAAGGTTTCAAGACGAGTGTCGGTGACGAAGGTGGATTCGCTCCAGAATTAAAATCCAATGAGCAAGCGCTTGACCTGATAGTTTTGGCCATTAAAAAGGCCGGCTATGCAACAGACGATGTAAAAATTGGTTTAGATGCCGCGGCTAGTAGTTTTTATAATACGGCGAGTGGTTTGTATGAATTGAAAATTGCTGGCGTCAAAAAGTCTTTAAAGTCTGCGGCCGTAATTGCTTGGTATCAAAAATTATTAAAAAAATATCCAATTATTACCATTGAGGATGGACTTGCCGAGGATGATTGGACTGGTTTTCGGCAATTGACGGAAAAATTAGGTGATCAGGTCTCGATTATTGGTGATGACTTGCTAGTGACTAATATTATTCGCATCAAGCAGGCGATTACCGAACAAGCAGTCAATTCGGTTTTAATTAAGCTTAATCAGATTGGTTCTGTTAGCGAAACGATTGACGCCATTACTTTGGCCCAAAGTCAGAAGTGGTTGCCTTGTATGTCCCATCGTTCAGGTGAGACTGAAGACACTTTCATAGCCGATATGGCTGTAGGCCTAGGTTGTCCGATGATTAAGTCTGGGTCACTTTCTCGTGGAGAAAGGATCTGTAAATACAATCGCTTACTAAGAATCGAGGATAATATAAAAAAATAAATTTTACTAGATGATATAAAAATAGGGGGCAAGACGGGCCGCTTATTTTTTTGTTGACACTGAATCCTCTTAGGTGTATTATTTAAGTACCCTCTAGGGGAGGGTAAAATAAGTTATATTATGAGTACAAGAAAAAAGGAATTAACACCAAGGGAAAATGTTTCGCGACGTTTGCGAATAACTGAAGGTCATATAAAAAAAATCATTGATATGGTTGATAGCGGCGTTTATTGCATCGATATCATGCAGCAAACTGCCGCTGTGCGTAGTGCTATAAAAAAGGCCGAGGAGGTTTTGTTAATGAATCATTTAAATCATTGCGTTGCCAATGCCATTAATTCTAATGGCAAGGAAAAGGCTATTGCTGAATTGGGACAAGTTTTTAGAAAGATAGATTAATAAGTTTGTTGCATAAACATGAAAAAAATACTGTTAAAATTTATTGCAATAGCTATATTTATGGCCTTGGTGCCAATGATCAGCGGTTTTTGTTTTCAAGAAATACTTGGCAGTAGCCTTAAAATTAATAAAGCGCATGCAGAGCAGGACGATATTGTCTTGAGTGGCAACACCGATGTCTGTACAAGTCATTCTCTAGGGGTGACAGAAGCCAATGATTTGCACCAGACACACAAAAATTCAATTTTGCCATGCTGTTTTGATTCTACTCATGCAAGTTTTCTCTCGGTTTATCAAATCGATGAACCGATAAAAGTTTTGCCGATATTTTTTTCCAAATTAAATCTTCCGTTTAACAATTTTTTCAAAAATAATAATTATCAGTCGCCAATCATCTCTCCGTCAGAATTGACATTGATTAGGGCGGTAATTTTACGCATCTAAAAAATTTTTAATTTGTTGGCGTCTTTGCCAGAGTTGATTTTAAAAATATTAATTTTTTATATGTCCAGTAATAAATTTGTAAGTCTGCCTATAAAAGGTATGCATTGTCGCTCATGTGAACTATTGGTTGAGAGCGAACTTAAGGAGTTGTCAAATATTGAGACGGTAAAAGTTGACCATGCGACAGGCGAGGCGACTATCTATTATCATGGTGATAAACCAAGTGAAAAGGAGCTCGAACGAGCTATTATGAAGGCTGGGTATGAGGTCGGTGTCGAAAATATTAAGCCATATTTTAATTTTGATTCGGATAATCTCTTGGAATTGATTATTGGGTCAGGATTGTTGTTTTTACTTTATATTGTGCTGCGTGGTTTTGGCTTGACGAGCTTGAATTTTAATCCTGACACTACTGAGGCGAGTTATACTTTACCTTTGGTGGTTGGCCTAGTGGCTGGCGTTTCTACTTGTATGGCCCTTGTTGGCGGTCTCGTGCTTGGCTTATCATCAAAGTTTGCCGAAAAACATCCATCTGCCAAGCGGCTAGAGAGTTTTCGTCCACATTTATTTTTTGTTGGTGGTAGAATAGCTGGTTATGCGCTGCTCGGCGGAATTTTAGGAATGCTTGGATCGGTTTTTCAATTGTCGCAATTTATGAATGCCACCTTGACAATACTGGTTGGTGCTTTGATGTTGTTTATGGGTTTGCAGCTTATTAATCTTTTCCCTCGCTTGAGTAGTTTTAATTTGTCATTGCCAATCTCAGTTGCCAAATTCTTTGGTATTGATAATAAAAAACGTGAATATAGCCATAAGCATGCTGCTATGCTGGGCGCTTTGACTTTCTTCTTGCCTTGTGGCTTTACACAAACTATGCAGGTTTTTGCTGTCAGTCGTGGCAATTTTATCGATGGTGCTTTGATAATGGGTCTCTTTGCTCTTGGTACAGCACCTGGCTTATTGAGTTTAGGTGGTTTAACTGCGACCGTAACTGGTTCTTTTAAAAAATTGTTCTTCAAGACGGTTGGCATTGCGATCATCCTTTTAAGTTTATTTAATTTGAATAATGGTTATACTTTATTTGCGGCAGGATTAGATTTTTCCGGTACGTCTCAGGATCTTAGAGTGCCAAGTAGTATTGATCCTAATGTTAAGCTTGAAGATGGTTACCAAATTGTTCACATGACAGAAACAAATACTGGTTATACCCCAAATAAATTTACCATTCAAAAAGGTGTGCCGGTTAAATGGATAGTCGATGCTCAGGCGCCATTTTCCTGTGCTTCAGCTCTTGGCATTCCAAAATTGAAGTTACAAAAATTTCTCAAGGCAGGTGAAAATACTATTATTTTTACGGCTAATGAAGTAGGGCCACTGAAATTTTCTTGCTCCATGGGTATGTATACTGGTGTCTTTAATGTTATAGATAATGTAAGTCAAGATTCAAAAAATTCAACATCTCAGATCGAGGCAAGTAATTCAGCTGTTGAAGCTCAGGCGCCAGTGGCTAAAAATGCCAGTACTTGCGGCATGGGTGGTGGAGGTGGCGGTTGCGGGTGTGGTGGTGGATCTCCTCGTCCGGCAAATACTAATACTGCACCAGTGGCAGTTGAAAATTCAAGCGCTGATAGTCAGGATGCTGTTCAAGTCGTCAACACAACGTATACAGATGCCAAATATCTTGATCCTGGCGTTATTAAGGTCAAGGCTGGTTCAAAAGTTAGGCTCGTGATTGATGTTAAGGATAGCGGGTCTGGTTGTGGTAGTCAAATTACAATTCCTGGGCTCTATGATAGCAGGGAATCATTAATTGCTGGTACAGTGATTAATATGGAATTTACACCGTCTGCACCAGGAACATTTCCAATTACTTGCGGGATGAATATGATAAATTTTGGCTCTATTACAGTCGAATAATTAAAAATTAAAATTATGGAAAATATTAAAGATGAACGTAGAGTGAGTTTATCTATTTATGGCATGCATTGTTCGAATTGTGCACGACTAATTGAAACAAAACTAAGTAAGGCGGGTGGTGTGACAAAAGTTGCTGTAAATTTTTCTGCTGAAAAAACTATTATTGATTATAATAGTGAATTAACGACGGTAAGTAATCTTATTTCAGTTATTCAAGATGCGGGCTATAAGGCGGAACTAGTTGACGCCAAGGATACGGACCATGAACGACGCAAGCGCGAGGAAGAAATAGGCTCGTATTTTAAGAAGTTTTGGTTTAGTTTTGCATTGTCCTTGCCAATGCTTTACTTCATGTTATTGGATTTCTTTGCTATCCCTGGCAAAGCTGCGGTTTTGCCTTTTGTTGGCATTGCCTCATTTGTTTTAACTATTCCCGTTCAGTTTATAGTAGGTGCCGGATATTATAAGGGGATGTGGTCATCACTAAAGATGAAGACCTTTAATATGGATAGTTTGATTGCTATTGGTACTTCGACGGCTTTCATCTACAGTTTGGTTAATTTCATCAACTTCTTTATCAAGACCGGTTCGGTTATTGGCCAGGGTGGCAAGGTGCCAGATCTTTATTTTGAGACAGCAGCATATTTGATTACCTTTGTAACTTTGGGTAAGTGGTTGGAAATCAGGACCAAGGGTAAGACCGGCGACGCTATCAAGAAATTAATGGGTCTTCAGGCCAAGACAGCTCGTGTGATTCGTAATGGGCAAACTCTAGATATGGCTGTCGAGGAGGTAGGTCATGGTGACATCATTGTTGTGCGTCCGGGCGAAAAAATCCCAGTTGATGGCAGGATTATTAAAGGTTCGTCAGCCATTGATGAGTCGATGATTACAGGTGAGAGTTTACCAGTTGAGAAAAATGTCGGTGATAATGTTATCGGTTCGACAGTCAATAAGACTGGTAGCTTTGAATTCGAGGCGACTCGTATTGGCTCGGAAACTGCACTAGCTCAGATTATTCGCCTAATTGAGGATGCTCAAGGCTCGAAGGCGCCTATTCAGGGCTTTGCTGATAAAGTTTCCGCGGTCTTTGTGCCAGTGGTTATTAGCCTGGCGATTATCACTTTCTTAGCTTGGTATTTTTTGTTAGGTGCGACATTGTCATTTGCTTTAATGGCCTTTACCGCCGTGATTGTAATCGCTTGTCCTTGTGCTCTTGGCTTGGCTACACCAACTTCATTAATGGTTGGTACGGGCAAGGGGGCAGAATATGGCATTTTAGTTAAGGGCGGTGAACCGCTCGAGGCTGCATGTCATATTAAGGCTGTGATTTTTGATAAGACCGGCACTCTAACTAAGGGCAAGCCGGAAGTGACGGACGTGATTGAGCTTGAAAGTATTGATGAAGAAGAAATTTTGGCAATTTGTGCAAGTCTAGAAAAGTTATCTGAGCATCCACTCGCTGAGGCGATCTATTCCCATGCTAATGATGAGGGGGTTGAACTTGAAGAGGTTAGAGACTTTTCGGCTATTCCTGGACATGGTGTTAAGGGTATGATTGAAAAAACGGAATATTATTTCGGCAACCGCCGTTTAATGACTGACACTCTTGGTCATTCGATCGCTAAGATTAATCGCAAGTTAACTAAGCTTGAGGAGCAGGGTAAGACGGTCATGATCTTGGCGACTAAAGAGAGGGTTATTGGTGCGATTGCGGTAGCTGATACCGTCAAGCCAACTTCAAAAGAGGCGGTAGCTAAATTAATGAAGATGGGTATCGATGTTTGGATGATTACTGGTGATAATTTTCGTACTGCCAAGGCAATTGCCGAGCAGGTTGGCATTGCCAATGTTTTAGCTGAAGTTTTGCCGGAAGAGAAGGCTAATGAGGTTAAAAAGCTTCAAGCCACGGGTAAAAAAGTAGCCATGGTGGGTGATGGCATTAATGATGCACCGGCCCTAGCTCAAGCTGATTTAGGTATTGCCATGGGCTCAGGTACTGATGTCGCGATGGAGGCGGGTGGTGTAATTATCATGAAGAATGATTTGAATGACGTGGTGACGGCTTTTCAGTTGTCACGTGAAACCATGAGCAAGATCAAGCAGAACATGTTCTTTGCCTTATTTTATAATGTGATCGGTATTCCAATTGCCGCTCGTGTCTTTTTGAAGTACGGCCTGGTCTTGAAGCCTGAATTAGCAGGCTTAGCCATGGCTATGAGCTCGATTTCGGTTGTTGGTAATTCACTCTTGTTAAAGTTATTTAAACCAAATAGGCGTAATTATATCTCTTTGATTGCACCGATCGTTATGGTAGCCGTCTTTACTTTTGGCTTTGTTGAGTTCGCTAAGCTAAGTTCTCAAATGGAAAATAATGGCATGACAACTACAGTCTCAGTTGAATTGGCGACGACTATTAATACATTTGTGGCTAATGGTCAGACAAAAATTAATTTTGCTGAGGGCAATCCTAAATTATTTTTAGGTATGGATAGCATGCCGGGCATACTTAAGGCGAGTGAGGGTACTTTGAGGCTGGCTAATGATGAAATTATCATTGGTTATAATGAAGGAATGATGATGAAGAAAGAAAAACTTATTAATGGTCCAGGCGATAGTTTGAAAAATTTCTTCGGCCTGCCAAGTGTCAAGATTGTTGGCATTGTTGAGCCAACCGGCACCTTGCTTGATAGTTATCATTTTGTCAATAAAGCAACTTTGGCTAAAATGACCAATGCAGCCAATGTTAAATATGTGGCCGAAAAAGAAATCATTAAAGGCTTTTATTTTGTGACTGCGAGTAACACCCCAGAAAAGTTAAAGAATGATATTAAGAGCTTTGATCAGATAACTCTTGGCAATAAAAAGTATTTGCCAATTTATATTGGTGCAAGTGAGGCCAAGATGATGTTTGAAAAAAAACTGATTACTAAAGTTGGCGATTCTATTGATGACTTTTTTGGTAATAATATAATTGTGGCTGGAATTTTACCTGAAACCAAGACTACGCTGGATGTGCTGCATTTTGTAGGTCCTGGCTTTGAGGTTAAAAACTAGGATTAGCCAAGCGGTTTGTATAAAAAATAGGTCAATTTTTGGCCTATTTTTTATTTATTAAATGACAAGACGAAAATTAAAAGTAATGTTATAATGCATAGTGTTTAAAATAAATAGTAACAAAATGAAAAATAATCCCTTTCAAAATTCTTTAAAACAGTTGGCGGTCGTAAGTGAACTCATAGGCCTGGATAAAAATATTTATGAACAGTTAAAATCACCAGAAAAGGTTTTGATTATTTCGATACCAGTAAAAATGGACAGTGGTCAGATAAAGGTTTTTACTGGCTATCGCTCGCAGTATAATAGTGCCAGGGGTGCTTACAAAGGTGGAGTCAGATTTCACCCAGACGTGAATATTGATGAGGTAATGGCTTTGTCGGCCTGGATGACCTGGAAGACAGCTGTGGTTAATATTCCTTTGGGCGGTGGCAAGGGCGGCGTGATAGTTGATGTAAAACAGTTATCTGAGGCCGAGTTAGAAAAATTGTCACGAGGTTATATCGCCGGAATTTATAAATTAATTGGTCCTGAGTTAGATGTACCAGCACCCGATGTCTATACTGATCCAAAGATTATGGGTTGGATGATGGATGAGTTTGAAAAATTAACAGGTTGTCATCAGCCAGGCGTTATAACTGGTAAGCCCTTGTCAATTGGGGGTTCTGAGGCGCGGGGCTATTCGACAGCCATGGGGGCGGTCTATGTCCTTGAGGAGGCTATAAAAAAAGCTAAGCTGAAAAAAGGTTGCACTGTCGGTATTCAAGGTTTTGGAAATGCCGGTGGTTTTATGGCAAAACTGCTTAATGACAAGGGCTACAAGCTAACAATATTAAATGATTCCAAGGGCACAATCTTTAATAAAAAAGGCTTTAATGTTCTTGATGTAGAGAAACATAAAAAACTCACTGGCAGTGTAGTCGGTTACAAGGCTGGCCAGTTTGATGCTGATAAGACTTATTTGGAATATGAGGTTGATGTCTTGATTCCGGCTGCCCTTGAAAATTCAATCACAGCGGATAACGCGGCTCTAGTTAGAGCTAAGTTAATCGTTGAGTTAGCTAATGGCCCGATAACCCCCGAAGCTGATGAAATTATCAGGCAAAAAAATGTAATTGTGGTGCCAGATATATTGGCAAATGCGGGCGGCGTGGCGGTCAGTTATTTTGAGCAGGTGCAAAATGCTTATAATTATTACTGGTCAGAAAAAGAGGTGATTGAGAAGTTAAAAATTGTGATGACGAGTGCCTTTAATGAAGCTTGGGCAGAAAAGGAGAATTATAAAACCACCTTACGTATGGGGGCTTATGCCTCTGCCGTGAAAAAGGTGGCTCAGGCTATGAAGGATAGGGGTAGAAATTAAACCGACTGTCTTATGAAAAAAAATAAAAGACCCACTATAGGCCTGGCACTTGGAAGCGGCGGTTCACGTGGCTTGGCGCACATTGGCATTATCAAGGTTCTAGAGGCGCACGGTATTCCGATTGACTTTATAGCCGGCTCCAGTATTGGTTCAATGATTGGCGGTTTTTATGCTTCTGGGATGAATATTCAAAATATTGAGGACATTGCCTTGAAGGCTAATTGGCGTCAAATTTTTTCAATGGTTGATCCGCATCTTGGATCTGGTTTGATCGGTGGAAAAAAAGTTTCATCCTTTATTGAAAGCAAAATTAAGGGTAAAACAATAGAAGACTGTCTAATACCGTTTGTTGCAGTGGCAACTGATTTGAAGAATGGCGAGGCAGTGATATTAAATAGAGGAGACATGGTTAAGGCCATACGGGCTAGTATTTCAATTCCTTTGGTATTTAAGCCAGTCATAATCGATGGCCGGCTTTTGGCTGATGCTGGCTTATCAGCACCAGTGCCGGTTGATATTGTACGGTCAATGGGTGCTGACATTGTTATTGCAGTCAATCTTGACCGTCATTATCATGTCGAAAAGAGGAAATTTGCTTGGTATGATCTGGCCAATAACTCACTTGACGTTTTGCGACATAATTTAGCACTCGCTAATGTTAAAAATGCTGATATTGTCATAGACATCGATGTGGGAAAGAATTATTGGTACCAATTCGTGAACGGTCAGGATAAGGTCTTGGCAGGTGAACAAGCGGCTCTAAAGATTTTGCCCCAGCTTGATTTATTAATGAATAAATAAATAGATGAATTTTTTTAAAGTATTTGCTTTTGGGGTCATAATGTTTTCCTTTGTCTTTATTTTGTCTGGCTGTGGTAATAATTCTGCTACGTCCACGCAAGATGCGACTGTGAGTCAAAATAAAGGCAGTGCTGACAAAATTGTGACAAATGCAAAAGCGCCAAGACCCAAAACCAAGCAAAGTTAGAGTGGTCTCTATGTTTTATTTGGTTGCTTTAAGAATTAACTAGCCTGTGATAAAATATGATGATAAAAAGACTTATGGATAAAATTTTTGTCAAAAAAGAAGGATTATTTATCTTGTTTTTAGTGATTCTGAATTTCGGCTTATTTAAAGATGTCAAAGCCAGCGTCATCCTCGAAAAGGAATTTTTGATTACTAGCAATGGTTCGACGATGGCAACCACCACGTTCAGCGTTGAGGGGGTTGATTTATTGTTACCGCCAGTTAGGAAAAGTGTCGCTGCTGCAGTCAAAATTTCAGTTTTGGATGAGCCATTACTAAATATTGATGAAGCTACGCCAATAAGTCAGATTTATCAAATTGAATTCACTGAAAAACCATCAAATAATTATTCTTTGAATTTGAAATTTAAGACCGAAAATAATTTCTATAAGCGAGTTTATTACTATGATGGTGTATCAAAGAATTGGCTGCCGCTTCCGACTAGTGAAAATTTTCTTGATAAAACGGTCAGCACACAATTAAATTTTCCTTTTGTTCGTTTGGCAGTTTTTGAACAAAAAAATGTCTTATCAAGGGGGAAGGCGAGTTGGTACGCCTTTAAGGGCGGTTTATTCGCCGCTTCACCAGATTATAAATACGGCACCAGGTTACTGGTTTCAAGCGTAAATGACCCGAGTAAGCAAATAGTTGTTACGGTTAATGACTATGGACCAAATCGTATAATTCATCCTGAAAGGGTAGTGGATTTGGATAAAACCGCTTTTGCTCTCTTGGCGCCGCTTGGCGCTGGGGTCATAGATGTTTACATTCAGCCTATAGGGATGATAGCGCCAGTAACAAGTACGGTGGCGATTCAGACAGGTGTGATTGCAACCGATAGTGCTGTTTCGGTGGTCAAAGAAGTTGCCAATGAAGATTTGAGTTGGAAAAATATTAATAGTAAAATCAAAATAAACTTGATAAATCTGGCTGCTGGTAATTTGTGGCAAAATACGTTGACTGGTGGTGTCTATTGGGTGGAAAAAGATACTAAGCAACCTTTGACCGATAAGGCATTTTTAACCTCGATTTTTAAGGGTAAAAAAATAGTCAAAAAAATGCCGTCAGAATTGGTAAAGTTAAAGACTTTGTCACCACTCAAATTTGCTGATGGGAGTCTATTAAAAACAGCTGATAATCAGACGGTTTATTTAATTTTCAATAAAGAAAGACGCATGTTCGTCAGTGGTGCTGATTTTGAAGAGCTTGGCTATGCCTGGGATGATGTAGTTGTAGTGAGTAATAAAACTTTAAATCAGTTTGAAAATGGAGCCGCTATAAAAACCATTATCACTAAAAATCAAAACTTCAGTTTGACTTCACGAGCAGCCGTTGTTCTGGATGCGAAAAATGGTAAAGTTTTGTTTGCCAAGAATGCAGCAGAGTCGATGCCGTTGGCTAGTTTGACAAAACTCGTAGCCATGAAAGTTTTTTTAGATACAAAGCCAAACTTGAATCAGATAGTGGAATATAAAAATCAAGATGAAGAGTTTAATTACGCCTATGCCGACAAGAGTGTTTTGGCAAGATTGCGAGTTAGTGATGGCGAGACGTTGACTATCCGTAATTTGCTGTATGCCGCAGTTTTGGGTTCGGCTAATAATGCCGTGGAAAGCTTGGTGCGGGTGAGCGGTCTTGATCGCGATGTTTTTATTGCTCGTATGAACAGGTATGTTAAGAATTTGGGAGCCAAGCATACGAAGTTTGTCGAACCGACTGGCTTGTCGCCAGAGAATGTGAGTTCGGCCGGCGATTATGGCTTGATTTCCTTGGCCGCCCTAAAAGACAAGAATCTTGAAAAGGTGAGTATGACTAAAGCCTATAATTTTGTAACTATAAATAAAAAAATACCCCATTATATAAAAAACTCAAATAGTTTATTTTTTAATTCAGATTTTCAGATTACCGGCTCAAAAACAGGTTATTTAGAAGAGGCAAAATATTGCCTCATGACTAGAGTTAAGAATAATACGGGCAAGCAAGTAGTGGTTGTAACCTTCGGTACGCCAACTAAGTCGGCCAGCTATCAGGAGACCAAGAGTTTGCTTGCTTATGGTTTGGCGCAAATAAATTAGCTAATATTAAATATTTTTTATTAATAACTACTCACGTACTGGACAAAATATTGATAATATGTTAATGTAATTTAACTTTTTGTTAAATAAGCGAAAGGAGTGATCTTTAAACAAGAAAAAAATTATTGCAAAAAACCCAAAAAAAGGAGTATAAAATGAAAAAGTTTAGACTTGTTGTATTATCTCTGGTAGCAATCATCCTCTTGAACGTAAATGTATCGATGGCAACCCAAGGTTTTTCTTATGTGACGAGTAGTTATTTTGATAAAATCGAAATGTACCGGTTGTCTGGGACAAATGCCTTTACTAACACGGTTGTCACGTGGTCAGAATCACCAAGTTGGGATATAGTCACTGCGGCCAATTTTGTTGCCTTAAGTAGTATGGTGGATGTTAAGGGTCTTAATTTTGAATTATCACTTACAAATAATACACCTCTGAGTTTTGATTTTTTTGTCCTTGATACCAGCCCCGGTTTTAATATTGTTGATTCATACAATATTCACCTCGACAATGCTGGTTGGGGATATTACAACAATTTTATTGATCAGGCCTCAGCTCTTGCCCGTTATAATAGAGATTTTCTTTTAATTTCTGGTGCTGAACCGGTGCCAGAACCTGGTACGTTGCTATTGCTTGGTTGTGGAGTATTTGGAATTGTGGTTTTTAGCAAAAGAAGTCATAGTTCTTTAATCGCTTGACTTATTCCTTAGCCCGACTCACATAGAGTCGGGCTTTTTATTTCTTGTTGAAATTGCTATTCTGTAAAAATAGAATTTAATATTAGAAATTTGAATGGATATGGATAAAAAACCAGTCTCTTATTGTGAGGTGGTGGAAAATTTGCCCCCTGATAATTTGCATAAAATATATCATGACACGCTCTACGGGTTTGCGGTAACAACAGATACGGGACTCTTTGAGCGCTTGATACTTGAAATAAATCAGGCTGGCCTAAGCTGGAATACAATTTTGCATAAGAAGTCAAATTTTTATCAGGCCTATGATGATTATGATATTCAAAAAATTGCTGCTTACGGAGATAGTGATAGACAGCGCTTACTTAATGATGCGGGCATAATTAGAAATCGTTTAAAAATCGAGGCCGCCATTTATAATGCCCAAGTGATCCTTGGTTTGCAGCTAGAATTTGGGAGTTTTAAAATTTGGCTTGATCAGCATCGAGGTTTGACTCGCCCTGAATGGACCATGCTTTTTAAAAAGACCTTCAAATTTACTGGCGGCGAAATCGTTAATGAATTTTTGGTCAGTACGGGCTATTTGCCTGGAGCCCACGTTGAAAGTTGCTCTATACGTAAAATTATTGAAAATCAAAAAAGGTTAGATGTGGTAGTCTAACTTTTTTAATTTTTTAATCATTGTTCTTGGCTATGAATAATAGCAGTCCAATCATGGAAAAGGCCGTCAGCGACATAACTGGAATAGAGATATAACCGAATCTAGTAAAGTAAGGGATGATGCAGGATGTGTGGCTGTTAAGACTACAGATTGTGCTTTGACTGGCCTGATAGTAGATGTAGTTGTGATAAAGGGCGATTAACCAGCCCGTAATAACTAAAGGAGTCGCATAATCAATAATAAGCTTTTCGTGTCGATACCAGGCTAGGCCAAATAAGATTACTAGAGGATACATAAAAATCCTTTGAAACCAGCAAAGCTCGCATGGAGCAAAGTTTGCGACTTGTGAAAAAAATAAGCTACCGCTGGTGGCGACAAGCGAAATTAATAATATTAATTCGATCGCTCGATCAGCTAGGAGTCGCCTTAAGGGCGCAAATTTAAAGATAAATAAAAGGGGTAGAGCTAGGATAAACAAAACTTGAGAACTGATGGTTAGGAAGCTGATTAAAGTTATAATTGAGTCGATATTCATATAATTTTTTAATTTAGACCATAAGCAACGCATCTCATGGAGAGTGAGTGGGCAAAGATTTTTTCCGAGAAAAAAAAGGGTTTTTCATCTTGACTTGCACCCATAACATAAAGAAGGGGTAAAAAATGCTCTACGGTTGGTAGGGCAAGACTTTGCAAGGGGTGATTTTCGAAGCTTATGATATTGTCTTTGTTGTTAGTGGCAAGTGATTTTTGAATGTAGTCGTCAAATTCGATTGCCCAGTTGGCCGGGTGATAGTTCCATCTGACTTGGGCTAAATTATGAACGATATTGCCGCTACCAATTATTAGTACACCTTCGTCGCGAAATTTTATTAACTCCTCACCAATCTTAAATAACGTGCTTCTTGGTAGGGTTTCGTCTATGCTTAATTGGAGGGTAGGAATGTCGGCGGCAGGATACATTTGTGCTAAGACAGACCAGGCGCCGTGATCCAGGCCCCAATTTGCGGCACTATCTATGGTTACGGCATGTACTTCGGATATTATCTTTTGAGCTAAGTTAGGTGAGCCATTTGCCTTATAGTTAAAGTCATAAAAATTACGGGGAAAGCCGTAAAAATCATGAATCGTTTTTAGGGCTTGATTGGTAGTAATTGAAGCATTTTTTGCTTGTTGGTCAGTAATGTTGGTCCAGTGAGCGCTAATAACTAGAATTGCCTTGGGTTTTGGAAAGAGGGTGGTAATATTTTGCCAGGACGAAGAGAATTCGTTTATTTCGAAAGCATTTTCTGGTGAACCATGACCGATAAATAGCACCGGCATTCTTAAATAGTCTTTATGGGTCATTTTTTATTAAAGTCGTTAAATTATTATTTGGCACATGAATAATTATAGCAAATATAATATAGCCTTGACAGTAAAGCCTTGAGGATTTATTATATCAATATACATTGATATAAAATTATGAATGAAGATTTATTATTGTTCGTAAAGGCAATCGGCGAGCCAAAGCGACTTCTAATCCTTAATTATTTGCGCAAGGAGTGTTGTGTGGGTGAATTATGGAAAAAGTTAGGTTTACCGCAAAATTTGACATCACATCATCTTCGGGTTTTGAAGGAGGCAAAATTAATCGACGCCGAGAAACGAGGTGTAAAAATAGTCTATAAATTGAATGAAAAATATCTAAACAAGGCGATTAAAAATTTGCAGGCCTATTTAAAATAGATTTATTAGGTAATATAAAATATGATTAAAGAATTGAGTCCAAAAGACGCGAAGACTCGGCTTGATGCAGGGGCTTTACTAGTTGACGTTAGAGAGTTTGATGAAGTTGAGGTGTTTGCTTGCGATGTGGCCGAGATGTTGGTTGTGCCATTGTCTGAATTTGAAAAACGCTATAAAGAAATCCCGGCTGATCGTGAATTGATTTTGGTTTGTGCTGGTGGTGGCAGGAGTTTACATGCGGCAAATTTTTTGCATAGTTGTGGCTATAAAAACGTTACCAATTTAAGCGGTGGTGTATTTACCTGGAATGCACATGGTTTGCCTGTTAAACAGAATGCCTCAGATGGAGCTGAAAAAAGTGTCAGTAGTTGTAAGCTTTGGTATTAAATTAGAATTAGGTCAAGATTTTTGTTATAATATTTAAGTTGGTTTTAATAAAAATAAAAAATAATATGAAAAAAATTTCATTGCTTTTTTTGATGTTAGTTCTAATTTTGGCCTCAGGCGATTTTGTCATGGCTCAAAATGTCGGTCAAAATGAAGGTCTTGCTCAGAAAAATGGCCCCAGTGATCAGGCTCAAATGGGCATAAATAGGCTAGAAAGACCAGCTCAAGGACAAGGCCTTGGTCAAGCGAATATGAGAGGCCTGGCAAGGCCAGCTCAGCAAAATCAAGCCATGAATGATGTTAAATTACCAAAAAGAGAATCCGAATTGCAACAAATAGACAAAACCATGCCAGAAAATCCAAATATGTTCATGGCGGCGTCAAGCACTGGTAAACAGGAAAAAATTTCTAGTCCCAAGGATTTAAACATGTTTGATAAAATAAAAAAAATAGGCAGTGCATTATTCGGTGTGCGAAAAAATCTTCAGCCTAAACCAATTTTTATTAAGGCTGAAAATGCTCAATGTGTTAAGGATGCGGTAACCAAGAGGGCTGGCCTGATGAAAACGGCAATTACCGAGCACAACCAATTGATTTTAAGTTCACTTGAGAGTCGCGTAGCTTGTGAAATTGGTGCTCTGGACAAAACTTCAGCCAATGAACAGGCAGCTGCTAATAAGTTATGCATTGAAAGTGACCAAAAAAATCGCGATAACAACGAGTCGGCTTTTGAGAAATCACGACAGGCTGCTCAGAAGGCTTTTCAACTTGATGCGAAACAATGTTTAGGAATGCCAAGGCTAGAAAACCCAAGCAATACAGACCAGGCAGCAGTTAAATAAAAAGATTGAATTTGAAAAATAGGTCATTAAGGCCTATTTTTTATTTAATTTTATTGATTTTTAATTATTATTTAGTTATT
>JBAWWA010000012.1:0-35583 GCA_037146995.1 bacterium
GCGAGTAAGACTAGGCAAGAGGAGACAGTAACTGCCGGTGAGAGATTTGAGTTAATGTCTTTCAAGAGTAAGAAAACCGGTAAAGTGGTTGTAGCCTCAAAGCAGGAAATTGCACCTACAGAAGAAAAATATAAGGTTGAATTTCGTGGGACATTTTTACATGAAGGTAAAGAGTGGGTAGTTGGTCGAATAAATAAGTGTCGCAACATCTTTGCACAGCAAATTGTAGTGGTACCTGTGCCATCGCCAATTGAAAGCGCACCACCACAGATAAAAGAGGAGAAAAAAGTTGAAGCAGCGCCGGTACCAGTAGTAGCACCAAAGCCAGTCGCTAAAATCGTAGAACCTCCGCCAGTCCCAGTAGAAAAACCAGTCGCCAAGATAATTGCGCCCACACCAGAAGAGCCGCTCAAAAAAGCGGAAACCGGCAAATTGTCAGGTGAAATTGTAGGGTGGGGTGGTTATTTTGATAGTCTCGGTGAAAAGAAAACCGATACCGGTTACTATGGTGTTTCGGCAATCGTCCGCAAGGAAGTTGGTCGGATAGGTGACTATACTAACAAACTCGGCATAATGGCTACTTATCAAGGGGCTACGGGTACAGATCAGAAATTCCCTTGGAATACTGATGCGGTATTGGTTGGTCCGACCATGAAGCTTGAGTCTGATCGCAGCTCGATTACCGCCAATCTTCAGGTTGGCAAGCAAATAATGGGCGGATCTAATGGAATATACACCTTTAAACAGGAGGATTTAATTCTCAAACCAGAAATTCTCTATGAGAACGCTGATCGACGTACGGATGGTAATATTTGGTTTCCAAAGTACGAAGCCTCGGCTATGGCAATAGTTGGTCTTAATAACTTATCAGGCAGTGCTGACTTCAAGGGTGCGCCTGCAAATTATAAAAAATCGAATCCATCCATGATTGATCTCGAAAGTAAGCTCGGAATTACCGACATCAAGCTAACGGACAATCTTTTTCTTACACCTTATGTTGGTGTTAATGGTTATAGAGATTTCGGTCAAAACCAATTTGGAGCCCAGGCCAATACTGGCATCTGGTTTAATTGGCATGACAAACAGGTAGGTGGCGTACAGACCGGTTTCGATCATCGCTTCGGTGGTGGTAACTCCTGGCAAGTTATTGGTGGCTATATCCACCTGACTGATCTGTACAAAGCTATAACAACCACCAAAGAAAAAAAATAACACCTTTAATATATCGTATAACCAGGGGTAGTGATGATAAAATCATTGCTACCCCCTTGAACATTTTTAGCTAATATTTAATCAATATTGGCTAAAAATGATCAAGTAAGCTTGACAAATTGGCTTAGCCGTGCTAAGTTAACAAATCCTAAAATTTAGGAATGCACATTTTTAATGAAATGTCGGGTGTCGCGAAGTATTTTTCTATCAACCTCTAACCCCATACGTTATACGTAGGGCAAAAACAACACAGAAAAAGGAGAAACAGATGAAAAATTTTATTCGTACATTGGTAGTGATCGCTTGTCTCGTTACCGTCCCAGTTGCCTTTGCTGCTGACAAGAAAAAAGTTGCCGCTAAACCAGCCGCTAATGCCGAATTGTCTGCGGTTCAAAGTGCTTTTGCACAGATTACCGAGGCTTCGCCCTCGATTTCCGGTAAAGACGTCTTTGTGCCATTGGCAATTGTTGAAACTATCCCGTCGTTTGACAAAACCGCAGCAGTTTATGCTTGCAACGATGTCAATGGTTGGCTGGTTAGGGGTAATACTTATGCTTCAGACTTACGTTTGAAAGGCACAACCATGGTTGCAGCCAAGGGCGGTTATATAGCTGTTGGTATGGCTGGCAAAAGGTTTATACCTTGTCAGGCGTCGGACGTCAAAGCAGAACAGGATCCGTCAAAGGTTCGCTTCGCCGAAATTGGCACTGTCGTGGCAGATCCAGCCCAGAGCAGTTGGATTGATATCCAGCCAAATCGGCAGGACGCCAGCAAAAAGGATTTAACAATCCTTGTAAAGAAATAGCAGTACTTCACTGCAACACCTATGAGGGTAGTTTTTATAACTATCCTCTTTTTTTGTCTAAATATATTGACAAAATCGCTAAAGTATGATAAAAAGAGGATATTCACTTGGCTTTATTATGATAAAATAAATAGGTGTTGTTCATTTAAACAGGATCAATATTGGTTATAAAAATTCATAATCCTAAAAATTAGGATTAAATCTCAAGGAGAAAAAGGGAGGTTGTATGAAGAATTTTATGCTGTTGTTGTTTTGTGTTTTTGCTGGCGTCTTGATTGTGCAGTGCGCGTTTGCAGCCGACAAATCGGTCGCGCACGGTCGAACTGTGGCAGAGGTACGAGCGGCTTACGATAAAGTCGCTGACCCTTATCCACGCGTTGAGGGACGGGATGTGATTGTGCCATTAAAGATTGTGCAATCTATTACTAATTACACTGATTCACAACCTGTTTTTGTTTGTACGGATCTGAATGGTTGGTTGGTACGGGGCAACAAATGGGGTGAAGATCTGCGTCTAGTAGCTACCACCATGGTGCGAGAGGATAATAACTTTCGGGCAGTCGGTATGGCTGGACTAAGGTTTCATCCGTGTCAGGCTAAATCGCCAAATACCGAAAAGGCTAATCACGCAACCGATGTTAATTGGGCGCAAATTCAGGACCTGGTATCTGGAGAGTACAAAATTGCCAATTGGATCGATATATCCAATGGTGATAATAAACCCTGTATACTGATACCAAAACCAGGAGTGCATTACATGCCAGGTATCATAAAATAAACCAATATAAATCGCGAGGCTAGCTTCAATGCTGGCCTCTTTTTTTGGTCTTAAACTTGACAGAATGGCTTAAATATGATATATATTAATATTAATTATTTTAAGCAATTTTTATTAATTTGTTTAATAATAGCAAAAAAATGAAAGCTAGGACACCGATTGACGCCACGATTGCCATAACTTATCACTGCAATTCACGTTGTGAGATGTGTAATATTTGGCAAGACAAGAATCCAGCTGAGATACCGCTAGAGTATTTTCGCAATTTGAATAAAGATTTAAAACACATTAACTTGTCTGGCGGGGAGCCGTTTTTGCGTACTGATTTGCCAGAAATTGTGAAAATTATTAAAGAAGTCTCACCTAGGGCGCAAATCATCATCTCTTCAAATGGCTTGGCAACTGGACTGATTCGCAAACAAATTAGAGAAATTATTAAAGTTGAGCCAAAAATTGGTGTCAGAATCTCGATTGATGGCTTAGCAAAAATGCATGATGCGGTGCGTGGTGTGTCAGGCATTTTTGAGCAGGCTATGCAAACTATTGCGATGCTGAAGTTGGAAGGTGTTAAAAATTTGGGCTTGAGTTTTACAATCATGGATCATAATGTAAGCGAACTACTTACAGTTTATGATTTGTCACGTCAATTGGATATCCAAATGTCGATGGCGCTCGTACAAAACTCTGAGATATATTTTAATAAAGGATCAAACAAAATAACTAATTTAGAAATTCTTGAACGTGATCTCGGTCACTTAATTAAAAGTGAACTCGCGACTTGGAACATTAAACGTTGGCTACGAGCTTATTATAATTTTGGCTTGTTGTTATTTGCCCGAAAGCAAGAGCGGTTACTGCCGACCGGGGCGGGTATAGATTCTTTATTTATCGATGCTTATGGCGATATTTATCCGAGTAATTTGATCAATTTAAAAATGGGCAATCTAGGCCAAGCTGAATTAATAAAGTCATGGCATGATGATCAGGCAAGTGTGGTTAGATTTGAATTGGATAAAGGAGAAATCAAGGAGTCCTGGATTATTTGTACAATTCGCGGTGAAATACGTCGGCATATACCGAGGGTTGCTTTTTGGATCTTGAGTCATAAATTTTGTCGAGCCAAGTTATAACCTTATGTTATTAAACTACACCCTTAAAACTATCTCAAACTGGAAGACTTGGCGTTTAGCAGTTTTTTTTGTACCCTTTATTGTGGTCTTGTTTTGGTTGGACATTTTTACTTGGCAAATTCCTTTAGCCTTGCTTTTATCGTTTTTGGCCTACACCTTTTTTTATAATAAACTTTGGCAGTTGTTGGTGCTAGCACCGCCATTAATTATTTTTGGAACGATAATTAGCTTGCAAATTCGTCCGGGCTGGGCTTATGAAATGACAATTACCGAGGCCATAATTTTAATGGTATTTGTGGTTTATTTTTTTGAGCGTTTTTTTTCTTTGCAAATGCAAAAGATACGCTTAGATGGCTTGGTTTTTATTATGTTTTTTTATTTTGTATGGGCCTTGTTTAGTTACTCAGAGTTTGGCCATTTACATAACTTCATTGGTCAGGCCAAGGTTTTGTTGTATGGTCTAATGGCTTATTTTTTGGCTATCAATCTATTTGACGAACTTTACAAGATTAAGGCGTTTTTTAGTTCACTTGGGGTTTTGGTTATTTTATTGTCACTACAATTATTTTGGAAATTTTATGATATGGGCTTTTCGAGTAAATTCTTTTTTGAGCGTAGCTCGATTTTGTTACCCTCGGGTGCGCTAGCTTTAGTGGCCTCGATTTTAGCCATGATTTTGCCGTTAATGTTAACCATGAGTTTCGCAGAAAAAAATAATTACAAACGCTATTTTTATTTATTAGCCACCATACTAGGGTTAATGGCGGTCTTTATGACCCTGGGCAAGGCTGCTATTGGTAGCTTAGCTCTCGGTATTATGGTAATTTTTCTGAAATTTAGGTCTAAACGGCTGGGCATCGCCTTGTCATTATTGTCCATGACTACATTGGTCTTTATATTTATGACGCCGTACCTAGAGGGTTTTGTGACCAGGTTGGGTAACGTCACAACTGATAGTAATATTAGTTTTAGAATAGAGGAATATGTTATTGCCACCAAGATTTTACGAGAAAATTGGCTTTGGGGTGTTGGCCTTGGTCAGGAGCCAGTTTGGTATGCGAAATACTACGCCTTTAAATACAATGAACTGGTTAATAATTATTGGTTGCAAATTATTTTAGATTTGGGGGTTATCGGTCTTGGTCTAGCCTTGTCAGCATTTGTTTATATCATGGTGCAAATAAAAAAACTGATTTCAATATCTCAGAATGTTAAGGTGGCTGATAGTTGGTACGCTTATGGTTTAATAGGTTGCGGTGTGGTCGTCTTTTTTAATGGTCTGGCTGAGGTGACAATTTTTGCCTTAAATTATGGCATTTTATTGTGGTTGCTAGTTGGAATTAGTAAGGCTTTTTTAAATTTGAAAGAGCAAATATAAATATTATGACGAAGATTTCTGTTATTATTATAAATTATAATACGCCTAAAGTGACCGAATTAGCCCTGGAGGCTTTGTTTAAAGCTCGAGGCACTTTTGTACTCGAGGTGGTGGTGATTGAGAATGGACAAGAGCAAATTTTGAGCCAGGCTACTGTAGAAAGATATAAGGTCAAGCAGTTGATCAATGACCATAATCTCGGCTTTGCCAAGGCGGTCAATCAGGGCCTTGAGGTGGTGACTGGCGATTTTGTTTTATTGCTCAATTCTGATGCCTTGCTCGATGATAAAGCATTGATTAAAATGGTTGATACGCTTCAAGGCCGGGAGGCTTTTGGAATTGTTGGGCCCAAGATGGTTTATCCTGACGGTAAAATTCAACCATCATCGGGTTTATTTCCGACTTTGATGCGTGAGATTTTACGCTTTTCATTTGTCTCTAGATTAATGTCAGCTGGTACAGTGAATTTTCGAGGTTTGTTGAAGGGTGCTGCGGATCTACAAATTGTTGATTGGGTTTCTGGTGGCGCCATGTTGATTAAAAGAGCTACATTACTTGATCTTCGGTCTTTTGATGATGGTTATTTTTTTGGGGTTGAAGATATAGATTTTTGTTATCGTGCCAAGAATTATAGTTGGCAAGTTGTTCACGATCAGCAAGCGGTGGTAATACATTCTCATGCTTTTTCTTCCGGGGGTAAGCGTTCAGAATTTAGCCAAAGACATGAGATGTGGGGTATGCTAAGATTTATCAATAAGTATTATTCAGGTCAACATCTTTTTTATTTTTTAGAAACGATATTTTATCGATTAAAAATTCAGAAAAATAAATTTTTAAAATAGCATGAGGATATTGCAGGTTAATAAATTTAATTATCAAAAGGGTGGATCTGAAAAATATTTTTTAGAATTATCAGAAGCGCTCGAGCAGCAAGGCCATGAAGTGGCTAAATTCAGCATGCAAAACCCTTTGAATTTTAAGGATAAAAATGAAAAATACTTTGTCAGTCAGGTTGATTTTAATCAGGGTTCTTTTTACGATAAAATACGAGCGGCTTTCAGGCTTTTTTGGAGCTTTGAGGCGGCAAAAAAATTCGATCAGCTACTCCTAGACTTTCAGCCAGAGGTTGTTCATATTCATAATATATATCATCAGTTATCGCCTTCGATTTTACTGAAGGCTAAAAAACGACGCATCCCGGTCATTATGCATCTCCACGACTACAAATTGTTGTGTCCAAATATGAAAATGTACAATCAAGGAGGTGTTTGTGAACAATGCAAGGGTGGCAGGTATTTTAATTGTACTTTGAAGCGCTGTCTAAAAGAGTCTTATTTAAAAAGTTTACTAGCCAGTCTGGAGATGTATTTTCATCATGCAATTTTGAAAATATATGAACGAGTAATTACGACTTATATTGCGCCTTCAATGTTTGTGCTTAAGAAGGCAATAGAGTGGGGGGTCGAGCAAGATAAAATTGTTCATTTACCATATTTTATCAAGACTGTTGATTACGAACCGCAGTATGAGCCTGGAGATTACTTGCTGTTTTATGGTCGTTTGGTAAAAGAAAAGGGGGTAAAAACTTTGCTGCTTGCATATCAGACCCTGGGGCATAAAGTGCCTAATTTGAAAATTGTTGGGGCGGGACCAGAGTACAAAGAACTTGAACAACAGATCAAAGAGCTAGGCTTGGCCAGTAAGGTTGTAATGACAGGACCAAAGTACGGTGAAACTTTGAAACAATTGGTGGCCAATTGCTATGCGATAATTGTGCCATCGGAGTGGTATGAGGTAACTGGCATTGTTAATATGGAGGCAAGTATTTTAGGTAAACCGGTCTTGGCTGCGAATATTGGAGGTATTGGTGAGGTAGTTAAAAACAAAGAAACGGGGTTACTTTTTAAGTCAGGCAGTGTTAAGAGTTTGAGTGAGGCTTTAGGATTATTATTAAGTGATGAGGCCTTGGCCAGGCAATTTGGTGAGGCTGGCCATGAATATATTGTTAAGAATTATAATAAAAAAAATCACCTCTCAAAGATAGTGAGCGTATATAAAAATGCAATTCAAGCGGAAAAAAATAAATAGGCGTGACTTTTTTAAATAAAAATAGCTAATAATAGCTATTTTTATTTGTTTATGGCTGGTTTGTGGTAATAATTTATTGACATAATCAAGATATTATGCTAATATAAAACATTAATTTAACGTAATTTACGATACGTAACTAAGGCTATGAATTTGATAACAGATGGTTTTAAAAAGATGATGCTGGTTCGATTTGGCGCAATTATTTTAGCGTCAACTATTTTGAG
The DNA here is from genome assembly GCA_037146995.1 of bacterium. Taxonomy (GTDB): domain Bacteria; phylum Patescibacteriota; class Patescibacteriia; order Patescibacteriales; family GWE2-39-37; genus JBAWWA01. Next base: position 7,619 of record JBAWWA010000012.1, read on the forward strand.
TTTGAATTTTTTTACCTCATCCGTGAGTGCAAAAAATTTAGCTTATTATTCAAATGATGCAGTTATCTATAGAGGGCAACTGATTGTGGCTTCAACGGACATGGGTCAGTTAGAGTTATTTCAGGGTACTAATAATGATTTAAAAATTGCAAAAACCATCACTTCTTTTGATACGACTTATGGTAATTTTGACAGTTTTTATTCAGCTGCACTTAAAATCGAAGAAGGCAAATTATATGCCTTTGCCGTAGATGGTCGCTATTTATATAAATATGACGTTTCAAATTTAAAAAAGCCAGTTTTGGTCTCAAAAATCAAAGATAATTCTGGTAATTATTTGGTGCAAGTCAAGGTTGTAAATGACAAGCTTTTAACTATTGGCAGTAAAACTTTGCAGGTTTGGAATTCTAGACTTGAGGTTGTTGATAGTTATGATAATTTTGGCAAAGATTATTATAATTATAATTTTACTCCGCAAGGTCACTACGCAATCACTATTAATGAGGGTAAGCTAAAAATATTTAATACCAAGACTAGGTTGGGGGTAAATGAGATTAAGTTGCCTGCTATCAACGGTGGTAATCGCCGGGCCATGACACGCGGTGATTATATATATTTAGTAAGTGACAAATCGATAAATAAGATCAATCTTGAGGGTAAGGTGGTCAAAAGCCAAGTTCATGGGGCTAAAAATGGTTATGATGTCGTGCCGGCCAAAGGTGGTAAGACGGGTTATTATTCAACTGGTAATAAGATCGTGAAATTCGATTTAGTTACTTTAAAAACAGTAAAAACAGTTAAGGTAAATTTTTGGGCTATGGGTCTGAAAAATGTCACGACGGCTACTGGTGAATATCTGGTGGTTGCTGGGGCTGATTATCTGGTAGTATTTGATCGGAATTTACAAGAAGTCGGTCGCATTAAAAGTAATCAAACGGCAGTTCGTTCTGGTGACAAGCTGTCATTAAAAACTAACGTTACTCATGCCGTTAGCGGTAAGGAAATTAAGCTGTCTGGTGAAGGCTTTGCCTTGAATGAGATGGTCGAGGTGCAATTTGCCGGAGTTAATTTTACAGCTAAAACTAATGACAGCGGCGCTTTTGTGCAAAAAATTAAGGTTCCGATGCACGCCCCAGGAGTGGTCGATCTTACGGTTAAAGGCAAAGTTTCAAAAATTAATTATAGTACAACTTTTAAAATTGATTAGTTAGGTTTTAAATATATTTCTATGAAAATATATATAATTGGACAAAAGGGTATACCAGTAAAATTTGGCGGTGTGGAAAAGCACGTTGAGGAGTTGTCAAAACGCCTGGTTAAGCTTGGCCATGAAGTTAATGTCTATACTCGTCCCAATTATACTGACCCAAGTCTTAAGTCTTATGAAGGTGTTAATCTGATAAGTGTGCCCAACATCAGTACCAAGCATTTGGATGCCATAACAGCTTCATTTCGGGCAATTTATGACTTAAGGAAACGTGAGGTGGATGTTATTCATTTCCATTCTATTGGGCCATCATCATTGATACTCCTGGCCCGTCTATTAAAGCCCGGTGTGCCGATTATTGCAACCTTTCACTCGCGTTGTTATCAGCATAAAAAGTGGGGAATTTTAGCCAAGGCGTATCTAAAATTTGGCGAGATTTCCTGCAATCTTTTTGCCACCAGAACTATTGCTATTTCTAAATCATTGGCTGATTATGCTAAGGATGAATACGGTGTTGAGGTAGCCTATATACCTAATGGTGTAAGTTTACCAAAAATTAAAAAAGCCAAGCTGATACATGAACTTGGCTTGAGCAAAGGCAGCTATATTTTGGCCGTTTCGCGCTTGGTTAGGCACAAGGGTCTGCATCATTTGATTGATGCCTATAATGGTCTTAAAACTGATAAAAAATTAGTGATCGTTGGTGATAGTGCCTATACGTCTGATTATGTGGAGGAGTTAAAGGAAATGGCCAAGGGTAATAAAAATATCATTTTTACCGGTAATAAGTCGGGTGCTATTTTAGAAGAATTATTTTCTAATGCCTATTTGTTTGTTCAGCCTTCAGAATTTGAGGGGCTGTCTATTGCATTATTGGAGGCGATGTCCTATGAGCGAGCTTGTTTGGTTAGTGATATTCCTGAAAACATGGAAGCTGTTGGACTAGTTGGCTTTAGCTTTAGGAATAAAGACGCTAAGGATTTAATGTCCAAGTTAGACTTTTTATTAAAACGCCCTAATTTATTATACGCACAGGGCCTACTTGGTCGAGATCAAGTTGCGCTAAAGTACGACTGGTCGAGTATTGCCAAAGAGGTGTGTGGTGTTTACAAAGATGCTATGGCTGGCAAATTTTATCGCTCGAATTACGTTAATCACAAGATAGTCAGGCGATTTACTAGTTTTTTTTAAACTTTACATGGTTTTTGTGCCATGTGATGGAAAAACTTAAATTAAATTTTTCCATTTTACGGCACAAGTCGTAGTTCTTTACATTTAGTTCATATTGAATAAAAAGCCGAATATTCTCAGGGTGTGCAATTCAAACAGCTAAAGAAAGGAGGGATTAATTAATTTTTCCAGAAGTTATCTATTGTGCAGTCAACAAAAAAGGAGAATTAAGATGAAAAGTGTGTTAGCAGTTATGTTGGTGGTATTTAGCCTGGTATTATTTGGCTGTGGTGGTGGCGGTTCGATTAGTGATCGTATAAGTGGGGGGCAGACACCAAGTACTAGCGGTAGCGGCAAAGTGGTTTTACTTTCAGCTGTTGCTGGACCAAGCACTGGTCAGACAACCTATGTTATTAAGTTGCCCAAGTCGCTGGTATATGGCTCACGGGCTAATCCCTTCATTTCGACCGATCTCAATGGTTTTACGCCTGTACCGCTCACGCAGTCTAGTTCGGATGGCCTTGATTGGATAGCCACTATAGTGACCTATGACATGATCGTCAAGGTTAAGTACGGTGGAGATAATCTATCGACGCCGATTAGCTTCGCTGATATGACGCTTGAGGGTAGTGGTTATTATAATGCTACTGTGATGGCTCTGGAAATTGGCTTCAATGCAGGTAAGTTATATACTGTCGCCTTGATGCCGCCACCGGTTAGTCCGCCAGCTGATATTGTCTCACTTGTGAGTGCTGTTCAAGATCCAGTCACCAAGCGCTATCGCTATAAGTGGACCATGGACATGACAGCTACGAGCGGAGCAAATGATGCGCCGTTTATCAGCGGAGATTTTAATGGCTGGAAAAATGAACCCATGTCTGTCAATGCTGGCTTTGGAGTCTATTCGACTAGTAGTTATAACAAGCTGACTCGCTTTACCTATGGTGGTAGTGCAGTTGCTAATAGCTACGCCAATGCCACTAATGGAAAATCTGGTTATTGGGATAACTCTAATAACATATTTGTAGTTGGCATGAAAGATGGCACATTCTTGAAACAGAGCGCTTTTTTGCCTGTGGCCTATGGTGGAACTGCAACTGACACTGGCAATGTTGTAGGTTTTACGCTCAATGCTGCCGGTGATAGTCTCACCATATATTTCAACCTTGAAAAGGTTGGTGGTTCGATCGTTGCGCCATTCTGGGACGGTGCCTATTACAATTGGGTGCCTCAGCCGATAACTGTTATCGATGCCAATGGTTGGGCGAGTGCGACTATACCGGTTACACAACCCATTCAATTGGTCTTTGGCTTTGGTGGTGACATTGCTCAAAAAAATTATGGTGACATTACGAAGTCCCAATATTTTAGGGCAACATACGTCAATTATACCAATGTTATCGCAGTTGATGTGAGAGCTGGCGCAGTTACGCTCGCCTCACCGCTCGTTATTCAATAAAATCTCAACCCTCAAGTTAATCTTGAGGGTTTTTTATTTGTCAAAAGTTATTTCGAGTGCTAAGCTTTTTTTACCTAATTTATAATATTATGCAATTATATATTGATACAAGTAATCGTGAGGTGATAGTTTTGCGCATTTATCAGCACGAACAAGTTGTTGGCGAATTAATTATTCCAGCTGAGCGTCGTCAGTCAGAGGAGCTGCTTCCAGGTATTGTGCTACTGCTCAAGCAGGTAAACCTTGAGATGAAAGATTTAACTAGTATAAAGGTAAATAATGCCGGTGGTAGTTTTACGAGCTTGCGAATTGGCGTGGTTACGGCCAATGCCTTGGCCTATGCCTTAGGCATTCCGATTGAGGCCAATTCTCTAGCTGATATTAAAAGTGTGGGGCAGTTACGGGTGGCGGTGCCAAAATATGATTCAGCGCCTGATATAATCGTCAAGAAACATTGGAGTGAAACCGACAAAAAGTAATATTATATTTCTTTTACTAGGTAGACCGCGTTTTGGGTAAAAATAGGTGGAAAAGTTATCCCCACATTTCCCCACAAAATTGAATAAAATCAGAAATCACTTGTGTACAAGTGATTTTTTGTTTTTTGTTAAATATTTTTTTGCTTAATATTAAATAAAAAATGACCTATTATAAAGTGGGGTCAAGTGATTGACCAGTGGGGAGTAGTGGTGTATAGTTGTAGCATGGTGGTGAAAAGTGGTGAATGACCAACTAACGCTGCCACAAATAAACTTCATTGATTATGGCAATGAAGAAAACAAAAACAAACGTCTTAAAACAAAAACAAACCTCAAGAGGCATGAAGCTTCAGAGGCAAACAAAAACGCAAATTGAAAAAAACATAAAAAGACTTAGCTTTCTGGCCAAAACATTAGAGCCAGAACTAAGGCAAAATAGTCCAGTCCAAATAGCTGGCTATGACAAACTACAAAAATCATAGTTTGTCCGTTTGATAACTTAAGACGAAGAAGGGAATTGACTAAGAGGGGAGTTTTAGTCAATTTCCTTTAGGTCTAAAGTGTTTAGGCTGAAAGGGGATCGACTAAGAGGGGAGTTTTAGTTGATTTCCTGTGAGTCTAAGATAAAAGAGAGTAATTAACTCTTGAATAAAGACAGTTATGTTTATTGGTGAATACAACCACAATTTAGATGAAAAAGGCCGTTTGGCCATCCCATCTAAATTCCGCACAGATTTAAAAGGCGGGGTTGTCGTAACTAAGGGGCTAGATGACTGTCTATTTTTATACACAAAAGAGGCTTTTTTGGAGGAGGCTAAAAAGGCCAAAAGCTTGCCGACGATTTCTAATCCTCAGGCTCGTGCCTGGGTGCATAATTTCTTAGGTGGGGCCATGGACTTGGACTTAGATGCACAAGGTCGAGTAGTATTACCAGAGTATTTGCGCAATTTTGCTAATTTAAAGAAAAAATCAGTTATAGTTGGTATGTTCGATAAATTGGAGATTTGGGACGAAGAACGTTGGAATACTTATAAGAATGACGCGGAAAAGACTAATAATCAATTGGCAGAGTCCTTGGTCGGTTTAGGAATTTAAGGGTGAATAGAGACAATTATGGATTATCAACACGTACCAGTCATGCTCAAGGAAGTTTTGGAATGCCTCGATCCTAAACCTTTAGAAAATTTCATCGATGGCACTTTTGGCGGTGGTGGTTATTCAAGCGCCATTATTGAAAAATGTCAGCCAGGCATCGTTTTGGCCACTGATGCAGATCAACTGGCACACGATAATGCAAAAATAAATTTTAATAAAAATAAAAACAAATATTTAATTCTAGTCCATGATAACTTTTCCAACTTACAAGAAATCGTTCAAAAACAGCAGGCCAAGCAAAAAAATCTTAAGTTTAATGGTCTTGTACTCGACTTGGGGCTTTCTGGAGCTCAACTCGAGGACCGGGATCGCGGATTTTCTTTTAAATTATTATCGTCTCCGTTAGAAATGGCATTTGGCCAGTCGGCCAAGCAAACTAGCTTTGAGATATTAAATACTTGGAGCGAACAGGAAATAGCAAAGATTATCTGGCAATATGGTGAGGAAAGTTTTAATGGTCCGATAGCCAAATCGATCATAGCAAGGCGCAAAGTGAAAAATTTGGAAACGGTCGGAGAATTGGTCGAGGCTATTGAGGCAGCTTTACCACGAAGTTATATAAACAAACAAAAAATTCATTTTGCCACCAAGACCTTTCAAGCCATTAGAATTGCGACGAATGAGGAATTAGCCAGCCTTGAAAAAGTTTTAAAGGAAAGTCTGAATTATTTGGAAAAAGGCGCCAGAATTGTAGTGGTTTCTTATCACAGCCTAGAGGATCGCATTGTCAAGGATTTCTTTCGGGCTGAAGCTAAGGGTTGTATTTGTCCGCCAGTATTTCCTATTTGCCAATGCAATCACAAAGCCAGATTAAAAATAATTAATAAAAAAATAAAAATACCGAGCCTGGAAGAATTAAAATTGAATCCGAAATCGCGGAGTGCAAAATTAAGATCGGCGGTCGTCATATAAAATAAATCAAAATAAAAAAAATGAACAAGGAGACAAATAAAAATCAAGAAGAAACAAAAACTAAAAAAAATATTAAACCATCGAATTATTTTTCGATCGTCAACAAAGTAATGGTTCTCTTGATAGTGATTTGTGGCGTCTCATACTTAGTAGGTATGAATGACTTATCGATAAAACACTTTGTCGTTCAGGAAAATAAACGTGCTGTTCGTGAACTCAAGGATCAAAATTCTGATTTGGAGACGCGAATCATGGCCTTAAGTTCCTACAATACAATCAATAAAAAAATTGCCTCTTTGAAAATGGTTAAAGTTGATCGGTTGAATTATATCAACGTCAATGCCGTTGTGGCGAAAAAATAGTAAGTATTAGTTAATTAAACAGAATAAGGAGGTTTGAATATCTAGCTATGGCATCCTGGAGAAAACACAAAAAAGCAATCGATGAGGATAGTCGCATTAAATATTTGATGTTGACTATTTTTGTATTAGGAACGGCCCTGATTTTTCAGCTTTATAAGCTGCAGGTCAAGAATTATAATATCTATGCTGGTATGGCACAAAGGCAACAAGAGGTTAAAGCTACCTTGAATCCAGGGCGCGGACGGATTTTTATCACGGATAGTCGAGATGCCAAGACGAGCAATGAGATATTTCCGCTGGCCACTAACAAACAATTTGCCACGGTTTTTGCTAAGCCGAATATGGTAACTGAGCCGCAAAAAATAGCTGAAACCTTGTTTGTCTTGGCTGATGAGGCGACTCTGGTAGCTCAAATTGAAAGCAGGATTAATAATGATCCAAAATATGCCAGTTCAACGGCAGATTTTAAAAAATTTAAACGTGATGTTGATATAAAAGCAAGCAAGGAGGCCGCTATTGCACGTTATTATGCAATTTTGACAAAAAAAAATGATCCCTATGAAGTCTTGATAAAAAAGGCGAGCGAAGAGATGGTTGAACAAATTAAAACTTATAAATTTGCCGGCATTGATTTTTCATTCGAGATGGCGCGTTATTATCCAGAAAATAATATTGGTTCGCATTTACTGGGTTTTGTAGGCTATGTAGGTGACAAGAAACAAGGCCGTTATGGGCTTGAGGGTTATTTTGATGCCATGTTAGAAGGACGAACTGGCTCGATTCTAGCTGATCGCGATGCTCGTGGTGGCATTATCGTCATGAATGACAAGGATTATAAAAAGGCCGTCGATGGCAGCGACATTTTTTTGACTATAAATCGTTCAATTCAATACAATACTTGCCAAAAATTAGCTGAGGCGGTGAATAGGCATGGCGCCGATGGCGGTACGGTCATAATTATGGAGCCTAAAACTGGTGCTATTATTGCCATGTGCTCATATCCTGATTATGACCCGAATAATTATCAAGAAGTAAGATCTGCCAAGACTTATCGAAATCCCGCCATCTACGATAATTATGAGCCTGGCTCAACTTTTAAAGCAATTACCTTAGCCGCCGCACTTGATCAAGGCAAGGTAACACCTGAATCAACCTATAATGACACAGGACAAATCATGATCGACGGCTGGAATAAACCCATAAGTAATTCAGATTTTTCAACCTTTGGGGCTCACGGCAAGACTACGGTTACTACAATGCTTGAGAAATCCCTGAATGTCGGGGCAATCTGGACGATGAACCAGATTGGACCAGTGGTCTTCTCGACCTATGTCAAAAAATTTGGTTTTGGGGAAGATACTGGCATTGAGCTTGATAGTGAAAGTTCGGGTAACATTGCAAATTTAACAAGCAAAAAAATCAAACCCATTAGTGCGGCGACAGCTTCATTCGGACAAGGGATTACGGTGACGCCAATCCAGATGGCAACTGCTTATGCCGCCATCGCTAATGGTGGGCATCTAATGAGACCCTACATAGTTAAAGAGATAGTTTCACCGAGTGGCGTCAAACAAGTGACCGAGCCAAAAGAGGTTAGTCAGGTTATGTCAACCAAGGCAGCCACGATTTTAACTGGCGTAATGGTAAATGCCGTTGAGAATGGTCACGCAATGAGAGCTCAAGTGCCAGGCTACTATGTAGCTGGCAAAACCGGCACAGCGCAAGTATCTGGTGGCTCAGGCAAAGGATATGGCTCGAAGTACATTCATTCCTTCATTGGTTTTATGCCGATCAGTGCTCCGAAATTCGTCATTTTGACTAAGCTAGATGATCCGAAGGATGCAAAATACGCTGAATCGACAGCTGTACCGCTGTCGGGTGAAATATCAAAGTTCATTATAGATTACTATCAGATACCCCAGGAACGTGATGTGAAATAAGTAAAATTTATAAAAATAAATCAAGTTAATGTTAAATAAAACTCTCCAAAGAATATTAAAATTACTTGCAAGCAGGGTAGTTAAAAGATACCAGCCAGAAATTATCGGCGTGACCGGTAGCGTCGGCAAGACGAGCACCAAAGAAGCAATAGCCTGTGTTCTCGGTAGTAAATATCAGATCAGACAAAATAAAAAAAATTATAATAACGAGATTGGCTTACCTTTGACTATACTAGGTTTTGATTCGCCAGGTTCAAGTATTTTTAAGTGGTTATTTTTATTTATAAAGACGTTAGGCCTGATAATCAAAAAAGACAGTAAATATCCGGAAATTATAATCCTCGAAATGGGTATAGATCGGCCCGGTGATATGGACTATTTGATCAGTATTGCTCGGCCGCAGAGCGGAGTGGTGACTACGATCGGCCAGTCACATTTGGAATTTTTTGGTACTCAGGACAAAATTGCTAAAGAAAAGGGGAAGCTAATAGAGAGATTAAGTGGACAGGGTTGGGCTGTGCTGAATTATGATGATTTGCGAGTTCGGCGAATGAAAAAAATCTCAAAATCAAAGGTCTTGACTTATGGTTTTGATCAAGATGCAGACATTTCCGCAGTAGAATTAGTTTTTAGTTTTGAAAATAGCCGAGAAGCTGGTAATTTATCTGGTCTGTCTTTTAAATTGAAATATCAAGGTTCGGCGATGCCGGTGCATTTACCAGCTGTCATTGGTTATCCGGCAGTTTATTCGGCTCTAGCAGCGGCGGCTATTGGTATCGCTCACGGCATGAATTTGGTCGAAATATCACAAGCTTTGTACAATCTTGAGCCACCTCGAGGGCGGATGAATATTATTAATGGGCTTAAAAAGTCATTAATTGTCGATGATACCTATAATGCCTCACCGCAGTCGACGCTCGAGGCGATCAGAGTTACTGGCATGATTGCCTTAGCTGAGGGTGCACGGCGTTGGGCGATTTTAGGCGATATGTTTGAACTTGGTGCCTATACCGAGGATGGTCATTTAGCGGTTGGACAGGCTGTGGCTCAAAATAATTTTGACTATTTGATTGCCGTTGGCGAGCGATCGCTCAAAACTATAGATGGTGCGCTAAAGAAAAAGATGAAAAAAGACCGAATTTTTCATTTTTCCACTGCGCTCGAGGTTTGCGAATTTATCAAGCAACAGCTTGAGCCTAACGATTTATTGCTAATTAAGGGCTCGCAGGGTATGAGAATGGAGAAGATTGTAAAACAACTGGTGGCTGAGCCTGACAAGGTTAAGGAGTTGTTAGTTCGCCAGGATTGGGCTGATGCTTAAAAATTAGCTATTTTGACCTTTTAGATCAAATAATATAGTATTGATTCATGGAAATATCACGATTAAAAAAAGTATATATGATCGGCGTGAAAGGTGTTGGCATGACCATGTTAGCGCAGTTTATGGCCGAAAAAGGAGTAAAGGTGGTTGGTTCTGACACGGCAGAGAAATTTATGACTGATCTTGTCTTAAAAAAATCTGGAGTTGAAGTGATTGAGGGTTTTAATGCTTTAAATATACCAAATGATGCAAATTTGATCATTTATTCAACCGCTTATAATTCTAGTAACAATGAGGAATTAGCAGCTGCGGTTAATGGTAAGATTAGATATCAGTCTTATGCCGAGGCCTTGGCAGATATTTTTAATTTTCATTACGGCGTGGCTGTTTGTGGCTCGCATGGCAAGACCACGACGACTGCCTGGCTTGGTTGGGTGATGGCCCAGGCTGGCAAGCAACCGAATGTTTTGGTTGGTTCTCGGGTCGCGCAATTTGATGGTGCATGTTTGACTGGAACCTCTGATACTTTGATTATTGAGGCTGATGAATATCAAAACAAACTGAGATATTTTCATCCGCAAGTTGTCTTGCTAAATAATATTGATTATGATCATCCTGATTATTTCAAGACGGAAGCGGATTATGTTCAGGTTTTTATCGAATTTATTAAAAAAATATCATCCAAGGGTTTATTGGTAACAAATTACGATGATTTGATGATTAGAAAGTTCGCAGCCGTTAATTGTCGAGCAAAAATTGTAAGCTACAGCATTAAAGAAGAGGCTGATTTTGTGGCTTATGATTTGCGACATTTGAATGGACGACAGTATTTTAAGGTTAAGATGCGCGTCGAGCCAGACGAAATCTTGGCTGATAATTCTGCTAATCTTGAATATAGTGATGAGTTAAGTGATCTGGGTGATTTTTCGATTAGTTTGTCTGGCGTTCATAATGTTTATAATGCCTTGTCAGTCATTGCAACCTGCATCGAGATGGGCGTCGAGTTGATTGATATTAGACAGCATTTAGGGACATTTTTAGGCACTGATCGCCGTATGGAAAAAATCGGCGAATTTAATGGAGCACTCATTTACGATGATTATGCTCATCATCCAGCTGAAATAAAAGCGACTTTGGTTGGCGTCAGACAGTTGTTTCCGAAGAATGAGTTAATATTAGTTTTCCATCCGCATACTTTTACGAGGACAAAGGCCTTGCTGGATCAATTCGCCGATAGTTTTCACTTGGTAGATGAGCTGATCGTTCTTGATATATATGGCTCGGCCAGGGAACAACATGGCGGCGTTTCAAGTCGTGACTTGATTGAAAAAATCGAACAATTAAGGCCCAATGGTTTCGCTCCAAAATATATCAAACACATCCCTGGTCTAGTTGAGTGCGAGGCATATTTACGTACGCGTTTAGGCAAAGGGCAGGTTTGTTTGCTCATGGGTGCAGGTGATGTTTTCCGAATCGGTAAAAATCTGCTAAAATAAACTTATATGCCTATTCAAGATGTAATCGAAAAAAATATCAAACTCGCGCCTTTTACAACCTTTAATATTGGTGGTGAAGCAGCGTATTTTGTTAATGCTTTTACTGCTGATGATATTGTGGCTGGAGTAATTTGGGCTAAACAAAATAATTTAGATTTTTTTATTTTAGGTGGCGGCTCAAATGTCTTGATTAGTGACGACGGTTTTCCTGGCCTCGTCATAAAAAATGCTACTCAAGCTACGCATGTGGACGCTTTGACTGTTATATCAGAATCTGGCACGCAATTATCACGCATCGTTCATCTAGTCTCTGGTCATGACTTGTCTGGTCTTGAATGGGCCGCTGGCATGCCAGGCACTTTGGGCGGGGCTATTTGTGGTAATGCTGGCGCATTTGGTGTTTCGATGCAGGACATTGTTGAATCGGTGACGGTTTTTGATTTGGAAAAACAAACTCAAGTATTATATTCTAATCCGGAATGCGCTTTTTCATACAGGCACAGCATTTTTCGATCAAATAAAAATTTAATAATTTTGTCGGCCAAATTGAATTTAAAAAAAGGTAATAAAATCGATATCGAAAAAAAAATGCTTGATAATGTCAATTATCGTGTAATGAATCAGCCGAAGTATCCCAGTGCTGGCAGCGTTTTTAAGAATCTCAAAGTAGAGGCAATTCGTGAGGCTGATATGGATCTTTTTGAATTAGCTCAGGAAAATGGAGCTGTTCGCGGTGAACATGTTTCAGCCGGCTGGCTGGTTGATAAGATGCATTTGAAGGGTGAGAGAATCGGTGGGGCTATGGCCAGTGAAACTCACGGAAATTTTATTATCAATAAAACCTCAACTGCGACGGCGGAGGATGTCATTATGCTTATAAGTATGATCAAGCAAAAGGCTAGAACGCTTTATGGGGTCAAATTGACGAAGGAAATACAGTACGTTGGATTTTAATTTTTTGTTTAATATTAGCACTTCTTGACAAGAAGTGCTTTTTTGTTGCATTTCTGTTGACACTTTTAAATTATTGTGCTATATTATGAGCACTAAAATGGTTTTAGAATTTTTAGTCAAGTTTATAAATAATTTATATAGTCGAGCTTGTCCGGTCTTCGATTTACTATGGAAATGGAAAATCTACAAAACAACAACCCCGAGAAGTCAATTCTTGAACAAATAATCAACAATCAAAAGGCTGAAGAAGCAGCAAATTTGGATGCTGTAGAAATAGTACGTCAATTGTTTTTAGATTTAAATGATCGCGAGCGCGACGTATTGTCGCGACGTTTTGGTTTGAGTAATCAAATTAAGGAAACGCTCGAAAATATTGGCTCGGCCCACAAATTAACCAGAGAGCGTATTCGCCAGATTGAGAACTCAGGCATTAAAAAGCTACGAACTCTTAAGGATTTAGAACAAAAAATCAATAGCTTGCGCAAGGTTATTATCGAATTACTCGATGAGCATGGCGGTATCATGGAGCGTGATTATTTGTTGTCAGCATTGGTGAATTTTTCCGTTGGCAGTGTTGACAAAGAAGAGGCTGTCAATATCCACAAAAATCATTTGGAATTTTTGGTCTCGAAATTATTGCATGAAAATTTTGAAGAGGTAACTGAGACTAAACATTTTAAAAATAGCTTCAAATTGAAATATCAGGCCATAGACCATTTAGAGGAATTGGCCGAAGAATTGATTACCAAGGTAAAAGAGGTAAAGTCAGTTATGATGACTGAAGATTTGTTTGAGTTGACCAAACAGCTTGATAACTACAAGAGCAATGAAACCAAATTGAATCCGACTCAAGTTTTGGATCTTAGTAATATTTTGGGTGGTGAGCTATTTAATGAAAAAGCCGACTTGGTTAATGCCAACAAGGCGTTGTATTCGATTTTTCAAGCTTCAAAAGATATTGAACAGAATAAATTTGGTCATTGGGGTCTAGCTGATTGGCGTGAAATTCGTCCAAAAACTATTAATGACAAGATTTATTTGATTTTAAAGAATCAGGCCAAACCAATGCATTTTGTTGATATCACTAAAAAGATCAATGAGATTAGTTTTGATGACAAAGAGGCGAATGCTGCTACGGTACATAACGAGTTGATTTTGGACAAGAAATACGTCTTGGTTGGTCGCGGTTTATATGGCCTCAAGGAATGGGGTTACAAGACGGGCACGGTCGTTGATGTGATCAAGGACGTACTAGAAAAAGCTCAAGAACCATTGTCTCGTGACAAGATTATTGAAAAAGTGCTTGAACAACGCTTGGTCAAGAGGGCCACGATTGTACTAGCCTTGATGGATAAAAAGATTTTTGAAAAAAATTCAGATAATAAATATTACGTCGTAACAGCGTAAAAGTATCAATAAAAAAACTCGGCACCAAGGTGCCGAGTTTTTTTTATTAAAATGATAATTTATGGTATAATATCGCTATCTGTTAATAAGTTTATTCGAGATAAGTAAAGATTAATTTTACTAGCTGAATTTCTCAAAGACATCTTCCCATGCTGTTAAAAATCTATAAACTCCTCCAGGCTTGGCTCGCTCAAAATGAGCTCAAGCTCGCTACAAAGTTAGATAAGCGCGATTGCGACTTGTCCTTTTTTAGTTTATTTAACTTTCAAGTAATCTTTCTCAATCAGCTGGTAGTCCTTCAGGCTATTTTTGCTGATATTATAAAGTATTTAATCGTTCTGTTTTATCCTCACTCAGATTCTTTCATAGTTCTCTTTAAGCAAAAAGAACAAAAGAGTTGTAATTTTTCCTATTTCCACTACAAGACCATTCAAAAGCAAGTCAGAGTTTTTTCAGTGGCTGGCATAATCACTCTAGTTGTCTCAACTGTTGTTGTCTCTCTCATTACGAATTTAATGTTTGGTGGCAAGCAACCATCTTGGGCGGCAACTTATGGCTGGAATCAGGCTGGTTTTTCCGGTGGTGCCACCACTACTATAGCTTCGCATCCTGGCAATCAGTCGCTATGGAATTATTTTTTTAGCAAGGACCCAGGCATTAGTATTGCTGCCAGTGGCACCTTAGCCCTACAGACAGTAAACAGCTCAATTATCCAAACTACCGACACAGAGTTTAATGCTGGTACTATGGCAAGCACTTCCGTACTCGGGGCTAATTCTGCTGCTAATCTACAATTAAATCAAGATTATCATATCAACGAATATACGGTTGGCCATCTGGCCAATGTTTCAGTGACTGTGACCGCTGTCAATCAAGGTGGGCCGTGGCTTTTGGTCCTATCTGGGACTCCCAATCTAGGAAGAATTTTTAAGAATGACAAATTTGTTGATTCCACTGGCAAGCCTTGGAAAGTTTTATCACTCAATCCTTCCACAACAACCCCGAGACTCCTCGTCATTGATTCGGAGGGCAATGGTACTGCGCCAGCTGCTGGAGTTGGCTCGGTTGGCAGATGGTACTCTGACCTTGCAGCCTGGGAAACTGGCAGGCAAGGAGATTTGGTGGCGCGTAACGCCATCGAAAGAGCCTTGCCATATTATGACGTTGGTCCAGATACCACACCGCTGGCAATTTCTGGTTGGACAACTGATGCCACTCATTATGTGGAAATTAATGTGCCACTCGGGGAGAGGCATCGAGGGAAGTGGGATGATGGAAAATATCGATTGGAAACAGCTGTTGGCATGCTTAATAGTATTGATATTGTAACTAGCTTTGTTCGAATAATCGGCATGCAAATAAGGCCAAGTGGAAATAATAGTGATTATGTTAATGGAATTACAACTGCAAATATAACTGGAGCAAGTGGCAGTATTGTCATTGATTCAAATTTATTTAAAGGTAATATTTCTGGCGGATCTCAATATGCTGCAGGCGTTTTTGCTAATGCCCCTGTTGGCAATATTGTAAAAATTTCAAACAATATTATTTATGATTTCAAAGGAGCAACAACTGCTGATTATGGCTTAAGGCTTAGCAATAATGTTTTTGCATATAATAATACGATCTATAATTGCGGTGCTGGTTTTTTTAGTGGGAATAATTTGGTAACAATTAAAAATAATATAGTGCAATTAACAACATATGTTGGTAATGCCTATATGGGAAATTATGCCGCAGGCTCAACTAATAATATTTCAGATGAAGCCAATGCTCCAGGCACAAATCCACAGAATTTAAAGACTGTTTCTTTTGTTGACGCTGCTAATAAAGATTTTCATTTGGAATTTAATGATGCTGCTGCAAAAAATACTGGCGCAGATTTGTCGGCTGATGCGAATTTGCCAATAGTAACTGACATTGATGGCGACACTCGCACAGGCACTTGGGATATCGGAGCTGATGACGTGGGTACTGTGTATTTACACACGAGTTCAATTGGGACAAATGCGCGGGACTTTGCAACTTTGCAGGCTTGGGAGGACAATCGTGGAGGGGTTTTGACAAATCGTTTTGTTTTTAAATTATCAAGTCAAACCGGAGCGTTTATTAATGGTGAATCTGTTACAGGACAAACATCTGGTAATGGTGGGTCATATATTAGAGAAAGAGCAACACCTTCTGCAAATGAAAAATATATGACTTTGATGCCATATGGAGGAGCTTTTCAGGTTGGAGAAACGATAATTGGTGCAACATCTGGTTCGACAGCAATAATTTCAAGCATTGTTGCCACGAGCACAATTGAAAAAGGTGAAGTATATAATGATTCTGTTTTTACTGCTGGTGTTAATATTGCCGGCTCAACTGTTGATGCTAGTCATTATTTGTGGCTAACCGCTGAACCGAGAAGTAGGCATTGGGGAGTGGCTGGCACCGGAGCCAGGATTAATAATGTGTCAGGTACAGTAATTGATATTAATAATTTTTATACAAAGGTAAGTTTTCTTGAAGTTTCCAATAGATTCAATGCTTCAAATTATGGTATTATGGCGACCTATCTTATGGCTGATAATGCAGAAATCTCTAATAATTTGGTTTATTATGTAAATAAGCCTGGTGGAAATATGGGTGGCGCGATTTGGATTGAGGCAACTGGTAAGGCATTTAATAATATTGTTTACAATGATGGAGGAAATGGCGTGGCCGTACAAATTGGTTCAATATATAACAATACCATTTATAATACTGCTCAAAAAGGTATTTTGTATGGCAACACAATGACAACTCTTGTTGCTAGTAATAATATATCAATGCTTAATACTAATGGCGATTATGGTGTCGCTGCTAATGGTTATGACTCACCAAGTGGATATAATTTTTCATCAGATGGTACTGCAACAGGAGCTGCATTTCAATCTAACATCAATAATAAAATTAATATAGTTCTAGCTGACATAAAATTCGTCTCCACCGATCCATCACTCATTGATCTGCATTTAATGCCTGGTAGTGTTGCCAAAAATGCAGGTGCAGACTTGTCAGCCACTTTCAAAACTGACATTGATGGCAACGCTCGTCCAACAGGAATAAATACTTGGGACATTGGCGCAGACGAGTGGCAAGCCAGTTCACCAATTTTTAAAACAAGTGGAACATTTGTTTCGAGTGTTATTGACCTTGGTGTGAAAGCTGACATTTCTTCAATAACTCTGAATGCCAACACTACTGCTGGCACAAATATCAAAACTCAAATTGCTGTTAATAATGACAATGCTACTTGGAACTTCGTTGATGTTGGTCAAGCGCAAAGTGGCATCCCAATTTACTATTCTGTTGGTCAAAACACACTTGACCATAAAACTGGTTTGCCATCAATTAGTATTACTAGTGGTGTAGCAACTTTTTCCGTGGCACAAACTGCCACCAATATGGGCGTTGGTGATAAAATCACATACAACGGCGCAACTGTTGCATATATTGCTGGAAAAATTTCCACGACCCAATGGAATGTTGTCACCAAGCTTGGAGCAGTGCCAGCCGATGTGACAAATCAAGCTGTAAATTCCATTGCCCATGCTTTTTCATCATTAAATGCTGCTACTACAGGAGCTTCTGGTGTAAATTTCTTGAACACAGCTGATTTAGTGTCTAACAACTACCAACTAAATTTTCCTTGTTATTATGATACTGGCGCAGACACGGCAGCCGTGGCTGTTTCTGGCTATACAACAGGGGTTAATAATTTTATTAAAATTTATACCCCGAATAATATTTTAAGTGAAGTTAATCAGAGCCAAAAACATGCTGGTAAATGGGATAATGCAAAATATCGATTAGATGTTACTACCGATGCTGCATCAGCACTCAATTCATCGATAGCCTTTTTGAAGATAGCTGGCTTGCAGATAAAACTGACTAAAACAAATTATACCTATGCGGTAATTAGATTGGGTACATCCGGAAATGGTGGAGATGAAATAGAGTTTAGTAATAATATAGTGACTGGCTCTTTTAGCGGGGCAGGAACTGCGCAAGGAGTTGAGGCATATAATGAATATGCGAATAAGATTTTGATTTATAATAATATTGTTTATGGCATAAAGAATGGGGTGAGTCCAATGAATGCTATCATAAATAATTATGTAAGAAATAATAAAGTTTTTATATATAATAATACTGTTTATGACTCTTATGTTGGAATTGCAACTAACTATTTTCCAGCGACTGTTAAAAATAATATTGTTCAATCAACAATAGCATCAAATTATGCCGCAACCGGTGGTGGTAGTTTTTTTGCAAGTTCAACTAATAATCTCGCAAGTGATGCAACTGCTCCAGGAACAAATCCTCAAAATTCAAAAACAGTTTCTTTTTTGAATTTAGGAGCTTTGGATTTTCACCTCTCTTCTTCTGATGCTACGGCCAAAAACGCAGGAATCAATCTTTCAGCTGATGCAAATCTTCCTTTTTCAACTGACATTGATGGACAATACCGCACCGGCATGTGGGACATTGGTGCGGATGAAGAAGGTGCTTCAAGTTCGCTTGGTGTTAATCGTTATATAAAATACAAAACATTCTTCACTTCAGACTCTGTGAATACCCCAAGCCTTAATGACGTTACTTTAACATATAGCTCTCTCCCTGCCAGTGCTTCGCTCATCTCTTCGCCCTACAACACGATGGATGCGACTAACCTCTTGGCCAAATTGCAGTGGGGTGAAAATTTGTTAGCCAATACCGATGTAACTTTTCAGGTACGCACCTCGCCTGATAATGCATTGTGGTCTAGTTGGCAGGGGCCAGACGGCACATCAGGCACTAGTTTTACCGATCCGACTGGTGGTGAGTTGATGCCTAATACGGTGCGCGATGGATCTGGTGATCAATATATTCAGTACAAAGCTACTTTACTATCTGACGGTGTGAGTACGCCAGAAGTCTCATTTGTAAATACTACCTATGTAGTAAATGCCCCACCAATCATTATGATCAGCACTACCACGCCCATCAGTCAAGCGGCTAGTGGTACAGTGACGATAAATTATACTGTCCGTGATGCAGATACGACTAGTGGTAGTGCAGCTAATCAGGGCAAGGCGACCATTGGTCTTGAATATTGTACCGCCAATTGCACGACCCCGGGTGGTGAAACCTGGGTGGCGGCAAGTGATGCATCCCTGAGTGGACAGTTTGGCACGACTACGGTCGAAGAGGTTAATATGTTGCCATACTCATTAATCTGGAAGCCTAGTATTGATTATGCCAATCACTACTTTGCCGATGGAACATTCAAAATTAGATTGACGGCTAATGACAACGAAGCCGCTAATAATATTGGTCGTGATAGTTCTAATCTATTTTTGCTTGATACCAAAAAGCCCAATATCACCTCATTCATAGTTAATGGCGCAGCTAGTACGAATAATATTTCTATCATTGCTACCGATGACAGTAGCTACAATATGGAGTTGTCACCTAACGCTGATTTTGCCGGTGCCACTAGTTCGCCCTTTAGCGCCAATTCAATTTTTGACTTATCAGCCAAGCCGAGTATTGTCTATCTTCGTTTGACTGACAGCTATAATAATATCTCTTCGACTAGTGTGGCTATACCAGAGACACCTCAGGCGATGATGATTCAGGATAATTCTAATATGTTTGCAGACCCGCATGAATATCGTTTGTTTTTGGCCTGGAAGGTACCAGCTAATCCAGTAGCTGGCTTTGATCATTATGCTATTGAGAGGTCAACTGATAATGTAACCTTTACTAATTTGACAAATACAACTGATCGATTGATAAATTATTTTGGCGACAGTTCAACCGTAATGGACCAAAATTACTATTACCGTATAAGTGTCGTTGACACCTTGGGTAATGTTTCGTACCTTTCGGCCATCATGAATGGCAAGGCGAATGGTACGCAAGATGCGGGTGAGGGCGGGGGTGGAGTCGGGACATTAGGGGTAGCGCCCATTATCGCGAGCGTGGCTACGACCTCAGTCTTTACCACCCAAGCCACAATTTCATGGAATACCAATGAATTAGCCGATTCCGTGGTCTACTATCAAACGGCCACAGGCAGTGATTTTAGTACTGCCCTTAATAGTGGCGTAGCAACCTTGCGACAAGACGGAACCAGCTTGTATGGTGCACATAGTGTAAACATCACCAATTTAGAACCGAGTACTACTTATTATTTTTATGTTGAGTCAACCAATGCCAAGTCTGTAACGGCCAGTAGTACATCTTTACCTGA
Organism: bacterium; assembly: GCA_037146995.1. Lineage (GTDB taxonomy): Bacteria > Patescibacteriota > Patescibacteriia > Patescibacteriales > GWE2-39-37 > JBAWWA01. The sequence continues at coordinate 27,746 of JBAWWA010000012.1, forward strand.
TGGCTATAGCTTTACCACGGCTGCTGGACCAAAGATTAGCGGCGTGAGTGCAACTAATGTGGCCAATACTGGGGCGACTATTGAATGGAATACTGATCAAGTAGCCAGCACTTATGTTGTCTATAGTACTAGCTCAGACATGACCAATGCGACCGAGATCGGCACTGCTGATGCGGTTAGCCGTCATGGCTACAATCTTACTGGCCTCACGCCGGGTACGAGATATTATTTTTATGTCAAATCAGGCTCATTTGCCCGGGGATATCGGACTAATGGCAATCCTTTCGAGCTTGTCACGACCTCGGATGTGACTCCGCCTCTGTTTTTGACCATTACCCACACCGCCGTAGGTGAGTCAACTGCCATGATAATTTGGCAAACCGATGAGTTAGCTGATTCACGGCTGGAATATTGGTCAGCCAGCAGTACTGGTACAATCTTGTCTTTGCCAGCCAATCCAACTTTTACGATTGATCATGTATATAGCCTAATTAATTTAGCTACGACCACTAAATATTATTATCGCATTAGTTCAAGTGACCAGTCAGGCAATGCCGCTACTAGTACAGCTGACGAAACCACTAGTTTCACGACCAGCGAAAAGCAATATGGTGAGACTGATTATCTCGACAAGATAAATCAACTGAAGACCCTGCAAGATTTGTATAACAATGCCAGCTCAACCAATCAAACCACGATTGCTTTATTACAAGCTCAAATTGAACAACTCACAACCCTAGTGAACAGTCTCACTAGCACGGCTTCTAGTTCAGGTTCGAGTAGTCAGGTTCAGATAGATCAGTTAAATGCCGAAATAAAGGCTTTGCGGGCTGAATTAACCCAAGCCAAAAGCCGGAGTGGTGGCGGGACATTAATTATTGACAAGACTGATAAAATTTCACCTACATTGTCAAACATTCAGGTTAACGATTTGACTGCGACCAGTGCTGTGGTTAGTTGGATAACTAATGAAAAAGCCGATAGTTTCGTTAGTTTTGTCAGCGACCAAGCTCCTGGCTATTATGGTAGTTGGATAATGAAAGATAATCATCTAGCCGAGCTTAATAATTTAATGCCAGGCAGTAAGTATAAATACAAGGTAGCATCTAGAGATGAGAGCGGAAACTTGGCTATATCGGGTGATTATGATTTTAATACTAAAAAATTACCACCCGAAGTTGCGATTTTAGCCACCGTTACGCCGGTTGTTGCGGCAGAAGTTACCCCAGCCCTAGTCGAAGCAGCTGCTAAAAATATGATGGAATTAATGAATAACCTCTCTAAAGTTGTCTCAATTAGTTCATTTGAATCAACCGTCTTGTCGCAATTCAATTCATTACAGAAATTAGCTGGCATTATTCCTGGTCCTGTTTTGTCTGGTGAGCCACTCGTGACGTTAACACCGACAACGGTAACTATTAATTGGCACACCGATAAGGCGGCAAACTCGATGATTGCTTATGCCCCGGAAATCCTTTATTCCAAGAACAAGGGGAGTCGCGGTTATCTTCAACTAGTTGGTGAACCTGATTTGGCAGTGACGGAACATTTAGTTAAAATTGTTGGTCTAAAACCAGACACGACGTATCATTACCAGCTTAGAAGCAAAGCTGTAGTGGGTGCGGAGGCACAATCCCGTGATTTTACCTTCAAAACGCGGCCAGAGGCGTTAGAGATAATCTCTTCTAGCAATGAAGTGTTGTCACCACAAAGCGTGAATTTCCGTTGGTTAACCTCGGAACAGACAAATACTCAGATCAGCATAATTCCGTATCGAAATAATCAATTATCAGTTGATGAGGCTCGTTCTATTATGGACAAGACCTATACGACTAATCATGAAATGGTAATTAATGATTTAAATGGCGGTGAAATCTATCAAATCGAAATCTCCGGTGTTGACCTTAAAGGCAAAAAAATAACCAAGAATATTCCGTATTTCTCGACGACCAAAGATGACTTGCCACCAGAGATCGAGCAAATCAAGACCGAGTCAGCCTTGTCACAGGGTAGAACCCTCAAAGTCCAAACAGTTATTTCCTGGCAAACTAACGAACCAGCTATTAGTCAGGTCTTGTACGGCAAAGGGGTAATCTTTGGAGAAAATGACTTGCCAGACAAATTACCACTCGAAACAGCCTATAGCCGCAAGCATACGGCTATCATTACCAACTTCGATCCTGGCTCTGTTTATTCTTTCCGTATCAAGGCTCTAGATTCTGGTGGCAACGAAACTCTTTCGAATACTCATACGATCCTCACGCCACAACAGCGCGCCTCGGTCTTTGACTTGATTATCAAGAATTTTGAAAGCACCTTTGGTTGGTTGGGGTCGGTTGGTAAATAATAAATGTTAGTTTTAATTGGTCCGTGCTAGTTTGCTCAATACTAGTCTAATATGGTAAAATATGGACATGAATTTGGATATAACTTTAAATTTAGATCCTTGGTATGGCTTTATGGCACTGCCTGCTGACGAGATGCTACTACGGATGATGCTCTTGGTAGGTTGGTTACCTATTGCTTTTATCTTTATGTGGGGTTTTTGGCAGTTATGGCAGGATTACATAGGCGGGCAGTGGGGAGCGAAGCAAAAATATATTTTCCTTGCGATTGATGTGCCAAAAGGTAATGAACAATCACCCAAGGCTGTTGAAAACTTGCTTACCTATTTTGCTGGTGCTCATAGTAATCCCAATTTAATCGAGGTTTACTGGGATGGTGTAGGACAAAAAACCTTTAGTCTAGAGATCGCCAGTATTGATGGCTATACCCAATTTATAATTAGAGCTAATGCTGATTTTCGCAGCTTGGTTGAGACGGCCGTTTATTCGACTTATCCGGATGCTGAAATTACCGAAATCAATGACTATACGAAGGGCTATCCGCGCACATTTCCTAATGACGAATATGATGTTTGGGCAGCTGAATTTGTTTTAGCCAATCCTGAAAAGCTACTACCCATCAAATGCTACAAAGAATTTGAACATACTTTTGGCAAACCAGAAACTCAATTTCGTGATCCGATTGCCAGCTTAATGGATCTATGTTCAAGTTTACGACCAGGTGAGCAACTCTGGTATCAGATCATAATTGTGCCGATCGATCAAGGTAAACGTTTTTCAGGTGGTGGTGCCAAAGCCATTGGTAAAATTTTTGGTGACAAGCCCAAGAGCTCGCCTCACTGGATGAGCGGCATTGCTGATGAGGTGGCTGGTTGGATGGCGGCTTTGACCGGAATTGATTTACGTGGCGCGCCAGCTGCAGAAAAAAAGCCAGAAACGGCCCTGAAAATGATGGATCTCAGGCCTGAACAAAAAAAACAAGTCGAAGGTATTCAAGAAAAAATTAGCAAGCAAGGTTTCGAATTCAAAATGCGCCTGGTTTATATGGCAAGACGTGATGTGATAAACAAACCAAAAGTGGCTAATGGTTTCGTGGGTTTTATAAAGCAGTTTGGTGCAAACGACCTAAACGCTTTTAAACCGCACTCAAAAACCGTCACCTCGACCTCTTATTTCCGCAAGGCATCGCGTTTGAATTATCGCAAAAATAACATTGTTGGCGCCTACATGGATCGCAGCGGTTGGGTCGGTAGCGAACGAGGTTTACTTAACATCGAGGAATTGGCCACAATTTGGCATTTCCCAATCGAAGCCTCTGTTCGAGCACCATTAATTCAAAAGACTTCTGGTCGCAAAGCGGAGCCACCAATTACTTTGCCAATTGGTGATGATGTCTCATCCAGAAACGATTTATTTGATGAAATTTTTGTTGATTATAATTTGCCAGAAAAAAAGTCAGCCGAACAGGTCAAAAATACAACGGATGATATTTTTTCGATGGACTCCGAATTGAAGACGGAGTCAGTTAATAATAAAGCAGAAAATAGGCCAAGTGGTGAAGCGCCTGATAATTTACCATTTGTTTAATTTAAAAAAATAGTTTTCATATATGGCCGAAGAAATTAATGTGTTCGCCAAAACAACATATCGCGGACAAGCACGAAAATTTGGCATCAAGACCGATGATCGCCGCCGTCACATGTATGTAGTTGGAAAAACCGGCGTGGGCAAATCAACCTTGCTTGAAAACATGATTATCAATGACATTAGAGCGGGACATGGTGTGGCAGTGGTTGATCCTCATGGTGATCTGGCGGAAAAAATTATTGAATACATTCCAAGCGAGCGGGTTAATGACGTCATTTATTTTAATCCAGCTGACATTGAATATCCGATTGCTTTTAATGTCATTGAACAAGTTGAACCACACTTACGGCACTTGGTCGCCTCTGGCTTGATCGGGGTTTTTCAAAAGCTTTGGGCTGATTCCTGGGGACCGCGGCTTGAGTATATTTTGCGTAATGCTATTTTAGCCATTCTTGACTATCCTGGCTCCACCTTGCTCGCCGTAGTACGCATGCTGTCTGATAAACCCTTTCGCAAACGAGTGATCGAGAAGATTACTGATCCAGTTGTTAAGGCTTTTTGGGTGAATGAATTTGCCAGTTATGCGGATAAGTTCGCTTCCGAGGCAGTCTCACCTATCCAAAACAAGGTGGGTCAATTTTTGTCGAGCTCGCTAATGCGTAATATTGTCGGCCAGGTTAAGTCGTCAATAAATATCCGTGAGGTCATGGACGATCGCAAGATACTAATTTTAAATCTCAGTAAAGGACGCATTGGTGAGGATAATTCAGCCTTGCTTGGAGCGATGATGATTACCAAGATTCAATTGGCGGCCATGAGTCGAGTTGATATGCCAGAAAAGGATCGCAATGATTTTTATCTTTATATTGATGAATTTCAAAATTTCATGACCGATTCATTCGCCAATATTTTATCAGAAGCCCGCAAGTATCACTTGAATTTGACCATGGCTCATCAATACATTGAGCAGCTAAGTGAAAAGGTTGCGCCAGCTGTTTTTGGCAATGTCGGTACGATGGTCGTTTATCGCGTTGGCGCCGCTGATGCTGAAGCCTTGGTTAAGGAGTTTACGCCGACTTTTACAGAGGAAGATATGGTCAATCTGCCGAAATATCAATTTTATACCAAATTAATGATCGACGGTGTAAATTCCACGCCTTTTTCAGCAGAATGCTTACCGCCACTCTCCCTCAATGAAAAAACAGACAATACTGAAAAGGTTATTCGGGTTTCACGTGAACGCTACGGTCAAAACCGCGAAATGGTCGAGGACAAGATCATGCGCTGGAGTTTTAGTGATGATGACGAGACTGATAATAAAGTTTTTTCAAATGACCAGGCGGAGCCAGCCAAGGCCAAATCGCCAGATATTATTCCATTTGCATACAAAAGTGAAATTAACAAAAAACCATTTACTATAGATGCTGAAAAAAAACCCTTTGTAAAAAAAGAATTCAAAAAGCCAGAAACTATGGCGCCGGTCAAGCCTGGCTTTGAGGTTAATTGTAGCCGTTGTGGCAAATCAACTGTTACAAAATTTCAGCCGGATGGTGTCAGACCAGTTTTTTGTGCCGAATGTTTGGTGAAAGTTAAGGCTGAAAAATTAACCGAAGCGGATTTGCGTAAAAATAAAAAAAATCAAGAATTAAGCAAGTTATCAAATCAGGCTAGTGAAACAAAAGTGTTAGCTCCTATTCAACCCATAGTAGTGATCAATCCTGCAAGCAGAAAAGTGGCTGAAAAAAATATTGATCAAGTTGCTGTAAAAGAAATAGCCAAAAGTAATACCTTAAAACCGCTAACTACTAATGAGCCAAGCGTCTCGGTTGATGCCGCTATTAAGACGGGCGGGACGATCAAGACTAGTGGGGGCGGGACGATCACTATTAAATTCAGTAATCCCGAAGCAGATCAACCGCCAAAGACGGAGACAGATAATAATCCTTAAAACATGACCTACAATTATATTAATACATCATTTTATAGTGCGGACCAGTGGCTCAGTAATGACGGTGCCTTATTTGCCTTGAAAATAAATAATTATCAAGTAGTGACCATTTTCTGGAACATTTTTTTAGCTTTATTACCTTTTTTATTCGGTTATATATTGTTAACTTTTTGGCGTCGAACTGGCTTAATTAGTTGGTATCAAAAATTATTTGGATTAATTCTGTGGTTTGTTTGGGTGTTATTTTTGCCTAATGCGGCCTATGTTATTAGTGATGTCAGGCACTTACTTGATTATTGTCCTAGGGACACGCAGTTCAGGGTTTGCAATGAAAATGCCTGGATGCCGGTCTTTTTCTTTGCTTACGGCTTGATTGGTTGGATAACCTTTGTTTATGGTCTGATGCAAATGAAATTGTTTATCGAGTCTTGTTTTAATACTTTTGTCTCATATTTATATCTAATGGCTATTATTCCTTTGATCGCCTTGGGTTTGCTGCTGGGACTGGTTAATCGCTTTAATAGTTGGGATTTTTTCCTTTATCCTGGTCAATTATGGCGCACCATTTCAGCCTACTGGAATGAACCTCAAAGCTTTACAAATGTGGTTATTTTATCTATATTGCTCTATATTCTATATGGAATAGGTTATCTTAGCTTAAAAGAGCGATTTAGAGCATAAAATGACAGATTATCTAAAAATTGGCAAGGCCACAGATTTGGAAGGTAGTGACAGGCGGATTTATCGCGCACTTGAGTGTTTGCCCGGTGTTTTGTCTTGGGGTACATTATTAGTCCTGATTATAATGTCATATTTTAAGCCGGTCTGGGTGGCTTATTTTTTGCTCGCTTTTGATGTCTATTGGTTGCTACTTGTTATTTATTTAGGTATTCATTTGGTAGCTAGTTATAATCGTTTGCAGGAAAATCTAAAGATAGATTGGAATAAATTACTACTTGAATTGCCAAACATTCCTGGTCGGCCTCAATTGGCTGATGTTTTGCATGTTATAGTTTTACCGACGGTTAATGAAGATATTGAGATTCTGCGAACCTGTTTTCAATCGATTATTGACGATGGTTACCAGACCAAAAAAATGATAGCCGTTTTGGCGGTCGAGGAGAGGGCAGGTGTCGAGGCGCTGGATCGAGCCGAAAAAATTAAAGCTCAATTTGCTGATTATTTTAGAAATTTTATTTATACAATTCATCCTGATGGTTTGGAGGGTGAGATTAAGGGCAAGGGGGCAAACCAGGCTTGGGCAGCGAGAATTTTGCGTGAGCAAATAGTTGATGCCGAAGGTTTGAATTATGACAATATCCTGGTCTCGGTTTTTGATATTGATACTGTCGTTTACCCGGGGTATTTTGCTTGCTTAACTTATAAATTTTTGACCGTTGATAATCCTTATCGGGCAAGTTATCAGCCAGTACCTTTGTATTACAATAATATTTGGGAAGCGCCTTTCTTTTCCCGCGTGGCCGCCTCGAGCAATACCTTTTGGCAGATGATGCAACAGATTCGTCAGGAAAAGCTCGCTACCTATTCGTCACATTCTATGACTTGGCGAGCCTTAGTTGATGTTAATTTTTGGTCCACTCGCATGGTAAGCGAGGACTCAAGAATTTTTTGGCACTGCTTGTGTTATTATAAGGGTGACTATCGAGTCGAGCCGATGAATTTCCCGGTCTCAATGGATGCGGCTATGGACGAAACCTTTATTGGTACGGCCAAGAGCTTATATAAACAGCAACGTCGTTGGGGTTGGGGGGTGGAGAATTTGCCATACTTGGTCTTTAATTTGCTCAAAAACTGGCAGACGATGCCTAAAGGTAAGATTATTGAATTGGTGGTGGTGCAAATGTATGGTTTCCATTCTTGGGCGACCAATGCTTTGATAATTGCGGTCATTGGCTGGATGCCCATGTTACTTGGCGGTGATGCCTTTAACTCAACTG
>JBAWWA010000013.1:0-34873 GCA_037146995.1 bacterium
GATGAGCAGTGGCCAAAAGCTCAAGAATTAAGAAAAAAATAAAAAAACCAAGACTCTGCCAAAAGAGTCTTTTTTTTGGCAAAATTGCTAACATTCGATTTAAAGTTGACATTTTGACATAAATATGCTAATATAAAAACTTCATAGAACCTTCAAATCTCGTCGAATCAGGTCAGAAAGACCAAAATAAAAAGGAGACAGCTAATGAAAAACATCGTATTGGTTGTAGTTTTTTTTGTAGCAACAGTCGCAAGTGCCTTTGCAACACCTAACAAACCCACGAATCTGAGATTACTTTCAATTTCACCTCGGACAGACATCCTAACTGTCGACAATTTTATTGTCGATGCACTTGGCAATGCCACGGCCACCGTCAGTTTACAAACAAAGAAAAACTTATCCGGTGCCATGTTTTATGTCATCACTGACAAAACCAAGCTCAACATGAGTACGCCAACTATTTCAGTCAGCAGTAATGCAGTCAAATCAATGATCAGCACACACTTGTCAGCTAATACGACGCTAAAAACTATTGGCATATCCAACCCGGCAACTAAAGCCATAGTCGAGATGTTTGACAGTCTAGGGAAAGAAGTGACTATCATTAGCGTAATCGACACCACACCACATAACGGCAAAGTCGGACTAGCAGACCTAAAATTCACCTTGCAACCTGGCCAAACTCTGGTCTCGATTATGACCGCTCAACTTTGTGACAACAACGGAGTCATGCTCGTGCCACAACCTCAGGCTATAGATGTTCAGCTAGCGAGGTAAACAACAACCCTGCCCCAAAATGGCAGGGTTTTTTATATCAATTTCCAATTTTTAACTTTAACCGACTGGCCAACTGCAAATTTTATCTCACTCTCAAATTTCACATCGAAATAATACTCACTTTTACCACGATACCAACCGCCTTTACTTCTACCATCAATTATCACTTCTAACTCTTCACCTTGAAATTTTGCATTATACGCTAGCTCAAGTTGATTGCTAATTTTTTGCAGTTCACTGGCTCGCTGTTTTTTTATTTCATCATTCACTTGCTCAGGAAAATTGCAAGCCGGTGTTTTCTCATGGGCTGAGAATGGAAACACATGAATCTTGCTAAAACCGATTTTTTGGCAATAATCAACCGTCTCTCTGAAAGCATCATCCGTCTCACCAGGAAAGCCAACAATAACATCAGTCGTAATGGCAACTTCAGGCACAGCCTCACGCAATTTGTCGATTCTAGTTTTAAAATCTGAGGTCGTATAAGGACGATTCATGGCTTGCAAAATCCTGTCACAACCGGCCTGTAAAGAGATGTGCAAATGGCGTGCAAGCTTGCGATTATTGCGCATCAACTCGATCATGTCATCGCTAACTTCAGTAATCTCAATTGAACTGAGACGAATTTTTTTCAAATCTTTAATTTCAAATAACATCTTAAGTAATGCTACCAAGTTTGTTTGATCTACCAAGTCAACACCGTATAAGCCGAGATGAATGCCACACAGGACGACCTCAGCGATCCCGCCTGAAGTCACTTTTTTTACCTCATCTACAATTTCTGCTGTGCCACGACTCGCTAGCTTGCCACGATTGTAAGGGATAATGCAATACGAACAAAATTGCTGGCAACCATCCTGGATTTTTAAAAAATAGCGCGACTTATCATTCTGATATTCGATAGCGTGCAACTCGCAGTCAAGAACGTCATTTATTGATTTCTCTAACCTTATTTCAGCAACAAACTGATCCAAGTCTTTCGCTCCAAAAATATAATCAACGCCCAATTTTTCTGTCTCCTCACGATAATTAACCGGCATGCAACCGACAACTGCGAATTTGGCCAGAGGATTGGCCTGACGTGCTGCCTCGAGCATTTTTTTGTCCTTGCTCAAGGCTGTGTGGGTTACGGTACAAGTATTAATGATTGCCAAATCAGCTCCGTTCTCAACCTGATTCATACCCAATGCCTGCAAGTCACGTGACACCTTAGATGAATCATATTGATTGACTTTGCAGCCAAGGGTATAAATTGAAAATGTTTTTAATGCCATATTAGCAAAAAACTCCCAAATGGAGTTTTCATAATTTAAATTTATATACTACTTAACCCATCTTGCCACAGTTTTTTCAAAAAATCAACAACAAATAATCATTGAGGCACAGTATTTTTAAACAATCTAACGCTTAAAGAATTGCCGATATTCACAGCATAAAAATAAATAGCCCCACTTATGTGAGGCTATTTATGTATTTTATTTTGTCAGTTGCTCCATGTGATCGCAAACGCCATTATTGTTAGCATCTACGAAATTCGCATCTCGGCCACCACCATTATGCATACGGCAGCCAGCACCCTGACCATTGCCACGACCCTGCCCCATTCCCAGACTCGTACGAATCTTTTGAGCGCCAGTATAATCGCCATTAGCCATCAACTGATGCATTTGCGAAAACTGATCAAAGTTTTTTTCTGTTACCACATTTGCAGCACGACCACCATTACCCCCCATTGTGCCCCTCCATGAGGCATAATTATTACTAGCTGCTAATGCCACTGAAGTGGCAGTAATAGCCAAAATACCAACCCCCAGACCAATTACAAGATATTTCTTGTTCATATACTTTATTTAGTAAATAATTGCGAAGACTTAAGTCCTCACCACTTACTACGCAACTACAGTATTTTTTCTTTCACTTTTTATTATCCTTAAAAATAGTGCAATAATCACAGATATACAAAAAACAGGACCGAAATCCTGTTCTCTTGTTTCTAAATTTGGAGCCAGCTACAGGATTCGAACCCGTGACCCACAGTTTACAAAACTGTTGCTCTACCAGCTGAGCTAAGCTGGCCTACCTAAATGATAGGCAATTAAATAAAGCACTTTGAGTGCTTTATTTAAGATATAATTATATTATAATATATTTATATTTTTGGCAAGACCTGTTTTCCTTGGATATTAGTGTAATATTCGCTCTACATCCTTGATCTCATGCAGTATTTTTCGTTCAGTAGCAGCTATATATTTACTTAACATATCCTTCATTTTGGCGTCTTCCTTGACTACGGCAGCTGAACGTTTCAGTTTGCCAAGCTTGCTCATCTCATCATTCAAGACCTGTTTTAAGCCGTCCATATTTTCCTTCAAAACCACCTCAACCTCGACAGTCTCTTTTTTGAGTTTTTTGCGTATAATCTGAACAAAGTAATAACCAAGAATAACGATCAAGAGAATCATGAAAATCATACTAACCATAATGGTGAAATAATTTATCACAAATGAACCGAGCACAGCAAAGACCGGTGGCGAGACGATAAAGGTGAATTTCTCACTTGGCTTGCTACGTAGACCATTTTTGTTCTCAGCCTCAACCCAAGCGATATAACGTCCATTAGGCAAATTTTCGTTGTTTATCAAAAGCCAATTACCTGAAGCATCAGATTGCATAGTTTTTGTAATTACGCGACCATTTTCATTCTGTATATACAGATTGATTTGCGTATTTTCAAGGGCAGTACCATTGATATAAAACTTTTCTGAAGCAGTTAATTCTTTGGAGTGATCTTTTATTTCTGGAGTTTTTATCGGTTCGATTTTAAACTCAATGGTCGAAGCTGTCTCATTACCAGCCTTATCTATAACCTTAACTAAGGCAGTATGTTTGCCAAAGGTTAATTGTGACAACTGAACGCTTAATTTATCCTTCGAAGCATCCTCATTAACATCAAACTCCTCCTCTTCTAAACTATTAATAAATATCTCATAATTGGCCACGCCTGACGTGTCATCGCCTGACTTAAAGTATAATGTCGGCCAATTCGCCAAATCTTTCTGTTCGATGTTAATAGCAAATGATTTTGGTCTAATCGTGTCAATCAAGACCCTGTAACGCTCAATATCGCCCCATTTTTTACCGTCATAAAATTTCAGATTGAAATACCAGGCACCTTCGCCCACATTTGAATAAGATTTGTAAGTTGCTAGCCCAATATCTTTGTCTTCCAGCTTAGCATCAGCTTCACGTGTTAAAGAATAGTTCAAACCAATGACACCCGTGGGCAGGTCCCATTTGAAATCAACTTGATTATTTTTCACCCAAGCATTCTGATCTGGATGTGTCAATGAAATAACAACTGGTCGCAAATAGCTATCAGTTACACTGCCAGGCTTGGCGCTTGTTGTATTGATATTGGTTATTTGTGCCACCGAAGCGACAGCTGAATTTTCCAAAGTTTTTACTTCAGGATTTTTTTGCGAAATAGCAAAAGACGCACTGCCCAAGGTTTCTAGTATATTTGAACCATGACCGTCACTAGCCAGTAAAGCGCCACTTGTAAAACGCAACTGTGCTTGACCTGGATTCTTGGCTCTAAAGGTTATAGTTAGAACCTTACCCGCCGCTGGCGAGGCAAAGCCTGGTGATGGCACGCCACCGCCATAGGTCATAATGCCAGTAGCATTTGAATAACTAGGCTCAGTTGTCCACAAAGTAAAAATAGAACCACTTTTAGAGACACTCGTGATTTCGAGAAGATTTTTGTCAAAATTAACAACACCTTCAGAAGCATTGACTGCCTTGCCATCCGTAAAAGCTTTAATAATCACACTAATCTGATCACCGGATACATACGAACCAGAAGATGGTGTTAAATACAATGAGGCGCCTGCCGCTCTAGCCGGAAAAATTTGTGCAAAATTCACGACAACTAAAATAATAGAGAGCAGGACAAATAATGAAACGGCACTTAACGATAAAAGCCTGACACGACTTTTATTTTTTCCGTAAATCAATGAACGATAGATCATATTTTCCCCTTTGAATTAAGTTTTTTTTGAATTCGTAAAACAAGTAAAGCAATTATAAATAATAATACCACAAAAACCACAATTGAGACAATTATTTCTTGACGACTAAACCAAGCTTGTGGCGCCCGCTCAACCACGTATTGATTGCCGGCCTTATCGACCGCCTTAACCCTAATTGTGCTATTAAGTTTTTGATCTTTCAAGACGTAAGGCGGTGTCACTACTTGCCAATTAGCATTTTTTTGTTCACGTCCTGGTAAAACTGAAAGCAAACCGTCATAAATTTTTTGATAAACCGAGGTAATGACTCGCTGCTCACTCACCTCATAATGATCAAGGCCAGACTGCTTATCCACCGTGTTGAACATTAGATAATACTGCCCATTATACAAAGCAGGGTCTTTTAGCAACTCAATCGTAAATTCCTCTGGCGCCAAATAGTCGGTAGTTTTGACCTGATCCCAATCAGTATTTTGCTTGACTAACTTTGGTTTGATGACCAGTGATAAATCGGTCAATTTTAATTTAGCTTCACTGCCAAGACCGTTGTTTTGTAAAATCTTCGATGAATTGTCAAAAGCTAGCCGAGTAACTGGCAATTTAGCCAATTGCTGGTCGGTGCCGATAACTTTAAAAATAATTCGTCCCAGACTATTACTTACCCCCTGATCACCAGGAACTTTACCACAATAACCACCAGGCACACCACCAGAAAATTTTACAACCTGTTCAGCGTTGATATTGGCAAATGCCTCAGAGGCAGGCCTATCAATCCAGAGGCTAAAAATTGATTCACCGGTACTAAAGTCCAAAGCCTCAAGTATAGTATTGTCAAATGTGACGCCAATTTCGCCAGTATTGATACACTCTTCATCTTGGTCAAGATTCAAGCGAATATCTACGCCTATTTGATCGCCCAGGCCATATTCCGAAGCGCTTGAATCAAGCGACAAAGTGGCAGCTTCAAGATCATAGAGTGGCATCAATAAAAAGCAAGCAACCAGTAAAATTTTATTAAGCTTTTTCATGAAGATTAAATAAATATTGAAAATTTTAAAATATTACGCATTAATAACACCTCAACCCGTCCAATTAAAAAGCATGATTGAAAAATCTGTTAAATCAACCTTACCGTTACCACTTTGATCCGCACAAGTATTGTTTGTACCCCAATTAAATAACAAAATTGAAAAATCAATTAAGTTTACCTTCTTGTCATGATTTAAGTCTGCTCCGGGACAAGCCAGAGTTGAAATACTACTACCCTTGCCCACTTGCAGTGACAATGACTTCGAATAACCACTCCTGGCAGAGGTTGAACCAGTAAATGCCTCAAACATTGCCTTGACTAGATAAGTCGTATCATTTTCTAATTTATTAGTATCATAATCAAGGAGCCAATCACCCTTACTTGAAGCATAGGTCGAATCCAGCAACTCTTTTTTACCAAAAAAACTAACACTAATCATGCCAACTGGTACCGTCTGTCCAAAAACTTGCATTTTGTCACCACGAATAATCGAGGCTTTGCTTAAATTAATGGTTGGTGCAATATTGGCACCAGATATCGTGGTCACGGCGCCTGAGGCAACACGAAAGGTCGTAGAAAAACTGGCCGAGGTCTGACCCTTACTATCCGTTGCGCTAATACTAACCGTTAATACTCCTGGGGTGACTTTAAACTTGTCATTATCGGTTTCAAATTTATAGTCAGCATTATTATCCGCCGTGACTGTTGTCCAAAGCACACCATCTTTAAGAATTCGCAGTACGGCCAAGGGTGAAGCTTTACCAGAAATAATCAATTTAGTGTCTTTGGGTGGCGTATCAGAACCAGGGACAAAATTAGGCGCAAAACCTCCTCCTCCACCACCGCCGCCGCCACCTGAGCCAAGACCGCCGCCGCCACCTGAGCCACCACCTTGTGAACCAACAATACCTATTTCAGTAGTTGTTGATTTTAAACAATTAGTACCGATGCCAATATCAATTAAACAATTAGAGGTACACTTGGCCGCTCCAGGCTCAAGAGGATAGCCGGCCAACATGCAATAACAATGAGCTGAGCTCGTACCGGTGTAATAATAGGGGGCACCATTGCATACCGAGAGAATCGAACCAAAATCGGCCGTGTCGCATTTCTCAACCCCTTCCATAACACCATTATTACACAATGAGCAATCGGTTTTATCTAATTTACAGCCATAATTTGGATCAGTTAGTGAAGGTAAAGTGCAAGCAATTTTGCCTTTGTTATAATGATTACCGTTAGCATCTGTTAAAGTAGCACAAGTTGTCGAACCAAAATCAGTGCCATCACATTCCTCACTGGCATCCTTAATATTATCTCCACATGACTGAATAACCTCAAGAAACGTCTGAGCCCAATTAAAGGCCTGAGCGTGACGTACATAAGAAAAATTAAATAGCAAAATAAAAGCTATTATCGCGTATTTATAGACGTGAGATGCAACAGGAGAATTATTTCGCACAGAGATTTTATCTTAATTTACTTGCGCTTTTTTTGGCCGCGGTTTTGACGATCATTAGCCTTGCTGCCAACCCAATCCCAGAATGCATCTTTAGCCGCTTCAAACCACGAAGCTAGTTTTGAAATAATTGGCCTTATTGGTATGAACAAAATATTCAAAACAAATAGCAGCAAGCGCCAAGCATGTCGCCAAATCTTTATTTTCAACAAAGAGGCGATAATAATTACCACAATAGACAAGTAACCGAATAATAATAACCATGGATAGATACCTAGGCTCGGTGAGCCACCTTTGAGTTCGCCTGGCTTAGCAATTACAAAGGCCAAGTCATAAGTATTTATAATAGTATTATCCTTATAGACATTTACCCTGCCCCAATATTCGCCTGGGCCAAGTTTTGTCGGAAAGTAGGCTTTTGTTTGACCAACGGAAAATGGGGCAATCTTATCAATTGAACTATCAGAACCTGACTCAAGAATTCGAGTCTTTGAAATATCATAGACTTCTAGAGTGACTTTTGAGGGTGCTATTTTGACGTTTCCAAGATTCTCGATGTTCATAACGACCGTCACTCGATGTAAAAACCGACTGAAAATCGGCATATCCCATGGCCATTTGAGAATTTCAAAGTCAGGGATTTCGGCCATCCTGACCATAAAATCCGAAAAATCAACATTCGTTACGGTCAAGTCAATATCTGCTCTAGCACCAAGAGCAATAGCAACACCGCCAGTATTTTCTTTTAACGAACTAATACGAATATTTAAACTGCCCTTGTAATTACCAAGCGGAGCGCCCTTGGGTACGGTCACGGTTACAGTCATCGGGACCTGAACCTGACCTTTTGGCAAAACAAACTCCTCGCCTTGATTGAGCGAAATCCAGCTAGCTATATCCGGAGCATTAACTTTAATCGTCGCCTTTAAATCCTCTTCAGCCGAAGATCGCAGTAAGATAATTTGCTGTTCATATTTTGAACCAGGCACTAATTGCTGGTTTTTAACGTAAGGCGGTGAGATGCCAAAACCAGCAAAAATTGGCCTCACAACCGCTAGGGTGCCAAGCAAAATTAAAACTGTAATTAAATTAATTTTTAACCGTCGCATCATAATAAATATACAGGCGGCGCGTTTTGATTTTTGTTTTAACAACTATCCTCGCGCACATGGCAGGCAAATTATTTTGCCTGCCATGTGCGCGAGCATTGACTAAATTTCGTATAAATATACCCAGCTATTGCCGTGATCTTTTTTTGCTGTCAAAGTATCATGACGCCAAAACATAAGGCGCTCTCTAATTGACTTGACTGGTGGCAAATCAAAGCCACGTTTTTCCTCTAAATTTGGAATGGGCGTACCCATTGAGAGGATAATAGTACCGGGTCGGCACTCGTATTTGAATTTTAAGGGCAACTCAGTAAGATCCTCTAGCGACAAATCGCAATAGATTAGGTCAATATCGTCAAATTTTAAACTATAAATTCTTTTTTGCGCTTTTAACTGAATAGGGCTAAATTTTGACAAGAGTTGCAACTTTTCAATTATGTATAAACGTAAATTATTTTCAACCCCCACCAGTCTGGCCTTAGGCATATTTTCCTGAAGAACTGATAAAAATCCAAATTGACCAGACCCTAAAGAATAAACTACAGGATCTTCAACCATTTTTTCTTTAAATAACTCCCCAATAACTGCCTGTGCCTGCGATCGGCGCATATTTACAAAAGGTGCAAAACCACTAAACAAGTATATTTTAGCAATTTTAGTAAAAAGGTAAAGAGTGGCGAGACCAAGTGCAATTAAATAATATTTGTTCATAACGTTAATTGCTGGCCTAATATATTAGGCCAGCAATATCTGATAACTGTCAAGATGTTTATATTTTACATGATTCTCCTGAAATAGCAACTAGTTCCAAGCGCCAGCAGTTGCCGTTGAATCCCAAAAAGCTGAGAAAGTGTTAGTACCAGTGTAATTTCCAGAAGGTCGACCAGCTGGGACAAATATACCCCAATAAACACTAGATGACTGATTTACTGCGCTACTGGTTGGTCTAGGTATGGCCAAATTAACAGATTGTGGCGTAACTGAGGACAAATTATAGGTCAAAGAAGCATAGGTTACGTTGGAAACGCCAAACTTTTGATTATTAGCAGCTATAACATCAGGCAATTTATTCATATCAGTACCGATTATATCGCTACCCATGGGAGAGTTGCCAAAATTAACGATCGTAGTGGCCGTAGTGGTTGCTCCAGTGTCGGTATTTGCAATCATGGTACCATAGACGATACTAGTCTCAGTAACATCGAGGGCCGAATTTACCACTAACTCAACTGGCGAACTAGTACCTAAAACGGACTGTGGGCCGCCATCATACGGGCTAATGGCTGAAACCCAACCATAAGACGCATAAGGATTAGTGCCTGAACCTGTTGTCGGAATTGAATGATAGGCTATTTGAACTGAGCAAGCAACAGTCGCGATCGCCCCACCTGCGCAGGCCGAAATTGTGCAGTTGGAAGAAGTTAGCTTGTAGCATTTATTATCATCGGCCACGCAATTCGAGCCCAGTGTGGATGAAGACATATAAAGCGTGCTTGTAGCCCCCACTAAATCAATACAACCGTTCTGATCGCTGACGCTGGTTGAGGTGGCCCATACAGTCGTACTGGCAGCACCTTTAATATTAGTTAAAATTGGATTGCCATTGTTTAATAAGATGCTGCCTATGGTCGGGGCGACGTCATTCGTCGTAAAAGTGAACGATTGACTATTATTAGAACCTGGCATGGCATGCCAATCTTTAACGAAAGCATAAGTCGTTGAGGCACCATGCATCCAAGGCACTGAAGTTGAAGCCTGACATGAAATACCTACAGCAGTGGCCGCTCCAGTGGCAGTGGCCGTACACCAAGTACCACCAGCGCAACCGGTTGAAGTTGACCAGCTGTTAGTCTTGCACACCGACAAAGTCAATAAATCAAAACTGCCAGCTGCGTCAGTATCAGAGGTGGTGGCAGTAAAAGTAAATAGCGCTCCAGGATTTTTAAAATTATCAGTAGTTGAGGCACTAACGATGGTTGGGGCATGATTTACATAAAATGGACTGCCAGAATCACCAGAACCCTGATTGACAGCCGAACAGTTGGCCTCTGAGGCGTGATCATCACAGAAAAAAGCATTCCAGTTTACTGTCTCTACTAATGCACCGGGATCAGCCACATTACTATAGTTACATGAAGATTGACCACCTGCCACTTGACTGCCGGAGATACAATATTGAGTTGCGCCACAAGTTGGAGCTCCACCGTTATGAGCAGTCACGACACCTGTGGAACAAACAATCAAATAAACGTTATTACCCTCCGGATCAGTCGAGGTACCAACAAAACCAATTGAGCCACCTACATTAACCGGCGAAGTTGATGACGAAGTCGGACTTTCGGCTGCAAACCCCACGAATGATGGCGGTGCATTACGAACTGTCACCGAACTGGTGGCTGTATCAGCATTAGCACTAGGCATCCATTTGACGAGCGCATCATCGAAACCGAAGGTCAAATTAAATACTAAACCATAAACTGAGAGATTTATGATCAGGGCAATCATAATAAATGGCAATGACTGCCGAAAGCTTTTTTTGATTATTTTTGACATAATAGCATGGGGAATTTAATGGGATATTATAATATCCACAACATGAATTTATTTTAACACAAATTCAAGTAATCTAAAAATCTTTTTTAATGGCTAACCTTAAATATTTTTTTTAGCGATTATTTGTTATTTGCAAACTCTCTAAAACTTGTCCCAGCTCGATACGAAAACTTTGAACCTCACTGTCAATAATTTTATTCTGCTTTTGATAATTTGGAATATAAACAACTGCCGCTTGATTAAACTTTTCGATTATTTTTTTTTCACCTTTTTTTAAGGCAGTTGATGCCTGCTCAGGAATTAGAGAAAGTTCAAAAATATTTATTTTTTGGCTACTAGTGCTGTAAATAAATTTTGCTCGTTCAGTATTAAGCTCCTCGACTACGATTTTTTCTCGCCAACTTTGTGGTATCGACAAACTCAATTGATAATCATTTTTCAAAAAAAGAGACAGGCGAATTTTTTGATTCATTGGCATAGCCAATCTTTGCTGTTCGCGTTTTTCGGCATTTTTTGCCTCTTCAATTAATTCTTCCTTGGATTTTAAATATTTTTCTTTAAAAAAATTCGTGGTTAAATCAATTTTTTCTCTCAAAGATAATTTTTCTAAATTTCCCCCAAAGTATTGATAATTTGACTGTGCTTTATTAAACAATATGTAACCCCAAATTAAACTAATAAAAATAAAAATCACCAATAACAGGAAAATAATACTCCTTAAACTATAGTTCTTGAACAGTTTTTTAAAGATAACTGTCATTTTATTTGTACCGAATGGCTTCTAGCGGACTCATTGAGGCGGCACGCTTGGCCGGCACAACACCCGTTAAAAAACCCATTACCGCGCCAAAGGCCGCAATAATCAAAAGAAACGGTATCGGAAAGCGGAATAATTGGATGGCGGCACCCCCCATCCTGGCGGCAATAGTATTGAGGGTGAAATTCATGGCCAACCCTCCAAAAACACCAATCGAAATACCGGCAATTCCCCCGAGAAATCCCATCACCATAGCTTCTGAAAGAAACATAACCTTGATATTGGTCGGCGAGCCGCCAATCGTACGCATAATACCGATTTCATTAGTACGTTCCATGAGCGTAACGGTCATGGTATTAAACATACCAATCGCTGAAACGACCAAGGCAATGCCACCAAAGATAGCAAGCACAATTTGAATGCCTTGAAAAATCTTATTGGCCTGTTCAACGGTTTTAGATAAAGCCGTTACAACAAAACCCTTTTTAAGAACTGCCGCTTCTGTGATACTCAAATTGGCATTCGTATCAACCTTAACACGAGCGCTTTCAAAATTATTAACCGTAAATTTACTACTCAACTCACCTATCGGAATATAAGCATAAATTGATGAAGCATCTTCAACAACACCACTCACCTCGTATTCCTTATTCAAAGGTACGCCCTGAACATCTTCCGGTGTAGCCCCCTGAACAAAGACTTCAAAGGTTACTTTTTTACCTATTACAT
The DNA here is from genome assembly GCA_037146995.1 of bacterium. GTDB lineage: Bacteria > Patescibacteriota > Patescibacteriia > Patescibacteriales > GWE2-39-37 > JBAWWA01. Next base: position 12,446 of record JBAWWA010000013.1, read on the forward strand.
CCTTGGCATTCGTTTCAAATAATTTCAGGGCAGCGGTTGACAAGACGACTTTATTGTTTTCTCCCGCGACAAACAATGAACCAGAAGCAGGCACAACTCCGCCATAGCGGAAATAATTTGGTGTCACGCCGCGCACAAAAATACTACCCTTGAGCGAACCGTATTTGATAAGTGAAGTATAACTAGCAAGAGACTCAACAGCATCAACGTGCTCGACCTTAGCCAAGGCCTCTAATGCCTTTTTATCAAGCTGAATGGCCTTTGAGGTCGGCGCACTAACATTAAGACTTAATAAGGCCTCACCAAAAACGATCTTCTCGAGGATAATACCTTGCAAGCCATAACCAAGACCAACCAAAACCACCACGGCGGCAATACCGACACCAATACCAAGAATAGTCAGCCAGGTTCTGGCAGGCCGCGTCTTAAACATGCGAGTAGCTAATCTAGCAGTATCTTGAATTCTCATAATAAAGTGATTTTTCCAGTCTAATGAGCGGCTCGATCCTCAACTTCAAGTCCAGCAGTTAATAATTTTTCAAAATATTGAGTCACGGCAAAGGCCATTTCTTTGTTCATGCCGACACCCTTCTCTTTTAATTCATTCATTAAGCCATCAACGAATTCATCTTTCTTGATTAGGCCCGAGACGCGACCATACACCAGCTCGGTTAAATTCTTCTGAGCGATTTTTTCCAGCTTATGTCCATATGCTTCAACCAAATGGCTAGTGATATGTTTTATTAATTCATTACCCTTATTGAAAAAATTATTCTCATCCATGCGACGTCGATAACGCCTAAAATCTTTTGACTGCGATAACAGTTTGGCAATTTTAGCTGTCATTTCCTTGCCCTGCTTGGCGTCAAGGCCGACACCGCCTTTTTTGAAATCGGTCGTCAAATTATTATAAAAACGCTCATCATCAACCTTACCGTCAATCATTAGCTTGGCAAAATTTTCCAGCCTAATGATTTGCTCGAAATTCAAGTCTTGCGTCAAATAATTTATCATACTCTTCACTTTCAACTCTGAAGCCGACAAATATGGATGAATTTTCACAAGCTGCTCCATTTCGGTCACCATTGATTTCTGCTTGTCAACGCGAGCAATTTGCTTTTTTTCTGGGTTTGGCACAATGCGTACCACCCGTCCATCGCGAATATAAATAATGCGATGGGCATAAGGCAAGTATTTGGCGTCATGAGTCACCAGGATAATGGTTTTTTTATCACGTCGATTAATTTCATCGAGCGTATTCATAACTGCGTCGGCCGACACAGAGTCCAAGTTACCAACCGGCTCATCGGCCAAAATAATTTCTGGATCATTTATAAACGATCTGGCAACCGATACACGTTGAATTTGACCGCCAGACAGGGCTTCGGGCAATTTATGAGCATGCATACCAACGCCAAAGCGTTCAAGCAATTCTTCGGCTTTTTGTCGCCTAATAGTCGGATGAACACCTTGAAATATCATAGGCAAAGTGACATTGTCAGCAATTGTTAACGACGGTATCAAATAAAAAGCCTGATACATGATACCGATAACTTCAGTTTGATAACGCACCATGTCATTGGCCGTATATTCATAAATATCCTCACCCTTAACGATAACTTCACCAGATGTCGGCTGCAGAATGCCAAGAATAGAATAAAGCGCCGTTGATTTTCCACAACCCGAAGGACCAAAGAAAATTATATATTCTCCAGGATATATTTCCATGTTAATACCATCAGAAGCGCGGAATTCGTTGTCCTTGCCCTTATTATAGATGATACTCATGTTACGAATGCGGATAATTGGTTCTGCCATTTTTTTACATTATCTAACTAACTTGAAATTTTATTTCTTCTTTAGCCAACCGAAGGTGCCTTCAAAGTTCTTGATGATAACATCCAATATGCTTTGTTCCTTTGATGGAGTTAACATTGTGTAGTCATCCGATCTGGCCTTATTACCAGTCTTGTCATGGCAATTTATCCAAAACTTATAAACTGTCGCTGATTGAAATTCGGTTACAACCTGAACATGCGCTGTTGTATAATCTTCTTCGGCTTGCAAACCCGTCCCCTCTTCATTACCGACTGTCAAGCCTTGCGAAAACATAAACTGGCAAGCTGCCGGCTCATCCGAACGCCAACTGACGATGGTTTGCGTCTTATTGTCTTCTCCCGGATATAGCGTTGATTCACTATTAACTTTAGAAATGACAGGCGGTATTATATCCTTGACAGTCGTAAAAGTAATGGGCTCAGAAACGGTTTTTTCTCCCTGCTCATTCTCAACCTTAACAACGGCCGAGTAGTAAGTATCAAATTTCAAACCTTTTAACCGCAAAGAATGTTCACTGACTAAAGCTGTCGAACCTTCAAGCTTAGTTACATTCAAATTAAGATCAGTATATTCGATAATCGCCGAAGTCGGTATATTAGTTGAGAAATCAATCGTTGCTGCCTCTTCCTCGATTTTGCTAACATTAATATTGAAAACCTCTGGCATAATTGATTTTGTTCGAAAAGTCGAGTCCTCGGAAACACTTTCTAAATTTAAAGAGCTCTTACTAGCAACGCGAAAATGATAAGTGGTGGCTGGACGTAAATTTTGCAATTTAACCTCATGCAATAGAACCATCTCATTGGCGTTACCCTGACTAATCGTGTATTTACCTGGCGTATAATTATCCTCTGAAGCAATAGAAACGAGTGAATTTGATTCTTTGTCGGTTTTCCAACGAATAACCGCGAAGTCAACTCCTGGCTCGACTTTAGCAAAATCACCCGAAATAGTTGGTGGTTTGGCTTTTTCCGAAGCCATCTGCAGCACCTTTGACTCAATTAGATCCAATGTACCTTCTTCTTGGACTTGATTGAGTAAGTCGAGAATTTCTTGAGTTATTTTTGGAGATGTATTGCCAGTGCCATCACCCTCACCCATGCCAGCTCCATTAGTAGTCTCTGTCTGATTTGGAGTCGGATTTTCAAGTGGCTTATTTATCTCTGGGGTGGTCGTTGGTTTGTCATTCAAGGTAAAAAAGCTTAAGTCATTAGAAATACTTTGATTACCATCTACATCAGTTGAGATGATCTTGAAATAATACAACTGATCAGGGCTTAAATTGTCTAAGAACAATTCATGGTCCGTTGAAGTGGCCGGATCACGAACAATGCCATAATCGCGACTCACGTTATAATTTATCATCGAGTCAGTCACCTTGTCGGTTTTCCAGCTTAAAATTGTTGAACTGGCTGTTGTCGTCGCCACCCGAATATCACTAATAACAGCTGGAACTTTTTTTACTTCTTCAGCATGAGCTCTTTCCAGTGAACCAATTTTTTTACTGAAATTTGGATAAATATAAGTGACTGACAACCAAATAATGGCTAAAAAAACTGCAAATAAAATAATAGCGTTAATGAATAACACCTGCTTATTCGGAATTGCTTGTTTGAATTTTTCTAGCATTAATTAACAATAAATATATTTTAATTATAACACATTTAGCTATTAGATAAAAATATTTTAACAATTAGCCCCAAATTACCAACCGGCATTATACGGAATAGCAGTAAAATAATTCAAACCGGTATAAAGGGTCGAGATTGAGCCATTAGGAATGCCGATTCCCCAATAAACATTTTTGGTTGAAGTGGCTGTTGTGGTAGCTCTAGCAATATTAGTCGGAGCGTCATATCCACCTGATCCGCTAGTAATAACCGAATTACCTAATGACCACTGGAAATTTGGGGTAAAGCTCCACTCCATATTACTGACCAGCAAAATATCCAAAGCAGCACTGTGCAGATCATCTCCTGCCAAATTGGTGTTAATCGGCGAATTACCGGCGTTCCAAATAGCCGTTTGCTGACTTGAAGTACCTGTATTTTGATTTGAAAATATACTGCCAAAATTTATCGTCGCTTGCGGCACCTCAAGGCCTTGTGTGGTATTTAACTCAACTGAATTTGATGATGATGTCGAAAAAGTCCCATCATTTATCATGATATAAGACGTCCAGTTATAAGGCTCATACGGATTACCAACGCCGAAATTGTCAGTCGGAACGGCAAAATATTTAAATTGGGCCGTGCACGTATAGGTTGCAGTCGAATCATTATTATCAACACAATTGCTCTTAATGCAATTGGCAACATTAACTTGATAACAAGTATTGTCATTAGCTGAACAACCACTACCACCAGCCACGTTCGAATAATAAATAGTAGCCGCTGCAGAAATAAGCCCAGTTTGACAGCCGTTATTTTCCGTAACGTCAATAACCGTTGAAATCGGTGTAGTTGTGCCGACTAGACCTAGCTGAATAGGATTACCACCATTCAATATTAGGCTACCCAAAACCGGCTTGACGTTATTAATAACATAACTACTCGTTCGATAACTAATTGTAGCGGTAGCGTCATGATTGTCATAAATAAAGCCATAATAATTAGTTGTGCCGGCTGGTGTTGGCGCGATGTCAGTAAAATTACAATTTGCATTAGTGGTTGAGCCAACTGAAGAACAAATTGTAGTGCTGGCACAACCAGCAGCGGTGGCACTTGGCGTTGCACAAACAAAGAACTGCAAGGTATCAGCCCCACCTTGAATATCAGTATCCGAGGAAGTCGATTGTATGACAAAATTTGAACCTGGATTTTGAGGGGTAATCTGAGTACCCAAGACCGTATATGTTGGCGGATGATTTATATAAAATGGCGAACCACTGTCATCGGTCGTTGTGCCTTGCGACATAGCCGAACATTTAGCAACCGAGAATTTTTTATCACACGCAAAGCCATACCAATTACCGATTTCTGAGGTAGTCGAGACGGTTGCATTACAAATAGCCTGAGCGCCAGATGAGGCAACGCTCGAAATGCACCAAGCACCACCATTACAAGTCGGCGGGGCGTCATCACCAGGGGTTACGCTATTGGTCTGACAAATTGCCAGATAATAACTATCAGTCGGCGTATCCGTGGCCGTGCCACTAAATGAGAAAATTGTATCATTATTGACCGGGCTCGATGAGGTAGACATAATCGGATCCTCAGCAGGTCCATCAATAAATACTGGAGCCAAATTACTATTTGAACCGATGGTTATTTGGGCATAGTTATCATAATAATTTAATGGTGTGCCACTTGCGGTCATGCGAAGACAGTATGTCGTGCCATCAACTGCATTATTATTAGCATAAAAAGCATATTCATTTTCCGTATACTGCCCCTCTGCCAAAGTAGTTGAGGCAGTCATAACTGAAGTACTGGCAACATAACGACCAGCCACAAAAGTGTAGCCATTAGAAGTTAAGACGGCCGAAGTCAGGGCCTGATCGGTGACAGTTGAAGTAGTTGACATCCTAAAGGCTTTGGTATTGTCAGTGGTCACAGCCGACCAATTGCCAGGATCAGTGGCGCAATTTCCTGTCGTGGTTGCGTATTCAATTTTAAAGCGATAATTTGCAGCGCTACCTGCTCCCAAATTAAGTGCCGACATTCGCAGTCTAGTAACAATATTGCGCTGGATCGAGGTTGAAGCAGCTGGACTACGCGTATCCTCGGCTTCCAACCAATTACCATTACGGTCACTAAAACGATAATGCTTCTGATAAACTATAGGCGCAGCAGTAGATGTAGCCACATTAAAATAATCAGAACTCAATGTTTGTGTGCCAAGTTCTTGATAAACTCGCCAATAGGTCCAATAATTGGCGTCATAATATTGTGACAAAGTTGAATTCAGAGTATAGCTCAAATTAAAGTCTGTATTTGCTGCAGAAACTAGATTTGAGGCAACTGTCTCCCACGCATTAACACTGCCCGCACGATAAATCTGCAGATAAACCGGAGAGACTGAGGCTGCAACATTGGACTGACCATTCCAATTCACAATTAAGGCCTGAGAGCTGGTAGAATTTTTATACAAATAATTACTAATCGGATACGCAGCAGTCGCGGACATAGCGTCATAGGTTGTATTATTGTCGGTTAAAACATTATTATAACCAGCTAAGTCAAAATAATAAGAGAGATCAATTGTAGTTCCAGGTAACGTACCATAAACGCCTTTACTATAACGTCTTACTTGATTACTCAAAGTTGAAAAAGTCGCATAATTAGCGTAGTTATTTAAAGCGCCATTATCGGTTAAGTTATACAAACGCAAGCGATAGGTTTTGCCCAACAAGGCATTATGAGTTCTGATCGCAAATACAAATTCAGTATAAGCATTACTATTTAAAGTATAACTATTAGTGTTGGCTGTGCCTTTATGCCAACTACCATTGGACCATGATTTGGCATTCGATGAAGCCTTTGACGAAGTGATAGCATCCCCATTAGTACCGGAAAGTCCGAGACCAAAGGCAATTTCTGAAGTATTAGTAACATCAGCCCAAGTCGAAGAGGCATCAGTGAAATTGTTATATTGTAGCTTATAGACCTTACTGCTCATAGCATCACCACCACTGTTTTCAACTTGCAAGCGAACATTGATACGTTGGCCAATATTTACATTGGCAAGCGTCGTGCTGGCGAGCGTGCTGGTTGAATTACTATTCACATTTACCCCGTCATCATTTTCGAAAATGTAGCTCGACTGAGTTATGATCGGGCCAGGACTCGTGGTAGTTGAGACCTCGGTTGAGATTGACTTGTTACCTGCCTTATCATAAGCATAAATCTTGAACGAATAGAGGGTACTCGAGGCTAATCCTGATATCAAGGTTGAAGTGGCGTTATTATAATTTATAAAAGCCAAATTAGCATCAGTCGACGAGGCATCACCCTCGGTAGCCCCGGCGCCAGCGCGATAATAAACTTTATATGTTAAAAAATTAGAGGTGGGCGTTTCAGTTGCCTGACTGCCAAAAGTTAACCTAACGCTATTACTGTTTTTATTATAAATAACCATATTACCAAGATTGCCTGGTGCCAAAGTATCAACCATAAAATTCGGCGTTATAGCATTATAGCTAGTCCAATTGGAACACAAATTTTGATCATCGCAACCCATAAGCTGCCACTTGTAACCGGTAGCACTCTCGCTCAAGCCACCAATAACTGCCTTGGGGTTGTATGGAGCTGAGCTATAATCACCAGCAACCGAAGTGCCGATTATCCAGATCTTGCTCGTACAGGCCGAGTAAGTGGTCGATGTTGCGCAAGCACCGGCTGGCGGTGTAGTGGTACTGCTAAAGACACCACTGGTAGTAGCAACCTGAACATAAACCGTTAAAACCTCACTCGTGTCTGGATCAGTCACATTACCATTAAAATATACTGATGATGAAGAGGTCCAATCACCATTGGCAAGCACGCTAACCCCATCGCTTTTATATTGATTGAGGGTGGTGGGCGTATTTGGAGCTGCATTTCTAGCAGTATAGGTAAACGAACTAATCGTATCAGTGGCTAAAAGCGTGGCCGTAATCGTCGTAGTACCCAGAACCTTCCATGATTGATTACCCGTCGAATAAAAGTTATTAGCTGCCCCATTCCAAAAAACCGCTGAATAATTAATATCTCTACTTTGATACAAGGCGAGCAACTCATCTTCATTGGGATCATCATATAATTTTACTCTAGTATAAATCGAACTTGATGCACTACTTAAGGATGTTGAGGCACTGACAGAATTAGTGCTAGCATTTATAATACTATATTTTGGCGTAGTCGAAGCTGCATTACCCCAAGTCACTAGGCCATAAAAATACTTATAAAATTTAATATCATAAGGCTTTGAAAGATTAGTATTGGCATACATCAAACCAGATGAAATATTATTGCCATTGGTCGTAGTCAACCAAGCTGGTGAGCCACCAGTAATATCAAGTTTATAAACGTTTAGCTGATTGGCAGTATCGTTACCAGCAAAATAAGCAATACCAGTATTGCCATCGTCTGTCGCAAATGAGCCCTGAGCATAAACCGTACTAAAGACTGGGGTATTTGAAGCCGCACCAAAAGAGGCGGTCAAATTATCAGCAATAAAGTATTTGCCCTGAGTGAAGGTATTGGTCGTGCTATCAGTATAGGCGATGGCACCGCGCGTATTATCTCCTGGATCAAAGAAACCTTCGCCATTGAACTGGTTCACGTTGCGTTCATTATATGAATACTTATTGTGAGCCGTCCAAAGATCAACATAACTACTACCACCGATGTAATAAGCTGCACCAACATCAAGAGCGCTATCAAAGGTCGTTAGCATGTAATTATCAGTATTGGGCCGACGAATCAAACGGCAACCGACAAGATTGGCTGAAGGGTTAGGACCATCAGCGACGTAAGTCCAGCCACTCGCCGCACTCCATGCATGAACCGCCGTGCCATTGACATAGGCTGCGGCCGTCGTAGTTGCTTTGACGACAAAAAAATCACCACTTGATAAGCTACCAAGGCAACTATTCATCAAGTTATTATAGGTTGTGAGAGCCAAGGTTGGACCGAGCTGAGTTGTTGTGGCAAATGAATCGGCCGAAAATCTGTAGACCGTTCCCCACCACTGTTGATTGGCTGCCGTTGCCGCCTTAACAACGATAGCCACCTTGCCACGATCATCTGAAGATAAGGTGTCAATTTGTCTGATATTATAAGTTGCCGAACCCATGACTGGGCCTCGTTGTTCGCTGCCCCAAACCGTGCCATCCCAACGACGATAAAAAATAGTCGAAGTGCCAGACTTGGCATAAAATGAGACACCAGGCGTCGACTGCACAGCATTCGTCGTCACGGCAACCGCTGTCGAGCTTGCCGATTGTCCTGCCTCATCATAGGCCCAAATATTGAAGTAATAGGTAGTGCTTGGTGCAAGGCCAGGGATAGTCATCATGGTCTGGCCATTATAATTAATGAAACTTAAGTCAAGATCAACATATTCAAAATTTGTCGAAGTAGTTGTGGCGATGGGTGGAGTACCGGAGGCGTAATAAATTTTGTAACTCGCAAAATTTGCCTCAACCGTTCTAGCACCGAGATTTAAAGTTACGTTCGCACTGGTTTTGGCGTTGAAAGTTAGAGCGCCAGGAGCTGTCGGAGCTAAATTATCAACCAAAATATTTGGCAAAGTACTGTTAAAATCAAACCAGGCGGAACAATCGCCGTCATCATCACAGGCTATCGTCTGCCATTTGTAACCGATCGAGCTCGATGAAACGTTAGTAATTGTGGTCGTTGCCTTAAATGGTGAAATACTATAATTCCCAATTGCACTTGTGGTTGAATACCAAATTTTGCTAGCACAGGCAGTATAGCTTGTGCCATACATACAAGCACCAGCCGGCACAGTCGTGGCCGTCTTATAACTAGAACCAATAGGAATAAATTCGTGATAAAGAGTCAGGCGTTCACTGGCATCAGGGTCGTTGCCCTGGCCAACCAATTGAATAGTTGTGGTGCTAGTCCAGTCTCCATTATATATAATGGAATTATCACCTCTAAATTGGCCTGTTGAGGAGGCGCTACTTGGCAAAGAGTTAGTAGTTACTACGACTTGTGGCACAGCACTCGTGCGATTACCATAAACATCGTAAGCCCAAATATTCACATAATAAGTTGTACTAGCCAACAAACCAGTGATCGATGTTGTTGCTTTGCCATTGTAATTCTGTAATGCAAGATTTGAGTCAGCAAGCTCAGTGCCGAGTTCTGTCACCGGCGAAGTTGTAGAATAAAAAATCCGATAACGACTAAAGGCACTGTCAATACTTTGAGCTCCATAGTTCAAAGTCAAACTGTTATAGTTCTTACTTGCTAGGGTCAAGGCACCTGGCGCTGTGGGTGCAACATTATCAACCATGACAATTTTGGTTACGCTCGTAGCCATCAAGCCACCGTCACTAACCGTCAAGCGCAAACAATAAGTATTATTAGCTGTAGGTGCGTCTAGCTTGGAATTCCAGGTTGAATATACGTCAGATGCACCTGGAGAGGTAATAATCCAACCGGTCGATGTACCAATTCGATAGCCAGAAGTCGCGGTGTTATCAACCTTTGGATCGCCAGCTAAATTGAATGTGCCATGCGTATAGGCATATGTGCTTGCATCAGCCGTATTGAGTGTTGCCGTGGCAGTCGTAGTAAACAAACAGCCGCTGCCGAGTTCATATTCAATTTTTGCCCTCAAGGTATCGTCATTATCAGGATCATCGGCAGTAAAAATCATATCAATTCCTCCAGTACCGTCAGTTTTTTGTCCAACCGTGCCCCAGTAACTCGTTGGAGCAGTAAACGAACTAGTAGTCGTAGCAACGACTACTGTTGAACTGGCTTTGTTGCCAGCCATATCGTATGCCCAAATATTAAAAGCATAAATCGTACCAGCTGATAAAGAGTTTACATAAGTTGAAGTTGCTCCAGCGTAATCCTTGAATAACAAAGTCGCATTATCATAAAACTGTGTATCAGTCTCGCGCACCGAACTCGTGCCCTTTTTATAAAATATCTTATAATAAGCAAAATTTGCCTCAGTCGTAGAAGTACCGAATTTAAGGGTCAGAGCATTTGCTGAAACATTAGTAGCCGTCATCAGCCCAGGTGCAGTTGGCGCTATTGTATCAACCCTGAAAGTTGGCACCACTCCAGGATCCATCCAGATAGAACATGCATTGCTATCATCACATGCCAGGACTTGCCACTTATAGCCATTATAATCATCAGGAATAGTTGAGATTGTCGCCGTACCTGTAAAAGCTCTAAGCCTATAATCACTAATAGAACTAGTGGCACGCCAAACCTTCGACGCGCAACTCGCATAGGTCGTACTTGCAGCACAAGGTGAGGCTGGCACTGACGTCAATGATAATAAACTTCCGCTTGAGGTTGCTAACTGATAAAACAAGCTTAGACCTTCAGAATAATTAACATCAGTAACACTTGAAACAAGTCGTACGGTGTTCTGGTTAATCCAGGTCGAGGTAGCAACCGTAATGGTTGAGGTGCTATTTGCTCCAAGGTATTGTAGCAAATTAATGGGATTCGTCGGCGCAGTATTTGAAGCTGCCGTCGTGATCTTTGGATAGTAAAGATAAGTTGCAAAGGCCGTGCCATTACTTTTTACCATACGAAAACAATAATCCTGGGATGAAGTTGCACTAAAATTAAACAAATTAAAGTCCCATTCGCCAAATTTACCATCAGTCAAGACAACCGGATTTAATAAGGTCGGATTATCCTCTTCATAACTCTCAAAATTTGTCGAACTAGCCAGCAAAACACTGCCAGCCGTAGAGTGCGCTGCTAAAAGCGGATTATTGTAACTGCGCCATGATGTATTACTCGTTGAGGTGCCGACATCATACCAACTCGAAGACGCAATTGCCGAACAGGTCGAGCTAGCAAAAGCATACTGCAAATCAAAATCTTGCTGACTAACCGCCAAGTCCTCGATTGTTGGGCCAGCCGAAACTCGCAAGCGAACGATATCCCATAAATTAATATTAGTAATTGACGTCTTCTCTGTCGCCTTCGCCACTACTGGATCAATGGTGCTGCCATTTTCATAAAATCTGAATGAATTTTGCGTGTAGACTGGTTGAGGTGCTGTGTATAAATACGTATACAAAAACTGTGTATTCATTTTGCCGCCAGCAGTCGCATACCCACCACCGTTGTTCGAGGTGCAAGTATAGACAGTTGAGTTGTTATCTGTCGAGATGGTTGAGGTGCCACGTCGATAAAATTCCGAAAAATTATTAAAACTTGGAGCCGAAGTGTCGGGCTTGCTATTAAAGGCGTTTGTACAGGTTGGTAAAGTATTGGAAGCATTGGCATCCAAAGTAATCTGTGTCGCGCCAAACACCGCATCGCTATCACTAAATAAATAACTGGCTAACAAGGCACTACCGAGCAGGGTCTTTGTATTATTTGATTCCGGAGCGATAAAATTAATCGTCGTCGTAGCAAGTCTAGAGTTGCCGTTCTGATAAGCCTGGCCACCATACAAATTGAGTGATGACAAGTGACCCGCTTTCTCACTTGTATAGGTGTAAGTAATCATTAGTTCTGCCGCCACGCCACCAACGGCCACGTTGTTGTTGGTAGTATACAGCGTGACAGGTTTAGGAGTAGTCAAATTAGCGTTAGCGAGTTCATCATATTGAGCACTCGGCATGACATGAACAATATTAAAGACCGGCCGAACTACATTGGCATTTGAATTATAGGCATACGCGTAACCTGCTGTGATTGCGTTGTTACCAGTTTTCGAAGCCAAGGTTAAGGTCCTGGCAGCACTGGCACCATTATTTGAAACTACCCTGAACCAAGCTTTTTTAATTTGAACAGTACCAGTAGCCGTACCATTTTCCGGAAAATAAACATTAACGGTTGAGCTAGCCTGAGCTGTGGAATTACCATTAGTCGTTACGCCCAACGGAAAAGAAACTGTCTTGGTTTTGATTGTGGCCGAAGAAGACGCCACATAAGTATCGACCGCTTCGCCGCCGATTAGGTAGTGAGTCATCGCACCACCAGGGCTAGTGGCTTTGTACTCGAGTGTTGAAGTGGCATTTTCCACAAAACCACTAACATTTGGAAAGTACATTATCGGCGCACCACCTTGTCCACCACCCTGAGCCAACTCATAGACATAAGTCGCGCTGTCAATATTCGTACCGTCGAGATTAACACTTGTAAGCAAGTCACCAGTCGTACCGTTATCATGATGATTGTACATTTGATACCAATCAGCGAGTGACAACTTGATCTCTGGAATATCCATACGATAAGTAAACTTTGGACAAGTTGAGTCAAGTACGCAATCATCAATTTGGGCCGATAACCTAGTACCAGAATGCCCAGCAACCGTCGACTCTAACGGATAAAAAACGGTATTGGTCTGATTGACTGTTTGTTTTTCGGCATATTGATAAGTAATTACTAACATTGCCTTGGACTCAGAAATAGAATTGACAGCTGATGTACGTTTAATGTTATAACCAACCTGGCCAGACAAAGTAGCGCCACCACCCTGATAAGCTGCTAATTGCGCCTCATTAGTCACATCAAATAAAAGACGCACATAATTACTGCCAGCTGCCGTCTGATCATAAGCCAAAACCGTTGCATCAGTCTTGGTAGCAATGCCGGTACCGCCAAACGCACTAGGTGTGCAAGGACTTTGACAAGCATCAAAACCCAAGTCGTAGCCAGTATAATTACCAACATTATTGGCATATGACTCAAAATGAGATTCAAAAATAATATAGGCATTTTTAATGCTCGCCGCAGTTTCTGCAAGAGAAAAATTAAAAGCTGGTAAAGATTGATTGGTATTTGAGTTTTGACCAACCGAACCATCGCCAACATACTGACCAGCTAAATAATAAACCGTATTAGCCCTTTGAGGCTCAGCTTTAGAGGTAGTTATGTTAATGGCTGTCGAACTGGCCTTATTGCCATAAAGATCATAAGCCCAAATATTAAAGGTATAGGTGGTTAGCGGTAATAAGTCATTGATCGTAAAGCCTGAGGCTCCGCCATAATTATTATTCGCCATAACAGGATTATCAGTCTGATCATAAACAATATCACTTTCGTTTACCGATGACGTGCCTTGATGATAAAATATTTTATATTCCTTGAAATTTGTATCGGTTGAACTGGCTCCAAAACTGACCACTAATCCATTACCCATTGAACTAACAACGGCTGAGAGCTGGCCAGGCGCTGTTGGATTGACATTATCAAGGGTGGTCGTGGCAAAAGTCGAGGTAGAGTTATTTAACCCATCATTAACCGTCAAGCGCAAACAATATTCGCCATCGGCCGTTGGTGCATCAAGTTTAGAATTCCAATCAAAAAACACCGAATTAGAACCAGAGGCGGTAACGATCCAGCCAGTTGTCGTACCAATTTGAAATAACTGATTGTTATCTATTTTTGGATCACCAAAATCAGCCGTCGTGCTGGCATCAAGAGGATTAATAGTGGTGTCGTTCGAATATGACCAGCCAGCAGCCGTACAATTAGGGTTGACCGCATATTCCAGTCTTGCCTTACTATAACCGCCATCGGCATCTGAAACTTCGATGGACATATCAACATCACCACTGCCATTGGTCGTCTGCACTGCTGAATTAAAAGTACCAACTGGCACGACAGTGTCATAGGTTACGCGAACACGAATCTGGTCAATACTTAAGTTTTGAACCGAACCAATGGCACTTACGCCGTTTACGAGAACATCAAGATTTTGTACATCAGCCCAAGTCCAGTTTCCAAGCCTTGGTCCGGCAGCATCATTAGTCACATCAACATAAAAGGTCGTATTTAAATCAGCAGTTGTCAATGTTGCACCAGCAATAGTTTGCGCCGTACCAGTAGCCACGCCATTAAAGAGCGGTCTCAACGCAGCACTTACTGCAACGTTCGAGACCAAGCCCTCAATACCAATCTCCACCTTCACGATCGGATTTGATGAGCTAGTCGCAGTCGTGCCGGTTGCTTTAAGATAAATAGTTGTTTCATTGGCATTGGCTGCTACAGCCCTAACCGCATAGTTATTATTAGTCGAATTCCAGGCATTGGCTGGTGTCGTCCAAGCGCCAGCCGAGGTACCACCATTAGCGTCAGAAATAGAGACCGCATCACTCGCCACTTGCCACATGCGCAATTCAGAAAAAGTCCCCACGCTTAATGGGCCGAGCAAGAAAAATTCAGGTGAAATGTCTGGCGCGTCAAACTCATATTCCAGATCCAGGACATCGCCCGCCTTAAGATTTATTCCCTGCCAAGTTAAAATTTTAGTATCTTTGGCTTGGTCAATGTCATCACTGACGATAAAATTATAATCAATGCCTTTAATTTGCGTAATTTCATTTAAAGTGGCCGATTTAGGGACGACTTTAAAACTAGCTGGCACGATTTCGGTAATTGGCCCCGAGTAATCCTCATTAGCCTTGATATGAAGTCTCATCGGATAGTTTGCCACTGGCCAAATACGCGTCGGACCGATTCTCTCAATCTCAAACGGCAAAGCATCACGCACCTCAAATTGATCAACAATCTCCTTGACTCCATTACTGGTACGCGCGATTAATTTTGTCTGATACAAACCAACACCAGCGAGACCGTAATGAGCAAAATAATCGGGTTCATTAATGACATTATTCGGCCCACATTTTTCATTTCGACTAATCAAGCCGTTGTCGGTATTTAAATAAGCCACTCCACCATCTGGCGCCGTTACCTCCAAATACAGATCAGCGTCACAAATAGTATTGCCAGTGTCATCCAAAACTGCCATTTGCAAATATGCCTCCTCTGTCGGCAAATAAACAGACTTGCTGGTATTTATAGAGAGTACGCCCCAACTAAAATCCTTAACTGATTTATAAACCGTCTCGCCATCAGCGATCGTCAATATCATGGCATACTTACCTGGCCTAAAATCGCGCAAATTGTCTGGTAATTTGACATGGAATTCACCATCCTGTAAATAATTAACATCCGGCACAAAACTCACCTTGCGCCCATATTCATTGGTCAATTCCCCCTGTACAGCCACCCCAGCATATTGATCAGTAAACAAGCCCAGTAAACTTGAGGTAATACTGCCGAGCAAGCTTTCTTTGCGACGGTATAAAAAATTAAAATCTGGCCCCTCAGTAGTCTTGAAACTATTTTTTAAAGAAACCTGCTCCATGGTGAACGGCGCATTCAATTCAGCAGTTCGCAAACGACTCAGTTCAGTCTCGGCGTTTAATTGTTCAGTGACTGGTGGAACCACAGCCTGATCGGCCGGACTATAATCAACTTCCAACCAAACACCATCCAACAAGGCGGCAGCTGGGCCATCACCAACATGCTCATAAACTACTTTGATTTGCAATTTCGTCAAATCTTGCCAACTCGTAAAGATAGGCAAGCCAAATAAAAAATAACCCTTATTGGTAGCATTTGCCAAACCTTGACCCACAAATAAAACCCCGGTGTCAAACCAACCGGTGCCGACATTGTAATAGATCTTTACTTTGTCATCCGGATTAAACGCCTTGGCCGCCATCGAGAGGCGCAATTGCACATTGGCGATATTGTTGGCTGCCATAATGCCGCTTGGCAGACTAAAATCCTTGTAAATAAGAGCATACTCCTGACTCGGGAGGGTGGTAGTGGCGCCAACATCTTGTGCTTCAGCTTTTTTGGGTCTAAAAAAATCTATTAGCTTAGCCAAATTAGTCCATGACCGACGGCTGGTCGGGACGTCAACAGTAGGCGTAACTGGCTCAGTCGGTGGTGGGAGAGTCTCAACGGCAGGCGACACGGGCACAACAGGATTTTGCAAACCTTGGAGAGGGTCAGTCGTTAAGGGATTGGCGTCAACTGGAGCTGTGCAGGTCGTACTTTGCGTGCAATCAGCAGGCGAATTAGTGGCAGGCACCACAATTTCAGGCGTTGGTGTTGCCACAATATCAACCGGTGGCAAAGCACTGCTTGGCGAAACACTTGAATCTATTGGCGCAGGTGTCGCGCTAGAAGGCTGATCTATCGGCAAGACTGGTGTCACGGTTGCAAATTCACCAATTTTCAAGGAGGCACTATTTTCTTGATTAAAATCACTAAAACTAGCACTTTCTAAGTTTTCGGATAGCAAGGCCAACCCTGGATTCAACCAATTGTCCGAACTTGTTCCAGATACAACCTCATAGACGGATGGTGCAATATTAACGCGCTGTGGCTCCGGTGTATTAGCCACTGTTTGCGCCTGCAAACTAAAAACCCCTAAATACAAAAAAACGGCCGCAGGTAATAAAACCAAATACGACCTAGAAAGTAGGTTAATAATTTTTTTCACTCTTTCAGGCATGGGGAATTTTGCGCTTAATTTTAAAATTAAGCCAAATTGGAGAATTTATGAAAATTTATTTTAATTTTAGCCATTTATTTCGCATTAAAGCATAAACTTTTTTTGACAAAAAGTTATCAACAATTAAGCGAAATATGAGTATATTATAACAGTTTTTAGAGGTGAATTCAAATTTTTTACAAACACCAATCTCAAAGCAAATTTTACTTTCAATCAAGCATCTCA
This sequence comes from bacterium, assembly GCA_037146995.1. Classification (GTDB taxonomy): domain Bacteria; phylum Patescibacteriota; class Patescibacteriia; order Patescibacteriales; family GWE2-39-37; genus JBAWWA01. The sequence continues at coordinate 29,483 of JBAWWA010000013.1, forward strand.
AATTTATTTTGACCAAAAAAAATACGACTGAGTCGCATTTGGATCTCTAGAATTTTAACTCAGCTTTACTTTACGCAGCGAAAGCCCATGGTGCCAGCCCAGTTGTTTGGCAATGTTACGGCGTAAACTGCATACTGACCGGCGTCACTCTTGTTGTCAAAATAACCACCACGCAAAATTCCCCGAGTTTCGGTATTTTTTATAAACATCTGGTCATTAAACATGGTCGCACTGGGCGTCTCACTGGTAGCGCTTGGCATGGCGTCACTCGCATTCATCGCCGATATATAACCAGAGGCTGGCAGTTCACGACCCTCGAATTTGCCGTCAACTACTGCCCCACTAACCCATTCCCATACATTACCAATCATGTCAAATGCGCCTGAATAGGAGATACATTTTTGTCCTGAACCAGTTAGGCCAGGCTGACTTGGCCAATTTTTAGCCACCTGACAATCATCCACACCCCAGTCCTTATCTGGGTCTGGCGTTCCAAGGGCTGCCGCTTGCCATTCCTTGTTAGTTGGTAAACGTTTTCCAACCTTAGCACAGGCCCTAATGGCCTGATCTTGAGTGATATTTGTCCAAGGTGAAGCATTGACAACCGAGACCGGCTGACATGCAAAAATATTTAAACTATCCTGAGACTCGCTAACTGTGCTGGGATTTTTAATATTGCAACCATCGCCAGCCGAATTCTCAAACTTATCAATGCAAAATCCACCAGTTTCTGAACTGACAAAAACCATCTCTGCCGGACACCTGCTGCCACTTTTACCAAAAATTAATTTACCGATAACCGACTCGGATAGATTACCCCGATGGTCAGCAGCATCCATGCCAGCTGTTCCCAAAAAAACAATAAAAAGACCACCTAACAGGGCCTTAAAAAATTTAGCAATAATACTTTTTTTGTGAACCGTTTTACGCATTTTGGGAAGTCAACGACGCCTTAATTATAACATGATTTTTAATAAGCGTTAAGTCAATTCATTAGATCACAACTAAAAAAAGTAGCTACGGCTACTTTTTTTAAATTTAATTACTAGCTAATTTTATTTTTTCTTAACCTTAGGGAGAAATATTTCTTTTTCTATATCCTCGATCTCCTTGATCAAAAATTCTTCTGATATATCCAAGGCTTCTTCTAATTTTTCCTTAACACGTCGTTCAGATTCGGATAAACCAGCTTTTTTGTCGGCGTATTCAATTAATTCATTTACCTCCTCATGCAAAGCCAAGAAGATCTCATTAATTTTCTTTTGCGCCCCTTGTGTTTCTTCAACTGCTTGAACACGTTCAGCATTATAAAGCTTTTTGAGCATATAAATATATAAAATCAAAAAGGCAATTATGGTCAATAAGACCAAGATAATATAGACACCGTAAAGTGCGATAATATCGGGCGAGGTAACGGCTAGTCCAACTTTGATACTGTTCAGACTTTGCGCCCCCCTGGCATCAGTTATTTTTGCCCAAACTTCATAATTATTCTTGTTTAAACGTCCAGGGTGCTGATATGACCAATTACCATTATCATCTGTTTTAACTTCAGCCTGAATCGGATCACCATTAGTAAGACCGATAAATATGGTCACGGTAGAATTTGGGTAAAATGACGAGCCGCGAATTGCTAAATTATCAAGTGTTCTAATCTCTTTTGGTATATCGGTAATAATAGGCGCCTTGAGCGGGTCAACCGAAAAATTGATAGTCGAAGAAGAATTATTACCAGCCCTGTCATATGCTAGCAAACTAATGTTGTAATTTCCAGGAAGCAGTTTTTCGAGCTGATATGGTTCAACCACACTACCAGACGGCTCAATCACCTTTTCAGCACCATTCAACCAAAATTTAATTTTAGCAATACCAGAAGTAACATCAAGGGTGTCAATTCTAAAGATCTGATTAGGATTTGTGCTATCACCATTATTATCAATAGCTAGACGTGGTTTGGTTGGAGGGGTCGTATCAACTAAGACTTGCCTGTGGGCAATCGGTCCAAAACCAGTTTTGTTTTGCAAACGAATATGAAAATAATGACGGCCATCAGCTACTTGGTCATAAGTCTTGGTCTGGATAATGGCACCTTTTTGATCAGGTGGAGTTGAGCTGGCCGAGGTATCCATTGAATAGCCAAGCCCAATAATACTAGCAAGTAAACGCCAATCAAGCTGGACTTTATTATTGGCATACCAAACTTCCTTGTCAGTATGAGAGGGCGAAGTGACCTCTGGGGCTGGCGGCAAAATACCCTTAGGCTGACCAGCCGTCACATCTTCGGCTGCTGAAGTGCTATTGGTGACGGGTGGTGTCGTAATACTAGTAGGCGTCGTGGCTGTGTCGGCAGGTTTTGTCTCTACTGGCTTAGTCTCAACTGGTGTTTCAATTTTTGGTGCCACTGGCTCAGTAATTGTAATTGTCGCCGATCCCGCACCGCCAAAAGCGTTCTCACCTGGTCCGGTCAGAATTTGGGAATTTGAAAAACTAATTTTCGCGCTACCAACTTTAAGCGCCTTAAAGCTAATACTTAGCACTCGGCCACTTGCCCCAGTAAAAGGTGACAACATGCCGCCGCCAAAAGTAACTGTACCGTTGCCATTTGAGGCTACAGGATTACTTGGCACCCACATACTAACTATAGAGCCACCCAAAGATGGCGAACTAGCACTTAATAAATCCTTGGGGAAATTTACAATACTCTCTAAGGTATTAATACTACCAGACCCTGAATTAACCAAAACGGACATACTAAAAGTTGAACCAACAACCACGGATTTGGTAGCTGGTGAAAAAAATAAAGTCGCGCCAGCCGCATTAACTGAGTCAACAACCAAAAAAGACACTAAATTTGTAACCAAAAACAAACTTAGCGACACTATGGCAATCCTCCTTTTAAGTAAAATCATATAAATACTAAGTTTTAGAGGTTATGGTAATGTTTTTTTTGCCTTTAGCCAAGCGTAACATGGGCAAATTGACAATCAAAACACCACGTTCCTCATAAGCCTCAATCATTTCGGGATTAACCTCTTGAGGCAAAATTATCTGACGATAAAAATCCCCCCACTGACACTCCTGATGATGATGAGATAGACCCTTTTCAGTTAATTTTATTTGCTCGATCGGCGAAGCTTTTTTTCCCTGGATAATTAAGACATCATTTTCATCACCAACAGAGATGTCGAGCGTCTTGATATCGACACCAGGAATCATACCTACAATAATATATTTGTTCGGCGTCTCGAAAATATCAACGTCTAACTGTGCAAAATTCGAGGTACTTTGCAGTACACCCTTTTTTTCACCCTGCGGTTGGCCATCCTCTAGGACATCAACCCTCCTTTTTAATTTGTCTAAGAATGACATAAATTTTTAATATAAGTTATTCACATTATAACACAAGTTATCTAAAAGTTAAAAATTATTTCGGACCGACGTTGGATAACCAACCAAAGGTACTTTCAAAATTCTTAATAATCAGGTCAAAGACTGAGGCTTTTTGCTGAGGCGTCAGAATTGTGTGGGTGTTTGAGATGGCAGTATTATTACCAGAATCAGTTGCCTTGATTCTGAATGAATAAACCGAACCAGGATCAAAGTTCGTAATAATTGCCGTATGTTTGCGACCATATGACGATTCCATGATCGTCGCATCAGGCAAATCAGTCTCACCAAAGATAACGCCTTTACCGAACATTACCTGGCTGATAGTTGGCTCATTGGTTTGCCAAGAGATAACGGTCTGAACCTTTAGACTTTTGCCTTGCGATAAAGCTGATTCGGTTTTGATTTGCATTATTTCTGGTGGCAAATCATCTTTGGTGGTTGAAAAATAAGGGATAATTTTCGATATTTTTTTACCTTTACTATTCACGCCAGACATCTCAATCTGATAAATTGTACCTGATTCCAATTCCTCAATCGTCATTTCATGATTTGTTGTATAAATTTTGTTCATAATCGTTTTGGCATCATCGATTGACAAGACATTGTTATGATAAGGGATTATTGTCACTTGAGAATTTGTCTCTTCAGAAGTCAACCAAAGCAAATTCACAATTTGCGGTGATAAAATCTCGGTATTATAAGATATTATTTCTAAAGCTTCAGCTTTGGTCTTGAGGGTGAAGTCACCTGACATCGCCTCTGGGCCAACCTTAGCCTTGCTACGTAATTGCAAATGATATAATGAGTCTGGTTTGAGACCGATTATCTTGACCGAATGATTTAAGGACAATTCGTCGGCCTGACCAGCCAATTGAATATAGTTATCAGCACCTTTATTTGCAGCATATAAACTAGCTGGTGTATAAGCAACTAACGAGCTGGCTGGTTTGTTGGTGTTCCACTTGATAATAGCCGTAGTTGGTGTTGTCTCAATCGAGGGCTCACCAGACATAACTGGCGAAGGAATAATACGAGCTAATTGTTCAAGCGAATCAAATTGAGTAATTATAGTTTTCTCGAATGTACCAATAGAAACAACCTGCGACAAATTATTCATCAAACTGATCATATTTTTGGCGGCACTTTCGATCAACTGAGGTGTAATTTTTGGCTTTTCTTCAATGGTTGTAGTGGCAGTGGTCGTTGCTGGATCGGTTTTCTCCGGGTCAATGGTCAAAATAGGTGTCTCTAAACTCAATTCACCAGATTGACCAAGATTTCCTGAACCATCGACAGATGAGACCTGGTAAGTGTAGGTACTGTTTGGCAAAAGATTTTTCAAATAAAAGAAATGTTCATTGTACAAATCTTGATAACCAACATATTCCCTGTCACTCGTACTAGCAGTATAGCGTACAAAACCGCTTGCTGGCTCATTGGTTTTCCAGCTAATTTTAGCACCGATCGGGGTTAACTCAGAGACAGTAATCTCTGATAATTCTGGTGCTGTCTTGTCCGTCTTGTCGATTATGATCACTCCACCCCCTGAGGCTTTTTTTGCCGTATCAAGTTCCTTTTGCAATTGAGCAATTTGCTGTTCAAGTATAGTGATTTGTGCCAACGAATTATTACCACTAGCTACGGCTGCGGCCAATTGGGTTTGCAAATTCGCAATCTGATCAATTTTAGCTTGATAGTCTACCGGATCAATAGGACTCGTGATTTGGGCTTGCAGTGAAACAATTTGTGCTTTCAGTGCATCAATTTCAGCTTGCAAGTTAGCTGTTGAGGAAGCATTAGTGCTCGATGCCGAGCTTAATTGCGCTTCAAGATCAATGATGCGCGCCGTCATAGTGGCAATCTGATCAAGTTTAGCCTGATACAAAACTGGATCAATCATCGTACTGATCTGTGCTTCTAGGGTCGTAACCTGTGATTGAAGGGTTGTAATCTCCGCCAACTTAGCCGCCAAATCGGCTTGCAATTGCGTAATCTGGTCCA
>JBAWWA010000014.1:0-33971 GCA_037146995.1 bacterium
AATATCGTTGAGCCTGTTAAAAAAGTGGAACCAGTAAAAAATATCGTTGAGCCTGTTAAAAAAGTGGAACCAGTAAAAAATATCGTTGAGCCTGGGCTTGATTCTTTAAAAGTGATAAGGGAATATAATAAAAAGACTTTTCTTCATGATAAAGAAATTTTTGAGGCGTCAATGCCGAAAAAAACGCGAACAAAATCCCTGAGCCCGAGAAAAAAGACAGTTACACCCCGCAAAAAAAGAGTTTCAAAAAAAATGCTTGAAAAGTCTGTCGAGGCAGTTGTGCCGGTAGAATTGCCAAAAATAAAAAAAGCAGCAGTCATTACTCCTGTGCATATAGCCAATAATCCAAGATTTTCATTTAATGGTGGAGGTCACGGTTCTGGTAAAGTGGTGCGAAATTTAATTAAAGAGTTAAAGGATTAGTCTAAAATTCGATAAAAAAATGGTTGTCGCTATTTGAGCCCTCTATCGGATTCGAACCGATGACCTACGGTTTACGATACCGTCGCTCTACCAACTGAGCTAAAAGGGCCTGTATTTGACTGTAATTTGGTGCACGATCAATAGTTATTAACTATTAAGCATAATCAGGTTTAATATTAGCAGTTTACTGTTTTTTTGGCAACGCTTGATTTATGTCAAAAACTTGTGGTATAGTAATGCTGTTACCTGCCATTAGGCAGGCTTTTTAATAGATAATTTAAGTAGTTTAAAATATGTCTTTATTAACAAAAATCTTTGGTGATCCAAACGAAAAAGTAATTAAGAGTGTGGCGCCGATTATAGAGGAGATAAACAACCTTGAGGCCAAGTTCAAAGTCATGTCTGATGCTGAGTTGAAAGAATATTCTAAGGCGTTGATCGCTCAGGTTAGAGGTACTGAAAAAATAGCTATAGGCGATGCAAAGATTTTAAAAAAATTAGATGAATTACTTCCAGAAAGTTTTGCTTTGGTGAGGGAAGCTTCAAATCGCACTATCGGTCAAAGGCATTATGATGTGCAATTGATTGGCGGTATAATGCTGCATCGTGGTCATATTTCAGAGATGAAAACAGGTGAGGGCAAGACGTTGGTTGCCACTTTACCACTGTATTTAAATGCTTTGACTGGTTGGGGGGTAGCCCTGGTGACGGTTAATGACTATTTATCCAGGGTGGGTGCTGGTTGGATGGCGCCAGTTTATTATTTTCTAGGACTTGAGACTGGCGTTATTATTCATGATCAGGCATTAAAATACGATCCTGATTACAATGATGAGACTCAATTTAATGAGAGACTACGAAATTTCCGTCCCGTGCCGCGCCATGAGGCATATAATTGCGATATCGTATATGGTACTAATAACGAGTTCGGATTTGATTACTTGCGCGACAATATGGTTGGTAGTCTGGAGCAAATGGTGCAGCGTGGTCACTATTATGCTATCGTCGATGAAGTTGATTCAATTTTAATTGACGAGGCGAGAACTCCTTTGATTATCTCAGCACCAGACATAGAATCCTCGGAAAAATATTTTAAATTTGCCAGACTGGTTGAGATGCTTGTCGAAAATGACGACTATACCGTGGATGAGAAGATGAGATCAGCCATATTAACGGAAAACGGAATTACAAAAATGGAGAAATGGCTCGGTGTTGAAAATGTCTACACTATCAGTGGCGTGGCAGATGTTCATCACATTGAGCAGGCGCTTAAGGCACATGCTCTTTTTAAGCGCGACAAAGACTATGTGGTCCGCGACGGCGAAGTTGTGATTGTTGACGAATTTACTGGTCGTATGATGCAGGGTCGACGCTATTCTGAGGGGCTACATCAGGCAATTGAAGCCAAGGAGGGGGTTGAGGTGCAAAAAGAATCGCGCACCTTAGCGACAATTACCTTTCAAAATTATTTCAGAATGTACAATAAGCTAGGTGGCATGACCGGTACAGCCTTAACAGAGGCGGAAGAGTTTTTCAAAATTTATAATTTAGACACCACCTCTATTCCAACTCATCGGTCACTGCAACGAAAAGATCTAAATGATCTGATTTATAGGACGGAGAATGGCAAATATGAGGCAGTAATTAAAGAAGTTAAGGCCAGGCAAGCTACAGGTCAACCAGTCTTGATCGGAACTATTTCAATTGAAAAGAATGAAATTTTGACTCTAATGATGGAGCGAGAAGGTTTGCGACCGCAAATGTTGAATGCCAAAAATCATCAAAAGGAGGCCGAGATTATTTCAGAGGCCGGTAAATCTGGCACTATAACGTTGGCAACTAATATGGCTGGCCGCGGTGTTGATATTATGCTTGGTGGCGTTGAGCCAAAACGAGGAACGCCAGAACACGAGGCTTGGCAAGTAGAGCATGATAAGGTCGTTTCTTTAGGCGGTTTACATGTGATTGGCACAGAAAGGCATGAGGCGCGTCGTATAGATAATCAGTTGAGGGGACGTGCTGGACGTCAGGGTGATCCAGGGTCTTCGCAGTTTTACGTCTCAACGGATGATGATTTGATGCGGATATTCGGTGGTGATCGAATGAAAAAGATGATGACGACTCTGAATCTGCCTGAAGATATGCCGATTGAAAATAGTTTAATTTCTCGTTCTATCGAGTCTGCTCAAAAAAAAGTCGAGGGCAATAATTTTGATTTGCGAAAGCATTTGGTTGAATATGATGATGTTATTAATAAGCATCGTGAGGCTATTTATCGCCGACGACGAGAAATACTTTTTGCTAGTGAGCAGAAAAGTGAAGATACTGCGGCCGAAAGTGTTAGCTTATCAGATCTTATTCTTGAGATGATTGAGGCAGAAATTGAACAAGTTGTAAGTTTTCACACGGGGGCGGAATTAATCACTGATTGGAGTTTGGATGAAATCTATGTGGCTATTAGTAATATTTTTCCAGTTCAAGAAAAACTCAAAACAGATTTGAGTAGCTTTACCGCGAACGGTAATCGACTTGATTTAGTACATGCTAGAACAGCGATTATTGAGCATTTAGTTGATTTATCAAAACAAACATATGCCCAATTAAGCTCAAGCGCTACTGCTGCTGGTATTAATTGGCATAGTATCGAACAGGGGATTTTACTACGATCATTTGATACGATGTGGATTGAGCACTTAGAGGCCATGTCAGCAATGCGCCAAGGCATTGGTTTAAAGGGTTATGGCCAAAGAGATCCCTTGATAGAATATAAAAAAGAGGCTTATGGCATGTTCAATGAATTGAATAATTTGATTCAAAAACAGGTAGTTTACAGTATCTTTAAAATGGCCCAAGTGGAGGAAGCGATTGCTCCAGCGCTGGATTTGCTCGCCAACGCTAAATTTAGTGCACCCGAAAAGGAGGTGGGCGAGGGTGAACGGCAGGTTTTTTCCAAAAAGACGGCTAGCAATCCATATGCTGATCAAAATATTGGCCGAAATGACTTCTGTCCATGCAATTCCGGCCTAAAATACAAGAAGTGTCATGGTAAATAAGCGATAATCTATGTCCGATAAATTTTGGCAATTTTACACAACGTCGGCTGACGCTTGGCACGCCATGATTTCGGATATTGAAAAAGCCCAAATATCAATTGATCTAGAGCAGTTTGTTTTTGCTCATGACCAGGTTGGTCATCAATTCATCGAAATTTTAAAACATAAAGCCCTAAAGGGCGTAAAGGTTAGATTAATTCTTGATAGCGCCGGTAGTTTTGCGATTTATAATTCTGGGCACGTCAAGGAATTACAAACTGCTGGGGTGCAGATTAATTTCTACAATCCAATAAGTCCATGGCGAGTCCGCAATATTTTCTCCTGGTATTGGCGCGATCATCGAAAAATTCTTTTGATCGATGGTAAATTGGGTTATACGGGGGGTGTCGGCTTAGAGAAGCAGATGGAAAAATGGCGTGATACCGAAGTAAGGTTTAGCGGTGGAGTGGTCCGAGAGGCACAATACGTTTTTAACCGCATGTGGCAAATAACTAGCGACGGCAAGTTCAAGCGTTTTCGGTTGGAAAAATACAAAAATAATGAAATGCGCTTCATTACAAACTCTCCGCATTTTCGTCAACGCTTTTATTATCGACGCTTAATTCGCGCCATTCGTAAAGCACAAAATTACGTTTATTTGACCACGCCCTACTTCATTCCTAATCAACGTTTGACTTTTACCTTGGCCAGAGCGGCTAAGCGCGGTGTAGATATTCGGTTGATTACGCCAAAGCAAAGCGATCATCCAATAGTTGATTTGGCTAGAAATTCTTATTACACCTTGGCCATGAGAGCTGGAATAAAAATTTACCACTATGAAGGTGAAACCTTGCATGCCAAAACAGTCGTTATAGACGATAATTTTGCTACGGTGGGCAGTAGTAATTTAGACAATCTTAGCTTGCTTTTTAATTATGAGGCCAATTTAGTCTCGATAAATCATGGCTTTGTGGCTGAATTGAAAGATCATTTTGTTAACGATTTGCTTAATTCGACCTTGCTTGATCGTTTTGAATGGCAAAAACGATCAAAAGTTATTAAATTTATTGAATTTTTGACGTGGCCTTTTCATAGTTTAATGTAAAGAAGATAGGCAGTTAAATTGACATTTCTTTTATTTTGTGCTATGTAGTAATGACCGCACATTAATAGAAAGGAGTTTAAAATGGAATACATACAGGTTGTGTTATTCACTGATTGGACGTTTATGGATTTTGCCCCCAATCACAATCAGATTACTGGGATGCATAATTGTGGCGAGGTTGTGGTTCGTGCAGGTTTGCATCGGTTGGAAATCATAAAAAACCCCCTCGATTCTAGTAAAAATATTTGGGTTTTACCAGGTACAAAACTTGGCATGGCAGAAAGTGTATTTCTAAATTTTAAAACCGGTCAGCTGAGCGAAACCGGTGAAAAAATAAACCATGAAGAGCTAGGTATTATTATAATACCAGTCAAAGACCAGTCTTAGATTAGACTGGTTTTTTTAATATATGTCAATGGTGACTTGTGATTAACTAAAGTTAGCCAATCATGCTGTGGATATCTTTTGCCAATATTGCTTGCCTTTTTGCTAACTTTAACCTAAAATGTATTTACAAAATTCAATTTGCCTAGCGTAGTTATTAAATACTAACTTTTAGAGTGCGCTTGGCCTTTATTTTTTATGAAAAATGTTGCGCAAAAAATGTTTACTTCAGGTGGACGAGCAAAGGTCTGGCGTACTTTTGTAGTCCTGTTGGTTATTACTTTGGCCGCCACTGTGATCAATCTGGGTGCCGAATTTAATAAGGGTGCCGATTGGGTAAAGACCAGAACTGGCATTCCTGTGCCACATGTCATTGTTATTCCATTTCATTTAGGGCTCGATCTCTTGGGTGGCACTCAGCTGACTTATCAAGCTGACGTCTCAGCAATTCCGGTAGCTGATCGCACCAGTGCAGTTGAGGGCGTACGTGATGTTATTGAACGTCGCGTTAATGCCTTTGGCGTAGCTGAACCAAACATTCAAACTAACTATTCTGGTGGTAAGCCATTTGTCTTGGTCGAATTAGCGGGTGTTAAAGATGCGGAAAAAGCCATAAAAATGATTGGTGAGACGCCACTGTTAGAATTTAAGGAAAAATCACCAGACGCTCGCAAATTAACCAAGGAAGAAGAGGCACAAATTAAAAAATATAACACTGAGGCTGAAAAAAAGGTTAAAGTAGTCATGGAAAAAATCAAAAAGGGTGAGAATATTGCCAATTTGACAGCGACTTACAGTGATGATGCTGATTCAAAGGCCAAAGGTGGTGATATTGGCTGGGTTACCAGTGATAACAATCCAACAGTGGCCGGCATTGCTGCTAAATTAGCTGTCGGCAAAACTTCGGATGCTGTAAAATTTACCAAGGGTTATGAAATTGTTAAATTAGACGAAAAAAAGGCGAAAACCGATCCGTTTAATAATCAACCAGAACGTGAGGTAAAGGCTAGCCATTTGTTGATTTGTTTTAAGGATGTAGAGGGCTGTGATAGCGGTTTGACCAAAGATGAGGCAAGGTCAAAAATTGAAAAAATTAAAAAAGAAGCAACTATAAAAAACTTTTCCGAATTGGTAAAAAAGAATTCTACCGAGCCAGGTGCTCGAAACTCCGGTGGTTCACTTGGCTGGTTTAGTGCAGGCAAAATGGTTGCGGAATTTGAAAAAGCCGTCTTCGCTGGCAAGAAGGGTGAAATTATAGGTCCCATCGAGACTCAATTCGGGTATCATTTGATATACAAAGAAGATGAACGTCAGATTAGTGAATTTAAAGTCAGGCATTTGTTCATTAAGACGATGTCAGCGACTGACATAGTGGGTGAACAGACTGATTGGAAGAATACTGAATTGACTGGAAAAAATTTAAAGTCAGCTGTCGTAACCACTAATCAAGTGGACATGACACCGCAAGTGTCACTAGAATTTGATGAACAAGGGGCAAAGTTATTTGCTGATGTCACGGGACGTAATATTAATAAACAAGTTGCAATCTTTTTAGATGGCTACTCAATTAGTTCGCCAACGGTTAATGAAAAAATACCTAATGGTAAGGCAGTAATAAATGGTCGTTTTAGCGCTCAGGAGGCTAAAGTTTTGGCTCAGCGTCTAAACGCTGGTGCTCTTCCGGTGCCAATTAATCTAGTTAATCAGCAATTAGTTGGTGCCACCTTGGGTGCAAAATCAGTTCAAGACAGTGTTAAGGCTGGTTTGATAGGCTTTGTTTTAGTGGCTGTATTTATGCTATTGTTTTATCGCCTGCCTGGTTTATTGGCGGTCATCGCTTTAATGATTTACGTGTCATTTAGTTTAGCCATATTTAAATTGGGTTGGATTTCTTTGATTACCTTGTTTATGATTAATGCTGGACAAGTGACAATTACCTTGGCCGGTATGGCTGGTTTTATTATGTCAATTGGTGTTGCGGTAGATGCTAATATTTTGATTTTTGCTCGTATGCGGGAAGAAATGGCTAATGGACGCCCATTTAGTCTGGCCATTGAAGAGGGATTTCGACGGGCTTGGCCTTCGATCCGTGACAGTAATTCAATGACTTTACTTACCTGTATTATTTTAATGATGACCACCGCAGGTGTGGTTAAGGGTTTTGCTGTTACATTATTTATCGGTGTTGTGGTGTCAATGTTTACGGCTATATTCGTTACCAGAACTTTGTTGAAATTAATTCCTGAAAACATTCTAAGTAAATGGAGTTTTCTTATTAGCTCATCTAAAAAATAATTAAGCTTCGATATGACTAATTATAGTATAATTCAAAAACGTTCAATTTGGCTTGGTGCCTCTCTCGCTCTCTTTGTTATGGCAGTGGCAGCTATTATTTTATGGCAATTCAAGCTCGGCATTGATTTTACAGGTGGCAGTTTGCTTGAAGTGAATTTTAAGGGTCCTCGTCCAACAGTGACTGAAGTCCAGGCAAAATTCACTGCAAATAATATCGGTGATTTGGGGAGTTTGGTAATTCAGCCAATTGGTGAACAAGGCATCGCATTGCGATTTCAAGATTCGACCGAGCTAAAGCATCGAGCGGTTTTAAAGGCACTTAATGATTTAGCACTTGCGAAATCGACTGACAAGAAAGTGACAGACTTAATTGAAGAAGTGCGTTTTGATTCCGTGGGTCCCTCAATTGGACAGGAACTAAAATCTAAAGCCATGAGTGCGGTTTTTTGGGTATTTATTGGTATTTTGTTTTATATCACTTATAGTTTTCGTAAAGTCTCAAAACCAGTTGCGTCATGGAAATATGGCTTAGCTGCATTGGTTGCGCTTGGTCATGACGCCATTATTACTTTAGGTGTATTTGCCTACTTGGGGCATTTTAAGGGTATGGAAATTAATACGCCATTTGTCGCCGCAATTCTTACGGTTATTGGTTATTCAGTTCATGATACGATCGTAGTTTTTGATCGAGTTCGTGAAAACTTGCCAAAAAGTCATGACGATTTTGAGGGTACGGTCAACTTAAGTTTGAATCAAACTCTAGGACGTTCACTTTCAACCTCTTTTACAGTATTATTGACTTTACTGGCGATTTTGTTCTGGGGTGGCGATTCAATCAAACCATTCGCTTTGGCATTAACAATCGGTATTGCCATTGGTACATATTCTTCAATTTTTGTAGCCTCTCCGCTCTTGGTAGTTTGGGAAAAATGGGGTAAAAAATAGATAAAAGATCAATCGATATTTCAGATTTTGTAAAATAGAGGGTTTAGCCCTCTATTTTGACACGACACTGTTTTTTATGTAAAATTACCCTATATTTAAATATAAGACAATTAAATTATTTGAATTTATTTTAATTAATTGACTTATTAATAATCCCCCGGGGAGAAAAATAGTCTATGCGACAATCAAAATTGTTTACGAAAATTACAAAGGATCTGCCTAAGGATGAAACCAGTTTTAATGCCCAAGTTTTAATAAGGGCTGGTTTTATTGATAAATTAGCGGCGGGCATTTATAGTTATTTGCCACTTGGCTTACTTGTCTTGAACAAGATAAATAAAATCGTTAGGGAGGAGATGAACGCTATTGGTGGACAGGAAATACTAATGCCTGCCTTAAATCCGAAAGAGATTTGGGAAGCCACTGGCCGTTGGAGCTCTCTTGATGTGCTATTCAAGCTAAAAGGTGATGACAATAAGGAATACGCACTTGGAGCCACGCATGAGGAAGTGGTTACTCCATTGGCACAAAAACATATTATGTCATACAAAGAGCTCCCTCAATATGTTTATCAAATTCAGACAAAATATCGCAATGAAAAACGGGCCAAAGCAGGCTTAATTCGTGGACGAGAATTTGTGATGAAGGATTTATATTCTTTTCATACGAACGAAGAGGATCTGAACGAATATTATAAGCTTGCCCAAAAAGCCTATTTCAAGGTTTACGAGCGTTGCGGCTTACTTAACCAGACGTATCTGACATTTGCTTCTGGTGGGAGTTTTTCGAAATATTCTCATGAATTTCAAACCGTAACTGATGCCGGTGAGGATACTATTTATATCTGTGAAAAGTGTAGTGTGGCCATTAATGATGAAATTATTAATGAACAAACTGACTGTCCATTGTGTCATAACAAGGTTTTGAAGAAAGAAAAATCGGTCGAAGTCGGCAATATTTTCAAATTAAAGACAAAATATTCGGCTGCGTTTGGCTTTAATTACAAAGATAAAAATGGTGATGAATTGCCGGTTGAGATGGGGTGTTATGGTATTGGACCGAGTCGCCTTATGGCCACCGTGGTAGAGGTGCATCATGATGAGCGTGGTATTATTTGGCCGGAAGAGATTGCGCCATTCAAAGTGCATCTGATAAGTGTCGGAATTGCGACTGAAGAGTTGGTCAAGGTTGCCAATGGATTGTATGATCAATTCAAGCAGGCTGGCATTGAAGTGTTATTCGATGATCGTGAAATCAGTGCTGGACAAAAATTTATGGAATCAGACATGATCGGCTGTCCTTATCGCGTGGTAATCAGCTCTAAGACTTTGCTTCAGAATAAAGTTGAGCTTAAAAAACGACACGAATCAGAATTTGAGCTGGTAAAATTAAATAAAATTGTTGAGGCAATCAGATAATGCTAAAAAAATTTTTTGGAAAATTTAGTCACGATTTAGGCATAGACTTGGGTACCAAAAATACTCTGGTCTATTTGCAAGATAAAGGCATAGTTATAAATGAGCCGACAGTGGTCGCGGTCAATATTAAGACCGACGAGATATTAGCTATTGGTGAGGAGGCTCGTAAAATGCTTGGCAAGACGCCTGCTCATATCCAGGTCGTCAAGCCTTTGGTTGATGGCGTAATTTCTGATTTTGAAATCACTGAAAAGATGCTAAAGTATTTCATTGATAAGGCTCATAAGGATGGTTTCATGTTGGCTCCGAAACCGCGAGTCGTAATTGGCATTCCATTAGATATTACCGAGGTTGAAAAAAAGGCGGTTGAGGATGCGGCAAGGGCGGCGGGTGCAAGGCGCGTTTATTTGGTGGAGGAATCTATGGCAGCTGCAATCGGTGCTAGACTGCCTGTTACAGAACCAACGGCTACGATGATTGTTGATATTGGTGGTGGTACAACCGAGATTGCGGTTATTGCCTTGGGTGGTGTGGTGACATATAAGGCGCTACGTATGGCTGGCAATGAACTTGACAATAATATAGTACAATTCGTACGGGAGGAGTATAATGTTTTAATCGGTGAACAGACTGCCGAAACTATCAAGATGAGAATTGGCTCAGCCACGATGTTAAAAGAGTCGATGGAGTTAGAGGTTCGTGGGCGTGATTTGCTTTATGGTTTGCCTAGAAGTGTTAAGATTTCTGATTCGCAAGTTAGGGAAACAATGCAAAGAACTATTAGGCAAATTATTGATAGCATTAAGTTGACACTTGAATCCACTCCACCTGAGCTTGTAGCCGATATTTATGAACACGGAATAGTGTTGACAGGCGGTGGAGCTTTGCTTCGAGGTCTTGATAAAGAAATTGCCCTTGAAACTCGAATTCCTGTACGAGTTGCGGACGATCCGTTAATTAGTTTGGTCAAGGGGACTGGCGTGCTGCTTGAAAATCAGGAGTTGCTTGACAAGGTGGCAGTGCAAAATACTGATGAATTATAATGTCATATGACTTTTAAGCGCAAATACAAGTCTTTTATTTATTTTGGAGCAGTACTAGTGCTGCTTATTTTTTTCGCGCTAGTTGGATTTGTCCGGCCAGTTGAAAATTTACTGGCTTATGTCATTCGTCCAGTTATGTCTTTGGCCTATAATGGAGGTGCTAAGTTTAGTCGAATTTACGGCGAGCAAACGGACCGGCGCGACCTGAATCAGGTTGTGGCTGATCTCGAAAATCGTTTAAGTGCGGCTAATTCAGAAAATTTACGCTTAAAATTGCTTGAAGAGGAGAATAAAACCCTGCGCGAACATTTGAATTTTTTGGTCACCAAGCAAAAGAAGTATGTTATGGCAAATGTTATTTACGGTGGCGATCCGAACTTGGTCAATCAGCAATTAGTTATCGATCAAGGCACTAAAAATGGTATAATCCCTGGTCTAGCCATTGTGGATAGTAATGGTAACGTTGTAGGAAAGATATTGTCTGCCAATAGTCTAACCGCCAATATTTGCTTGATCAATAATTCGAGCTGTCAATTTGCTTCGACCATTATGAACAAAGGTAAGACCATTGGTGTAACAAAGGGTGAATTAGGTTTGACTATAAAAATGGATTTTATACCGCAGACCGAGCAGATAAAAAAGGATGATATTGTGTTTACTTCAGGTTTGGAAAACAATATTCCAAGAGGTCTAGTGATTGGACGATTGTCGGAGATTAAAAAGGAAAATAATGCCTTGTGGCAAACCGCCAGTATAGAAAGTTTTAGTAATTTTAATGAGCTATCCGTTGTGGCTGTCATTATTCCATAAATATGATAAGAATTTTGATACATGTGTTGATAGTTTTGATCATTTTTTTGTTGCAAGTTTTTATCAGTGGTTTGCCAGGTAATCTCAATTCTGCGAATATAGTTCTGGTTAGCTTAATTTTTTATTTGGTTTTTGATGATATCAACACCTTGCTTTATTGGTTGATCTCATTGGCACTCCTGCAAGAATCGATAACTTATTTACCATTTGGTGCCATGCTCATTAGCTTGTCAGTATCAGTCTTCGTCGCTTATCTTTTATTAACCAGTTGGTTAACGAATCGATCACTTTATTCATTACTCATTTTGACCTGGGTGGTAACCATTATAAATAATGGCGTGCTCTATGCTTATAGTGCATTTATAAACCTTGTTCGTGATCAGTCATTTATGTTAAATACTGAATTGATGCCGCAGCGTTTTTTTTGGTCGCTGCTGATAAATTCATTACTAATGCTTATTATATTCAATATTCTTAATTTTATTAATCCAAGATTAAAGCCATTTTTACTCCTTAAGAATAGATAACTTCACATGATATTTTCTAAGTCAAAAAATGAGCAACCAACTTTTGATCCTTTCAAAATTCAGGAAGGTAATTCTAGGCATGGCAAACTAAATGATGTTTATCGACTTTCCTGGACAGAGGCGAGTTTATTTACTGGCCAAAAAACTGGAGAAAGTGTTGGTAAAAGTTTTGACCTTGAACGACTTCGAGTTTATGGTCTAGTTTTTGTCGTGCTTTTTTTATTTTTAATCGGCAGAACTGCTTGGTTACAGGTTATAAATGGTGATTACTACTACAAAATGGCCGAAGGGAATAGAATAAGGGTTGAAAGAATCGAGGCAAGACGAGGGGTGATATACGATCGGAATAATGTACCACTAGTTCATAATCAAGCGAATTTTGTTTTGTATTTGGTGCCCTCAGATTTAACGAAAAATGCTGATGATTTGAATAAGATGGTGATGAGGATAGCTGATGTCTTGGCACCTATGTCTGCTCGTCAAAACTTGATAAACAGTACCAGTACCGATGAACAGATAACTAGCAAGGAGATTGCGCGTAATATCTTTGCAGGTCTTGACAATGTTAAGCCTCATTCACTTGAAAGTTTTCGGCCGCTCTTTGTGGCGGACGGCATAGATTATGACAAGGCTATTCTATTGTATTTAGAGTCGGCTAACTGGCGCGGTGTCGTAATCTCAAATAAAATTAAGCGTGACTATAATGTAGAATCAAAGACCTTGTCTCATGTTCTTGGTTATACTGGGAAAATTAATGACAAAGAATTGGCTAAATTGGGTGATGAATATTTGCCTATTGATTATATCGGTAAGAACGGATTAGAGTATTTTTATGAAAATCAGCTTCGTGGCCAAAATGGCAAAAAACAAATTGAAGTTGACGCCTTAGGTAAAGAGAAAAAAATATTAAATTTTACAGAGTCAGTAGACGGTAATAGTTTGGTATTGACAATCGATCTGCAAATGCAAAAAAAATTAGAAGAATTAGTTTTGGCTCAGCTGCAAAAAACTGGTTTGACTAGGGCCTCAGCTATTATTCTTAATCCAAACAATGGCGAAGTCTTGTCAATGGTGAGTTATCCAGCTTATGATAATAATCTTTTTGCTCGTGGTATTACGCATAACGAATATCAAAAAATCATTGACGATAAAAATTTGCCGCTGTTTAATCGCGCAGTTGCAGGAGAATTCCCATGTGGTTCGACGATAAAGCCAGTTATGTCAGCAGCCGCCCTGCAGGAAGGCGTAATTAATGAAAGTACTATATTTACGAGTCGCGGTGGACTTCGTGTTGGTCAATGGTTTTTTCCTGACTGGAAAGCTGGCGGCCATGGCGTTACGAATGTGAAAAAAGCCATTGCTGAATCAGTTAATACATTTTTTTATATAATCGGTGGCGGTTATGAAGATTTTCAGGGTCTTGGGGTAGACCGGATTATAAAATATGATAAATTATTTGGTCTAGGAGAACAGGTCGGTATCGATTTGCCAGGTGAGGCCAATGGCTTTGTACCGACTAAACAATGGAAAGAGGAAGCTAAGCATGAAAATTGGTATGTTGGTGATACTTATCATTTATCGATCGGGCAAGGCGATTTAACCACCACACCGCTTCAGGTAGCACAATTTACTGAGTATTTTGCTAATGGTGGTAAAATGTATGTACCGCATTTAGTAAAAACAATTCTGTCAGCTGACGAAAAATCATCACAAAAAGTTGAGCCGAGTATTACAAAAGAAAATATTGTTGATCCTGTGAATACGCAAATAGTTAGAGAGGGAATGCGTCAGACTGTGACTAATGGTAGTGCGAGAAGTATGAACCTGGTGGTGCCTGTGGCGGTCGCTGGCAAGACGGGCACGGCTCAATGGTCCACCAAGAAAAAGCCGCATGCTTGGTTTACTGGTTTTGCTCCCTATGAAAAGCCTGAATTAGTAATCACTGTTTTAATTGAAGAGGGGGAGGGCGGTGATATAAATGCGGTGCCGATTGCACGAGAGTTTTTGAAATGGTATTTTAGTCCGAAAGTCGCCTCGAGTACCGCGACATCAACGCCTTCAAGATAAAAAACAGGGACGATTCAAATTAATGAACCGCCCCTTTGTTGCCGGCAGAAATCAAGATATAATTTTGATTTTTTTTGAATGAACGAGTTTTATAACCTCGATCTCTACCTTTCGCTTACCCCAGTTTTTAGCCAAGTCGAGTCCTTTTTGTCCTTCGCCCATAAAGAGATCGATATGACTGCTACTTCTTTTCATTGCTTCGCCGGTATCTTCTACCATACCGACGTACTGTTGCCCGGTTTCTTTGTCAGTTATCCGCAAAATCGTGCGTGGCGGAAACTGCTTTAAATTGGCACTTATAGTCCCAATTTGAGGACGCACGCCTGTGATTGTCTCACCTCCTTTGCCGTTTAATATGACTTCTTTCTTGTAACTACCGGAATTGTAGGTTCTTTGCCCTTTTTTTGGGGCATAATAACCGGTAGCAACACCTTTGAGCCGCTTAACGACCCTGATGTCTTTGACCGAATTTAGTGAGGTTATTCTCCATTGTATTTCAGGATGGATATAAGCACCACTAGGCTTCGGACAAGCCAGGAGGGGTAAGCAAAAAACAACGGCAACGATTAAGGTTTTGATCATGTAACCTCCCTTTCGTTTTCTGTGTTTTTTGCCTTTCTACTGTATATAAACAAAAAAACTAGTCCTTGGGCAAAGATTAGTTTTTTCGAATGTACGTAGAATATATCACGGAATTGATATTTAGTCAAATATTGACATATTTATCTAAATATTATAATATACAAACATAAATACCCAATTTTTTGGGCATTTTTTAATAAATCTCTCACACTCTGTTTATTTTCTTGTCTGCTAATTGCGGATTGATGAGTGGAGGTCTAAAGAAAAAAATATGGTAACTTTACCAACAATCGAGGAGATGCTAAGTGCTGGTATGCACTTTGGACATCGCACCTCAAAATGGCACCCCAAAATGGCGCCTTTCATTTTTAGCTCACGCAATGGCGTGCACGTTATTGATTTAGCAAAAAGTCGTAAGCTTTTAAAGACTGCGCTTGAACAAATCGAGAATTGCGTTGCTGAAGGCAAGGTTCTACTGGTAGTTGGCACTAAAACTCAGGTCAAGGATTCTTTGAAGGCTATGGCAATTGAGGCCAATGTTTCATATGTTAATGAAGGCTGGATTGGCGGTGTTATTACGAATTTTGCAATCATTCGCAAAGCTATCAAAAAGTATGTTGATTTGACAACAGAAAAGAAGATGGGCTTGCTTACTAAATATACAAAAAAGGAACGTATTAAATTTGATCGAGAGATTGATCGTTTGGAGAAAAAGGTTGGCGGTTTGACTAATCTTAATCGAACTCCTGATTTGATTTTTATTTGGGATATCAAAGAGGAATCAACAGCTCTGACAGAAGCTAAAAAGAAAAATATTCCAGTAGTGGCGGTCTGTGATACTAATGTCAATCCTAAGGATGTTGATTATATTATTCCGGCCAATGACGATGCGACAAAAACGATCAAACTGGTATTGAATCTAGTGGCTCAGGCTATCAAGGCGGGTCACGAAAGAGCTGCTAAGCCGGTGCAGAACGTAAAGCCAATAGAGAAGGCTGCCTAGTTAAATCAACTTAACTTAACTTGTAGATTATTGAAAATTTAAATATACTAATATGTCTATTTCATTAGAACTTATTAAGGATTTGCGCGAGCGAACAGGTGCTGGCATGGCTGATTGCAAAAACGCCTTGACCGAGGTTCAGGGTGATGTTGAAAAGGCCATCGAATTGCTGCGCAAGAAGGGTATTGCTAAAGCTGCCAAACGTTCAGATCGTGAGACTACTGAGGGCTTGGTTAAATTAGCCACTAATGAGACCGGTAAAGAGGGTTATATTGTTGAGATTAACGCTGAAACTGATTTTGTAGTACGCTCAGATGGCTTTCAGTCTTTTGCAAGCAGGCTCATTGACTTCATCAAGGAAACGCAACCTAAAAATTTAGAGCAGTTAATGGCTTCTAAATTTGAAAATGGTACCGTGCAGGAAGATCTAGAAGCTTTTAGCTCAGTGGTTGGTGAAAAACTTGAAATCAAGAAATTTGCCCATGTCAGCACGACTGGTAGTGTTGGTGTTTACTCACACGCAGGTGGACGCATCGGCGCTTTAGTGGCAATTGATAAAGCTGATGCTGCTGATTTAGCTCGTGATATTGCCATGCAGGTGGCAGCTTCGTATCCAAAGTATATTAAACCTGAAGATGTTCCAGCCGCAGAGGTGGAAAAAGAAAAAGATATTTATGCCGAACAGTTGCGCAAAGAGGGTAAACCAGAGGAAATGATTGCTAAAATAATGGCAGGCAAGGTTAATAAATACTATGAAGAGGTTTGTCTAATTAAACAAGAATATATCAAAGACGATTCAAAGAAAATTGAAAACATTTTGGCAGGAGCCAATGTGGAAAATATGATTCGTTTTTCATTGTAATGAAAGTACTTAAAGTAC
Organism: bacterium; assembly: GCA_037146995.1. Classification (GTDB taxonomy): domain Bacteria; phylum Patescibacteriota; class Patescibacteriia; order Patescibacteriales; family GWE2-39-37; genus JBAWWA01. Next base: position 16,515 of record JBAWWA010000014.1, read on the forward strand.
AATTTTATCCTTGGGACAAACCAATTATAGTTGATGCGCAAGGTCTCGATTTCAAGAAAGGTGCTGTTGTTGTTTTTCGTCACGAGGGTTCAAATGAACTGGGCGAAGTTGTAGGCTTTGCTGAAGTTGATATTGAACAATACAACAAAGAGCAGGGTAATCTGCGCAGCGTGAGTCGAGCGGCCAGTACGACCGACTTGCAAGCTGAGCTGGATGATGAGCAAAAAAGTGAGATGATCAGTGAGGCTCGTAAACTTGTTCATGAATATAATTTAGAAATGAAAGTGGTTGATGTTCATCAGTCATTAGATGGTAGTCGGGTAACTTTTGCCTTTATTGCTGACGGTCGAGTTGATTTTCGTGATTTGGTCAAAGAATTGACAAAGAAATACAGTCGAACAATTCGTCTGCAACAAATTGGTATTCGTGATGAAGCTAGACTGTGCGGTGATTGTGGTCATTGTGGTCGCACTCTTTGCTGCAAAGGACATGTTAAAGATTTTATGTCGATAACGTCTGAGATGGCAGAAGCTCAACAATGCGAGCATCGCGGTTCTGAGAGAATTTCCGGTTGTTGTGGTCGCCTAATGTGTTGTTTGTCATATGAGGAAAAAGGCTACAAGGAATCATCGAAAGACTTTCCGCCGATTGGTTCAATTGTTAATGTTGATGGTCGTCGTGGTGAAGTTATTAATTGGAAAGTTCTTAAGCGTTGCGTTTTGGTTAAATTTCCTGATGAAGGTGGTGGTCGAGGCTACTCACTTGTTGATGTTGACCTGGATCGGAACAAAAAAAAATAACGTAGTAAGAATAAGTTCAAAAAATCACAGTTTAAAGACTGTGATTTTTTAATTGTTAATAAAAATGCTGTATAAAATATTATTTTGAGCTGAATATTACCACATAATTTATTTTTATGTTATAATTATGACAACTTAAAAAGTTAATAATATCTTATGATTTTCAAAACCAACGTAGCCATAAATGGCTTTGGTCGGATTGGTCGTGCGACCTTTAAGGCTCTAATAGAAAAAAAAGGCATTAAAGTGGTGGCAATTAATGATTTAACCGATACTGAAACACTAGCCCATTTATTCAAATATGATTCCTGTTATGGGACATATCCAGGTAAGGTTAGTCATACCAAGGATTGCATTGTGGTTGATGGTATAAAATATCAAGTTTATGCTGAAAAAGATCCAAAAAATTTACCCTGGAAGACATTGAAAGTTGATGTGGTGGTCGAGTCGACTGGCCGCTTTGTCAAGGCGGATGATGCTGGTCTACACATTGAGGCTGGAGCCAAAAAAGTAGTAATTTCAGCTCCTGGCAAAGGTGACATTAAAACTGTAGTCCTTGGCGTGAATGAAGAAAAATTATTAAAGTCAGATAAGGTTTTTTCTATGGCATCATGTACGACGAATTGCCTTGCACCAGTCACAGCCGTTATTGAGCGTGAATTCGGCATCCTTAAGGCTATTATGAGTACAGTGCACTCGTATACGGCCGATCAAAACCTGATAGACAGTCCTCACCGTGATTTGCGACGTGCGCGAGCCGCTGGTCTTAATATCATTCCTACAACGACCGGGGCGGCAATTGCCGTTACCGAAACCATTCCAAAATTAAAGGGTAAGTTCGATGGTATGGCGATGCGTGTGCCGACACCAACTGGTTCACTCTGTGATGTTACCTTTGTGACCAAGAAAAAAGTAACTGCCGAACAAGTTAATGCGGCCATTGTTAAAGCTACTAAAGAGGCTAAATTAAAAGGCATTTTGACCGCCACTAAAGAACCAATCGTTTTGGCTGATATTGTGGGTAATCCGGCTAGCTCGATTGTTGATTTAGAATTGACCAAGGTGGTTGATGGTGATTTGTTGAAAATCGTGGCATGGTATGACAATGAATGGGGTTATTCAAATAGATTGGCTGATATTTGTGAGTTTGTGGCCAAGAAAAAACTTTTATAAATAATATTTTCATGGCAGATTTATTATTGAAATTAAAAAAAGCCAATTTAGTTGGTCGCGGTGGTGCTTCTTATCCAGTTTGGCAAAAATGGCAAGCAGTTAATGATGCTATTTTAAATCCATTAGCAGTAGGTGATAGTGGACAAGCTGGTAAGTTCGTGGTTTGTAATTGTTCAGAAGGTGAACCTGGGGTTCATAAAGACGGTTATATTATTAGCCATCATGCAGAGCGCATTATTAATGGCATGAAATTGGCGATAGAATACTTAGGAGCAAAACAAGGAATTTTTTATCTCAATTCTAATTATTATCGTAATTTCAAGAAGCTACTCGAAAATGAAATTGTAAAATCAGGGGCGCCGATTGTTTTATTTGAAAAACTGCATATTGCAGGTTATATTGGTGGGGAAGAGACAACCCTGCTTAATGTTATTGAGGGTGGCCGACCAGAGCCTAGACTTAGGCCTCCTTTTCCGACAACTCATGGACTTTGGAATCAGCCGACATTGGTACAAAATGTTGAGACTTATTATGATATTAGTCTAGTTGCGAGTAATGAGTATGAATCAAAGCGATTTATTGGTGTCACTGGCGATTGTATGTTTGAGGGGGTTTATGAATTCTTGGCTACATCAACGATAGAAGAAGTGCTAAAAGCCACTAAAAATTATCCAAATTTTGACTTTTTCGTTCAAATCGGTGGGGATGGGTCTGGCGAGATTTTAAATCACAAGCAGTTAAAAGTGCCAGCTTCTGGTTGTGGCTCGATTCATGTTTATAGTGTGATGAAATATCGGCCACATGAATTAATTCAGGGCTGGGTCAGATTTTTTAAGAATGAATCATGCGGTAAATGTACGCCGTGTCGTGAAGGGACAAATAGATTAGTGAATATTCTCGCTGAGAGTCGACCAGACTGGTCAATGATAAAGATGCTTTTAGATAATCTTAGAGATACTGCCTTTTGCGGTCTTGGTATGGCTGTGCCGATACCCATCGAAACATATATAAAAAATGTGATTGCAGTTTTTGATGAAAAAATTTTGAAATTAACGTCAGTTGAGCGTCAACTTATTCTTGCAACTTTTAAAGTTAAATAATCATTAATATGCCTGATCCTAAGATAAAATTATTATCAATTGACGTTTTGTTCAAGCAAGCGCTGGATATGTATAAGATCGCCTTTAAGCAGTTTTTTTGGCTTCAATTAGCACCGTTATTGGCCTTTATTCCAGTTATGCTATTTGGTGTATTATTGGCTTATGCAATAAAGATTCAGGCAGAGTTGCCAATTATGCTTGGTTTAGGCTTTATAACCTTTATGGCATTCAGTTTTGGTCTTTATTATGGAATTATGTTTTCGATGGCGCCTTACATGCTTCTTAGAAATCTTAAACCTGATGCTGATTGGAAACAGCTCTTGTTTGAAGGTCGACCATTTTTGGGAAAATTTATTGGTGTGTCATTGCTGTATGGCTTGATCATATTTGCGGGTCTGCTTTTTTTTATAATTCCTGGCATCATTTTTGCCGTTCAATATTCATTTGTGGTCTTATTGGTTATAATCGAAAACAAGTCTACAGACGCCTTTGAACGCAGTAAGGAACTCGTGAGGCATTATTGGTGGGAGGTGGCTCTGCGCTTGTCGGTACCACTGATATTTAGTTTAACTTTGAGTATTTTGAGTGATCAGGCAGGCAAGATTTCTGGACTCGAACCCCTAAACATGGTTGCTTTTATTGTGAGTTTATTGATGGGGCCAGTTTTTATGATATATAATTACGCCATTTATCAAGATCTAGTGAGAATAAAAGGAATTTAGTATGCCAAGTAAAAAATTTAAAGTTGAATTGAATGGTAAGAAAATTGAGGCCATAGAGGGCGAAACAGTATTTGAGTTGGCGGCCCGCAGCGGTATTGCTATTCCGGCTTTGTGTGAACATCCTGACTTTCCGCACAAGGCCAATTGTCGCGTTTGCGTGGTTGAAATCTTGGGTAGACGTAATTTGGCCACTTCCTGTTCGACCATAGTGGCAGAAGGCATGGTGATAAATACAGAAACTGAAAGGGTTAAGATGGCACGATCATTGAATCTTGAAATGCTTTATGCTTCACATGTAGAAAAATGCGCGACTTGTGTTTGGCGACTCAATTGCAAGCTCCTCCAATACGCCGGTGAATACAAGATAAATATGAATACCTTTGCTGAACGCAAGCGTCATCGCAAGACTTATAAATTTGCTAATGCGGTTGAGATTGATGGCACCCAGTGCATTGATTGTAATAACTGCATCGATGCCTGCTCCAGGATTCAAAATATTAATTATTTAGAAATGAAGGGCAAGGGCGTGTCACAAGAGATTTGTCCAACTTCTAAAAAAGGGATTGAATGTATTTTGTGTGGTCAGTGTGCGGTTCATTGTCCGGTCAGTGCCGCACAAGAACAATATGATTATGCTGAAGTAGAAAAACTGATCAAGGAGGGTAAAAAAACCGTGGTTGTGCAATTTGCTCCCTCGATACGTGTTTCAATTGGCGAAGAATTTGGCTTGCCTTATGGTAAAATTCTAACACCTCAATTGGTCGAGGCCTTGAAACTGCTTGGTTTTAAATATGTCTTTGATGTCAATTTCGCGGCGGATGTTACCACTATGGTTGAAGCTGAGGAGTTGATTGAAAGAATTACTAACAAGGGAGCAATGCCGATGATTACCTCATGTTGTCCGGCCTGGGTAAGATATGTAGAATATTATCGACCGGATTTGATCCCAAATATTACAACTTCACGTTCGCCGCAGATGCATAGTGGTGGTTTGATTAAGACATTCTGGGCTGAACAACAAAAAATAGCCTCCAGTGAAATTGTAGTTGTCTCAATCATGCCGTGTACGGCGAAAAAATTCGAGGCCAGTCGCTCTGAGATGTTTATGAATGGCAAGCGCGTCGTGGATTTTGTTTTAACCACTCGTGAGCTGGCATTTATGATTAAAAAAGCCAATATTGATTTGGCAAAACTCAAGGGGTTAGAAAGCGATGCACCTCTGGGAGTATCAACTGGTGCAGCAGCTCTGTATGGTGGCTCGGGGGGCGTGATGGAGTCGGCACTCCGCACGGCACAAGCGGTTTTGTGTGGTGAAGATGCTAAGCTATGCAAAGAGCGACTTGAGTTTATTAACACGCGCGGACTTGATGGTATAAAAACAACGGTGGTTGATTTTGGTGAAAAAGGCAAGGTTCGGGTCGGTATCGCTAACGGTATGCGGCACGTCCAGGAACTGCTTAAGCGCATCGATGAATTTGATTATATCGAGATGATGGCCTGTCCCGGTGGCTGCATTGGCGGCGGCGGTGAACCCATACCGACAACCAATGCAATCAGAATTGCTCGCGCCAAAGCCCTATTAAAGATCGATAAAGACAAGCCGATCCGTGAAGCGCATAAAAATCTAGAGGTAAAAGACACGCTTGCCTGGCTTAAAAACAAGGGTACTAAGATTGAACATCAAGTACTACATACCAAGTATTTTAAAAGAAAACAATAAATATGTTCAAGAAAAAAAATCAATTAGGCACAATCACTATAGCGATCGGTGATCGTAATGTCCACGCAGCAGATGTAAATCAGTTATTGGGCATCGCTGGCGATTTGATAATTGCTCGTCTTGGTGTTAACGTTGAACGTACCGAGGTAGAACATTGCAGCGCTTTGATCACGGTGGTTGTAGAGGGCAGCGCTAAAGAAATTTCTGCATTAACAAAAAAACTAGATAGTCTTTATGGGGTAGTAGCTAAATCTAGTATTGTGATTGAGGGATAAGATTACCCCCGGAAAAGATATAATTAATACATAAACCTATGGCTTTAACACAAGAGCGCTTATTGGAAAAAGTAAATACATCAGATATGACTTGGTTGCTTGGTCTTGTCGGTATTGCTACATTTTTGCCATTTGTAATTCATTTGCAATTGTTGACCGGCCCCATTATTAATGCCATCTTGATTATTACTTTAATCGTGTTAGGAGTACGCAGTGCTTTGGTGGTGGCCTTGATTCCAAGCATCATGGCATTGGCGGGTGGCTTGTTGCCCTTGGTACTGGCTCCCACTGTACCTTTTATTATGCTAAGCAATGTTATAATGATATTAGTACTTGATTATATTTATAATCTCAACCTTAGCCTAAAAGGTTTTGGCCTAGGTATTCTAGTGGGGGCATTCTTTAAGTCTTTATTTTTATATGTTTTGGCTACATTTGTGATGGGCTTGATTAATAATCCGGTTGCCACTTCGATGGTACCCAAGCTATTTGGCATTTTGCAATTCGTCACAGCTCTCGCTGGTGGACTTATAGCTTTCGGTTTTTTGAAATTCGTTAAAAGGCTTTAAAATACTATATGGAAAAGAAAAAAATAGGCATATTTTCACTGACTTGTGATGAAGGTTGTTCAATCTATATGATTGAGGTATTTAACAATAAATTAATCGGTTGGCTGGAAAAGATGGAGATAAAATATTTTATGTCGATCAAAGAGCGGGTTGAGATTAAAGATTTTGATATTTGTCTAGTAGAAGGGATTGTCACCACAGAGCGCGACAAGGCCGATATTGAGAAGATTCGTGCTAATACGAAAATCTTGATCGCCATGGGGACATGCGCTATGACGGCCCAACCCTCAGGCATGAGAAATAACTTCAACGAAGCGCAGTTTGAAAATATTAAGGAGCGATTAGTAAAATTCAAATTTTTACCGCGTGCGCATGCGATTAAAGATATTGTAAAGGTTGACGACAATATTGTAGGTTGCCCGATAGATGAAAAAAAATTCATTGAAGTTTTTGAGAAACACCTAAACGCTTAAAGTATTTAATATTAAATATATGCATACATGTGATTTGAATATCAGTATAGACAAGATTTCTAAAATTGAAGGGCATGCTGATCTGGATATTGTAATTAAGGGCGGGCAGGTGGAGACTGTTGATTTACGGGTTATGGAGAATTTGCGTTTTTTCGAGGAGGGAGTCAAGGGTCAATCGGCTCTGGCAGTACCGGCTTTGGTTTCGAGGATTTGCGGCACCTGTTCGATTGCACACATGACAGCCTGTACAGAGGCAGTTGAGAAGGCTCTAGAGATTAAAATTACCGAGCAGGCCATGTTACTACGAAAACTGACCATGTACAGCTTAATGATCCGGGATCACGCTTTGCATCTGTATTTTTTCGTACTGCCTGACATGTTCAATGTCGATTCGATCTTGGACATACCGGAAGATCAGAAAGAATTAATTCACCAGGCTCTACATATCAAGGAAGCAGGTAATAATTTGTCCAAATTAGTGGCAGGCAGGTCTGTACACGCGACTTTTGAGGTTGTGGGTGGCTTTTCGCATGTGCCAGATAAAAAAGATTTTCCAGCTATGATCGAGGAATTAAAAAGTATTCGTCACATGGTTGTCGATTTAGCTGATCTCTTTTTGAAATGCGATTGGGAGCTTAAACGTAAAACAAATTTTGTCGCCTTAAAAACTAAAGACTTTTCATTCCTTGAGGGTGAGATTGTTAGTTCGACTGGAGCAGTTATTAAGGAAGAAAATTTTTACGATCATTTGACCAAGGTGGTATTGCCATATTCGCAAGCTAACGGTTTTGAATTTGAAGGTCATGAATATATGGTGGGGTCGTTGCCACGAATTAATTTGAATAGTGAGGCGCTGCACCCCAATACCAAGCGCGATCTAGCTAGGCATTTAGCTGTTTTTCCTTCGGAAAATATTTATCACAATAATTTGGCTCAGGTTATTGAAATTATGCACTCGATAGATCATACGATTGAGATTCTTGAAACCTATGACTTTAAGCCCGAGGCGATAGTAAAGCCAGGTAAGATGACGGGTGAGGGCGTAGGGGTTATCGAAGCTCCAAGGGGGACCTTGTATTATTGGGTCGGTATCGATGAAGGTAAGGTCCGTTATGCAAACTTGGTAATTCCGACTGCGCAAAATCTGGTCAACATGCGTTCTGACGTCAAGGAGGCGGTCAAGAATATTTGTGCCTTCGGAGATGGGGCTGTCGAAAAATGGGAAACGGACATAAAATTTGAGGTCGGCAAAATGATCCGAGCTTACGATCCTTGCATGTCTTGTGCCTCTCATTTCCTGAGAATTAATTGGAAAAAATAACCGAACATAAAAAGTACCTTATAGGTGCTTTTTTATTTCTGCAATTAAGTTTTTGAGTAGCGAATCGTAATCGCCAGACATTGGTAGACAAAAAATCGTCACTTGGTCGAGCTGGTCTAGCTTTTTTAAAAGCTTTAAAGTAAAACCCAGATCTAAATCGTGCATAGAAAAGCGCGGGCTATCTATTATTTTATCGATATCGTGTAATATTTTGATGCTTGAAATACCTTCAACTGCGTCAATGATGATTAGTTCTTTATTTAAGGGGTGCAGGTTGTCGTTGGGGTCTTGATGAATGAATTGGTAATCTGGAAAAGCATGGCTTAGTGCTGGTATGAATTTTATAGCCAGGTTGTCATTTTCTAGGAGGGAATTGCCAAAGATGTGAATTATTTTTGTCATTAATTTAGTCTAGCATAAAATTTGGACAAATAAAAAACGACGCTGACTGGGCAGTGTCGTTGTGGATTTTTAGGCAGCTAATTTTAGCAATTGATTATCGAGTCGCATCTTGGCTGACCAAATGTCATCTTTCGTTCCACTCACAACTTCTTTAAAAACGCCTTCTTCAGGCTTAAGTTGGCTAACAATCTTGATTTGCTTGATTAATTTTTCAAGCTTAAGTTCGTGATTGCCGGTAAAGAGTGGTGGATATTTAAGATGTTTGCCCTTGCCCATGGGTTCGCCCAGTAGGCCATAGAATTTGTGCTTGCCTGTTGGCATCATAACTAAAACGCCATGGTAGGTTCGATTGGGTAATAGCATTGTAAGGATCATGGTTTGATCGGCGGCTTTGCACATATGAAAGCTCCTCCTGTAATTGAGATAAATTAATACTAGCATACAATAAAAAAAATACCAGCGATTAGCGGGTATTTTTATTTGATGCCTTTATTATTGCTTTATGTATTTGAGAATACTATTGGCCGCGATGGCTCCCTCTGAAGCGGCGGTAATGATTTGTCTGAATTTATTGGAGCCGGTTGTAATGTCGCCTGCGGCATATATTCCTGGAATATTAGTTGAACCGGTAGCGTCGATAATTATGAAGCCATTTTCGTCCATATTGATGCCACATTCTTTTAGTAATTCAGTATTTGGCTCTGAGCCAACCTCGATGAAAATTCCGTCAATATTTAAAATATTTGAGCCGTTAAAGTCTTTACTTAATTCTAGGGCCGATACCTTTGTCTCACCTTTGATGGCGAGGACGTTGGTATTAAAAATTATTTCAATCTTGGGATTAGTCGCTATTGCTTTTTGCCAAGCATCTTCTGCTCGAAGTTCAGCTCCTCTGTAGATCAAATAAACTTTGTCGGCGATTTCTCCCAAATGCACAGCTGCAGTTGCTGCCGCATCATTGCCTCCAATGACAGCTACGGTTTTTTGCTTGAAGAAAAAGCCATCACAAGTGGCGCAATATGAGATGCCTTTGCCCAAAAATTCAGCTTCGCCTGGTACACCCAGGTGACGATGGCTTGTTCCTAGCGCCAAGATCAAGGTTTTGCTCTCAAAGACTTCATTATTTGCTAAAATAACTTTATAGCCGCCATCGATTTTGGTAATTGAACTGGCCATTTTTTCCTTGAATTCAATTCCGTAGCTTTTAACGTGCTTGAGCATTAGCTGAGTCAAATCAAGGCCATTAATTTTTTCAATGCCAAGCCAATTGGCAATTAGGTGAGGAGTACTGGCAAGACCACCGGGTACTGAACCGATAATCACATGTTTCAAGCCATAGCGACTCAAATAAAGCGAGGCGTTGAGTCCGGCAGGACCAGCACCGATAATTATTGCATCTAACATGGGATTATAATTCTTGGCTTAATTCTTGAGAAAACGTATTCTTTTCTCGAAAGCCGATATATTCTTTTGCAACTTCGCCCTTTTTAAAAAGCTTGAGTGCTGGAATTGATTGGATTTGATATTTGGCGGCAATATTCTGATGCGCTTGATTATCTACGTCAAGTTTGGCGATTTTTATTTTGCCAGCAAATTCTGCCGCTAATTCGTCAAGTACTGGGGCCATCATGCGACATGGTCCACACCACGGTGCCCAAAAATCAACTAAAACTGGCAGGTCAGATTTTAAAACTTCGGTCTCAAAATTTTCAGCATTTAACTCGATTGCGTTACTCATATTATTAATAAATTATAAAATTATTTGGATTTAAAAATTTGTTCGAAGTCTTTTTTCGATAGTCTTTCACCTCGATCAAATTTGCACAGTAAGTCGTTTTCCAGGAGTTCAGTAGCCAACATGGCAACGGCTTGCCGGACAGCGTTGATTTGTGGAATGACATCGACACAAGATTTCTGTTCATCGATCATTTTACGAATACCGCGAAATTGACCCTCAATCCGAGAGATACGATTAATTATTTTATTTCGTGCAACATCTACTTCGATTATTTTTGTCATAATTATACCCTATGGGGGTATTATAGATCAGTTTAATAAAAATTGCAAGTGGTTTAAAGTTTAATTATTTGCCCTCATAAAAAACTAGACCAAGGTCAACTAACTTATCGCATGGCTTCTCGATCAAGTGCTTTTTGATGAAAGTTGCGATTTTTAAGAAATCTTGATTATTGATATACAGAACAACAAAAGTTTTGTAAATACTGGCCTTTTTTTTTCAGGTAGATTACCTTTTTGTCATTAATAATTTCATTGTTTGAGAAATCATAAAAAAAATCAAAATCCTTCCATAAATAATTTTTTTTAGTTCCTTTTATTGAGAGCGTTATGCCTTCGGTATTTATACCGTATGTTTTAGTTGAATAAAGCAGGTACTTATTTAAGAAAAAATATGTAATGACGGAAAGAAAAATGGTTAACAAGTAAAGGAGTGGTTTTGAAAAAAGTTCAAGATATTCCTCAAGGTTTTGGTCTTGGGTGAAAATTAGTGGGGCAGTGACACCAAAAGAATAAATTGTAATAAAGGATATTGGAATAGCAATTAAAACCAAAATATTTTGAATTTTGTGTCGCTTTTGACTAGGTTTGATTTCCCAGGTGATTTCTTCTAATTCGGGCATTAGTTTAAAATTATTTATATATGATAATTATACTATAAAAAGCCGTTGTTTAAAAATCATGCCCCTTAATATTTAAAAACATAAACCTCACCATTATCAAAACTCTTGTACTCTTTGGATGTAGTTTTGGCTTCCTCAATTATCCTTGCTGAATCAGTCCAGTATTTGTTAATGACAAAATATGACTCATTAACGCCTACGAGATTTTTTGCCTGATTCATGGTAGATTGATTCGGTGATTCATAAACCATTTCAAGATAATAACCATAAAGTGGTCCACCAGTTGGTATGGGATAATAGAAAATATCATTTTTAAAATATTTTTTAAAACCGTATAGATGAAGAGCAGCCGCACTAACTTGTTGATTAGCTAGGACTATAAAGTCCTGCTTGGCGTGCTCATTAATCCAAGTAACTGCCTCGATATCGGCCTGACCAACAGAAACACCGCGCGAGTTAAAATATTCATCATTTCGAGGGTACAAAAAATATAAATTTGCCGTAGTGATTGTGGTAAAAATCATTACAAATATAATTTTGATTATCAGGTTGGCGTGCTTTTGGTGGTGATAAATGTAGTAGGCCAATTCAAGAAATATTGGTAGTAAAGTTAAGAATGACAAGGTGAATAATCTGGCGGCATAATCGGCTTGTTCATAGTTTATGAGGGCGCTATTGCTAATCATGCTCATAATCAAGCCAGACAAAGTAAGACTAACGGCTAATAAATAATTTTTTTTGAAAACAAGACGAGTTTTGTGGAGATAAAAAGCGGCCACAATTAAACCTAAAATTAAAATAATCTGATTGAAGTAAAGTAGGTAGATAGTATTTAAAAAGAGATTGAATTTGTAAGGAACGGTGAATAATTTGTCACCAACAAGCATGGAAAGATTTGGCCAAGTCAACTTAGCATTTGCGAAACTTGAAAAATAATAACTCAGAGGAACGAGAAAAATGGCAGAGAGGTAAAGAAGGGATTTTTGCCATTTTTTGCTGGCAAAATTTAAGCCAAATAAAAGTAGGCCAGGTATACCCGAAATTGGGTGAATACTGAGTCCGGCAGCTACCAGTAAAATGTTGATCAGCGTGGTTTGTTTGGTATTGTCGGTGTTTAGATTTAACACCAATAGACAAAAGAGTAAATAGCCAAAATTTTGCGGCGTGGTAAAAGTCAAAAAAGATAAGGGCAAAATCAATAGAATTAAGGTCGGCCAATTTGGCAGTTGCTTGGCGACGAGATATTTCATGCTATAAAAAGGGATATAAATGATAGCTAGTAGAGGCACCAGCACTTGGTGTAACCAAAAAAGAGGCAAAAGGGTTGTCTTGTGAAGTAGCGTAATTAGTCCATAGTAGCCATTATAATATAAATTCTTGGGTAAAATTTGGCCAGTTTCATCAATGAGTTTGAGGGAGGCGCCATGGATAAAAAAATCGTAGCCATATCCGAGGCGATAAACAAACATTATCAAGGAAAAGGTGAATAAAAAAATTGTCCAAATAGTGATTTTTGAGTTGAATTTGACTGTAAGATAAAAGCCAAGGGCTAAAAAGATGAAATATAAATAAAAAAATTGAAAAGGAATAATTTCCCAGGGTGAAATAATGGCACTGGTGGCCGGAGAAGATAAAAGCAGTTTGGTTAGGCTAATGGCTAAAAGATAAAAGACGGTAAATGCAAAATAATTAATGAATGAGATGGGCCTGGTAATAACAATAAGTGGTTCCTTGATTGACCTAAAAAGATTGAAGTTCAGCCCGAAATAAGCTAAGATAAAGATTATTAGGCTTGATAATAGCAGGCTCCAAATAATGCCTAGATGATTTAGCTGATAATTAAAATAAACTAAAGCGCTAGTCGAAGTTAAAGCTAGTATTATAGCTAATTTTAGCTCAATAATTTTGGAAACAAATAATTTATTCATTGAGGTAATTTTAACATGGAAACAGAAAAAGGTAAAAAATCAATGTTTGCTCTGTGGCGGGGAATACTAGTAATTATTTTGGCATTAATTTTTTTGGTGGGTACTAGTTATTTTAACGCCAGCACTCAAACCGAGGATTTTGTTAAATGGACCTCACCTGACGAAACGGCTAATTATATTTTTGCAAAGCTTTATGCGCAAGAAGGACGACTAAGTATACCTGAAAAATACAATTTACTTCTCAAAGACATTGTTAGGCCACGGAGTTTCGGGGCAGAGCAAGGTATGCTAAAGCCGATGAGCTTTTTGGGTTTGCCATTGTTTTACGGCACAATAGGCAGCTTGACATCATATAAGGTTTTACCATATTTGACCCCTTTGATGGGAGCCATTGGTTTGATATTTTTTTATTTACTTATTAAAGCAGTCTTCAATAAAAATGTGGCCTTGCTTTCAACATTCTTTGCGGGATTTTCTCCGGTGTATATTTATTATTCAAGCCGGAGCATGTTTCATAATGTATTATTTTTGGATTTTGTAATCATAAGTTTATACTTTTTAGTAATCATGAATCATAAAAAAAATATAAAATATGACTACGTTTCTCCCTTAAGGCCAAAAGTTAATTTTATTCATTGGTTATGGGCGGCTCTGGGTGGCGCCTTTATGGCCTTGGCAGTGGCGACGCGAACTTCTGAAGTTATTTGGCTTTTACCGTTGTTATTACTTCTGTGGGCACCTAATTATAAAAAAACTGGGCCAATCAAGCCGATTTTTTTCGTATTGGCCTTTGTGGTCGTCTTGATTCCTTTTTTACAGTGGAATGAAGTCTTGAATGGGGCATATTGGCGGACTGGTTACTCGCAAATAAATAACTCTTTCGTCGGTATCGGGGTGCCAAAAGTTGAAACCTTTAGCCAGGTCAGCAAGGCCAGTGAATTTTTTAATCGGGTAGTCGATACGATTTTTTCATTTGGAATTAAACCACGTCAAAGTCTGCATTTGTTTTTCTCTTATCTGAAATTATCCATCTGGTTGTTGCCAGCTGCCATTTTGGGCTTTGGCACCTGGCTATGGCGTTTTAAGCTAATAAAAAATGCCCATATTATCTATGCCACTGGACTAATGCTTGTCTCGATTATTTTAATTGTTTATTATGGCAGTTGGGATTTTCACGATAATCCTGATGCTTCAAAAATTACAATTGGTAATTCCTACACAAGATATTGGCTGCCTATTTATTTTGGGTTAATGCCCTTTGCGGCCATTTTGGTCATAAATACAACTAGGTTGATAAAATCATATAAATTGGTTTGGGTAACAAGATTTGCGGTTGTACTTTGCGTGGCTGTAATTGGTGTAGGTGAAGTTTGGGCAGGCTCCGATGAAGGTTTGTCAGCTTTGATTGAGAAAAGCCATGTTTCGCGCGAATATTGGGAAACGGTAATGTCAAATACTGAACGTAATGCAGTTATTGTCACCAGGTATCACGACAAGCTCATGTTTCCCGAGAGAAAAGTTATAGTTGGCCTATTTGATGATGATAACATGATTGTTGAATACGCCCATATTGCAAAGTTGCTACCGACCTATTATCTAAATTTTACCTTGCCAGTAGGTGACGTTAAATACTTGAATGCGCGAAAATTAAAAAAAGTCGGCCTCAATTTATCTGAAGTTGTACGTGTAGGCAAGGATTTTACACTCTATAAACTTTCCTTGAATGAAAAATAATATAAAAACCATTGGTATAGATGCACGGTTTTATGGCCCTTTAGGCAAGGGTCTGGGTCGATATGCTCAGGAAGTTGTTGACGGTGTCCTTGAGCTTGACCAGACGAATAACTATGTCATTTTTTTGGCACCAGGTAACTTCGCAGATTTTCAGATTCCAAATCAGCGGGTTAAAAAAGTGCTCATCAAGCAACGTTGGTATTCTTTAGCTGAACAATTGTATTTTCCATTAGCTATTTGGCGGGAAAATATAGATCTGATGCATTTTTTGCATTTCAATGTGCCCGTATTTTGTCCTACCAAGTTTTTAGTAACAATTCATGATTTGATTTTGATTAATCATCCGACGACTAGAGCGACCACGCTTGGACCGATAAAATATTGGCTAAAAAATAAGGGCTATCATTTTGTGATTTGGTGGGCTGTTCATATGGCGAAACAGGTGATTGCTGTTTCGGAATTTACGAAAGACGATATTATCAAGCATTTTAAGATACAACCAGCTAAAATTGTTGTTTCATATGAGGGGGTGGCTAAATTAAATAAAAATAATACTGACGATCCGCTCGCAGTGCTACAAAAATTCGGCATCAAAAAACCTTATTTACTTTATATTGGCAATGCCTATCCTCACAAAAATCTCGAGGGCTTGCTTGAAGTTTTTTCAGAAATTCATCCAGACAAAACTGACTTGCAATTGGTTTTGGTTGGTAGGGAAGATTACTTTTACAAACAAATAAAAGATATCGCCAAAAAATTAAATCTCAGCGAGCGTGATGACGGTCAAAATTCCGTCATTTTTACAAATTTTGTTAGTGATCAAGAAATGGCCACGATTTACAAAAATGGCTTGCTTTATATTTTTGCCTCATTTTATGAGGGTTTCGGCTTGCCGCCGCTTGAGGCGATGGCTAGCGGGCTACCAGTTCTGAGTTCCAATAGGGCCAGTATGCCAGAAATCCTAGGGCAAGCGGCAGCTTATTTTGATCCTGGTGACAAAAAACAATTCAAGTTAAAGATTTTGGAATTAATTGCGGACAAGAAAATGCAAGAGTCTTTGGTGAAACTTGGTTATCAGCAAGTCGCAAAATACAGTTGGGCTGATTGTGCCAAACAAACGCTTACTTTGTACAACAAAATCGTTTCAGAAAAACTTCCATCCACACCCAACTAATGGTATAATAAACAAATTATCCATAGTTATTTTTAGAATGACCTCACCTCAAAAATTAGGACAATTACTTACCAAAAAAACCTGGCTGATTTTTGTTTTGTTTTTGTTTGTCGTTGTTGGTAGTTGCCTATACTATTTATCTCAAAAGACTCAATTAGATTCGTCACTCTTGTCAGAACTCAAGTCTGCCAAAGCGGCTGGTCTCGAAGTGGGGAGTGACCTCCGGTCACTGCCAACCAGCCAGATTACTGACAAGGGGCAGACACTTGAGGTTGTAGACAATCTGACTGATGGTCCGCAAGTTAGTGCTGGCAGTACCGAAGACTTATTAAGTCGCTCACCAGCCTCTCCAGGGGCCAAGCGAGCAACTGGTCTAGCGCCCAGGATAGCTGAAAAATTTGTCGTTAATTTCCCCAAAGATATAGCTGACAAAATAGAGGTAAAACTCGACGGTCAACGTTCGTTTTTCATGACCGACAAAAGCAGTCTAGGTTTTGCTCCCAGAATACTGGATTCACAGGACGAATTAATGAAACCAAACAGTGAATCTCAAAAAGAAGCTAAAGCATTAACTAAGGCAAATCGAGATGTTAATTCAAAAACCGAGATAGAGTCTGTGTTAGCGAACAAAGCCGGCCAAGATGTTGTTAAATATCAAGACATCAATCAACGCAAGGCGATCTATTACGCCTATCAAAAGGATCAAAAGTTAAGTAAACGCAAATTGAAAAATTGGATAGTTTACGCGAGTGGTAACGGTGCTGAGAGGGAAGAGTATGTATTTGAAAATGTTAAACTGAAAAAAACCTCAAATGGTGACGTTGAAGGTTATTATCTAAGCCCAGAACAGCTCAAGAATGAAGAGGTTAAAACTCAGGTAGATGGCAGTTTGCTTGAACGAGCACGTTTGACTCTCAAAAAAGAGGCAGGGCAAGATCTGGACAAGCTCAATCAAAAGCCAGATTTTATCATCCCGCGACCATATATTATCGATGCGGAACGCAAAAAAACTTTACTTGATTGGACAATTGACTCTGGTCAGGCTAAATTATCGATAAATTTTAAGGTCACTAGCGATCAATACCCTTTAGCCCTCGACCCAACCCTTGAATTTACCGCTCCTGGCCAGTCTGACCAGGGTGTGAGTATAAATGGTGAAGCTAATAGTGCCTTTGGCACAACTATGACAACCGGTGATTTTAATAACGACGGCAAGACTGATTTAGCTATCGGGGCAACCGAGTACAATTTACTGACCGGCCGCGTCTATATTTTTTACAATGATGGTTCACTGACGCCGACAGCTGATACGGCTGATGTCGTGATTGACGGCTTGGCTGCAGGTGATCTTTTTGGTACGGCCATGGCGACCGGTGATTTTAACAACGATGGCAAGACTGATTTGGTGGTGGGCGCCCCCGGCTCAG
>JBAWWA010000015.1:0-31881 GCA_037146995.1 bacterium
ACGTCAATTGTAAATTAAAAAAAATAGGATTATAATTTGAGTATATAAAAATTCTTAAATTTTAAGTACATGAATTTAAAACTCCGAAAAACAATATTAGAAGAAGAGACAACTGAAGAAGCACAAAAAGCTAGTGTACTTAGCATTAAATATGTTTATTTATTGGGTATTTTATTGGTTATTTTTTTAGGAATCTGGTGGACTTTAGCGAGAATTAATGTAAAAAGTGAGGGGGTGACTAGAATTTCTCTTGAGGCTAATGGGGCAGATCTTAATGGTATAAAAAAGGAGACCACCTTTGTTTTAAGGACAAATAAAGCCGAAACGCCAGCGGTTCTTGAAAAAAATCTAAAATTCACTCCGACGCTTGATTTTAAGATAAAAAGAAACAATTCTCAGAGCATTTTTGCGCCAATCAACTTCTTGTCTGCCGCCACCGGAGATAACTTATATGAAATTATTCCGAAGCAACCATTGATCGAGGGGGTGAATTATCAAATCGAGACAGCCACTTCCGGCGAAATTAAATTTGATCACGATTATTCTTGGGCTTTTAAAGTTAAGGATGAATTTAATACCAAGGAGACAGTGCCAGGTGATAAAGTGTCTGGTGTGCCACTTGAGACTGGTATCGAAGTTGCCTTTAATAGATTGGACGTTGCAGCTGATATTGCTGATTATTTTTCGATCGAGCCAGTTGTTAAAGGTAAATTTCTAGTCGCCTCTGATAAAATAACTTTTATACCCGAGAAAAGTTTGCAAAAAAAGACCCTGTATAAAGTAACAATTAAAAAGGGGTACAAGTCCGGTGAAAAGGCTGAGCAACTTGAAAAAGATAAAATTTTTACTTTTGAAACCGTTGCTGATGATAAGTCTGTAAATACGCCAGATCTGTCATTTAATACTGACTTTTCTGAAATGACGACTGAAAAACCTGGTTATTTCGAGGCCAGCGGCAATGCTACTTCAGCTAAAATGTTTGTCTATAAATATGATTCACTTGATAATTTTTTGCTAGACTATTATAAGAATTATGATCGTTATAACGCCTGGTCAGTATATAATAAAGGTGATTTTGAATTAAGTGAGGCGGCTAAGCCAGTGTTTAATTTTAGACCTGAGCTTTTAAAACAGGGTGAGTTTAATAATTATGGCTTAATTCAGCTACCTAAAAAATTAGATGTAGGTTTGTATGCTTTTAAAATCCTGGTGAACGGGCAGGCTCAATTTAGCTTTTCGCGAGTTTCGCCGTTAGCCTATTATTATTCGGTCGTAAATGGTGACGGCTTAATTTGGACCTATGATTTTATTAATAAAAAACCTTTAAATGGTATAAAGGTTTATTTCAAGGATCAAGCTGGTCAAGAGCGATTACTGGGTGAAACTGACAAGGATGGCTTAGTTAAATTCGATGCCAGTACTGACAAGGCAATCGATGCAAAAGTTTCACTTGTTTTTCGGGGTGCGGGCATATCAGAAACCGGCGTGCCGAATATCGGCAATATGACAGAAAAAAGGGTCAATTATTTTCAGGGCTATTTAAATACAGATCGTTATGCCTATCGCTTAAGTGACAAGATTAATTTTTGGGGAGTGATCAAGGGTAGGAGTGTTGATCTCAAGCAAAAAAAGGTCAAGGTTAGCTTGGATGGTCTAGTCGAGAAAGAGGTTTTGGTTTCATCTTTTGATACAATTCAAGGGGATTTGGAATTTCAGGGGTTGCCATCGGGATATCATAGTTTAACAGTCAGCTATAATGATGAGCAGATTACTACTGCGGGCATCGAGAGTTTTGCATTTGAGAAACCTTTGTATAAGATCGAGGTCACGTCTGATAAGAATTATGCCGTGACCGGTGATACTGTTAAGGCTAAAGTTAAGGTTAATTTTTTTGATGGCACGCCGGTTAAGGGCATGGCTCTTGCTTATGTAATTAATTGGCAAGATGAAAAAAGCGGACAGGTGGTTACTAATGAGTTGGGTGAAGCGAGTCTCAGTTATAAGCCAGAATATTATTTCAGAGAGTCAAGCGATTTGTATACTGATTCATGGACAAATTATCCTCAGGCGTTACGTTTTAATGTTAGGCCAGCAATGTCCGAGGAGGGGGATATTTGGGGTGAAGTTTATGTAAATGTTTATGGGCCGCAGTTAAATATGCAGTCAGATGCCAAGGAAATGGCTAATAAAATAATTTTTACCGCCAAAGTGAACGAATTGAATTTTGCCTCAAAAAATGAAAATGAAATGTTAGGACAGGCAGTCGCCGATCAAAAAATTAAAGCACAAATTTATAAATATTTTTATGAGCAGATTGCTGACGGCGATTATTATGATCCGCTCGAAAAAATAAAAATTAAAAAATACCGCTATGAAACACGTAAAACACTTTTAAAAGAGGTTGAAGGTATAACTGATCAAGCTGGTGAATACAACCTTGAAATTGACAAGCAGGAGATTGGCGAGAATGGCTATTTAAAAGCACTCTTTTTAAGCGAAGATAAGGATGGCAAAAAAATAAAAAGTAATGCTACATCTTATGATTATTTTTATCAAAATAGTAATTCGTCACTTAATTTAACCAACCAAGATGTTGAACTAAAGAAATTAACTGAATATAATCAAGGTGATGAAATAAATTTAAAGACCAAGCTGTTAGGTATACAAAAGCCGCTCGACGACCTAGTCTTAATTATGCGTTATCAGGATGGTTTAAAGGGTACGAGTGTTATAACTGGAGATAATTATAAAGATTTGTTTGTCAAAGAGTATATCCCAGCTATAACTTACAAAGCGGTTAAGGCGATGCCTAGTGGATTTATTGAAAGCGAAAGCGTGACCGCGTCTTTTAATCAAGAGTCGAAAAAATTAGATATCAGTATTAAAACTGACAAGGTTAAATATCGACCGCGAGATGAGGTTAAATTGGCCATAAAAATAACTGACCAGTCAAAGAAAGGTGTTAATGCTATAGCTAATGTCGCCACAGTCGATGAGGCTTTATTCAATATTACTCCTTGGGGTTATGGTGGTTTTATACTCGATAGTTTGTATGCTGACATCGTAGCTTATCCCTATTCAATTTCAACGAGATATGTAACCAGCTTTACTAATGGTGCCGAAAAGGGTGGTTGCTTTTTGGCTGGCACTTCGATCAAAGTGGCTAATGGTCAAAATAAGAATATAGAAGATATTAGAGTGGGTGACGAGATTGTCACCTTGGCAGATGATAATTCTTCAACAAAAGTGATGGCAGTGGTGCAGGGTGTTTCGTCGCATGATGTTGATGGTTATTTATTGATAAATAATAAGCTTAAATTAACCCCTGAACACGTAGTTTATTTGAATAATAAATGGCAGGCAATCGGCAAGGCCAAAATTGGTGACTTCTTGCGACTGGATAACTTAAAGAGTCAGACTATTACTGAAATGAAATACGTCATGGTCAAAAAAATAAAAGTTTATAATATTATCGTGGGCAAATATCATACTTATTTCGCAGATGGATTTTATGTCCATAATGCAGAAAAGGGTGGTGGTGGTGATAATCGAAACTTTTTTGCAGACGTGCCACTTTATAAAGAGTTCCAATCAGATGACGAGGGTAATATTAATACCTCTTTTGTGGCCCCAGATAATCTGACGGGCTGGCGAGTTTCAGTGAATGCTTACAATCAAGCGCAATTTCAGGCTGGCAATAATTCGATCATAGTTCCGGTCGGACTGCCATTGTTTGTAGATGCGGTTTTGTCTAAAACATATCTTAGTGGCGATTCACCATTTATAAAAATCCGCGCTTTCGGTGATAAATATCGAGAAAAACAACCAGTGACCTTTAGTGTTAAGAGTGAGGCACTTGGTCTTGATTTTTCCACCACAACAACAGCTAGTGAACTTAGTTTGCCATTAAGTGTTCTTAAGAGTGGTAATTTTAAGATTAGTATTTCCGTGAAACAGTCGGGCATGAGTGATACTTTGGAGCGCAATTTTGCGGTAGTTGATAATTATATGCAACAGAACGTGGTTAGCAGAAAGCCAGTCACTGATGGCGTGGCTGGTATTCAGGGTAGTGGTAATGGTTTCACAGATTTGATTTTTACTGATTCTGGCAGGGGGCAATATTATTCTCAGTTGCTTGATTTGGTCTATCAAAATAGCCTCAGATCTGACATAGGGGCGGCTAGTTATATTGCAACTCTATTATTTAATGAAAATTATTCAAGTTCAAGGTGGCAGATCAATGATAGCTTTAGCTTGCAGGATTATCAAAATAATCAATTAATATCGCTATTTCCTTATAGCTCGCCCAGCTTAAGTGTGACCGCACTTTTAACTGATGCTATGCCTGACAAAATTGATAGTCAGTCGATAATTAGTCAATTAGAAACACTAGTTGGTAGTAATAGCTCGTCTACGGTTGAGGAGTTGGCTCAAGCCTCTTATGCGCTAGCGTCACTCGGCAGAGCCAATCTGCCAATGATTAATTATTTGGCTAAAAATTCACAGACTTCATTTAAAGCTAAAATTTATTTGGCTTTAGCTCTGGAAAAAGCTGGTGATCGTGAGGCGGCAAGAGCGATTTACGAAAATGAACTGGAACCAAAGTTACAAGTAAATGATATTAAAGAATTATATTTTAATGTTGACACAAATCCAGCTGAAAAAATAAAAATGACAGCCTTGATTGGTATTTTAGCGGTTAGACTGGGTGATCAAGAAAATCTATCTCGAGCGGGCATGATTTTGAATTACCTAAAAAATAATCTGCCAGTTGATGACACTACTGCGCTTGAGCAAGCCATGATTTTGCGAATTCTAATTAATAAAATTCCAAGTCAGTCGGCCGAATTTAAATTCTCGACCAATAGCCGAAAGGGTGTTGTGAATTTGGCTAACGGCGCTGATAATTATTTATCCTTATCAGTCGCGGAGCTGAAGTCTTTAACATTTAGTGATGTTAAAGGTATGCCAGAAGTTTTGAGTTTTTATGAAGTCGATCGTGATCAGGGTGGTAGTGAAAAAAGAAGTAGTGACTTGTCTGTTTCGCAGACCTATCTTGTCGATGGTAAAGTGACAAAGACCTTTAAGGATGGCGATTTGGTTCAAGTCAGACTTGATCCTAGATTTGAAAAGGGCGCCCCAGATGATAACTATCAACTGGTTGATTATTTACCATCAAATTTAAAGCCGATAATTCAGGACTATAATCCAAATCTGCCAACTTCCACCGAGTGTGATACGACCTGGTATCCGGTGAAAAAGACGGATTCAGCAGTTTATTTTAATGTTGGTAAATGGTTCTCTAAAAACAGCAATTGCGCTCATAGAACGATCAATTACCATGTCAGGGTTACTGGCAAGGGCGAATTCCGTGATCAGGGTGCAATATTGCAGTCCTTGAAAAATCTAAATATACAAAATTTCGCCGATGAGTTTAAGGTTTTGGTTAAATAACAAGAGAATTAAACAGGCAAGCGTGTTGCTAGCCTTGTTTTTTTTGTCGTTAAGAATTTCGGTTGCTGCGTCTTTAGATTATGAGTATCCAGATTTTAAGCCACTCATTGGTGCTAATGCCACGCTTCATAATTCTTTCACTAAAGAGCCTTTTATAGGTATTACATCTCACCATCTACCGACCGCTGCACCAATGTTGAATAATTTTTTTAGTCTGCTCAAGAAAAAGCGAAAAAATATCAAGACTTTTGTGGTGATAGGTCCAGATCATTCAGAGCGGTGTCGACAAAAATTTGTTAGTACGAATAGCGATATCGGTACAATGTATGGCAAGTTAAAATTAGATAAAGAGCTTTCACAAAAAATATTAGCCTCGGGCGTGAAAATTGAAAATAATTGCTTTGTTGGTGAGCATAGTATTGGTGTAGAGGTTAGTTATATAAAAAAATACTATCCAGAGGCTAAAGTGGTGCCAATACTATTGGCCTATTCAGCTAAAAATTTTGAATATCGACCCTTTATTAATATTTTGAAAAAAAATCAAAAAGATATTTTTGTGCTCGAGAGTACTGATTTTTCACATTATGTTAATGTTAGGCAGTCTAATATTAGAGATGCGGTCAGTGAAAGACTGATAAAGCGGGGTGATCGTGATGGTTTTACGCTAAAATTGATTGATTCGCCTGCAACTATAAAGATTATTCTTGAGCTAGCCGACGTCTTGAACTTGAAACCTGAAATTATTGAGCATAAAAACTCATTTGACTATACCGGTTTATACAATAATACAACAAGCTATTTTTCTGTTTTCTTCTAAAAATAAATATTTTTGACTTTTAGCTGTTTATTGTATAATATGTGAAATCATTGTTCATTGTAAAATATAAATAAAGTATAAATTCAAACTTCAACGGAGGTGGGTCTATGAATTTGGAAAATTCTTTAAACGTGATTAATTCTGGTGTTAGTGTTAATGGTATTGATTTTCTTAAAAAACAATTAGCAAGTTATCAGGCTGTTTTTGAATTAATGCCACTGGGCGTCTCAATTTTAGTTGACAGAACTGTGCATTTTGCTAATCCAGCCTTTGATAAAATCTTTGGCTATGATGCCGGTGCAACTCTTGGATTGAACACGATAGAATTCTATGGCGACATTGAAATGTATCATCGTGTTGGCAAGGAAGGTTATGACTGCGTTAAAGATGGTCAAGTCTATGTTGTTGAATCGAGTATGCGACACAAAAATGGTATGGTTATATGGTGTAAAATGACAGGTCGCAGCATTGATATCGATAATATTATGGCTGGTTCAATTTGGATAGTCCAGGATATCACTGAGCAGAAAAATGCCGAAGAAGCATTACAAAAAAGGGAGCAAGCATACAAAGATCAATTTTACATGAATTCTTCGGTGATTTTGCTGATGGATCAGGAGACTGGTGCCATTATTGATGCTAACGAGGCGGCAATTAATTTTTACGGTTATACTCGTGAGGAAATTATTACCAAGAATATTTCAGAAATCAACATCATGCCGATTAAAGAAGTTCTGCACTTGATGATGACCGTTTCATTTTCCAAAGGCAAACATTTTCATTTTCATCACAGGTTAGCAGATGGATCAATGCGTGAAGTTGAAGTGTCAACGAGTCTGGTTATATTTAGCGATAAGAAAGTTTTGCATTCTATAATTCATGACATAACTGATCGCAAATTTGCCGAGCTCGCATTGAAAGAAAGTGAAGAGCGCTATAAGGCATTATTTATGAGAGCGGGTGATGGTATCACAATCTTGACAGTGAATGGTTGTTTTTTAGAAGTTAATGAGGCATTCGCTTCGATGCATGGCTATACTGTAGATGAAATGAAGGGTATGTGCCTTAAAGACTTGGATACTGTTGATTCATACGATAAGGCGCCTGAAAGGCTTGAAAAGTTACTCTCCGGAGAATTCATGACATTCGAAGTTGAGCATCATCACAAGGCAGGATATGTGTTTCAATTGGAGGTAGCGGCTAGCTTGCTTCAAATAAACGGTGAGCCATATGTTCAGTGCTTTCATCGAGATATTACGGAGAGAAAAATAATGGAAAGCAAGCTGCTTGAATCCGAGAGGTTAAGTGCGGTTGGAGAGATGTCAGCTGGTGTTGCGCATGATTTTAACAATTCGCTACAAGTAATCTATGGTAATTTGGAGTTGGCGTTGTTGAATTATAACTTGTCAGATGAACTAACTAAGTTACTAAAAGCAGCTAGGGCCAGCGCAGGTGATGCGTCTGCACGAGTTAGGCAGCTACAGCGGTTTACTCAAAAAAAACCTAACTCTGAATTTGTATCATTGAATTTGGTTAATCTGATCGAGCAATCCATTATGCAAGCAAGGCCTTTATGGAAGGATGAATATGAACATAGGGGTCTACAAATTGACTTTGTAAAGTCTTTTGCCAAAAATCTGTATATTGATGGTGATGTCGGAGAGCTTGGTAGTGTTTTTCATAATTTATTAAAAAATGCTATCGAGGCCATGCCAAATGGCGGTATCATTACGATTAGCACTGCTCAAATTGATGATGAAATCTATCTCAGTATTGGTGATTCAGGTTCTGGCATGAATGAAAGCACAAGAATTAGGGTCTTTCAACCGTTTTTCTCTACTAAGGGTTTGGAATTGGGTCGTGGGCTAGGTATGAGTGCCGCCTATTCGATCATTCGTGATCATGGCGGTAGAATTTACGTCAAAGATACTGGGCCAAGTGGCACTGTTATTGAAATTGTATTTCCCATTGGTAAAAAACAGGTGAATTCTACAAAATGCTTTGATACAACGGTTTATTTGATCTCGGGTAGTGTACTTTGGGTTGATGATGATTTTGCTATCAGGGAAGTAGCTCAAATGTATGTCGAGACGCTGGGTCACCACATTGATGTTGCCGCTAATGGCAAAGAGGCAATAGAGCAGTTGAAAAAACGTTCGTATGACTTAATGATAACTGATATTGGTATGCCTGGCATGAGTGGTTGGCAATTGGCTGAGAATATCAAGGGTCAGTATGCTAAAATGAAGGTCGTTGTGGTAACTGGCTGGGGCTCAGATATTTCTGCTGAAGAAATGGCTAGGTTCGGCGTAGGCTATGTTATAGGCAAGCCAATAAAGTTGGATCAGATAAAAAATCTAATTGGCGAAGTACTTCAACTGAAGAATAAAAGTTAGTCCTTAATCCTGCTATTTTAAATAGCAGGATTTTTTAATTAGAAGATTGACATATGTGATGTACAGAAGTATTCTTAATAAAATAAGTGAAATTTATTTTTTTAAAATTTGGGGATTAAATAAAGATATGGTTGAAATATTGAGAGAATCACTCATAGACATTTTAAAAATATTACCCTGGCTGTTTTTGACGTATGCAATTATTGAGCTCATTGAATATCGATACGGCAACACGATTCGTGACAATGTTCAGCATGCCGGCAAAAAAGGTCCAATAATCGGAGCTTTGGCTGGAATTGTCCCGCAATGCAGCTTCTCAGTCGTTGGCACGGCCTTGTATGGACAAAGATTGGCGACCATTGGTACTTTGATCGCGATTTATATTGCCACTTCGGATGAGGCCATTCCAGTAATATTGTCCCAACCAGAACATATTGGCGTCATTTTGCCTCTGTTGTTAACTAAATTCGTTTTAGCGGTTGTAGTTGGTTTTTTGATTGACCTTTTTTACCGACGAAAAAATAAAAAAATCATCAAACATATTGCAAATTTTGAAGCTGGCCACGATGATGCGTCTCATAACCACAAGTCTTTGCTTAAGGTCGAGGCTTGTTGCGGACATGATGCCTGCGCGCCCAAGAAAAGATTTGAGCTACTATCGGTTTTATATCATCCATTTATTCACACGCTGAAAATCGGATCCTATGTCTTATTGATGACTATTTTAATTGGCTTGGCTTATAATCTTATTGGTGCCGAAACTCTGAAATTATTTTTAGGAGAGCATCTCTTCTTGCAACCTGTCTTTGTTGGCTTATTTGGTCTTATTCCCAACTGTGCCGTCTCAGTGGCCATTACACAGCTCTATTTGGATGGAATTATCACATTTGGTTCGGTAATTGCAGGTTTATCGGCGAGTGGAGGTCTTGGGATATTAATACTGTTTCGAGTTGAAAAAAATATATATGAAGTCTTAAAAATAATCTCGCTATTGTTCGGCTTTAGTGTTTTGGCCGGCGTCATTATAAATTATTTTTAGAAAGCGTTGTCCACAGTTGAAGTGGATTTATAAATTATGTTAGGGCAGTGTGGCTAATAAATTGAGTTATTAGCCATTTTTTTTGGTATTTCTGAATACTACATATTGTGGTATGATTTTAATCATACTACTATCTGTAGTAATTATTGAATTAAGCTAAAAAAATGATTAGTTATAAAATTACCAAGAGAAACGGTTTGCTCGTAGATTTTGCGTCCGACAAGATAAAATTGGCGATCAGCAAGGCAATTAATTCTGTAAATCAGAGTGACAAATGGTCAGTTGAGACCTTATTAAACGCCGTGATCGAAAAAATAAGACACGAATTTATTGAACGGGATAGAGCCATTAACGTGGAAGACGTGCAAAATGTTATTGAAGAGGTCTTGATGGCGACTGGTGCCTACGACGTGGCCAGAAAGTATATTATTTATAGATCAGAACATTCGAAGCTAAGGGATGAGGAAAAAAGTAAAATTAACGAGGAACTAAGTCAGCACCAGTTTAAAATAATTAATCACACCGGGGAGGTTGAGGTCTTTGCTAGTGAAAAAATAAAAACAAAGCTCGTGAACATGTCGAGTGGTCTTGATCACATAGACGTTGAGATAATTCTCGAAGAAATCAAGAGGAATCTGTATGAGGGTATTAAAATCGAGGAACTTAAAAAAGCAATTATTAACGCCACTACTTCATTGATTGAACGACACTATAATTATTCGTATTTAGCTACTAGATTATTGTGGGATCAGCTTTGTGAGGATGTACTTGGTCTGGACTATGACAAAGAGTTGATGGGTGAAGACTTGAGTTCGAAAAAATATCAGCAAGGGTTTGTTGACTATGTGGCTCAAGGCATAAAGCATGAACTCCTCAATCCAGAATTAGCCAATTTTGATTTGGTCAGGTTGGCCAAGGTTCTTAATAAACAGCGTGATAATGATTTTCAATTTTTAGGTGCTCAGACTGTTTATGATCGTTATTTGCTTAAAACCCCGACCAAGCCGCGTAAGGTTTTTGAGTTACCGCAATGGATGTGGATGAGGGTGGCTATGGGTTTAGCTCTAAACGAACACGATCGCGAGGGGCGGGCGATTGAATTTTATGATGTCATTTCGCAATTTTTACTTATGCCCTCGACGCCAACGCTCTTTAATAGTGGCACAACTCATAGTCAACTAAGTTCTTGCTATTTAAATACGGTTGAGGATTCGATTGTTGGCATTTTTAAGGCCTATTCAGATGTGGGTAGTTTGTCTAAATGGGCGGGCGGCCTTGGCACTGATTGGACGCCAGTTAGATCAATGGGTTCAAAGATAAAGGGGACGAATGGTGACTCACAGGGCATCATCCCATTTATTAAAATCTTTAATGACATTGCGGTAGCGGTCAATCAAGGTGGCAAGCGTCGCGGAGCGCTGGCAGCATATTTGGAAGTTTGGCATGCTGATATTGAGGAATTTTTAGAGCTCAAAAAAAATACTGGTGATGAGCGACGTCGGGCGCACGATATTCATCCGGCTTGCTGGATTCCTGATTTATTCATGAAACGCGTGTTGCGTGATGAGACTTGGACTTTGTTTTCACCTAATGATGTGCCGGAACTGCATGATTTGTATGGTCAAAAATTTGAGGCGAAATATCAGGAATATGAACACGCCGGTATTCAGGGTGCGCGCCAAGTACCTGCCAAAGATTTGTGGAAGAAGATCTTGACTATGCTTTATGAGACTGGTCATCCGTGGATTACCTTTAAAGATCCATGTAATTTGCGTTCTCCGCAAGATCACGTAGGGGTGATTCATAATTCAAATTTGTGCACCGAGATAACTCTGAATAATTCTAAGGATGAAGTTGCCGTTTGCAATTTGGCTAGTTTGAATTTGGCTAAAATGGTGAGTTACGGTAGTTTGAACAAAGAATTGATACGTAAAACGGTCACTACTGGCATGCGCATGCTTGATAACGTGATTGATATTAATTTTTACACTATCCCTGAAACCGAGGTGGCAAATAGCTTGCACCGTCCAGTCGGATTTGGTTTGATGGGTTATCATGATGCTTTGTATCAAATGAATATCGAATTTGCCAGTGAAGCGAATCTGGCCTTTGCCGATAAATCTATGGAGTTTATCTCATATTGTGCCATCTCCGCTAGTTCTGACTTAGCCTTGGAACGTGGAACTTATCAAAGCTATGTCGGTAGTAAATGGAGTCGGGGCATGTTGCCCATTGATACTTTAAGCTTACTGGAGAACGAAAGAGGCATCGAACTGTCAATTAATAAGGATTATTCTCTTGACTGGCAGGCGCTACGCGAAAAAATCAAAGTTCAGGGTATGAGAAATTCTAACTGTATGGCGATTGCTCCAACTGCTACGATCTCAAATATTACGGGTGCCGTACCTTGTGTCGAACCGATATTCAAGAACATTTATAGCAAGGAAAACATGTCGGGTAGTTTTTTAGTGATTAACAAATATTTAGTTGACGATTTAATGGCCTTGAACTTATGGAACAAGCAGGTTTTAGAGGCGATTAAGTACAACAACGGTTCGGTGGCTAATTTGCCGATAGTGCCGGAAGATATTAAAAATAAATACAAGGAAACTTTTGAAATCGACTCTTATTGGATAGTTAGAGCGGCTGCTTATCGTGGCAAATGGATTGATCAAAGTGCTTCGACTAATATCTTTGTCTCGACGAGTAGTGGTAAAGTTTTAAGCGATATCTATATTGATGCTTGGAAGACTGGCCTTAAAACCACTTATTATCTACGGACTATGGCAGCTTCTCAGATTGAGAAAACTATTGAAACACCAACTGAAAATAAAATTGTTGACTTGCCAATCGAAACGACTCAACCTAAGGCTTGCTTGCTTGAAAATCCTGATTGTGAGGCTTGTCAGTAATTATCTAATACTTAATAGGGAATCATGAATATCATATCAAATGCTGAAGTTATTAATAAGCGTCGTATTATCAATGGAGAGGATGATGGTTTGATGCAGGTTGCACCTTTAAAGCATCCTTTTGCTGATGAAATCTTTAAGACGATGTTAAAAAATAACTGGGTGCCACAGGAAGTTAATTTACAGGAAGATATTGAACAATGGCGAAGAGCTGGTTTTTTGACGGATAATGAAAAGCGCGTTTACAAAAGGAGTTTGGCGTTTGTCTCAAATCTTGATGGGATTCAAACGGCCAATTTAACCTCGAATATTATCCGGCAGATCACCTCACCAGAAGTTACGTTGGCGGTTGTTCGTCAAGCCTACGAAGAGGCGCTGCATGTTCATAGCTATGCCACTATGATCGAGGCCTTGGGTTTTGATCCTGATGAAATATACGGCATGTACAAGGTTGATAAGGAACTCTATACCAAGAATCAATATGTACTAACGGCCGTCAATAAAATTGGTGATCAGACATTCAAGACTGGTAGCTTTGAGGCGGACCAGTTATTTTTAGAGGCCTGTGTCGGCAATGTTATTCTTGAGGGTATTTATTTTTATAGTGCTTTCCTTAATTTCTATATTTTAAGGCGAAACAACAAGATGCCTGGCAGCGCGCAGATGATTCAGTTTATTAATCGTGATGAGGACATGCATCTTAAGTTGTTTATTAATATCGTTAATACGATAAAAAAGGAGCAGCCAGAGTTGTGGACACCGGCCTTTCAGGAGCTCATAATCAAAAATATTGAAGGAGCGATCGAGCATGAGTTAAGTTGGGGCTTGTCATGTATTCAGGGTGGCATCCTTGGGCTTAACAAAGAGGGTCTGTCTGATTATCTCTATTTTGTTGGCGATTTGCGTTTAAGGGCTTTGGGTTTGCCGAAAAAATGGAATACTGAAAATCCTTTTACCTGGCTAGATGAATTCACCCAAGGCAATATGACGGAAAGTAATTTTTTTGAGTCGACTGTCAAGGAATATTCGACTGGCAGCCTAGAGTGGTAATTTTAAATCAGTTCTTTTTAATGGAACTTGATTTATTGCGGATTTAGGATATACTGCGAGAATTGGATTAATATCTGATAAAAAGGAGGTGAACCTTGAAATTTGTGAATTATTTGCGTAGTAAATTCCCCAGTCCCAACCACAAAGGAGAAAGTCATGACTAAAGCCAAAAAAGAAGGCGAAAATGTCAGAAAAATATTCATCATTGACACAAATGTCTTACTTGATGATCCGCAGGCCTTGTTTTCGTTCGATGATAATGATGTGGTAGTGCCAATCGTCGTCATTGATGAAATTGACAACAAAAAGGGTTTAATGAATGAAACCGGTCGTAATGCTCGAAGAACTATCCGCATGATTGATAATTTTCGGGCAGAGGGCAATAAAATCAGTGAGGGTGTAGTCTTGCCTGGTGGTGGCACAATTCGCATCGAAATAAATAATGATAAAGAATTGGGCGATAAATCAGTGATTGGTAATCTTGACCTGAGCAAAAATGACAATCGCATCTTGCTAGTTGCGGCTAATCTGTCGGCTAAAGAATCTAAAAAAGATCTGTTACAACAACGCAAAGTAGTAATCGTCTCCAATGATGGTGCTTTGCGCGTTAAGGCTGAAGCGGTCAATTTACGTGCCGAGGAATACAAGACTAACATTGTCGATTTTGACCAGTTGTATTCAGGTCTTAGTGATCGAGTCGAAACAGCCCCTGATGAAGTTCTTGATCAATTTTTCAATAACCTTGAGGCTAAATATGTTATTGAGGGCTTGATAGCTAATCAATATATTGAAATTGTTGGTAGAACTACTGGTCATCGGGCAATGGTGCGTTACAATAATGGTAATATTTTTGCGGTTAATAAAAATAAAGTCGCGCGGGTCTACGACTTGAAATCTAGAAACCCTGGACAGAATTACGCTATCGATTTGTTGACCAATAAGGAAATTGGGATGGTCACCTTGGTTGGTCCGGCAGGCACTGGTAAGACCTTGCTCGCAATTGCCGCAGGCCTCGAAAAGGTTTATGAGGGTGAATATGACCGCTTGGTTGTGACTAGACCGATCAGGTCAGTTGGCGAGGATATGGGTTATTTACCGGGCGACATTGATAGCAAGATTGAACCTTGGATGCGACCGATTTTTGATGCCATCGAATTGTTGACCGCCAATAGTAGTAAGCGTCGTCGTACGTCCTTTGCCGATGGTCAGGGTAATCCAGTGCCAGCCTACAAGCAAATGATACTTGATGGTTTGCTGGAAATTCAGCCTTTGGCTTATGTTAGGGGGGTGACATTTCCCAACCAGTATTTTGTAGTTGATGAGACTCAGAATCTCACGCCTCACGAGGTCAAGACCTTGGCCACGAGGGTGGGTGAGGGGACAAAGATTGTCTTGACTGGTGATCCGAATCAGATTGATAATCCTTATTTATCGCGTGATACCAATGGCCTAACTTATTTTGTTGACCGCCTTAAAGGTCAGGTAGACTATGGTCACATCACTTTGACCCAAGGTGAGAGATCAAGAATTGCAACCATTTGTTCGCAGTTGCTTTAGTTTTTTACGGAGTTATTAAATAACTCCGTTTTTTATGGCCAAAATAGCTAAATTTAGGCTAAATTATGAGTATTATTGACATAATTGTCAATTTGTGCTAATATATATATATAAAATTTTGAACTTTAAATTTCATGGTTTTTTGTTTAGAAACAAAAAAGCGCAAGTTTAATTGGCCAGCAGTCTACCCAGAAAAGGAGAGTAAAAATGAATTCAATTGCTGAGGCATTTAAAAGAGCTGAAAACAAAAGCAACAAACATGTAAATGTCGTTAAACCGAAACCAATCTCAAAAGCCAGGCATGCCGCCAAGATAATCCGTAAAAAGGTGGATAATGAGGCTTGGACCTATACTGAGGTCGCGCGTACGACCAATGTTTTGGTTTTGGTACCAAGGCTGAGTCAGCACATGCAATTGGTTGCGGCTCACACTTTTGTGAGTTCTACTGGTCCGGTAGAGATTAAAGACCATTACAAAATCGGCCAGGTGGTTGAAGGTGGAGTAATCGTAAATCGGCATTTTTACGTGTCAGCAGAAGTTCTTGGCAAAAAAATCATTGCTGAGGCGGTTATTATTCTCAAAGAACGGGGTACGCAAAAATATGTAGTGGTAGATTATTACCACACTCCCGAAGCTGCTTTAAAGCGCGAAATAAAATTTGTGCCAAACGGGCAAATCGAGATACCGAATTCAAAAATCGGTATTAATATTTCAGAGCGACCCGTTCGCTAATTAAACTTCTCACGGGCAACTTTAAAAGTTGCCCGTTTTTTTTATTTTGCTAAAGTTTGCTATTTATTATCTTTAAGGAGTATAATATAAATATAAACTAAATTAAGAATATGAAAAATGAAATAAAAAATGCCTTGGCTTGGCGCTATGCCACTCAAGTATTTGATAAGGACAAAAAGGTTAGTGATGATGATATTAATACGATTCTCGAGAGCGGTCGCCTGGCGCCAAGTAGCTATGGTATCGAAGCTTGGAAATTTTTAGTCATTAGAAATGTCGCCTTGCGAACAAAGTTAAAAGAGGCGGGTTACGGTCAGCTAAAAATAACTGACGCCTCGCATTTGATCGTTATTGCTCGTCGTACTGATGTGCGTGAAAATATCGTCAATGAGCGTGTGGCTAGAACGGCAAAAATTCAACATCAAACCGAGGAATCACTTTCCGGTCTTGCTGAAATGATAAATGGCCGTATTAATGCGGTCAGTGACGAAATGCTTGATGCTTGGGTGAGTGCTCAAACCTATATCGCCTTGGGCGTAATGATTGAGACTGCTTCGCTACTTGAGATTGATAATGGTCCGATGGAGGGTTTTGTGCCAGCACAAGTCGATGAAATTTTGGGTCTTAAGGCTAAAAATCTGACAGCAACCACGATGTTGGCGCTCGGTTATCGGGCGGAGGATCAGGCTGCCATGAGGCCAAAGGTGAGGCGAGAATTTAGTGATGTAGTGGAATTTTATAACTAGTGCATGTTTTAGCTAAATTTATTTTAAAAATGAGGTGGTATATTCCACCTCATTTTTTTTGTTGTTAATCTTGACATTTTTAAGATAATCTGTTAATTAAAGATTACGTTCAAAATTATATTAATTAAACGTCGTCCTTTAAAAATTAGCAATCTAGCACAAGCTAGTATTTGCTTTATATATAGACTATATAAATTCGGCATTGGGCCAGAAAGGAGGTTGCAGTTGATAGTTGTTTACTTTAACTAAAGACCTATTTTAAATTAACTAGTACCTGTAGGCATGCGCGAAAGCATGGTTTGATTGGTTGTTAATAAAATATTCAAGCCGGAGGTGAATTAGGAAATACTCATTAACTTTTTATAGTTCAGTAAAGCCAGGAGGTTAGTATGAAAAAAAAGAGTATTTATTTAATATTTTTGGCTGTTTTTTTTGGCATTATATTGCAACCAGCTGCACAAGCCAGTATCGAAGGTGAAATAAATAAGTGCGGATTGAAAATGTCATCGTTAGAAATGAGCGTCCTAATAAATTCAGGTAAAAATGTAAACACCGATAAAACTGTAACTGTTCATATTGTTAAAAGTGGAGAGACTCTCTCTATAATTAGCCAACGTTATAAGACGACAGTTGAAAAAATTATGTCCATGAATTTAGCAATAAATAATCGTGACATGATATTGGTTGGTCAGCGTCTCGTGATTAATGCAAGCGTAAAAAGTCGTGAAAAAACTAGCGCGCATAATCGTTCAAAGATTTATCAAAAAGTTGTTTTAACTAAGGCAGAAAAGCTAAAAATTATTGAATTAGCAGCAGCACGTACTGGTTTACCATGGGAGATTTTAGCAGGTCTGTCCCAACAAGAGTCAGGTTTGGGCAAAGTCATGATTGGTGATGGCGGTCGCTCTAGAGGTCCTTATCATATTCATTTGCCATCACATCCGAGTGTAAGTGCAGAAAAAGCTATGGATTTTGAGTGGAGTAGTAACTGGGCGGCTGACTATTTAATAACGCTTGGAGCAAAAGATGATTTGTTTACAGCTTTACGTTTGTGGAATGGGTCAATTAAAAATAAAAAGACTTTGGTTCATGCAACACGAGTTATGTATTTGGCAGTAAATGAATATGGGTATGTTGGTTAGTATGAATATTGGAATGATTTTTTTAGGTCATATGTATATGCCATTTTAAGTTATTAGTAAATTGCTTGTAAAGTTGAATAAAATCAAGGCTTACGAGTGTGAGCTGACCGACAAGGGTATAAAACTAAATTTGAAAATAAGCTTAATTCAAGGGTTTTAACCTGGCTATCAAGTGATGGTGAGACGAGAACTTATAAAATTAAGTTAAAATAATTAAACCAAGAACGAGTGTTCTTGGTTTTTGCTATTGACGAAGATACAATTTTATGTTATACACTAAAGACGTTCATTTAGAAAAAAATAAAATTAAGGAGGTTGTTCATGCAAAATGATTTTTATCAGAATAACCAGCGATTCGAAAAAATTAATTATCAATTGCCATTGATAAGGAGTGAAGATATCACAAGACCAAAATCACAGACTAGCATCATTAAACGGCACCAAATCGCAAATTGGCTCGAGCAGAATCCGGCAAGAGTTGTAATTAAGAGTGTTATCATTAAATCGAATTCATTGACGTCGGACACGACAAAAGTAATTACAGATGGAGGTCACCTTGCAATACCCGAGCTTGAGCAATTACTTTTTAACTGCGGCTGTGAAGTAGATAAACTGATAAATGATGGTGAGCAGTCCAAGATGTCAGTGATTATTGACGTCGGGGTTCTGAGGTGCAGAACATTTGGCAAATTATTTGTCGAGGATTCTGAACATCTGCAGCAAATCGATATTGAGAATGTCGGTCATGTATGGGTGGTTATTAAGGAAGTTGATAATGAATTCTTGTCCATGTTCGCTGGTGAGCATTTGACAAATTATCGACTTGAAACAGTTCGCAAGGCAGTGAGTTCGACCAAATCTATTTTAAAAAAAATTTTAAATAGGGAATTAGTGCTGTTAAAGAATGTTGAGCTATTTGCTTTGGCTGTCGATCGAGGCAAAATTGTCATTTTTTGACAAAAAAGGACAATCCAGGTGATTGTCCTGTTTTTTTGGCATAAAATAAATTTATTGCTATGCTATAATCATTAAAAATATTAATAATAAGAATGAGATATGAATTACGATTTGTTAGGTATTGGCCAGAAGGTACCAAAATTATTAAATGTGGTTATTGAGATACCAAAAGGTGGTCATAATAAATACGAAGTTGATCCAGAGACTGGGGTTATAAAATTAGACAGGGTACTACATTCACCGCTTTTCTATCCTGTGGATTATGGTTATATTCTTGAGACCCTGGCACCGGATGGTGATCATTTGGATGTATTGGTGGTCACTGATAGCCCATCATTGACTGGTAGTGTGGTGGAGGTGCGTCCGCTGGGTATTTTACGCATGACTGATGGGGGCGAGCAAGACGATAAGGTTATTGCTGTTCAGGCGAATAATCCGCATTTTCATCATAAGAAAAAGTTGAGTGATTTGGCACCGCACTTGTTAGATGAAATAGTGCATTTTTTTGAGGAGTATAAAAAACTCGAGAATAAGCAAGTTGAGGTTCATGGTTTTGAACCGCTAAAAGATGCGGAGAAGTTCATTCTCGAGACGCATAAGATTTATAAGAATAAGTAAAATTATAAAAACTCTTCAGCAAGCTGAAGAGTTTTTTATTAATTAATTTTCTTTTTTATTCATAGTATGTTAAAATAAAATATTAGAATTAGACATAAAAATATGACTAAATATATTCCAAGTTATAAACAGGCAGCGGCCAGTGTGGCTTTTTTGACAATCATCTTTACTGCAGGTTTGACTGATGGTCTAGAATGTTTGTCTTTGCAGGGCGACAAAGAATCACAAAAAAATCAAAGTGAGCAAATATTAACCTCAATTGAAAAGGCTGATTTTCAACTTTGGTCGCAGCAAGTTGGCAAGGATTTTGTAGTGGCTTCCAATATTAGTCAAAATGATTTTAACGAATTTGTGCAGGTGCGGCAGGCTGCACGGTCTGGTTACTACGATAAGTCGGTTGAATTGGCGACAAATTTAAAAGTTCGGTTATTAAAAAAAATTACAAGTGGTAATGGCTAGGATGTAATATTTTTTGGTTTCATGCGTCATATATAATGAAGTTTAAATTCATTTTGTCGTATGAATCAAAATTTACCAAGCTATAAACAGGCTGCGATTAGTATTGCAATCTTAACTATCATATTTACGGCCGGCATGACTGATGGTTATAGATGTTGCGCGCGTCGCAGCAAGCAATCTGCTGAAATGAAACGTGAGCGAGTCATGTCGTCGATTGAGGGGGCTGATTTTGATCAGTGGCGCCAAAGCGTTGGACCTGAATATGTAATGTTGTCAGATATTGCCAAAGAAGATTTTAGGGAATTTGTAATTGCAAGAAAATTGGCACGGTCCGGGCGATATGAAAAATCAATAATATTAGCCAATAAATTAAAAATTAAATTTGATAAGTATTTTGCGTAATTATGATTTGGAGTAAAAATCATTAGCTATTTACAAATATATTAAAATATGTTATATTTTGCCAGTAGCTTTTTGCCTGGTATTTATAATGGTATTTGTATCACGTTTAGGGCTTCTTTAATTTATAAAGAAATTGCCCTATTTTTTTTGCAGTTTCGATAAAAACGTTGTATATGAAAACATTTAGTGAACTTGATTTAAGTCCAGAGATTCAGCGGAGTTTAGCTGAACTTGGATACACTGAACCAACCCCGATTCAAGCTCAGGCAATTCCATTCGTTTTGGATAATGACACTGACCTGATTGGCCTCGCTCAAACTGGGACCGGCAAAACGGCAGCTTTTGGCTTGCCGATTCTTCATAAAATAGAAAATAATCGTGACTTACAGGCAATTATCCTGTGCCCGACTAGAGAGCTTTGTTTGCAAACGACACGTGAGATGTCGGGTTTTGCCAAACACACGAAGTCAAAAATTGCTGCTGTTTATGGTGGTGCTCGTATTGATTTGCAAATCCAGGATATTAAAAATGGAGTCAATATTATTGTTGGTACGCCTGGTCGTGTGCACGATTTGATTCGTCGAAAAATTTTAAAACTTCAAACTATACGTTTTGTGGTGCTCGATGAAGCTGATGAAATGTTAGATCTTGGCTTTAAGGACGACCTGGATGAGATTTTGGCTGATACGCCAAAGTCAAAACAGACCTTGCTATTTTCAGCCACTATGTCGGCCACTATCCACAGCATTGCTAGAAACTACATGAATAAGCCGACTGAAATAAGTGTTGGCAAAAAAAATGTCGGTGCAGATAAGGTTGAACACCAATTTTATTTGGTGAAACCTGGCCAAAAATACGAAGCTTTGCGTCGTATAGTTGATTCCGAGCCAGACGTTTATGGGATTTTATTTTGTCGAACACGTAATGAGACACAGGAAATCGCCGATAAGTTAAAAGAGGATCGTTATTCGACTGAGGCCCTACACGGTGATGTCTCGCAAAATATGCGCACACAGATTATGGATAGATTCCGTAAGCGTAAAATTCAATTACTGGTCGCGACTGACGTAGCAGCTCGAGGGATTGATGTAAATGATTTGACGCATGTTATCAATTATAATCTGCCGGACGTGAACGAGACTTATGTTCATCGTAGTGGACGTACTGGTCGGGCGCAAAAAAGCGGTAAGTCCATCTCAATTTTAACCAATCGAGAACTTCATAAGGTGCGCGAATTGGAACAAAAAGTCGGCAAAGGCTTTGAGGCTAAAAAGGTACCAACAGGCAAAGAAATCTGTGAGAAACAGCTCTTGAGTTTGGTAGAAAAGATGAAAAATGTCGAAGTCGATGAAAAGGAAATCGCTCCGTTTATGCCAGCGATTGAAAAAACCTTAAAAGGCCTAAGTCGGGAGGAAATACTGGCGCGTTTTGTCTCGGCAGAGTTCAATCATTTTTTAAATTTGTATAAGGATGCCAAAGATCTTGAGGTGATGCCAGCCGGTCGAACTATTGGGCAGGATAGACGGGCCTCAATTGATGATGCCAACTTTGCTAATATTCGTATCAGCGTAGGCAAAAAGGATTATCTTGATATTCCGACACTTTTCGGTTTGATTAATAACCAAAAAGAACTCAAAGGTGCTGAAATTGGTAAAATCGCAATTTTTGATACTTATACCGTTTTCGGTATTGATACTAGCCGCGGTGACATGGCTGTGAGGTGTCTTAAGACGGCTCGTCTAAAGGGTAAGCCGATAGAGGCAAGACAGGTGGCAGAAATGCCGGCTGACCGCCCACGTCGTTTTGAGGGACGAGGACGCGAATCACGTGACAATGATCGTGGTGGGCGTGGACGTAGCAGTGAAGGAGCTCCAAGGTCAAGTGATCGGACTGGTTATGGTCGTACAAGTGCTAGGGCAGGTGGCGCAAGATCAGGTGGCTTTAAAAGAGCTAGATAAAATATTTAAAAAAGTAGCCGATATGGCTACTTTTTTTTGAAAGAAAAAAGTCTACTTTGCGTATTAATAAGGTGATATAATGTTTTTATGATAGCAAACGAGCAATGTAGTAATTTAACCGATGAAGACTTGGTCATCAAAACCCTGGCAGACCAGGAGTTTTATTATTGCCTTGTTGTTCGTTATGAGCAGGCCCTGAAGCGTTATGTGAGCAGAATTACCAACGTGGGCGATGAGGAAGTTGAAGATATTTTACAAAATGTTTTCTTGAAAGCCTATTTGAATTTGAATGATTTTGATCCTAGTTTAAAATTTTCAAGTTGGTTGTATCGTATTGCACACAATGAAGTAGTTAGTAATCATCGTAAGCGATTATCAAGACATGTCGGTGAGACTTTACCCCTGGATGATTGGCTAGGTCTTTCATCTGGCCACTCCCTAGAAAATGAGTTGGATTTAACTTTGACTAGAGAGCAATTAGCAAAAATTTTAAGTTTGCTTGACAAGAAATATCAAGAGGTTTTGATTTTAAAATACATTGAAGAGAAGGATTATCTCGAAATATCAGATATTTT
Organism: bacterium; assembly: GCA_037146995.1. GTDB lineage: Bacteria > Patescibacteriota > Patescibacteriia > Patescibacteriales > GWE2-39-37 > JBAWWA01. The sequence continues at coordinate 22,815 of JBAWWA010000015.1, forward strand.
GCAAAAACCCATGGGCACGATTGCCACTCTTATGAATAGGGCTAAAAAACAATTTAAAACACTGGCAAAAAAGCACGAAATAAAATTTTAAATATATGACAGTTATTGGTAAAAATGTATTAAGTCAAATTAGAACGGCGAACCTCAGGCCTAAGCCAAGGTGGTTTTTCCAACTGCGTGAATCTGGTTTATGGCTCATACTTGTGCTGGCATTAGTGACTATTGCCCTAATGATCTCGTTGTTTTGGTTCTTCGCCTCGGAAACCGACTTGAGTTTGATGATGTGGTTGACAGGGCGGCCATTCTTTTATGGTCGCGGTCCTGGCACACTGCTGCTTGTTATCTTTTTTGTTGCCATTTTTTTGGTTTGGAATTTTAGAAACACTAGGCGCGGCTATAGATATAATCTTGGTTTAATAGCCTTGATCTTTATTTGCATTAGTGCAGCTTTGGCTGGTATATTCGGCTATTTAAATTTTAACAAACGGCTTGACCATGGCTTAATGAACATGCCATTTTATGAGTCAAGACAGCAGTATATGATTGCCGTATGGCAACAGCCTAGTGAAGGCCGTATTACTGGCGAGATAGTTGCTGCAAGTGGCAGTAGTAGTTTTGTGCTACGCGATTTTTCTGGGGTAAAGTGGCAGGTCTCAAGCGCCATGGCTGTTTGGCGCCACAATATGGTACCTGAAATCGGTTTGCAAGTAAAAATAATTGGCAGTGACCAGGGGGGTGGTAATTTTCTAGCGAGCTATATTAGACCTTTTATGCCGATGATGGATGGCTGCGGACTGGGTAATAAATCGTTCGGGCAGGGCTCTTGTGGTATGATGAATTAACGGCTCTTGACGAGGCTTTAAAGCGGTGATATTATATCAATATATATTGATGTAATATCAATTAAAAATAAGATTAAAAAAATGAATAAATTTCAAAATGAAAATTTGCTTGATCGATTAGTTCGATTATTGATTGCCGAATTATTATTGGTGGGTGGATATTATTGGTTGGGCGGAGGCTGGCAAGCATTGGTAATATTTTTGGGGTTCGTAATGCTTTTTACGGCAGCTATGGGTTTTTGTGGTCTTTATAAGCTGATTGGACTTGATACAAAAAAAATGTATCCAAATAATCCTGGCAAGGTTTTGATTGTCACTTTCGGGTTTTTATTGTTGGCATTGCCAGTAGTTGGTAGTTACTATAGTGACTTTTTCACTAAAAAATTCTTTATCGAGGATTTTAATAAAATGAATGGCTTGTATAAGCAAACGCTTTTTAATACTGGCCAAGACAAGAGAGCTGAGAGTATAGATAATTACAATCAGCTGGTGGTGGAATTTGCAAATTTCGAAAATAAGTATAAAAAATATAAGCCAGTCATTATTCGAGGGGATGATAAATTCGATGCGGATTTATTAAATGTCAGTCAAAAATTAACCGAGGCGAAAGATAAGGTTAATAATGGCGACTTGAAAGCATTACATAAAGATCTGGAATTTATTCGCTTAGTTTTTCAGGATATTTTAAAGCGAAATAATTTTTCAATGATTGGCATTGCTTTGGTTGATTTTCATGATTCTATGGAGGTAGTCATTGAGGCTGGTGACAAAAAGGATAGTCAAGCTGTATCTCGAGCCTATCCAGACGCGAGTGAAAAATTACGCCTGGTTGAAGAAATGGCAAATGACGAAGAAATTCAGGGATTGCGAGCAGACTTAAATAGCATGCAGGATGCAGCTATAAGCAACAAACCTGAGGAATTACCAACCAAAGGTGCAAAACTCAAGGCCAGTTTCATTAAAGTATATTTGAAAAGAAATTGATAAATATTCATATTTTAAAAAAACCATCCCTTGGGATGGTTTTTTATTAGACAAAATCTTAAAAATAATGTAAATTAGCTAGATATTTAATAATATTTCATGAAAATTGTTGTTTTAGGTTCACATGGTACGGGTAAAACTACGTTGTCCAAACGGTTACTTGGATATTTGCGAGATAATTATCAATTTACAATCGAGAAAGTTGGGCGTGTCGAGAGTTTAAAGACAACACCCTTGCAGAATACTTTTGGCCGATATAACTGGCGTTATTTGCCAGAGACACCCTTTGAAGCGACTCAACATGGTTTTACAATGAATCAAGACACCTCTCTTGAGTCAGAATTTTGGATGATTGGCAAACAGCTTGAATTAGAACTACAAAGCGCTCCTTGGATTGCCGATAAATGTTTAATTGACATGTTGGCTTACGCTAGGTATTTTTTTCAAAATGAGCCAGAGTTTTTAGCAGTTATTGAGCGGATTTGCAAAAGAAACATTAATTATGACGTGGTTTTTTATTTGCCAATAGGGGAGTTTTCTATCGAGGACGATGGTCTTAGGTCTTTGGATCCAGGCTTTCAGCGTGACATTGACCGCTTAATTAGAGATATATTTCTCGAACTCAATATTCCTTACTATACTTTACGGGGAAATAGAGATGCTAGATTTGAAGCGGCCAAAGCAATTATAGATGAAAATATAAATTAATATATTTATCGCTCTTTAAAAACAAGACCAGGGAGGTGCGGCAATGACTACAAGGCGAAATTTGGTAATCACTCATGGTGAGGATGTCGATGGCATTATTTCAGCTGCTTTACTGAAGAGGTATCTCGATGGTGCAGAAATTTTTTTAGTGCAGCACAAAAATCAGGATATTTTTTTTGAGAATCTGGTTGAAGATTTTAAGTTGTGTCAAAATGCCAATATTTATGTGGCAGACTTGCCCATAAAAGACTCTTATATGATTGATAAGGGTCATGGCTCGGTTATTAGACGGCTCATGGATTTTAGCAATTCATTGACTTGGTTTGATCATCATGTGACTAATGATTTGCAAGAAGTGTGGCGTTGCGGCTGCTTACCAATCATGGGTACAAGAGAGCAAAAATGTTCGGCTAGTTTGATTTATGATGCTCATGCTGGTGCTGTGGATGTTCATGGTAATTATTTGGCTGAGATAGCGCAATTGAATGACTATGAATGCAAAAATGGCGGCAAGGATTTGATAGAGCAAGGCATAACCCTACAAAGACTGATAACGTATTTTTCTGTCACAAGTAACGAGATTGGCCTGCATAGCTTAGTTGAATCGTTAGCAGTCAGTTTTGATTGGCAATCGGAAATGCAAGATATCTTTGAATTCAGCAAGGTTAGATTTCAAGCAGCTGTCAGGGCTATTGCAAATAATTATACTATGTTTCAGGTTGATAATCGTGTAGTGTTACTAGCTTTGCTTGATCCTATTTTGCCACAAAAGGAAATTATGCGGTCGATACGAGAGAATTTTGGGGTGGCAACTGATGTGTGCGTGGGAATTATTCCTGAACCGGTGAATAATGTCATCCTTTTTAAGGGCTCGCGAGGCAATATTTTTCCAGTTCAGGCGTTTTGTGAATTTTTGAAAGGCGGTGGACGTGATGGGGATGGAGGCTTTACTTTGCCGCAATCGCATGATTGGTCTAGCATTGTTCAGGCCATGATAAGCTTTAAGGCCTTGTATTATGAATATCTGATTTCAGTTATTTGAATCTTAATCCAGCTAAATATGTTAGCTGGATTTTTTTATTTCCTGATATGGTTAAATATAGTATAATAAAGATAATTAATTATTTTTTGTAATGAGAAAAACTTTTTATATTAACGCCAAATACCTGGCTTTGCTTTTTCTTTTTATTTATACAATGTTAAGTTGGCCTTGAATTTTTCCTTTTTTTCTTTAATATTTGTATTTTTATTCGTCTTTAATTTTTTTGCAGCCTTTTTATTTTTTAGAAATTTTGTTTTTCGGTTTTTACTAGTGGTGTTAATGCTTGGTTTGATTATCTATTCGCTGATAAATTTTGCATATTTTGAGATATTTAATACTTTTTTGGAGCTAAGCGTTAAACGTGTGGGGGCAGTCAACGAGCCATTGCTGGCATTGCTTAAGGATTTCTATTTGATTGTTCCGCGTTATGTCTACGTCTTGGGCTTGCTCTTACTGGGTTCGTCAATTTTGGTTTTGATTTTTCAGAGCCGTAGTTTGCGAAATTATCATCGGCAATTGGATTTTTATAGTCAGAAAATCGATTTTCTGAAAGAAGCCCAACGTGGTCGTTATAATTTTTTTAGATTTGGTCTGGTGAGCGGTTTTATATTTGTAAATCTACTTTTTGGTGTTTTGGCAATTACTACGCGGCATGAAGTACTGGCCGAGTCTGGGGATCGACAGGTTTATTTATCTAAAATTGGCTTGCTTGGTCATTTGTTTTATTCGACATATGATGTGGCTGCCTCAAAAATCGAAAACATTTGGCCAACCAAGACTAAGTCGATCCAGACGAGCTCCCTTAATATATTTGAACAAATAGGCATAGCCAAAGAGAGGCTGGCAGATCTGGGCGGCGCAATGTCAACGAGTACCAAGGTAAAGACGCCTAAGTTTGATAAGCCGAATATTATTTTTTATCAAATGGAGTCAGTCGGAGCATGGGCGCTCAAGCAAGAGCCAACACCTATGCCTTTTTTGGCTAGTTTGATCAAAAACAACCTTTCGGTTGATAAATTTTACAGCAATAGTTGTACGACTAATAATGCAGAATTCGCCTCGATGTGCGGTTTTTATCCGGAGTCTTATGGCCCAATGAGTGACTTGTACGCAGGTAATAATTACTATTGCTTACCTGGCGTGCTTAAAGAGCGTTATGGCTACACTACGGCCATGTTCCACGCTAATGACCCGGCTTTTTGGAATCGAACGATCTTGGCACCAAAATGGGGAATTGATAATATGTATTTTACCCCAACCTACAAGGTGCGCGCCTCTGATATGGAGGTGGTAAGTGACATGGTGGCTAAAATGGCGACAGCAACTAGTCCGACATTTAATTATTTCGTTAGTTTTTTGACCCATGCACCGCATGAGCAAAAATTAATAGATTTTTATCGCAGTAGTGCCGGTTTGGACATTAAGCCCTATACTCAGCCCTTGAATATTGATGGTCAAGTTAGCACCGATGAAACGACTATTAGAAATTATTTCGGCTTTTTATCAGCAGAAGATGCGGTTATTAAGCAGATGTTTGCTGAATTAGAGACCAAGAACTTGCTGCAAAATACGATTGTTGTCTTGTATACCGACCATCGTTACTATCCATTTGCGGTTGGCGGTAATGAGCTCAAACGACTTGAAGATTTTAATTTACTGCCATTTGTGATTTATTTGCCAGAAAAATATACAGGACAAAATAAACACCTGGCCTCACAAGTTGATATCGCCCCGACGATTATGAATTTACTTGAGGGTGCTGATTATAAATTACCAGCATCATTTATAGGTAGGAGCTTATTTGATCAACGACAGAATGATTTTGTTATTAATAAGTGCTTGGGTGAGGTGGTTTTTGCCAACAATGATATTGTCGTAAAAAAAGACCTGACTTTGAATAAATTTACGACCGTCGCTAATTTAAATGAATTCGCTCAATTCAAAATTAGTGACTATCAAAAAAATCTTGAAACTTTAATTGACTTGACCGACCGGGCCGTGCAAAACAACTTATTAGGTATGTCTCGTGAAGCTAGTAGTACAGTCGGTGCAAACAGCGTCTCAAGAGTGCTTGATTTGAATCAGCTGACTGACACTGATAAAGACGGCTTGTCAGATATGCGCGAAAAAGCTATGGGTACTGACCGTAAAAATCCAGACACGGACGGTGACGGTTATTTGGATGGTGAAGAGGTCTTAAATGGTTATAATCCTCTGGGTGAGGGAAGGTTGAGTAAATAAATTGACAGAATAATTAAGCTGTTGTATTGTATAAAATCTAATCTTTATTGATTGGTTGTTCATTAAAATGCACTATTTAGTGCATAAATCACAGAGTAAAGGAGTAAAAAATGGTAGAAACAAAGATGGTCACTAGAATTAATTTCAATGACATTGTTGCTAAAATCGGTCTCAAGAAGGCCTGCTATGCTTTTCCCGGCTTAGTGCCGGTAGAGCTGATTAAAACCCTAGATGATGCAAGTTTCCAGCTGTTCTGTATGACTGAAGGAAATTCTATTTCTCAAGATCGTATACTTTATTTGATGGAATGGCAGTTCAATCAGGCCAAGTCATTGGATAATATCAAAGTGCGTTTAGAGGCAACAGTCGATGTCCTGAAAAGCATTAACAGTGTTCAACTTAGATCAAGCCATGTTGATTGTCTTGAGCCACTGAAGCGGCAGGCCGCCGATCAGTTCAAACTTGATTATGTGGTGTATTTCTCTAAGGAGCCGATAGACGCTTTGTTGGTTTTGATGAGTCTGAATAGTCGCAATTTTAGCTATCTTTTTGATGAGTTAGTAGAACTGTGTCCCTATCACATTGATACCGAGGAGGATATCCATGCCGCAGCGAGCCACTAAGATTGTAAATTTGTCTGAAGATGAGTTTCTAGAGATGTCTATCTCTGAGCATATCAAAAACCTGAAACACATGGGATTCGATGTCTCGGATTTTTCGAGTCATAACACTAGCCTGTCTGAGATTCGTGATTATGCCATTGACCTGGTTTACTCAGACTTCATGCATTATCACACAGAGTGTCAGGGTGGCGACTATGACCCTATGCACCCTAATGAAACTGTTGAGGAGTTCCTCGAGCACGAAGATTATTAAAACAATAAGCCCGTCTATAAAGATGGGCTTTTTATTTACCTGAATCGTCCTGATTTAGCCATTTGTTTCTATATTGACCAAGTCCAAATTGATTGTATTTGTTGTAGAGTTTGGTGTTAGAAGCAAGGTAGATACCAAGTGACTCGAGTTCAATCAGATAGCGCTCTTTGATGAGTTTGTATTTTATGGCCTTGTCGGCGATGGCACGTCTGATAGTTTTACTGGCGACCCCACCAATTTTGGCTGCCTCGGACACGGTTAACCAGATCGGATTAGCGATGCCGACAACATCCTGTGATTCATTTTCGGTAAAGGTGGAATTGGCCATTTTTAGGACTTAAGTCCACATATTTGTGGACTTAAGTATTTGCTAAGATTAGTATAGGTAAAACTTTAGTCCACAAATATGTAGACTAAAGTTTTAATCTATGTAAATATTTTAAATGAAAGTATTCTATAAAAAAATCCAAATAATATGAAAAATTTTGACTTAAGTCCACGCCTGTGTGGACTTAAGTACGATTATTTTGGCACAATAACAGTCAAGAGTCAATGATCTAAAAAAACGCAACTCATGACTAAATCAAACAAAAGAATAATTATTCCAGCCTTGATTTGGCTTGGTTTTGTTTGAATATTGTTCGCACCGACAAGTTAAAAAGCTAGTTTATTTTTGATATTTTCTTGCTTTATCCTCATTAATGTGGTAATTTATACACAGTCCAAGCGGTCAAAATAATCGCTTGAATTTACTCTTCTCGAGACTATTTTGTCTTGAGCCACTCAAATGAGTGGGCGGAATGGAATCCCGCATGAAGATATTGATGAAAAATTTTCTAATTTAATGATTTTTCATTAATTGCTCTTTAGCTAGGCCTATAAATTGTCTAGTAATTTTTTTGAATTTCCCGTGGGGCTTTGCCGCCTAAATACAGTATTGCGGATTTGATTTTTGCATTTAGAATGAAAAGAACCATCAAGGAAAAAATAATATTGAATCGCTTAAAAAAGCAAGATATTGAAGCTTTTACGGAGACATACGACCTGTATGTTGATAAGCTTTATCGTTTTGTTTATTTTAAGGTTGGAGAAGTTGAGATGGCTCAAGACTTGACGTCTGAGGTTTTTTTGCGTACTTGGAATTATGTCTGTGAGAATAAAGAAGTAAATGTTAAAACCTTGCCGGCGCTTCTTTATCGAGTTGCCAGAAATGTGGTTATCGACCATTATCGTGCCAATAAGCATAATGTATCAATTGATCAGGTAAATGAGGACGGGGAATTAAAGCTTGATATTGAGGCGACAGGCGATGACCCAATAGACAAGTTGGATATCGATTTGACTATGGATAAAGTGCAGACAGCACTAGCTCAGTTAAAGGATGAATATCGAGAAATTATTGTCATGCGCTATATTGATGAGCTGACAATAGAGGAAATAGCCGATATATTAGAGAAAAATAAAGGTAATATTAGGGTTTTGGCCTATAGGGCTCTTCAAGCCCTTAAGGCAATCCTGGGTGTTGATAATTAGAATTGTTTAATATTAGCCATTTTTATCTTTAAATAATAATTGTATCGTCTATATATCTATTACTGTAACGTTTGTGGCTGGGATGCGTATTACTAAGGGTATTGTAATAAATTGATTATAAAGCCATGCGAGATCAAGATGTTATTGCAAAACTGAATAATTTGCGCGAAATACGACCCGACATGACCTGGAAACAGAGTAGCCGGGCGATTTTGCTTACCCAAGTTTCTCGCGGTGGTGTCGTACAGCCAACACATTGGTTTAGCTTTTTTGAGAGCCGCTCGATGCAACGTTTGTTTTTAGAGGTGACCAGACCTGTCTCTTTGGCCTTTATCTTTCTTTTGGCTTTGACTGGCAGTAGCTATGCCTCAATTAGAGCTGCTAATCAAGCCACGCCAAGCAATCCCTTGTATATTGCCAAAATTATCAATGAACGCGCTCAATTGGCTCTAACTTTTGACAATACCAAAAAAGCCAAGTTAAATCTGGATTTTGCCGCCAATCGGGTCGAGGAGCTACAAAAAGTGACAGCTGCAGAGGATATCAAAAAAGAAGAAGTTGATGAATTGACGACCGATTTTAGGTCGCAAATCGAAGAAATTAAAGCCCGCGTAGCCAAAATGCCAAGTACCAAAATCGAGATTGAGTCCAAGGCCAGTGATGAAAAATCAGCTAAAACAGTCAATGTGGCGACCACTGGTCAGTCAGAGTCAGCAAAAGTAGCTAGTGCGGCAGCTGAGCGTTCAAGGGTTGGTATAGATTATTATGACCCTAGAGCCGAGATGATTGCTACTCTCGAGAAGCAGTTTGATGAGCAAAAATACCAACAATCAGTTGTTAC
>JBAWWA010000016.1:0-30821 GCA_037146995.1 bacterium
GCTCTCGTCCTTAGTCGTAATTTTTTATTGCGATTAAGGATGAGAGTTTTTTTGTATTAATTATTAATTTTTATTTATGTTACGAACACACACTTGTGGTCAGCTCACAAAGCTTGAGGCTGGCCAAGATATCCAACTTTCTGGTTGGGTTGCCAAAAGACGAGATCATGGTGGTATTATTTTTATAGATTTACGTGATCGTTATGGCGTGACTCAATTGACTTTCGATGAAAAATTCGGTTCAGAAGCTTATACCTTGGCTAATAGCTTGCGCAATGAATGGGTAATTTCCATAAAGGGCAAAGTTACGAATAGGCCAGCTGAAATGGTGAATCAAAAGTTAGCGACCGGTGAGATTGAGATTGAGGTTAGTGAATTGATTATACTTTCCGAGGCCAAACCTTTGCCTTTTGAGATAGATGACGAAAAGGCTAAAGACGTTAAGGAGTCAATGCGCCTTAAATATCGTTTCCTTGATTTGCGTCGACCTAATTTGCAGCAGGTGCTAATGAAGAAAAATGAGTTGATCCGTTATGTACGTAATTATTTTCATGATTTAAATTTTGTCGAAGTGCAAACGCCAATTCTGGCCAACTCCTCACCTGAGGGGGCACGTGACTATTTGGTTCCATCAAGATTGCATCCAGGTCAATTTTACGCTCTACCTCAAGCACCGCAACAATTTAAGCAGTTGTTAATGGTTAGTGGTATGGATCGCTATTTCCAGATTGCGCCGTGTTTTCGCGACGAGGATCCGCGCAATGATCGTCATCCAGGTGATTTTTATCAAATTGACTTGGAAATGAGCTTTGTTGAGCAGGAGGATATTTGGAATACTGTTGAGCCATTAATGATTGAGTTGACCGAGAAATTTGGCAACAAAGAGGTGATTAGTAAGCCCTTTCCACGCTTCACTTGGCATGAGGTGATGACTAAATACGGTATTGATAAGCCGGATTTGCGCTTTGATTTTGAGATTAAGCCAGTAACTGAACTAGTGACTGATTGTGGCTTTTCGGTCTTTGCTGACACGGTCAAGTCTGGCGGCGTCGTCCATGCCCTAAAAGTGGATGGTGCGGCAAAATTCTCGCGTAAGGATATTGATGAATTAACGGAGTTGGCACGCAGCAAAGGTGCAAAGGGATTGGCTTATATATCATTGAAAGAGGATGGTGAAGTCAATTCGCCAATCATTAAATTTTTAGGCGATGAGTTGACTCAGCACTTAATTGAAGCGGTTGGTGCTAAGACAGGCGATATTATTTTCTTTGGTGCTGGTGAATGGAAAATGGTTTGCGGAGCGCTAGGTCTAGTCAGGAGTGACTGCGGTGGTCGACTCGGCTTGAAGGACAAGACAAAGGCGGCTTGGTTGTGGGTTAAAGACTTTCCGATGTATGATTATTCAGATATTGAAGAGGGTAGAGTTGATTTCGGCCATAACCCTTTTTCAATGCCACAGGGCGGTATGGAGGCCTTAGAAACAAAAAATCCTTTGGATATCCTGGCCTATCAATACGATTTGGTTTGTAATGGTTATGAAATTTCATCAGGAGCAATTAGAAATCATCGTCCGGATATTATGTACAAGGCTTTTGAATTGGCTGGCTACACGAAAGAGGATGTGCTTTCAAAATTTGGTGGGATGATCAGGGCTTTTGAATATGGTGCACCGCCTCACGGTGGCATTGCCCCCGGTCTTGATCGCTTGATGATGGTTTTGTTTGATCTTGATAGTATTCGGGATATTTATGCCTTTCCAAAAGATGGTCAGGCCAGAGATGTTATGATGGACAGCCCATCGACGGTTAGTGCGAGACAGCTCAAGGATCTGCACATCAAACTGGATATAGCGGCTGACAAGATGTTCGATAAAAGTGAATAATAAACTGTAAAACTTAAGGTTTTTTTGAGTCTAGCCCTGTAAAAGCAATTTTACAGGGCTTTACTTTTTACTAACCCAGGTATAGTATAATAATACTATAGTAATTGAGTGAATTGGTAAGGGGGGGGGCGGTATGTCTAGCCAAGGGGGCGCTGTAAAATGCTCAATTGAAGATTGTCCTTTTAGTCGTATTTTGTGCACAATTTGTAAAAAACAAATTTGTTATCAAAAAAATAGCTTGTGTTATGACGATGATGGTTTTATATTATTGCAACCTCATTTAGTTTTGTGTATTGGCTATTGGGGTGAGATTGTGAGATGTTGCCATGATTGCGAATTGAGGTTTCGCTTAAAGTCTAAGTAGCACTCTTATTTTGAGTGCTTATTTTTTAATCAAAGTTAAGATAAATTTATGGAAAACGTGATTAGGGAGCAGAATAATGCCGCCAAATTTACTTTTTATTACTTATTGTCATTGGTGGCTCTGATCTCATTATCTACCTCAGTCGGTATGATTTTGTTTCAGATTATAAATAAGCTTATACCAGATACCCTCAATCCAGGCTCGGCTATTTTTGATTCCTCAAGTTTGAAATTTGCTATCGCTTCGATAATTATAGCTGGTCCTATTTATTATTTAATTGTTTGGCAAATAAATAAAAATTTATTCAATGGCCTATTGGGTAGAGATACGGCTGTGAGGCGCTGGCTATCGTATTTGATTTTGTTAATATCTTCGTTGGTTGTCTTGGGTTGGTTGATTGGTATAATATTTGGTTTTCTTGATGGTGAGTTGACTTTAAAGTTTATTCTAAAAGCCGTAACATCGGTCGGCATTTCTGGTATTATTTTTAGTTATTATTTGTATGACGTAAAGCGTGAGAAGGTTCAAGAGATAAAGGACCGTGCAGTAATGATTTATATGTACGTATCGTTATTTTTAGTGATTGGATCCTTGATTGCTTCTTTGATTTATGTTGAATCGCCAAAAGAAACGAGGCAACGACGTCATGACCAGACAGTAACGCAAAATTTCGATGCTATCGATAACGCATTGAATATGTATTATTCGGAAAATAAAAAGTTGCCTAGCGATCTCTCGGTTTTGGTGATTGAAAAAAAGTCATTGACCGAACTGGCATTAAAAGACCCTGTCTCTGGTGTTAAATTTGATTATCGCGTAGTGTCACCAAAAACCTATGAACTCTGTGCAAATTTTGAATTACGAAACAAGGATCAGAATCAACAGTATTATTATGATGTGACTAGGTGGCCACATGAAGCGGGTAGGCAGTGTTTACAGCAACAGATTATTTATGCGCCGATTGAGACAGTGCCTGCTGTCAATGCTGAGACTGCTCCAGTAAAAAAATAACATATCTATAGAATCATAGACTTGATAAAAATAAGTAATTTTGATAAGGTATAAAAATAATAAAAATCCAAGTTAAGTCTTGGATTTTTTGTATGTTCATTTAATAAAATGGTCAAAATTGGCCAAATATCACACAAAAAGGAGTTAGCGATGAAGCCATTGAGCAGGGACAGGCAAGACAGATCTAAAAAAATTTTCGAAGAAGTTCAGTCAATAATCGAGGGGAGTCACTTCGTCTATACAAGCGGCTATCATGGTTCAGCTTATGTCAATAAAGATAGGCTGTATATTTATCCAATTTTGGTTGATCGCCTGTGCAAAATGTTTGCAAAATCGTTTGATCAGGATGATGTTCAAGTTGTGGCCGGGCCGACAGTTGGTGGAGTATCATTGGCACACTTAACGGCGATAAATTTTCATAAATCATTCGGCCAAATGGTTCGTGCGGTTTTTGCGGACGAAGAAGACGTTTTGGAGACGGTCTTAATTGACAGCTTTAATGATTTGCACGACAAGGCTTATTGTTGCGACCTACTCGGTCAAGATGTGATTCATGAGAGTGTCGAGGGTTTTTCAGTTGATTTCACGGGTTTTAGGGATTTTAAAATTGCAGAGTCACTTAGAAATGAAGTGGTGTCTATGCAGATTGTTAAAAAAATTGGCACTAAGCGTGTATTGAAGCGTGGTTATGATGAAATTGTTCGCGGCAAAAGAGTCCTTTTAGTTGAAGATATTATTAATACAGGCTCAACCATAATAAAGCTAAAAGAGGCGGTTGAGGCTTGCGGTGGTATTGTTGTTGGTGTTTGTGCGCTATGTAATCGTTCGGGTGGCAAAGTCACTGCGGAAACCTTGGGAGTGCCGAGCTTATTATCGCTCATGCATTTAAAGATGGATATTTACCCCGAAGAGACATGTCCAATTTGTCTTGCAAGTGGTATACAATCGGTCAGGACTGATATCGGCAAGGGCAAGGAATTCTTGGCGCGTAAAGGCATAAAAGTGTTATAATATAGAATAGTTAACCAGCTACTTAGAGTGGCTGGTTTTTTCTTGGCTAAAATATGAAAATAAGCTATAATTAAGGTGTTATTAATAAATTATTTTTTAAAATAGTTTGATCGTCTATATAGACATTTTCGAGCATGTTGGAATATAAACTTGAAAAATTTGAAGGACCGCTTGGTTTATTGTTGAAGCTGATTGAAAGTGAAAAGCTTGATATTACCCAAATAAATTTAGCCAGAGTTGCCGATCAATATATCGATTATATCAAACTGAAAGATAATATTAACCCTGAAGAGGTGGCTGATTTTTTGGTGGTGGCTGCAAAACTACTATTGATAAAATCAAAGGCTTTGTTGCCATATTTGGCGCCGGAAGAGGTTGAAGAAATTGAAGAGTTTGAGCGAGAATTGAAAATGTATCAGGAGTTTTTGTCTGCAACGAAAGAGATTCAAGAATTGATCGGCCAGAAGCGATTCATGTATATGCGACCGTTTAATCGCAAAATAGTGTTGGTAAAAGAAAATTTGTTTTCTCCGCCAAAAGAGCTTAAAGCGGAGCAACTAGCAGGATTTTTTGACGAATTAATAGTTAGGATAAGGCCGTTTGAGCAAGTATTGAAGGAGGAAAAACTTGAACATAAGATAAATATAGAAGATCAGATTTTGGCCATTGAGAAGTTTTTACTTGAACGAGCGACGATGATTTTTTCTGATTTACTATCGAAAAATTCTTCAAAAACAGAAACCATCGTCTCATTTTTAGCCATGTTAGAGCTAGCTAGAATGAGACAAGTTGAGATTAATCAGGCAGAAATGTTCGGACAAATTGAAATTTCTAAAATTGTTGAGCAAATTAGGAAAATGTAAAAACTTTAGTTCATTAAGGCAGTCATTTATGCAAGAATTAAAATCAAAAATTGAATCACTTTTATTCGTTTCGGCCAAGGCAATGTCGGTAAAAAATTTGGCGGAACTAATTGCAGTAAGCCCAAGCCAAATAGAGGAGGCGGGTGACAAGTTGGTCGCCGAATTAAAAAATTCTGGTAGCGGAATTCAAATTATTAAAAATGGCCAAAATTATCAGATGGTCAGTTCTCCAGCAAATACTGAGCTAATTCAAAACTTTGTCAAGGACGAGACTACTGGGGAGCTTTCTAGACCATCCCTTGAAACCTTAACCATTATTGCCTATAGAAGTCCGATTTCTAAATTTGATATTGATCGCATTCGTGGCGTCAATTGTGGCATGATTTTAAGAAATTTATTATTGCGTGGCTTAATTGAGGCCAAGGAGGATAAGTCCAAGGAAAATACCTATTATTCAGTAACATTCGATTTTATTCGGTTTCTTGGCTTAAGTGATGTAAAAGATTTACCAAATTATGATAAATTGCACGCTGATGATACAATAGATAGAGTATTAAGTGGTAATGATAATCAAAAATAATGACACGGCATAAATATCTAATTATATTGGCAATTACAGTTCTTACTATCGGTGGATGGTTAGTTAACTTTGACTCGAGTACTGGCTATATACGCAATTTGTTCAGCAATTTGTACACCAGGACTATCGTTTCAAGTTCGCTTGCGGCGGAAAATCAGTTAAAAAATAAAAATGTCAAAGTCTTGGGCGTGCCTGCCGATGCAGTCGATTCAAGGGAAGTGGTTGGTCTGCCAGTTGATGTTTTGATGCCAGAATTGACCGGAGAGGTAGCGCCAGAGACAATAACAACGACAGCTGCCAGTGCTTTATTAATGGACGAGGAAAGCGGTAAGATTTTATATAGCAAGGACTCTGATAAAATACATTCGATCGCGAGTATTACCAAGCTTTTTACTGCCATGGTTTTTTTAGACTTTAATCCTGGTTGGGATACTTATTATCAAATTAAAAAAACAGATCGTCGTGATGGTGGGAAAGTTTTTGTTTGGGCTGGCGAAAAATTAACCGTTAACGATTTGTTTCATCTGAGTTTGGTGGCATCTGGCAATACTGAAACCTTGGCCCTGGTAAATTCGACTGGGCTTGGAGAGGAGTTGTTTGTTAAAAAAATGAATGAAAAAGCTAAAGAACTAGGATTGAAGAATACGGTTTTTCGTGACCCAGTTGGTCTAAGTGAGGAAAACGTTTCGACGGCTAGGGAAATAGCCCAATTTGCCAAAATTGCCCTTGCTCGACCCGAAATTACCAATGCAGTAAAGCTTAGCAAATGGAAATTTTCTACCAAGTCTGGCCGCAAAGCTGTTGTTAGTAGTACGGACGAGATGCTAGAAGATACCCTTAAATGTGATGCAAAAGTCTTGGGTGGCAAGACGGGTTTTAATTATAGCGCCGGCTATTGCTTTGTGGGTAAATTTGAAAATAATGAAAATCAGAGGCTTATATCAATTATTTTAGGAGAGACAAGTAAAGCCTCTCGGTTTACTGAAACTGAGAAGTTAGTTGGCTGGGCTTATGATAATTATCATTGGCAATAAATAATAATTTAATTTTATGAGTATAAAAAAAGATCGAGTTGTGATTGCGAATTGGAAGATGAAGCTTGGCTTGGCTGAAAGTGTGGCTCTGGCGAAGTCGTACGGAGAAGTGTTTAAAGATTTTAAAGGTTCGGTTGTAGCTTGTCCGGGTGCCTTTGCTTTGTCCCAGGTGGCCAAAACCCTAAAAGGCTCTCCAATCAAAGTTGGTGCTCAAAATGTTTTCTGGGAGGATAAGGGTGCTTATACTGGTGAGATTCCGGCTAGCGTTTTAACTGAGATTGGTTGCGAATATGTGATTATTGGGCATTCAGAGAGGCGACAGTACTTGCTTGAAAATTACGAGATGATTCATCAAAAAATAAAGACTGTATTAAATACGAAGCAATTAATTCCCGTGGTTTGTATCGGTGAGAATATGGAGGAGCGTAAAACTGATCGACGCGACTTTGTTTTAGCTCATCAATTGCAACAAGCTTTGGGTGGTATTAATTTCTTGTCAGGTCAACAAATCATTATTGCCTACGAACCAATTTGGGCAATCGGCTCTGGTACGGCCATTGAGCCATCAGAGGCAGAGTATGCTCATCGAGTTATTAAACAGACCATTAAGGATATCTTTGGCTTGCCGGACATTATGTCGCATTTCAAGATAATATATGGCGGAAGTGTTTCAAGTAAGATTGTTAAAGATTTTGTCGGGCTCGAAGATATTGATGGATTGCTAGTTGGTGGTGCAAGTTTGGATGCTAATGAATTTTATAAAGTCGCGAAGGCGATGTTAAAATAATTTTATGATCTCACATATAAAAGATTTAGCGCGTGATGCGCAAAAGAATAGTTATGCCTTAGCCTCGTTTAATATCCATAATATTGAATCGATTCTTGGTGTCGTTCAGGCAGCAGAGAGGGCTTGTTCACCGGTTATTATTCAAGTCTCGGAGAGCACTATCAAATATATTGGTTTAAAGCCAATTACTCATTTAGTTTCTACTATTGCCAAGAATGTAGCGCCTACAGTGCCGATTGCCTTGCATTTAGATCATGGTAAGAGTTTTGAATCAGTAATTGGCTGTATTCGTGCAGGTTTCACTTCTGTTCATATCGATGCATCACATTTGCCATTGGATGAAAATATTGCTTTGACGAAGCAAGTCATTGCCTTTGCTAGACCAAAGGGTGTCTGGGTGCAGGGTGAGGTTGGAGCGATGGTTGGCGGTCATGGTGTAACCGGTGGGGTAATTGAAATACCAAAAGCTAAACTTGAGGATGTGATAAAATTTGCCAAGGAGACTAAAATAGACACTATAGCAGCTGCCATCGGTACGGCACATGGCGATTATGACAATGAAGAGATTGACGTAAGTCTATTAAAGGCTATAAAAGAAAAGGTTAAGCAGCCATTCGTATTGCACGGCGGTTCTGGTGTTGACGATAGTGCTGTAATATTAGCCATAAAAAATGGTGTTAATATTATTAATATCGGTACTGATATCAAAGTTGCCTTCTGTAAGACGGTTATTGAAAATGCCAAGAAAAATCCAAATGAAACTGACCCAAGGAATCTTTTATCTCCAGCTATTGCGGCAATCGAGAAAGTGGCTTATGATAAATTGAAATTATTCGGTAGTGTTTCGCCAAATTGCATTTGGCCAAGAATTAAGACCTAAATTTCTAGGTAGGTAAAGTTATGTTAGATATATTTTTAGTTGTAATAGTCCTTATTAGCTTGGCGATGCTTGCTAATATTGTGATGCGCAAATTTCCAGCACTGGCAAGCCTGGACATCGATGCGATACCAGCCAATAAGGAAGCGCAATTTAAACAGCAGATTATTTCCATGAGATTGAAGCGTTCTTTTATGTTTTGGTTGGTACGCTTTAATCTAATTACTCGGCCCATGGTGCAAGTGATAAATAATTTTTTTAGCACAATGTATCATAAATTGCTTGAACTTCGGGATAAAGAGCGCCAAGGCAAGATTGTGACATTGGAGCAAGTCGATCGTCATGTTGACCGACTTATTGATGAAGCGGAAAGCTTGGGTAAGCAAGATGACTTCGCTGTGGCAGAAAAGAAATTAATAGAAGCGATTAGCTTGGATAGTAAAAATGTAGAAGCTTTTAAAGCCTTAGCTCATCTTTATTTTGATAAAAAGGATTACGAAGAGGCTAAGCAAACCTTTGAGCACGTTTTAAAGTTAAGTGAAAATGATGAGGATGCCTATGAAAGCTTGGCTGAGATAGCACGTGAGGGTGGTGACTTAGGCAGCGCCAAAGAAGATTACAAAGCGCTATTAAAAATAAACAATCAGCAAAGTGAGACTTATTATAATTTGGCCATGGTTTGCGAGGCGACAAAAGAATATCATGAGGCAATTACGAACATTAAATCAGCCCTGGCAATTGAGCCCAATAATCCGCGTTATCTTGACACTCAGTTAAGAATTAGTATAATAACAAAGGATAAGATTTTGGCCTTGGATGCATATGGTCGACTAAAATTGGTTAATCCAGAAAATCAAAAGTTAGATGAATTAAAAACTCAAATAGACGAATTATAGTCTATCAACTGCCGATGTAGCTCAGTGGTAGAGCACTTCCATGGTAATAAACAGGTCTTCCTAAAACCTTGATTCTAATGTAAAGTTAGCACAGGGAAGAAAAAGATGGACCAGTTCCTTGCCATAACAGGCCACCGGATCGAAAGTTATTTATACAATTTTATAAGCCGATGTAGCTCAGTGGTAGAGCACTTCCATGGTGAGTCGAATAGACTTTGCCCTTTGATTGGGAAATCAATCATCGAATCCCGAATAACGGTTAATAGCCTGCACAGGCCAAGACCGTGGCGTTACAAACGCCCGAACGACTGACAAGGGAGACTTCAACTCGCATGAGTTATGTCTGATATACAGTCTAGTCCCCTGATAGTGTTTATGAAACAGGGGTGTATACGAAGGAAGGGGTCAGCAGTTCAATCCTGCTCATCGGCTCATCAATAAGAAAATATCGTTGTTAAAGGCGGTATTTTTTTTATGGACATCCAAGTTTTAACTCAAAAGTTTTGTGACCACTCAACATTTATGCGTGGTTACACCGAAGAAACAATCAAGCGATATAAAAGAGTAATCGGTATCTATTGCCGCACCTTTGGCATTACGGAATTAGAGCAGATTAACGAAACCGATTTGAAACAATTTTTTATTGATGGGCGCAATCATCGTAAGTGGAAGGCAAATACTTTTATTTGCTACCACAAGACACTGTCGGTGTTTATGCAATGGTGTAAAGGTGAGGGGCTAATTGAAAAGAACATTTTGGACGACATTGAAACGCCAAAGCTCGAAAAGTCATTGCCACCAAAGTTGACCAAGCAAGATGCAAACAAGTTGCTCGAAGTTGTGTTTAACTACCCGTATGATTATCCGTATTTGCGGTATCGTAATCACGCCATTATGTCGACCTTCCTGCTGGCTGGAATACGTAAGAAGGAGTTGATGAAATTAAAGCTAAACGATGTCGACCTGGAAAATATGACTTTGTTTGTGAGACAGGGCAAGGGTAGTAAAGATCGCATCATACCAATGTGCTACAAGCTCACAGATACTCTTAAACGGTATCTGGTGGAGCGTAGGCGGCTAAATAAGACGTGTCCAGAGTTCTTCACCTCACTCAACCGAAATGTAGGCTTCACTGATAGCGGAATGAAAAGGTTGGTGGTTAAGATGAGAAAGGCATCGGGCATAAAGTTTTCAATCCATAAATTGAGGCATACTTTTGCTACGCTTATGCTTGAGGGCGGATGTGATATTTATGCTTTGTCAAAAATGATGGGACATTCTGACATCAAAACAACGACCATCTACTTAGCCGCCAGTGCTGAACATTTACGCTCGCAAATGACTAAACACCCACTAAATGATATTTAGATAAAATCATTAGGATTTAGCTTGTCCATATCTTGTCTCATTGCTTCTGGCGGAATGTGTCGTAAATACGCCATCGTCATCCGAATATCGGAGTGACCAAGTAATTCTTTTAGCTTTACAATTCCACAACCCAAAACCAACATGTTGATTGCGAATGTGTGGCGAAATTGATGAAGGTGAAAATTGATCTTAGATTTATCAACCAAACGTTCAACTAAGTGCTTAATACCGCCGTGTGATAATTTGTTATCATGATTGTCTGAAGTGAACAAAAATTGAGTCGTTAGTTTTCGCTTTTTGCGTTCGGACAAATACACTTTTAGAAAGGGAAACACTTCCTTGGTTAATGGAAGGGTTCTTTTTCTTTTAGATTTGGATGTTTCTGGCCTAACAATCAAGCTCTCATTGCCAAAGTCTAAACAAATATCGTCGAGCCGTATATTAAGAAGTTCATTTTTTCTCAATCCACAAAATAATAGAACCTTGAAAATCGCATAGTTTCTGGATCTAATAAAGGATGATGACGATGTCCAGATTGCTGCAAATATTTTCTCAATATCATTTTTTTTAATGTATTTTATATTATCATAATAAACCCTTGGGTATGGCATTCCATGAAATGGATTTATTTTGATGTAGCTATTATTTACGAGCCAATCAAAGAAAGTATTAAGCTTGCTTCGATAGGTTGCCAGTGTGGATTTTTTTACACCGGATTTAATTGTGTTTTTACCAACAACTCTTTCTCGATTTTCCAGTTGTTCAAAAAATAGAGATATTGTAGCACGATGAAGGGAATCAATAGATAGATCTGGGGTCAGCTTTATGAGCGTGCCAAAGCAAATTTCATAGCCACGAATAGTTTCATGAGAAAGACCAGTTACAAAACGACAATCTCTAATAAATTCGGTAAATAATACTTTAATATCTCTTTTCATTATAATTTAGTCCTCCTTGTGGTGATTTAGAGTGTTGTATTCGCTGGATTATTGCCAGTTAGAGCGGTGTTTAGTAGCACTTATGGCTGGTTGTGTCTCTTACGCCACGATGCTTGATGAGCAGGGCTTTTTCCGTTCCTATATTGGTATATTTCACAGTCAGTGATTTCGCATTTACGAATTGCTTGTGCAGTGCCCTCGCCACATCCGTGGCATCTTTGTTTAATTTTTGTTATTGGTGAACCTGGTTGATCTTTGCGACCAAGGCGGAGCTGGTGAAGAGAGCAATCAACTTTGAAGCAGGTCTTCACCAGCGCCTTGTCTTTCCCTTGGCAAGTTAAGCAGTAAGCCCGAATCGCCCGCATTGGTGTAGATTTTTCACGCATATATAATTATATATATTATAGCCACTGTATAGTTAAGTTATGGTATAAACTATTAAATTCTGGTTTACTGTATAGTCGTATTAACTGTATTGATTAGAAGCTATATATAACTATATATACAATTATAAGAATCGGAGGTTATAGCGGTGCAAAAATGTTCCTACCTTCGTTAATTTCAACTTCATTTTCGCTTATTGTGTTGTCGTAACTTCCTCTGCATTCCTTTTCGTATTGGTTTACAATGATTTTTTCAAGAGCTTTCCAAAGGTCTTTGTTGGCGGTGTAGAATAAGGGGTGTCTGCCACCACCAGGGCTTTGATAGGTTGGCGGGACAATCCAGTAGGGGTTGTTATTTTCTTTCTCAAACTTTGATCGCATAATTCTAAATCCCTTAACCTCGAAATCGCCAAAATCAAGGTTGATTATCGCCATCATTTGAGCCGTATTGCCGTGGATGTGCTTGATGTGAACTTTGACGTCTTTGACGTCAATACCAAGAAAAAAGAACTTAGCATTGGGGTTTTCTACTTCATTTGAAGTCATAAAAGTCATTTTTAAGTATAAAAAAACCGTAAATATCGGAAACGCTGTAATGGCGTTTTTTGATACCCACAATCTAAGGTTAATAGGTCCGGGACCTGTTTCGGTTGCCATTTTGGCAATCCGCATTAAATTTAATACTTTAAGTATAGCTATATAGTAAATAGTGTCAAGTTTTTTATCTAATGTTAGCCAAAAGGTCGTCAAGTATTCTCGCTATTTTTAGCGTAAAAGTTGACTTTTGATAATTATTAAAATCATTGAGTAAAAATGGAATACAATGTATGATATAGGTAGATTTTTAAGTGGAATTTAGCAATTTTTAATGTATGGCGACAAAGAATAATAACAAGGAAGAGGGCTTCGAAAAGACTCTGTTTAAGGCGGCGGATAAGCTCCGTAAGAATATGGATGCCGCAGAATATAAGCACATCGTGCTCGGTTTGATTTTCCTAAAATACATTTCTGACTCTTTTGAGGAGCTGTTTAATAAAATATCGGCGGGTGAGGGTGACTTCGCTGGGGCTGATCCAGAGGATGCAGACGAATACAGAGCCGAGAATGTTTTCTTCGTGCCACCATCGGCCCGCTGGACGTATCTGCACGCACGTGGCAAGCAACCCACCATCGGGAAAGACCTTGATGATGCAATGGAGGCGATTGAGAAAGAGAACCCAACACTCAAAGGTATTCTGCCAAAGGTGTATGCCAGACCAAACTTGGACAAGGCCGCACTTGGTGGCTTGATTGATATGATTGGCAATATTGCCATTGGGACCGAGGCGGCTAAAAGCAAAGATTTGCTTGGTCGCGTGTATGAGTATTTTTTGGGTGAGTTTGCCAATGCTGAGGGCAAGAAAGGTGGCCAGTTTTACACACCAAAGTCTATCGTTCGTATAATGGTTGAAATGATTGAGCCTTACAAGGGCAGAGTCTTCGATCCTGCTTGTGGTAGTGGTGGTATGTTTATAATGAGCGAGAAGTTTATCGAGAGTCACAAGGGACGAATTGATGATATTGCTATTTACGGTCAAGAGAGTAATCAGACGACATACCGATTATGTCGGATGAACTTGGCCATTCGTGGTATCGATGGTTCACAAGTGAAGTGGAATACCGAAGGTTCATTTTTGAACGACCAGCACAAGGACCTGAAAGCTGATTATATCCTTGCTAATCCACCCTTCAACGATAGTGACTGGTCTGGTCAGTTATTGCAAAATGATCCACGTTGGCAATATGGTATGCCGCCAGCATCAAACGCAAACTTTGCCTGGCTTCAACATATGATTTATCATTTGGCGCCGAATGGTGTGATGGCTTGCGTGTTAGCCAACGGTTCTTTATCCAGCAATACCAACAACGAAGGTGAGATTCGCAAGTCATTGATCGAACACGACTTGGTGGATTGTATCGTTGCTCTACCAAAGCAGTTGTTTTATAACACCGGCATCCCAGCGTGTATTTGGTTTATCTCACGCAAACGCACTGGCAATGGGGATCGTAAGCGGACTGGCGAGATTCTTTTTATTGATGCAGGCGAGGTTGGTTATATGGAGGATAAAACACATAAAGCATTTAATGAAAATGACATATCTAAAATTGCCGGAACATATCACGAATGGCGAAAACATGACGGCAAATATGATAACATAAAAGGCTTTTGCAAGTCTGCAGTTATAGATGATGTCATTAAGCATAACTTCGTCCTAACTCCTGGCCGTTATGTGGGCATAGAAGACGAAGTTTACGATGGTATTCCGTTTGCCGACAAGATAGCCGTATTGACCAAGGCATTATCGATGCAAATGGCGGAAGAAAAAAATTTAGATGAGGAAATTAAGAAACAACTAAAAAAAATAGATATAAATTTAGACTAGAATGAAAGATGCAGTTATTACAAAAAAAAATGATTGGACAACAGTTATACTTAAAGAAGTTGCCGATGTTAATGTTGAAACGATAAACAAGGATTATCAGTTTGGTGAAATTGAGTATGTTGACGTTGCATCAGTAGAAGATCGTAAAATAACTAGCACTCAAAAATTAAAATTAGAAGACGCTCCAAGCCGGGCTAAAAGAATCGTAAAAGACAATAGTATTTTAATATCAACTGTTAGGCCAAATTTAAAACATTATTGTTTTGTAAAAAAAGCTAAGCCAAATTTAATTGCTTCAACTGGTTTTGCGGTAGTCAACGCGAAGGATGGTAAGGCTGATCCATTTTTTTTGTATAATTTATTAACAACAAAAGAATACACTGATTATTTAATTAAAATTGCTGATTCGCAAACATCAACCTACCCAGCTTTTAATCCGTCAACAATACAAAATTCCATTTTTTTATTACCGTCGGTTAATGAACAACAAGAGATATCCTTAGTGTTAGAATCCTTAGATAATAAAATTGAACTTTTACGTAAACAAAATGAAACACTGGAAGCTATGGCACAGGCATTGTTTAAGCAATGGTTTGTAAGATTTAATTTTCCTGGTGCGACAGGCAAGATGATTGATTCGGAATTGGGCGAGATTCCAGAAGGTTGGCGAGTTGGCAAATTAGGTGAAGTGGTTGCCATACAAGGTGGCACGACACCAAGCACAAAAGATCGAGATTATTGGGATGGTGATATTGCTTGGACAAGTCCGAAAGATTTATCAAATAATAATCAAATATTTTTGTTAAAAACTGAAAAAACAATTACAAAGGAGGGTTTGAAAAAGATTGGTTCAGGGCTTTTGCCAAAAGGAACATTACTTTTATCATCTCGTGCCCCTATTGGCTACTTGGCTATTACGAACATTGAACTGGCAATCAACCAAGGCTATATTGCATTTTTACCAAATCAGATTTTTTCAAATCAGTTTATGTTTTTATGGTTGAAGTCAAACATGGATACTGTGATTAGCTCAGCTAATGGCTCTACTTTTTTAGAGATTAGCAAGTCATCTTTTAGAAATATTGATAGCTTGATTCCGGATGAGAATGTGTTAAAAACTTTTAATGAAGCACTTAAGCCAATTTTTTTAAAAATGCTTTCAAATACAATGCAAATCCAAACAGTCGCGACCATACGTGATGCAATTTTGCCAAAATTGATGAAGGGTGAGTTGAGAGTAGTTTAGTATAACCTATTATATATAATCGAATGGAACAGATATACAATATTTACTGTGATGAAACTAATCATTTACAATCCGGCCCAAGCTTGATGGGGCTCGGTGCTATTTCGTGCCCGATTGAAGATATTAAGGAGATAAACGAGCGAATAAGGGAAATTAAAAGACGTCACTCCCTTTCAGCTAGTTTTGAAATTAAGTGGACTAAGGTTTCACCTGCAAAACTTGCGTTTTATCAAGACATTGTGGATTACTTTTTTGATAACGACAAATTAACGTTTAGGGTGGTATTGATCAATAAGGATGTTTTGGATCACGAGAAATTTAATCAAAGCCACGATGAGTTTTATTATAAGATGTATTATTCGTTATTGCGACGAATTATTCCCGCTCGTGGCGAGTGTAATATATATCTTGATATTAAGGACACAAGAAGTCAGGAAAAAATTGTTAAGCTTCACGAAGTGTTGTGTAATTCGTTTCATGATTTTGAACGCAGTATATTGAAGAAAATCCAGCACGTTAGGTCGCATGAGGTAAATATTCTTCAGATAGTTGATTTGCTGCTTGGTGCAATCCAGTTTGCCAACAGAGAGCAGCTGAAAAGTGAAGCGAAGAGCTCACTGGTCGAGCAGATTAAAAGCCGTTCTAGTTATAGCTTAACAAAGTCAACTTGGCCAAGTGAGGAAAAATTTAACATATTCCACTGGAAGGGAACTAACACTGAACTATGAGCACATTTCCAAGTTGGTTGCCAGATGTGGTGCCATTTTCAGATTTTGATTGTGATTTAAAAAAGTATCTCGATCATTTGCATGGTATATTTGAGAAAGATTTTCTTGTATCGCGTCCGGTGTATAATGGCAAGCCCGTCTTCTTTGACAAGAATGTAATAGAAAACTACTCTGCTTGCTTTTGGCATTTAATTACGGAGAGTAAGATTGCCGACTATCAGAGAGTTGATGTTGCGAATCTTTCTCTTTTGCGATGTGAGCGGATTTGTTGGATGAGGCCAGTAATAGAAAACCATAAACATCAAGCGGTCTCAGTTTGGGAAAATACAAGAGGACGGAAAACAAACACGCTATTTCTTTTAGAAGATTATGATTATATAGTGGTTCTGACAAATATCAAAGATAAATTTTATCTTGTCACGGCATATTACATTGCTTATCCAAATAGGAAAAGAGAATTGATAGCAGAAAGGGATAGGTATTTACAAAGCAAAAACCGCCTCACAAGTGAAACGGTTTAAGTGCTGTTTTTACAGCATGGTAAATCAGCTAATATAAGTATATCACAAATTACATTAAAACTAAATGAAAGTCAATATATATATTTATTTAATATTAGCAAAATATATAAAATAGCTCGAAAAACGGCATCCAGTTATCAACAAAATTTAATAAAATATGACCAAAATATTCGAATCGACAATTGAAGAGTTTGTTATTGAGCTTCTGGAGGCACAGGGCTTTGATTATTTATCACCAGAAAATCAAGAGGTAGAGAGACCGGACTTGGGTGAGGTAGTTTTAAGGAACCGTTTAAAACAAGCTATCGATAGGCTCAACCCAAGCTTACCAGCCGAGGCCAAGGAGCAGGCACTTCGTATGGCATTAAATCTGCCAAGTCAAAATTTGATGGAAAATAACGAATCCTTTCATCGGCTTCTTACTGAGGGGATAGAGATTGAAGTGATGGGCGCGGACGGTATTAAGGGCGATAAAGTTCGGCTGGTTGATTTTGATGAAGTTGATAACAACGAGTTTTTGGTTGCTAACCAGTTTACAGTTACCGAGAATAACATCACTAAGCGGCCAGATGTGATTTTGTTCGTTAATGGTTTGCCATTGGTGGTGATTGAGTTGAAAAACCCAGTTGATGAGAATGCAACTGTTCAAAAAGCTTTTACTCAATTACAAAATTACAAGAATGCAATTCCGTCATTGTTTTATTATAATGCAATATTGATTGCATCAGATGGCTTGGACGCACGCACAGGCACAATCTCATCAGACCTGTCACGTTTCTTAGCTTGGAAGTCGAGTGATGGCTTCAAGGAAGACAAAACAACAACTCCGCAGATTGAAACCTTGGTTAAGGGAATGTTTAAGAAGCAAGTCTTGCTTGATTTGGTTCGTCATTTTGTTGTGTTTGAAAAGAATAAAAAGGAAGACCCGGAGACTGGTTTGTTTTCCGTTGTTACAATCAAGAAAATCGCTGCCTATCATCAATATTTTGCTGTAAACAAGGCGATTGAAAAAACTGTAAAAGCATCTGGTGCTGGTGGTGACAGGAAGGCTGGTGTTGTGTGGCATACACAAGGCAGTGGCAAATCACTTTCAATGGTTTTTTATACTGGTAAGACAGTATTAAGATTGAACAATCCTACCGTAGTTGTAATCACGGATAGAAATGACCTTGATGAACAGTTGTTTGATACTTTTGCAGGTTGTAAACAGTTGTTGCGACAAGACCCAGTGCAGGCCAAAAATCGAGGAGACCTAAAAGAGTTGTTGAGTGTGGCAGGTGGTGGCATTATCTTTACTACAATCCAAAAGTTTTTCCCAGAGGATGGTTCATCGGAATTTGGGATGTTATCAGACCGCACAAATATCATCGTGATGGCAGACGAGGCACATCGTAGTCAGTATGGCTTCGGCGCCAAGACACGCATTGTTAAAGAGGACGGCAAAGAGACAGAGGCAATTATGCGTTATGGTTTTGCTAAATACTTGCGTGATGCTGTGCCCAATGCTTCATTTATTGGTTTTACTGGCACACCGATTGAAAAAGAAGATGCTTCAACACCTGCCGTGTTTGGTGAGTATGTTGATGTTTATGACATATCGCAGGCCGTAGAAGATGGGGCAACAGTGAAGATTTATTACGAATCACGATTAGCCAAGATACATTTGAAACCAGCCGAGCAGGCCAAACTCGATGAAGAGGTGGAGTCTATCACGGAAGGTGAAGAAAGCACGGCCAAGGATAAGGCAAAGGCCAAATGGGCTCAACTTGAAGCGATTGTCGGTCACAAGGATCGCGTCAAAGTGATTGCGGCAGATATTGTGGATCATTTTGAGAAGAGACAGGAAGCCTTTGAGGGCAAGGGAATGATTGTCTGTATGAGTAGGAGAATCGCTGTGGAGCTTTACGATGAAATAATCAAGATTAAGCCCGAGTGGCACGATCAAGATTTGAAGAAAGGGGCGATTAAAGTGGTAATGACATCCTCATCGTCTGACCCCGAAAATTGGCAGACGCACAATACAACCAAGCAAAACAGAAAAGCTATCGGTGAGCGTTTCAAAGATACCAGTGATCCGTTGAAGCTCGTGATTGTGCGTGATATGTGGCTGACTGGTTTTGATGTGCCGTGTTTGAACACGATGTATATCGATAAGTTGATGCGTGGTCACAATTTGATGCAGGCTATTGCTCGTGTAAACAGAGTCTTTAAGGATAAACCAGGTGGATTGATTGTGGATTATATTGGCATCGCCTCAGATTTGAAGACCGCTCTCGCCACCTATACGGCGAGTGGCGGGCAGGGAGCACCAACTCTTGACCAAGCCGAGGTGGTGGCAACAATGCTTGAAAAACACGAGGTAGTAGACCAGATGTTTGATAAATTCGATTACAAGAAGTATTTTAAATCAGATACCAGACAGAAATTAACCATTATTCTTGAAGCCCAGGAGCATATACTTGGCTTGGATGATGGCAAAAATCGCTTTACCAAGCAGGTCACGCTATTATCACAAGCCTTTGCCTTGTCTGTTCCGCACCCTAAAGCGATGGAAATCAAGGATGATGTTGGTTTCTTTCAAGCCGTCAAAGCCCGCCTTACCAAGTTTGAACCGACAGGTAGTGGCAAGTCTGATGCAGAGATAGAATCAGCTATTAGGCAAATCGTCGATAAAGCAGTGGTCGCAGAGGGTGTGGTGGATGTATTTGATGCGGCGGGAATCAAGAAGCCAGATATTTCAATTTTATCTGACGAGTTTCTTGAAGAGGTTCGCCATATGGATCACAAGAACATCGCTTTGGAGTTATTAAAGAAGTTATTAAATGATGAGGTTAGACTACGCACCAAGAAAAATTTGATACAGAGCAAGAAGTTATCGGAAATGCTTGAAAGCACGATTAAGAAATATCAGAATAATCTTTTAACATCAGCCCAAGTGATTGATGAGTTGATTAAAATAGCCAAAGACATCCGTGAGTCAGATAAACGTGGCAATGATTTGAACTTGAACGAGGACGAACTGGCCTTTTATGATGCCCTTGCTAATAGTGAGAGTGCTAAAGAGGTTTTGGGTGACAGACAGCTTGCGGTAATTGCTATGGAAGTTTTGAAAAGTATTAGAGGGAATGCCAGTATCGACTGGACTCTCAAAGAAAATGTTCGCGCCCGCTTACGCCGTGATGTTAAAAGAATTTTGAAGCGTTTCGGTTATCCGCCAGATGAGCAGTTGATTGCCATTGAAAACGTCTTAAAGCAAGCAGAGCTAATGGCTAATGAGTTAAACGGTTAAAATGATATTATATTGATTATTAACCTATGATTTGTTAGAGTAAGAATACAATTTAGAAGACCTAACCCTTGGGTATATGCCCAAGGTATGGTCGAAAAACTATACGAATATAAAGACGGCTCTCCGTCTGGTATTATTCGTATAGTCAGCATTCGAAAGGGTGTTGGATACCGAAAGGTGTCGCCAGTAACGGTGAGCCCTTTTTGTATCCAAATTATTTCCAGTTTGTTTCCAAAATGACTCATTGCTGGCTAAATATAAAATTATGAACTTTGTTGAAGATCATCTCAAAACAATAAAAATGCAAAACGAAGAAATAGCCGATCTTAAAGTGAAGGTTTATTGGTTAAGTGGTATGGCAACTCTGTTTATAGCCTTTATTGGTTTGTATGTTTATACTACGGCGTTTGGCTGGCTTATAAACAGCATAAATATAAGCCACGGTATGCAATACTTGATTGTAATGGTTGGCACTGTGATGATTTTCAGGTATGCTCTCAATATTGATAAAATTGTATTATCGCTTAACAATAAATTTGGCACCAAGAAGAAAAAATAGTGAAGGGTGGGTGTCTGTCATTACAAAAATATACTTATATACAAAAATAGCCTTCTAATTGGGCTATTTTTTGGTAAAAAGGGTAGGCAGTAGTTAGGTTGTTTGACTATAAAGAAGGCATATAATAGGCCTTTTGTTTTGCCAGCTCTTCATCTGACAATTTAGCAAAGTCTATCGTGTTTTTGTCATCTTCGACCTCTACCATTTGTTTAGGTGGTGTGAGCCAGCCACATAGACGGTTTACTGTGTTGATAGCGGATAGTGTAGCTCTCACATCATTACCGTAAATAATTTTTTTAAGTTGTAGAATAATCTGTGCCTTGCTTAACTCATTTTCCCTTGCGAGTTGACCATATGAACATTCTAACTCACCAATTTTTTCGACTATTTTTGTCATACGTAAAAGCCTGAACGATTCTACCTTGGCTGCACCGTCAGATTTTGAGTTGAAGGCTGATTTGTAGCTCTGAACACCGTTGCCAGTCCTTACGTATTCTTCTACAAATGCCATTTGCTTGTCAGTTAGTTGGTTTTTAGGCATACAAAAAATTTTTGTAAAATAATTATAGCACCACGGGTGCGTTTTTTGAAAGGCCTGCCATCTTTTCACACACCCCCCCCGTGTGATTTTCAGAGCGTTGGGGTGTGTGGATGTGGTTGAGTAGACTGTCATTTGTAGAGCTATCCCCGCCGCGATGTTGATTTGGGGTGGTGATCCCCCGCGGTAGTTAATAATCAGCTAATTTATATGCCGAGGGCTTGATATTTTTAAAATAGTTGGTAGTATGAGTAGTATCTAATTAAAGTAATTGTAAATTGCTTTTAGCAGACGAATCCCCATTAAAGTGGGTTTTTTCTTTGAGAAAAAAGTTGTATTAAACAGGTCTACATAGTGGAGGCCTCAAAATAGCCGAAAGTCGATATTTATTGCTAATATAAAGTAAATAAAGTCGAAAAGACCCAGGGTAAGTTAATGGTAAGGAAGGGGTCACCAGTTCAATCCCGGTCATCGGCTCAAAAGTAAAAATATCGCAATTAAGGTTGCGATATTTTTTTACTAGACATTTTAGTTTAGATTGTATAAAATGATAAAACCTTGAATATTGAGGAGTGACAAAGTGGCAGGTCTCCAATGGGGCACTTTCGAGCGATGAATCAGTATTAATTAAAACCGGTTTAGCCGGTTTTTTGTGTTTATTAGCAAAAAATATGAAAAAACTTAAAACTACTTTTTTTCTTGGTTTATTGACTGGTTTGATAATGGTCGTTGGTTATTGGCTGGGCGGGCAAGCAGGCATGCTATTTGCACTTGTGGCCTCGGCAGTCATGAATTTTTCAGCTTATTGGTGGTCAGATAAAATCGTCCTATCGACTTATGGCGCTCAGCCGGCAACGCAAAGTGAATACCCTGATTTGTATTTCCTCGTAAATGAGTTAGTGAGTCGTGCAAATTTGCCAATGCCGCGACTTTTTGTTGTTAAGTCTGAGATGCCTAATGCTTTCGCCACTGGTCGCAATGAAAATCACGCGGTGGTCGCCGTTACTAGCGGTTTACTTGAGTTGCTGGATAGAGAAGAGTTGCGTGGTGTCCTGGCGCACGAACTTGCACATATAAAAAATAATGACATGTTGATTGGCAGTATAGCGGCAACCGTGGCTGGAGCGATTTCATATCTGGTTCAGCTGGCTTATTTTGCTAATGTTTTTTCAAGCAGTGATGATGAAGATGGTGGTGTAGTCGGTGCTATCGCTGTGATGATTTTGGCGCCAATTTTGGCAACCTTACTGCATATGGCGATCTCACGTTCACGTGAGTATTTAGCTGATGAGATGGGGGCAAATATGGCCCATGACCCAGCAGGGCTCGCTAGTGCTCTGAGTAAGCTTGATAATTTTACCAAGCATCATGACTTGCAAGCTACACCCAGACAAGAGGCTGCAGCTCATTTATTCATCGTTAATCCTTTCAAGCCGTCGCGCTTAATGGCTCTGTTTTCGACTCATCCGCCAATGATTGAGAGAATTGAGAGGTTAAATAAAATTGTAATAACAAATTAAAATGTCCAATTATTCGCCTGACCCAAAATATTTACCGGTTGCTAAGAAAAAAATAAAAGTTAAAAAGAAAATTATCTCAACTTCAAAAGTTGATTTTCCAGTGCCTTCGCGAAAAAAGGAGCAGTCAAGACCTGAACCCAAGGCGCCATTCGGTAAAAATCATGTTTGGGCTAATTAGTTATATGAGCAAGTCTTTGGTAATGATGGGAACTATAATTGGCTCAACAATTGGTGGGTATGTTCCAGTTTATTTTGGACTGAGCGCTTTTTCCTTTACTGCGCTATTTGCCAGTTTTGTGGGTGGTTTGTTTGGTATTTGGTTAGTTATAAAATTTGTTGGTCAATAGAAAAACCTCAAGATTATACTCTTGAGGTTTTTGGATTTTTTTTGTTTTTGCTTTACTTATTGAAGCTTCAATGAGCAAAGATAATATATAAACGTAGTATGTTTTTGCTCAAATTTAATCTTGAGACATACTTGGCCGTTGTTTAGATAACCTCACCCATAAAAGGCAGGGAAATACGTTTGCGTAGTGACTCGCCTGTGAATAATAGATTCTGTCTTTGTGGCACCGTGTTCCTAACTAGTAATGGTTCGTGATGCGTCATGGCCTTGAGACTGGAGCCAAGAAAGGCGGTGTGTTTGCCATAGCGAGTACTGAGATCGTCTAGGCTGGAAAATAATTTGGTCAGTTTCTCAATTCTGAGAGCCTTACCAAAGATGTCTAATTGAATCGGGGCGACTGGGACCAGGTCAAGCATGACTACTCCACTTGAACGATATTCGAGACATGAATTAAATATTTCGGTAAAACGCGGCTCAATTAATTCCAGAACTTCGGTCGGTGAATTAGTTGGTTGTGATAATTTTATCTCGAGACCTAAATGCTTGAAGTCCTGGGTCTTGAGAAAGAAAAAAAATTTCTTGCTGGCCAGTTCGTGTCGGCGTAACTTGATGCAGGCATTCTCGATGTTTTTTGAAAGTTGTGCCATGACAAATGACCGATTGTGTGATGGCGGGGTGAAAGTTTTCGTCTTACTGATCGATTGATATGGCGCCTTAACGTCGGCCTTAACATTGTAAATAGCAGTACCGCGCAATTCCTGCCAAATTTCATAAAAAGGTTTTGAGAGCTTAGCTTTAACCCAGTGTTCTGTTTGATTTGCAAAATCATTAGCTGTTTTGATGTCATATTTTTGTAGAAAATTAATAGTATTTTGACCAATGCCCCAGACCTGCCCAATAGGTGTTTGATCTAAAAAATCAACGATGCGAAAGTTGGGGATTGAGGTGAAACCGGAGGGTTTATGCCATTTGGAGCCGATTTTGGCTAGAACTTTTGTGGGTGCCAGGCCGACGGAGAAGGTGATGCCAAGTTCTTTATCTAGCGTCTCTTTGATTTTAAGGCCAATCTTTTCATAACTCATGTTCATTGGTCGCTGCATGCCAGTAATATCGGCAAAACATTCATCAATGGAGTATTCCTCAACCTGTGGGGTGAAGCGACGTACGATTTCGAACATTCTAACAGACATGAGACTGTAGGTTTCGTAGTCGGAGGGCAGGATGATTACTTCAGGGCAAATTCTTTTGACTTCATGAAGTTGCATGCCTCTGGTCACTCCTCTGACTTTGGCTTCGTAAGTCAATGATGAGACGATGACGCGTTCGGCACCGATGATCACTGGTTTGCCTTTGAGTTTTGGGTTTTTCATAACCTCGCAGGCCGCAAAAAAACAGTCCCCGTCAATATGCACAATGGCACGTGGGTAATCTTTTGAAATTTTAAACATGGTATTTTATTATTTTTTATTTTTGTTATCGCTCTTGTCTTGTGTGCTATTATCTTGGTGACGAGGATGCTGATAGCTAGTATTTTCTAATGACTGCTTTGACGACTGCGGCGATATTTAATTCACCTTCGGGGTAGATATTGCTAAATGCTTCATTGGCTGGCTCAAGATAGATGACGCCTTTATTTTTGCGAAAATATTTCATGGTCCAGGCATGGTCTACTTCGGCAATTACAATATCTCCTTCGCGCGGGGTGGTGTTGCGCTCGACTAAAACCATATCACCCTCCATAATGCCTGCATCTTTCATTGATTCGCCTTTGACCTTGAGCATGAAAGTAGCCTCACGATTATTGATAAGGTACTCATCCATCGACATGGTATCTATTAGTTCTTCTTCGGCGGGTGAGGGGAAGCCAGCTTCGACTGTACCAAGTAGTCTAATGCCGCTAAAAAGTTTGCCAGGCACTAAACGACCATTTTCATCCTGAGTG
Organism: bacterium; assembly: GCA_037146995.1. GTDB lineage: Bacteria > Patescibacteriota > Patescibacteriia > Patescibacteriales > GWE2-39-37 > JBAWWA01. Next base: position 25,107 of record JBAWWA010000016.1, read on the forward strand.
ACAAAGTCTTCTAGGGCTAGTTGTTTGACCAGCTTGGCTACCGCATTTTTTGACTTTACGCCCCAGATACTTGCTAGTTCGGAGAAGCTTGGCATACGTCTTTGCTCCTCATAAAAACTAAGCAGTCTTTTCTTTTTTGTGTCCTTGTTTATCATGTAGTCATTATAGGTGAACGTTCGTACACCTGTCAAGAATTTTACCCTGAAGGGCTTTAGTTGTTAAATATTAGGCAAATGTTATAATATAAATACGATCATAGCTATCAATATCGACTGTTTTTTTACTATTTTATTCTTATTAAACTATTTAGCTGTTGATAACTTTTAATAATGACTTGTTTATGAAACTGACTACTAAAATTCAAAAGGCTATTAATGTGGCTGCTCAGCTCCATTTAGGACAGGTTCGTAAAAGTGAGGATCGCTTACCTTATATAGTTCATCCATTCGCTGTGGCGTGGATTTTGAGCGATTACACTAAGGATGAAGAGGTAATTATGGCCGCCTTATTGCATGACGTTCTTGAAGATGTTGAGGGTTATTATTTTGCTGATTTGGTGCGGGATTTTGGTGAAAAGGTGGCTGCCATCGTCAAGGGTGTCTCTGAAGAAAAAGACCCAATCGATCATGTTGGTAGTGCCAGTACTTGGTTGGTCAGAAAGAATGGTTATTTGTTAAACCTTGAAACCGCACCCATTGAGTCGTTGCTCGTATCGGCGGCCGACAAAATTAACAATCTCCATACTATGATCGATGCTTATCAGATTGAGGGTGAGATCTTGTGGGAAAGATTCCATTCGCCAGCCGATAAGCGTTTGTGGTTTTATGAGGAGGTCTATAAAATAATTGAGCGGCGCTTAGGCAGAGTGCCATTAGTTGAAAAATTTGAAAGGTCGCTAATTAAAGCACGAGAAATACTGCTATAAATGTACTATTTATATATTGTAAAATGTAGCGATGAGACATTGTATACCGGAATTACGACAGATATAGTTAGGCGAGTCCTCGAGCACAATAACGATATCAAGGGGGCAAAATACACCAAAGCTCGCCGTCCAGTTGAGCTGGTTTATTCACTAGAGTTTGCTAATCGGTCATTAGCTCAAAGAGCTGAAAGTGAGATAAAAAAGTTGACCAGAGCACAAAAAATATCTTTAATAGCAGGCGTCTTGAATGCTTGATAATTAGAGTTTATGAATAATAGATTTGGTAAATTAGTTTTTAAATTCGAGGCTGAAATCTGGCGCTATAACGGACCGGCGGCTTGGCATTTTATTTCTCTGCCAACTGCTATGTCAAAAAATATCAGTCAACTGTTTGCCGATCAAAGGCGAGGTTGGGGGTCGTTACCGGTTATTGTGACGAGCGGACTGGTGACCTGGAATACTTCGATATTTCCAGACAAGAAACGTGACTCCTATCTTTTGCCTGTAAAAAAAATAATTTTACTTGAACTTGATTTACTGCCTAGTGATAAGGCAACTTTTGAATTAATCATCAATGTTTGACATGGGTTATGAAATTAAAACCAAGTTATTAACCAAGGGAACGAAGAGAAGGTCGGGTCTCCTTATTGAAAAGGTGCGATTTATTGTTGCGCATGACACGGCTAATCCCAATTCAACTGCGCGCAACAATGTGAGTTATTATGAACGCACAAATAATCAGTCTTATGCTTCGGCTCATATTTTCGTTGATGACAAGGAGATAATCGAATGCATTCCGTCTATTACTAGCGATAAACCAGAAAAGGCTTGGCAAGTGCGCTATGAATTAGTCGTCGACAATATTTTATTTGGCGGTAATGCCAATGATCAGGCCATTGGAGTTGAGCTATGCTTTGGTTCAAAAATTGATAGTAGGGAAGCTTATTTGCGTTATGTTTGGGTTTTGGCCAAGCTTTGTAAAAAATATAGCCTTGATCCGAGTCGGGCAATCGTTGGTCATAGTCGCCTCGATCCTGGACGCAAGATAGACCCGGAAAATGCTTTGCTTTTATCGGGCAAAACCTTTGCTGATTTATTGATTGATGTGGCCGTAGTTATTAGTCAGAATGGTTAATTAGAATGTCTTTTATTCCAAGAGTCATGTATAATAATAGTATAAATAAAAAAATATCTTAACTTTATAAAAATGAAAAACATCATCTATGGCTTTTATGGCGCAACTGCCGCCTTGCTGCTTTCGTTATTTGTCCTGGTGGCATTTATCTCGAGTGGCCCAGCTCCGAAAGTTATGCGAACGAAGGCGCCAATAAAAGTGTCTTTTGAACAGCGCTTCAATAAGCTTGGCGCCGGTGCTTTTGGGCAACTCAAGGCTGGCCAGGCGATTAACCCGGTGGCAAAAAATAACACGCTTACTGGTGGTGGTGCTGAATTATCATCCAGTGCGGTCCGTGTCAGTGAGGGCATGGTAGCTGGAAATAAAGTTGCTGCCATAGCTCCTTTGGCTGACGCTAAAATGATTGCCCCACCGTATAACTTCAAGACTTATAAATTTGTTTACAAAGGTGGAGAAATAAAATTACCAGGAGAGCAGGCGCCAGTTTACAAGAGGATAAAGCCGATTATGACAAATTTTGACACCAGCGGTCTTGTTAGTCAATTAAATTTGGGTTTTGTTGATATGAATACTTTTTCAAATCAGCAGTTGCAGAATTTAAATTTCGTACAACGTGATGACTTCGGTTATACGACCAGCGTCATGCTAGATGAAGGTATCGTCTCTATTTATCAGAATTGGGAGACTTGGCCAGCTGGCAAGTGTGGCAGTGATGCCAAGTGTTATGAGGCAATGAGAGTTCAGCTGAGCGATATGCCATCAGAAGAAACGGTTTTAGCTATTGCTAATGAATTTGTGACTAGTCACAAGATTGACACATCGACATATGGTCCACCCGAGATAAATAATGAGTGGCGACGCTTGTATGATGCTACCGCCGTTAAAGATAATTATTATTTTCCAGATTCAATCGAAGTTATTTATCCAAGCCTGATTGATGGCAAGACGGTTTATGATGAGTATAATGGCACCAAGACCGGCTTGTCGATCATGGTACAAATCAAGGATCGTAAAGTTAATTCTGTTTCAAATTTGATGACGCAAAGTTTTGATACTTCTGATTATGTCATGGAAACCGATGCCAAAAAAATAATCGCTTATGCTGAAAAGGGCGGTAATGGCGGAATGATTTATGCTCAAACTGAAAATATTACAGATCTTGAATTGTCTGACCCGGAATTGATTTTAACCAAGGTTTATATTTACAAGGATAATAGAAATGAAGAGCTGTATGTACCAGCCTTGTATTTTTCAATCAGTAATATGCCCAAGGATGCAAATTATTATCGCAAAGCAGTGATTGTGCCTTTGGCTAAAGACATCTTGGCTGAACGTGAGACGATTGCGACACCTGGTATTGCTGAGCCGGCACTTTTTAATTCTAAAACTGTCAAATAAGCAAAAAGCCTCGGAGATTTCCGGGGCTTTTAAAAATTGGCTTTTTGATATAATTGCTATAAGATATAATAAATAAGTATGTATAAAATATATGTTCAATTATCAGGGTTGGTATGATGCATTAAGCAAGCCAAGTTGGACACCGCCCGGTTCAACTATCGGCTTGATTTGGACGATCTTATATCCAATCATTTTGGCTTCATTCGTTTTTGTGGTCTACAAGTATTTCAAGGGTGAATTATCCAGAACGGTACTTGCAGTGTTTGTCTTGAATCTGGTTTTTAATTTGGCCTTTACGCCAATTCAGTTTGGTCTGAAAAATTTGAGCTTGGCGGCCGTGGATATATTACTAGTTCTAGCCACGATTATTGCCAGTATTTTTTTGGTTTGGCCGACTTTTCGCTTACTGGCCATTGCTCAGATTCCATACTTGCTTTGGGTCTCGACAGCGACAATTTTACAGCTTTCGATTACTTGGATGAATCGGTCTAAATAAAAAAAATAATGCTTGATTTTGTCAAAACTATTCGTCTTTTGTTTGCCGCAATTTTGCTGGTAGTTTTTAGCTTTTTGATTTACCAGTCGGTGGTGCCATTTGGTCGTATTAGTTATGTGAGAAATTTTGCGGACGAGTCGCGTTTTATTGATGTCATCAAACCGCTTGAGCGAACTCAGCCAGTCATCAATGGCACGCAAACCATTACGGGCGGACCAGTTTATTTCAATTTAAAGGCGCCAAGGAATTTTGATCAAGCTGAGGTTACTTTGACTTATCGCACCAGTCCGATTTGGCAGCATCAGATCATTGAAATGGGCGTACTAGTTGATCAGGCGCATTCACAGTTCAAACTAGAGCCGATCGAGAATACGATAATTGATAAGCAGTTGCTCGATTGGAAGAGTTTAAAAAAAGACCAATTATTTTTGTATCAAAAGCAAGTTAAATATTATTCAATCGACGAATTCCTAAATAATTTGCCGAATCAAAATGAGCTTGCGGTCTATAATTATAATTTAAAACGAGATTTTCGTTTGCCTGGATATGCCTCGAACGTGGGTGGTAGCACCTTTGATTGGCCTCTGGCTGGCGGTTATAATTTTTACACTTATGGGCGGGATGAATTATTAAAGTTGACTTTTGCTTTTGTCGACCAGCCAGATGATTCAAAAATACAAAAAACGAGCCTGGTTTTGTATGAAGATGGTAATGTTGTAAAAATAGAAGATCTGAGTGAGGAGCGATTACTAGCTAATGGGCAGCGCTGGTCTCATGCTCTGGAATATCAAATCAGAGGCGAGCATGTCTATAGGCTAGAATTGCGAGCTGATAAAAAATTAGAGACGTTAGTTATTAAAAATACGCTTGGCAAATTGTCTTTCATTGGCCGCGTGCCATTTGCCTTGAGTGCTGGACATGATATAGCACTGTTAACAGATAGCAAGGAGGTTAATCTTTTGGCGATTAATTCTTTATCTTTAGGTGGTGTCTCACTGGGCACAAGCAGTCTGAAAATGACAAAAGCTTTTGAGCAATATTCTCTAAAGTCGAATGGGTCGATCAGTGATTTAAAAATCGCCAAGTCTGGCCTCGAGATAATAGGCGATGGCGTTTTTGCACCAAGCGAAAAAGCATTAATAAATCCAAGGGTTAAAAATTTGAATTATTTGACTAATATTGATAGTGAGGGTATTAATTACGTCTTGGCAAGCTACACTAGTCCAACCGTGCAAGCTGATTGGAAAACAGCCAAGGTAAAATTTGATTTACGTACAGCCCAAAAAGAAAAGGGGGATTACAAATTTATTATTTCCGTGCCAGGTTTTAAAAATGGTGAAAATACGACAAATTGGCTAGAGTTAAAAGAAATAAAAGTTGATTTGACTGGCCAAGCTTTGATGCAAAAACTGAAGAATAGCTTGAGAAATTTTATAAAAAGCCGAATTTAAGGCTAATTTTGGCTAATTAAATAGGTTTGACAGTCAGACTGCTATATGTTAAATTATTGAAGTAGCATAAATGGGTATTTTTAGCCCATTTTTTGTACTTTGTTTAGACCCACCTAGTCTAACGGCTTTGCAGGGCAACAAATATAAATATTTTTTGGGTCGATACCAAAGCGGTCAACTGGGGCAGACTGTAAATCTGCTGGCTTTCGCCTTCGCATGTTCGAATCATGCTCGGCCCACCACTCCGCCCATTATCATGGGCTACGCGGTGCATGCACCACTAAGTGAGTAAAAATCCACATAAACTTGG
>JBAWWA010000017.1:0-29872 GCA_037146995.1 bacterium
GATATGCAGATCTATAATCCATTTGCAAAGGAGGTGAGGGGGCGTTTTATTGAGAAATTACAGCAGCTTGATCAGGAAATAACAAAAAATCAAACGGAGGCGGCACATGATTGTTACGAATAGAGTTTATAGTTCAGGGAATTTTCAGCATCACACGGTTGCGCTGGCAAATATAGAGCATTTCATCTCAGGTTCTCGTCAGCAAATCGGCACAGCAGGACTTGACGAATATACTTTAATGGCCAGGGCCAACGAGGCGGCAGTCAACGGCTTGCTTTCGTCAGCCGAAGCAGACAGGATTCTTGGATCGACTGCAAAATCATTTTTCCGTGGTTTTATCATTGGCAGTAAGCAACACGCTATTTGGCAAGCAGCTTTAGCTAGGGGGTCACGTAAAAGTCCAGGCTTAATTCGTTAAATATTATTGACTAGTCGCAAAGGCTAGTCTTTTTTTCTTGATTTTTTGAGTCCGAATGATTATAATGAACATATCAGACAAGTGACTTCTGATAAATAGTAAGTTTTACCAAAGACTAATGCAAGTTTTGGATCAAACTATAAAAATTGGCAGGATGTTTACAATTGAGACGTGTCTTAATTGTTTAATCCTCAAGGGTAATTCGATAAGTTTCGATGCGAAGGTTTGACTTTTGTTTCGAAATAAGTCTAGTCTGTTTCGGCAGAACCTATTCTCCCTGATGCCAATTCTTGATTGGTTTTTTGGTAAAACTTTTTGTTTATCCGGGTTGTAGTATAGTGGTAGTACGTGTGGCTGGGGGTCATATAGTCCGGGTTCGATTCCCGGCAGCCCGACACTAATAATAAAAAAAATATCATGTCTTTAAAACAACCGATTATTTTGCGCAAAACTGTTAATGGCTTTTTCCAGTTTATTAGGGAACAGGGCGTGGTTGGACTGGCTATCGGTTTTATATTGGGTGGTGCCATTAATAAACTGGTCGGTTCTTTAGTAGCGGATATAATACAGCCAGCTATCGCTATGATCTTTGGCTCATCGCAAAATTTAACAGATCTCAAATACGGCTTGATTATGTATGGCAAGTTTCTGGCTAGTCTGATTGATTTTACAGTGCTTTCGGCTGTTGTTTATTTTGGTTTCAAGGGGCTCAAGCTCGACCAACTTGATATTAAAAAAGACGACAAAAAATAAAAGGCAATCTTCATAGATTGCCTTTTTAAATTTAGGATAAGTCGTTGATGGCCTCAAGTAGTTCGGTAAAAATTATCGGCTTCTGAAAAAAGAAATCGATGCAACTCATGAAATTTTTAGGAATTTCACTCGTATTACTGGCAGACATTAATATTAACTTTGTAAGTGGATTCGCCTCTTTTATAATTGTTAAAATATCCTCAGCGGTTTTGTATTCCAGTTGAAAATCTGAAATTACAAGCTTAATTGAGTCTGAATTTTTGCGCCAAGCATGTAGGGCTGAATTGACATTCGTGGCAAGAATAATATTAAATCCATGTCTCACTAGAAGCTTGTTTAGCATGAAACGAATTGTTTCATCGTCTTCAATCACTAAAATATGATTCATTTTGCCCACCTCCTTGTCTGAATTTGAATGTGCTTTTTTAGACATTACCAGTATATGCCTTTATTTGTTTATCCACAAGGCTAGAGGTGATTTCTTAATTTTTTAACGATATAAGCGTTAAATCATTGATATTGACAAAAATAAGATAAAATATTATACTAAAACATTATTTAAGAAATATATGAATTTAGAAAATTTGAAGTCAGTTTTAGAAAAAGAACCAAAATATCGTTTTAAGCAAGTTTTTCAGGCGATATATCATGATTTTATTAGCACCTGGGAGGAGGCGAGTAATTTACCCAAGGCTCTACGCGATAAATTAGAGGGTGAATGTCCGATTAGCTTAGAGTACGAACTAAAGGCTGGTAAGCGCAGTGAAAAGGCCTTAATCACCCTCGACGATGGCAATAAGATTGAAACAGTCTTAATGAAGCATAAAGATGGACGCAATACAGTCTGTATTTCCACGCAGGTCGGCTGTCCAATTGGTTGTATCTTTTGCGAAACAGGCAAGTCTGGTCTGACCAGAAATTTGCAAGCTCAAGAAATGGTAGACCAAGTCTTGCTATTTGAACGTCTGCTTAAATTGAAAAATGAAAAGGTAACCAATGTCGTTTATATGGGTATGGGTGAGCCATTCTTGAATTATCGTGACGTCATGAAGTCTATTCAGATTTTGAATGATCATGATGGTATTAATTTGGGTGCTCGCCACATCTCTGTTTCTACTTCTGGTATAGTTCCAGGTATTCAAAAATTTGCCAAAGAGCATTTAGAGGTGAACTTGGCAATTTCGTTGCACGGGGCAAATGATGGGCTGAGATCAGAATTGATGCCAATAAATCAGAGTTATCAATTGAAAGAGTTGATGCATGCGGTTCGTCAATATATTCAAGTAACTAATCGCAAGGTTATGTTTGAGTATATTATGATTGAGGGTGTTAATGATAACGCTAAAGACGCCAGAGAGGTGGGTGCACTGTTGAATGGACTACTTTGTGTTGTAAATTTAATTCCGTACAATGGCAAGGATTTTAAACCTTCAAGTCAGCAACGTATCGACGGCTTTAAAAAAATCTTAGAATCAATGCGGATTAGAGTAGTTGCTCGAGCGACTTATGGTCGTGATATCAAGGCTGCTTGTGGACAATTAGCAGGAGCAAAAAAGAAAGGCTAATATTGGTAATTTTATACGTTAGTAAGTTGTATACCAATTATTTATAAAATTCGCTATAATAAATGTAATAAATAGTTAAAGAAGGCGTCATATAAGTTATAACTATTAATTTTACCTTTATGAAAAAATTACTTGGCTTTTTGGCCGTAATGACTCTCGTTTTATCTACATCGCCAGTTTTTGCTGAAGAGGCGAGTACAACACCTGGACAATCACCAGTTGCCTCAACCACAGACGCTTTGCCTGTAGTTACTAGTATTAATCCTGAATGGGTTAGGCTGAGTGATGACAAAAAGGCTCTTGAGTCCAGATTACAAGCCGCTAGCAAGGAATTAAAAGAGGCTAAAGAGGCACTTAAAAAGCAGCGCCAGGTTATTCAGCAAACCAAGGCGTCATCAACGCAGACGGTAAAAGCGGCAACGGCAGAATATCGAAAAAAATATGAGGCAGCAGTAAAGGTGAGAAATGCTTCCATTAAATCAGCCGAGCAGGAACGATTACTTGCTAGTAAAGTCTTAAAGACTTCATACAATGCTTCATCATCACAGATAATTACCAAGAGGACCGCCACTGTTAATGAAGCTTGGAAGAACTATCAGGCTAATTCCGCCAAGGCAACCTCTACTACTAGTTTAAAGCGAGAACGCTCTGCGACTTATAATCAGGCACATCTAACGGCTCAGGCAGAGCGCAAGACTTTAAATGCGACACAAGCAGCCGAGTGGAAGTCAATAAATGATAAATTCAATACTGCTATCAAAGCAGCTCAAGATAAGTTTAAAACTGATACGGCTACCTTGAAGGCAGAATTGGAAGCCAAGAAGAAAGCCATTCTTGGTTAGTACGAAAATTATAAAGGCAACCCCCACGGAATCGGGGGTTGTTTTTTTATGGTTAAGCCTTACAATGAATATGGCTGGTCAATAATCAATCAGTTTATAATTTGTCTAGATTTATATATTTTAAAGTTCTAATTATGTATTTATTTTTTGATACGGAAACGACTGGCTTACCAAAAAATTGGAAAGCCGCCATTACGGATGTCGATAATTGGCCACGCATTGTTCAGCTAGCTTGGCAGCTGTACGACAAAAATGGAGTTTTGCAAATGGAATGTGAACGTATCATTAAGCCGGTTGGCTTTGTTATTCCTACACAGGCTTCAGATATTCATGGTGTGACTACGGAGCGAGCTTTGCGTGATGGGGTAGAGCTCAAAGAAGCTTTGCTGGAGTTTGCTGATGTCTTGAGCGTTTCTGAACATTTGGTAGCTCATAATATCGATTTTGATCATTCTGTTATGGGTGCGGAATTTATTCGTACTAATATCCCGCTTGACCTATTTTCTCTGAATAGGGTTGATACCATGAAATCAACGACTGAATTATTGAAACTGCCCGGAAGGTTTGGTTATAAATATCCCAATTTAATGGAGTTGCATAATTATCTTTTCAATGAAGGTTTTGATGGAGCGCACGACGCTTTAGTGGATGTTCGAGCTTGTGCTAGATGTTTTTTTGAGCTGCAGAAACAGGGTGTGCTTTAATTTAGATTTAAAAAAACCGCCAGTTTGACTAGCGGTTTTTTATTTTAGATATCGAGATTTTCAACTTTTTGAGCGTGGGTTTGGATAAAGTGTTTACGGAGTGAAACGTCGTCACCCATAAGCATTTCAAAGGTTTCGTTGGCCAGGGCCGCATCCTCGACCGAGACTTGTCTGGTTATTCTGTGAGCCGGATCCATGGTGGTGTTCCAAAGTTGTTCTGGGTTCATTTCACCGAGACCCTTGTAACGCTGAATCATGATTTTGGCGTTATTTTTCTTTTTTGTCGCTTCACCCTTGGCTTCATCGGATATTTCTTCGACGAATTCGGCCGCCTCACTTTCTGGGTCTTCTTCACCAGCTGCTTCCTCAGCCTCTACGACATCGCCGCCCATTTCTTTGATAATTTGCACCTTTTCATCATCTGAGTAGGCGTATTTTATTTGAGCGCCTTTTTTGAGTTGATAAAGCGGTGGTTGGGCGATATACAAATGACCATTAGTTATTAATGGAGCAAAGTGCCTGAAAAATAAAGTCAAAAGTAAAGTGCGAATGTGAGCACCATCAACGTCGGCATCGGTCATGATAATAATGCGATGATAGCGCAATTTATCGAGTGAGAACTGATCATCAATATTGGTCCCCATGGCAATCACTAAGTTTTTGATTTCGTTATTGGCAAGCATGCGATCAAGTCGAGCCCGTTCAACATTCAAGATCTTGCCACGAAGCGGTAGAATGGCTTGAAATTTACGATCACGGCCTTGCTTGGCTGAGCCGCCAGCGGAGTCTCCCTCAACGATATAGAGTTCGCAATCCGCAGCTTTACGACTTGAACAATCAGCTAACTTGCCAGGTAGGGTCATGCCCTCAAGGGCGCCTTTACGTAAAATAGCTGAGCGAGCTGATCTAGCGGCAATTCTAGCCTGAGAGGATAAGATACATTTGCCAATAATGGCTTCAGCTTGTTTAGGATTTTCCTCTAGATACATGGTCAAAGCCTCGCCGAAAACTTGTTCAACGTAGGTTTTGATTTCCGTATTGCCGAGTTTGCCCTTAGTTTGACCCTCAAACTGTGGTTCTCCGAGTTTGACCGAGACGATTGCTGTTAAGCCCTCTCTGGTATCCTCGCCTTGTAGATTCTCCTCTTTTTCTTTTAGGAGTTTTGAATTACGTGCATAGGTATTAAGGGTGCGCGTTAGAGCAGTTTTGAAACCGATAGTATGTGTTCCGCCCTCTGGGTTATGGATGTTGTTGGCAAAAGACAAGAGATTCTCGTTGTATTCGTCATTATATTGCAAGGCTACTTCGATTTTGCAGTCATTCAGATCTTTTTCAACGTAAAAAATCGTATCATTTTTGGTGTGCTTGTTGCGATTTAGTGATTTGACATAGGACTTGATGCCACCTTCGAAATAAAAGCGATATTTTTTGGGTGAGTGGTCTTCTCGCTGATCTTCGATCTCAATGGTAATACCCTTGGTTAAATAAGTCTGTTGTCGCAAGCGGTCTAGGATTTTGCCCCAGTTGTATTCAAGTTCAGTAAATATGCTGGCGTCAGCTTTGAAAGTGATAGCAGTGCCTGTGCCCTCAGCCTTACCAACGACCTTGACTGGTGACTGCGGTATGCCGATTTTGTATTCTTGTCTGTGTAGCTTGCCGTCGCGTTTAACTTCCGCGATCAAATGTGATGAGAGGGCATTAACGACCGATGAACCGACACCATGTAAGCCGCCAGAGACTTTATAGCCACCACCACCAAATTTGCCACCCGCATGTAAAACTGTGAGTACTGTTTCAAGGGCAGATAGGCCTGTGTTTTTGATCTTATCAACCGGAATACCGCGGCCATCATCAACTACACTTACGTAACCGTCTTTTAGTAGTTTGACAGAGATGTTGGTGGCAAAGCCAGCCATGGCTTCATCGATACAATTGTCGACAATTTCCCAGATCAAATGGTGCAGACCGGCCGAAGCGGTTGAACCAATATACATGCCTGGTCTTTTTCTTACCGGATCAAGACCCTCCAGAACGGTAATCGCACTGGCGTCGTAACTATTTTTTGCGTCTTTTGCCATATATTATAGGTTTATATTACTAAATGTTAGCCAAAAATGAAAAAACCCGATTTGAGAGTTTGTAAGGTAATTTTAGCAAAAATCGCTTAAATTCGCAATAGTCAGGCTTTTTGTCAAAATCTTTATTTCTTGCTAAGATATAGTTAATATTTATTAAACATTTCATGGAAAACGAGCAAAAAAATAGTCAATTCGAAGATCATGATATTACGATCAAGCATGACGACAAGACTTTAGAGAAATACGTCGACCTCAGTGGTATCTCGATCAGTAATCTGAATTTTGGTTTGTGGTGGATGCAAAATTCCAAAAACGTCAAGCAAATTACCTTTTTCGCCTTGATTGCCTTTGGAGGGCTTTGCTGGCTCTATACCTTGGGCAACTTCGGGTATTATTGGGCAGTGGGCATGAACAAAGACAATCAGATGTTATCTGAAATGACCCAAAAATCAGTCTCACTACATGAATACGTTGTGGCAAATGCTCCAAAGCCCTTGCAAGTCGAGGATTTGCAAAGCGTCAAACTCAACGACTTAGTTGATCTTTTCGTACCAATTACGAATCCCAATCCTTTGTATTACGCTGGCATCTCGTATGTCATTGAGTCGGGTGATCAGGTTGTCTATCGCGGTACTGATTTTGTCCTGCCTGGTGAGGCTAAGCGCGTTTTGATCTTGGGACTAAAGGCAGCTGACCTGCCTGGTAATATTCGCTTTAGGATTGAGGAGACGGCTTGGCGACGGATCAATACTTTTGGCGTTAAGGATTGGTCAAGTTTTAGAGATGCTCGAATTAATTTTTTGGTGGAAGGAGCTAATTTTAAGTCATCAAAGGATTCTGGCTTATCGGAAAGTCTTGACCTGTCAGAGGTAGAGTTTACTATTACCAATAATACTTCATACAATTATTACGCTTTGCCAGTGCAAATTTTTCTCAAAAATTTTGAGCAAGTCGTTGGTCTAACGACTTCAAAATTGGATAATTTCAAGTCTGGTGAAAAACGGACCATCGTGATTAATTTTGCTGGTCTGGTCAGTAACGTTGACAAAGTTGAGGTTGTGCCAAATTTGGACATTTCGCGTAAGGATATTTATAACAAATTTGAGGGAGCAACTACGCCACCACAATAATTTATTGAAATTGGTAAATATTTCACATGAGACGGATATTTTATTATTTACGGCAAATGGACTGGATTCTCATAGCAGCGGTGACGCTGCTAATTTGTTTTGGCCTGGCCGAGATCTATAGTGTGGCCCTGGGGCGTGGTGGGGCAGATTTGATGAATTTTAAAAAACAGTTATTATTTATTGGTATCGGTTATGGCTTGATGTTCTTTTTGGCCTTTTTTGATTATCATATTTTGCGTAGCTATAGTAGCTTCTTTTTTGTCAGTGGTTTGGCGGTTTTGGTGGCGGTTTTATTCTTTGGCACGGTGATTAATGGCACCAAGGGTTGGTTTTATATTTTTGGTTTCGGTATTCAGCCTGTCGAATTTATCAAGCTCATTCTGATTATTTTTCTGGCTCGTTATTTTTCTGCTGCCAATATGCGTGGTCAGGCGGTCAAGCATCTTGTTTTGACTGGCCTTGGTACCTTAGCCTTTTTTAGCTTGATCATTCTACAGCCAGATTTTGGTTCTGGAATGCTCCTCTTTGTTTTGTGGTTAATGATCGTGATTTGGGCGGGACTCGAAAAAAGATATTTGCTGTCACTAGCGGCTATTGTCTTGGTGGTATTTAGTTTAGCCTGGGCTTTTTATTTTCATGACTATCAAAAACAACGTATTCTAACCTTTGTTAATCCCTCGTTTAATGCCCTTGATCAGGGCTATAACGTCGCCCAGGCCATCATTGCCGTCGGTTCTGGCGGTTTACTTGGTCGAGGTATTGGCTTCGGTTCGCAGTCGCAGCTCAAATTTTTACCTGAAAGCCAGACGGATTTTATTTTTGCGGTGGTTTCGGAAGAACTGGGTTTTTTCGGCGTCTCTTTGATGTTGTTTTTCTTTGCGGTTTTTTTGGCTCGCTGTTTTATTAATTTGAAAAAAGTTAACAACGATTTTGGGGTATATTTTATTTTAGGAGTGGCAAGTTTGATTTTCGTTGAGATGTTTATTAATGTTGGCATGAATATCGGTATCTTGCCAGTCATCGGTATCGCATTGCCATTCGTTTCCTATGGTGGCAGCTCGATGATTGCCAATCTGATGATGATTGGCGTAGTCCAAAGTATCATTATCAGATCGCGAATATAAAAAAATAGGAATATATTTCCTATTTTTTTTAAGTTGTGATAATTGCCAGCCGGTCGTAACCACCCAAATCTTTTTTGATAATGAACTGTCGCCCTGGCAGTTCTTTTTTGATTAGCTCAGTCATAATTTGGCCTTGAGTATCATCGATCTCGCAGAGCAGGGTAGAATTTTTTATTTGCCAATGCTTTAGTTGTTTGAATAATTCACGATAATGCTGCAAGCCATCCTCGCCAGAAATCAGGGCAGACACCGGTTCATGTTGAATGGTGGGTGAGTTCTTGAATTGCTTGGGTGTTAGGTAGGGTAAATTGGCACAAATTAAAAATGAAGAATTTTGCAAGTCAATGTCCATGTCTAAAAGTGGTTCGATTAGATTGCCTTCCTTGAAAATTATTAAATCTTTGACGTTATTTAATTTGGCATTTTTCCTAGCGAGCTTAAGGGCTTTGTTTTCTATGTCGATCGCAATTATTTTGTAACTCACGGGACGAGAATCTTGACCTAATTTGTGTGCTAGGCTTATAGCGATGCAACCAGAGCCGGTCCCGACATCGAGGATGGTGATTTGCTCGTTAGACGCTTTGGATTTTAAAATTTGGAGTGACTCATCAATGATTAATTCAGTCTCTGGTCTGGGTATTAAGGTGTGTTGACTGACCAGAAAATTAAGACCAAAAAATTCTTGATAGCCAAAGAGATAGGCCAGCGGTTCACCTGCCAGGCGCCTTTCTGCTAGGTCATAGATTTTGTACTCTTCTTTATTTGAAAGCTTGAATTCACCATGTGCCAAAACAAATTCCCGCGTCTTGTGAATGACATGAGCAGTAATGAGGTCAAATTCAAGACTGGGTAGAGCTACTTCTTTTTTTAGATCTTTGATTTGCATGAATTATTTTTCTTCCATTCTTAGCTTGAATTCAGCATCTTTTAAGGCCTTGATAATGTGAGCAATTTCACCATTCATAATGCGATCGATCGAGTGCCAAGTTTCGCCGATACGATGATCGGTGACGCGGTCTTGAGGAAAATTGTAGGTTCTGATTTTTTCTGAGCGATCACCGGTGCCGATCTGGGCTTTACGGGCAGCTGAATGAATGGCATGTTGGTCGGCCCGCATTTTTTCATAAATTCGGGTATACAAAACCTCCATGGCCTTTTCCTTGTTTTGGCCTTGTGATTTTTGATCTTGGCACTGAACGACGACGCCGGTTGGCATATGGGTGATGCGGACAGCCGAATTGGTAGTATTAACCTTTTGCCCGCCTGGTCCGGAGGCGGCGTAGGTGTCGATCCTGATATCTTCCTGTTTGATATTAACCTCAATGGCAGAGGCTTCTGGTAATACAGCCACTGTAATGGCAGAAGTGTGGATACGACCAGCTTTTTCAGTCTCTGGGACTCTTTGCACACGGTGGGTGCCTGATTCAAATTTCATATTTGAGTAGACATTTTTGCCGGTTATTTTGAAAGTGATGTCTTTGAAGCCACCAAGTCCGGTATCGCTTGAGTCAAGTATGCTGACATTCCAACCCTGGGCCTCAGCAAAAAGTAGATACATGCGAAATAGTTCAGCTGCAAAAAGTGTGGATTCATCTCCGCCGGTGCCAGCGCGAATCTCCATGATGATATTTTTTTTGTCATCAGGGTCGGCAGGATGGAGCTCGGCCTCAATTAGAACCACTAATTCTTGGATGCGTTCTTTTAAGGGTGCTATCTCTTCGCGAGCCATCTCGAGTAAATCGGCGTCTGTTTCTGAATCAAGAAGCTCTTCGTTGTCCTTGATTTGCTGAGTCGCTTTGTTAAGCTCGATTATCATCTCAACTGTTTCCTTGAGATCAGAGTGTTCCTTGGAGATTTTTTTGAGCATCTCCAAATCAGCCACAACTTCTTGGTCTGAAAGCTGAGCTTCAAGGGTCTTGAATTTTTCGAGGACTTCGTTGTACATAATTTGTAGTTTAACGTTTGAATTCGAATATACAAAAAACGGTTATTTTATCTTATCTGGGTATAAAAATACCACATACAAAATAAAACAACCGTTTTAAAATGGCTATTTCTTTTCTGTCTTGCGAGCAGCTTTGGCGTCAGCCTTGGCCACTAATTTTTCTTTCTTTGAACGAATGTCTGTCTGAGCTAGACTCTTTTTGGTCGTAAATTTCTCTACGCGACGAGCAGTATCAATCAACTTCTGTTTGCCAGTGTAAAAAGGGTGACAAGCCGCACAAAGCTCAGTTTTAATTTCAGCGACAGTTGAGCCAGTGATGAAGCTATTGCCACAAGCACAAGTCATGGTTGCCTCAGAATTATATTTTGGATGAATGTCTTTTTTCATAAAATGTTGTGTCTTTTCAGTTTAAACTGAAAGCTATAAGTTATTTCTGAATTCTTGATTTTCTCAAGAATAACAAATTAAAAATGCCCTGGAAAAGGCAAGTAAAGGCACTATCATAATAGTGAACTTGGCCCAATTTGTCAACATGGGATTGGCTTTTGTAATGATTTTGGCCATTACGAGTAATAATCACCTAAAATTAGCCACAAAATCCCTGTTTATTAGCTATTCATGATTGTGATATAATAAATTTAAATAAAAATATATGAATAAAACTTTAAAAGGGCTGATTTTTGGTTTATTGTTATTTGTCTTTCTGACCGTTAGTTTTTATGGTTATCGCTATTGGCAAATTAAAACCGGTCGAATTTTGAAGGTGGGTAATACCTGGGTAACTCACGAAGCTTTTCATGAGCAATATGGAGATCCCCAAAATCCCGTAGCAGTATCAAAAAATACGCCCGAGGAAGTTTATACAAAGTTTCGGACTGCTATTTTGGCTAATAATGTTGAAGAGGCTTTGAAATATATTACGCCGGAGAAGGTTGATAAATACAAGATAAAGTTTGCAAACGAGACAATAATGCGTAGCTATAAAGGGTTGCCATCGGTTGATAAAATTAGACCAGAGGATAATAAAATTATTGGAAATTATATCTCTTATAATTATTTTAAAATCGGAGATGAAAAGACTTATTCGGTTAGTTTCGTTAAAAATCAGCAAGGCTATTGGTTAATCGAATTAATTTAGAGCATCTAGTTTACGTCTTGAGCCTTTTTATTATAGGAGAAAGGCTATTGTATATAAATAATTTTAATATTATGCAAAGGAGGCATTTATTATTTTTTCTTACTCTGTTTACTGCCGTTGGAGTACTAGCCTATGACAATCAAATTACTCATCCTGGGCTGACCGAACTCGCGATTAAGACTTTTGATAGTCAGTCGAGGACTGGCCTTACAACCGCGCAGGCTAATTGGATCATTAAGGGTTCGATTGCCGAGGATGCAGATCCGCGCTACCTTAATCACTTTTACAATCCAATCACAGGTCAAGGTCTCGGTGGTAATATTAACGCCAAGGACTGGATGCTGGGTGGTGGCTGGGGCGGGGCGACGGGTGATTTTTCGGCTAGTGCGGCGCTAGAAAATTACCGCTCAGGCAATGTGCAGCGAGCTTACGAATCAGTGGGTCATATCCTTCATCTATTTCAGGACATGACGGTACCAGCCCATGTGCGAGGCGACCCACATGTTGGTGATTATTATGAGACCTGGGTTAAGAGCAATTATAAAACTATTAATGCAGGCGAGGTAAATATTGGCAACCTTGAGACTGCATTTACAGAGCTTGCAAAATATACGCATGATAATTTTTATAGTAAAAATACTGTAGATGGCAGTATTAAATATGATGAAATAATATCAAATTTTAACTTTGATAAAAATAAAGTTAGCTATATTTATAAAAATAAAAGAAAACTAGCTCAAATCAGATTTGAATATGAAGGTAATGTATTAGACTTAGACCAAGCAATTAACTCAGACTATTACGCTCAACTGGCACCAAAAGCGGTTGGTTATAGTGCCGGAGTGATCGCCTATTTTGAGGTCAAGTTTGCCGAAATTGACCGTGAACGTGCCCTGGAAAATAAAACTGAAATTACATTCATGGGCACAGGCTTGACCATGCTCGCGCAGGTTTGGCAAAACACGAATTATATTATTAACGATGTGCTTGGTAGCGCAGCGGTTCAGAGTTCGGTTTCCCAGGTAGTTGAGGCGGCAAAAACTAGTGCAGTAGTTATAGACAAAACTGGTCAGGCGACCATCGCTAGTGTTAATAAGGCCGTTACAAATACAGCCAAGACTGCTACTCAGGCTCAGAAATTGATAACTCAAATACCTGTTCAGGTTGCAATCAAGACGATTGATACGACTAACAATTTGATCGACACTTTAAAATCTGGCGCGCCAGACAAACAAGCAGTATTGGGTGTTAAAATTGCTCAGGCTAAAATTCCTGCCTTGGTGCCACCTGTGCAGGCTAGTGAACTCATAAATATTTTGTTAAATCCGCCAGCCCTAACGGATAAAACGAGTCAACTCTCGACTTTTTATCCGCCTAGTCCCTTTGCTTATTCTGCTGGTAGTCCATTAGTTGAGACGATTGCAAATCGAATTGTTGATACTGTGAGTGAATTGCCGTCGTCAACTATTGATCCAATTGATCCACCTGCGATTCTGCCATCAGAGCCACCGGTTATCACACCAGAGGAATCGCCAACCGACCCAATAAATCCTGGTCAAGGTGGTGATGTTTTGCCGCCAGTTATTAACGACGGTGCTTTTGGTGCTGCACCTGTTGGTGGTGACCAAAGCGGCGAAATAAGCGAATCGGTTGAACCAGAAACGACTATTTATAATTACCCGGCAAATGTTACAAATCAAAGGCAATTTGAGTTTATGTTCGGCTCTGATAAAGACAACGTTCAGTATGAATACCGACTTGATGGTGAAACTTGGCGGTTATGCGACTATATTTTGAATCTTGAAGTTTTAGAGGGTGAGCATCAAATAGAGGTTAGGTCATTTATTATTGATGCCTCCTCGACCTTGATTTATGATTTAACACCTGCTGTATTTGCTTGGACGGTTGATCTGACTGCGCCATCAGTTGAATTTGTCAACGTACCACTTGACCTCGATAGTCAGACGATGCAAATTTCTTGGCAATCAACCGCCGCGGATATTTATCGTTATCGACTGGATGAAAATGTAAATCAAACGAGTTGGCTAAATATTTTACCGAGTGCCACCTCTACTAGCAAGCTAATAAATAATTATACAAAATTGGGTACGTCGCAAATTATTTTGAATAGTGGTGATACTCGTCAATACCGTGTGCAGGCCATTGACCTTGTTGGCAATATTTCTAATTGGGCAACCTCTAGCATAATTACACGCACAAAGGGTCATTTATTGATCAGTGCAATCAAGGCAAGTGGGGTGACTGCCGATGATGAGTGGGTGGAATTATACAATCCGACTAGTGAGGCGATTTCGCTTGAAAATTATCAGTTAAAAAGAAAATCGCAAACTGGAACTGAGTACATTTTACAAACAAGATTTGGGAGTCTTACTGTCGAGCCTGGCGGTTATCTCTTGATTGCTCATCCGACCGGTTACGCTGGTAGTGTCGTACCCGATAGCGTTTATGGTTCAGCTAGCTACGCTTTGGCAGCCGACAATACGCTTATTTTATATAGCGGTTCGACCACTATTGATAAAATAGGTTTTGGCGCCGCCATGGACAAAGAGGGTGCGTCGTTGGCAAATTTAACAAGTGGCCAAGTGGCTGCGCGTAAGATTGATAATGGCCAGATGCTTGAAACCAATAACAATGCGAATGACTTCATGCTTGATAATAACTACAAGCCACATTCGGCCGAAATCAAAGACTATGCCAATTTGCCGGAGCAAGTGTGGCTCGTAAATACTGGAGTCTCTACCACCACAGCCGATCTGACCTGGTCAGCGTCGAGTAAAGCGCAAAAATATGATTTGCGAATCGAGCCAAGAAATGGTACTTGTAAATTAAATTTCAATTGGTCAACCGCTTTATCAGTCGATGCCAATATTTTGGCTACTGCACCTGGTTCGTCGCAAACTTATAAATTAACTGGCCTGCAAGTTGGTACAAGTTATTGTGTAGCAATGCGAAGTTACGGCTCTGACGGTTGGTCAGTATTATCCAATCAGCTTGAAATCAGAACTGCTTGTGCTGAGCCAGTAAGCAAATTTGCCAGTTATACGGTCGCGTACACTCGGGCAGACAATGCCACGACGCCGTCGACCACTCCAGAGTATATTATGGTCGTTGACCTGTCAGAGGGTAATGCATATTACCAGATTTTTACTGATCAGGTTTGCGCCTGGAATTACGGTGGTGCTAACGCTTATATCAATGATGGGTATAACACCAGGGCCATGATAGAGTTTGTGTACGATCCAGTAACCAAAAAATTAACGGGCCAGTATCGTTTTTGTCAGCAAGGCGCCTGGTACGCCAATCGTATCCTTGGCAATCGTTGCCGTGATCTTGATACTTGGTGGTATGGCCATCGTTGGTCGACGCATAGTCAATTAGTGGGGGCTGATACTTTTATGATTAAAAGTGAAGTTACAAATAATAGTACCGAGTGGCTTAAGGTAGCCCCATAAAGAGGGTCGTTTGACACCCAATGACACCTAAAGTATAATAAGTCTATGACAGAGGAAATCTTGCCGAATGGCGTTTATACAACCGAAGAAGCTGAGAAATTGCTAAAAATTAGCAATAGCACGATGAAACGCATGCTCAAGGTGGGTTTGATCCGGGCAAACAAAGTAGGCAAGCAATATCGAATTTTAGGGCTCGAACTACTGCGCTTGGTTTCGCCAGAAGTCGAACACAAGGCAGTTGATGTTTATCTTAAAGTTAAAAAGAAGGTTTTAGAAAAAACTAGCGATTGGTAATATGCCATTTACATTTACAAAACTCAAAATACCAGATCTAATATTAATCGAAGGCAGAAAATTTGCCGATGAACGCGGTTTTTTTACCGAAACCTATAAGGCCAGCGAATTTATGGCTGCCGGCATTACGGAGACTTTTGTTCAAGATAATTATTCAGTTTCGCAAAAAGGTGTGGTGAGGGGGCTGCACTATCAGTTACCACCGTTTGCGCAAGGGAAGTTGGTGCAGGTCCTAAGGGGCAAAGTCTTTGACGTGGCGGTTGATATTAGAGCTAATTCAGCGACTTTCGGTCAGTGGGTTGGGGTGGAGTTATCTGGCGATGATAGTAAACTATTTTATATTCCACCAGGTTTTGCTCACGGCTTCATGGCACTAGAAAATGAAACGCAGTTTATGTATAAATGTACAGCTGAATATGATAAACTGAGTGAACGAAGCATTTTGTGGTCTGATAAAGAATTGGGTATTGTATGGCCAGATATCGTGTCAGCAAATGTCTCACCAAAAGATGCTGAGGCTCCATTATTAAATCAAGCAGAATTATTTTAAATATGAATTTTTCCATTATAATACCGGTTTATAACGAAGAAAAAAGAATCCCCAAAAATATCGATGAGATATTCGGTTTTTTTAATGGTATTCATGATCACAAAATTGAGATTATTTTTGTTAATGATGGTTCAGTTGATGCAACTTCGAATGTTTTAAGGGATTACAAGGAAAAGTACGCTTTTCAAGTGGTTGAATACATAGAAAATAAAGGCAAGGGCTATGCCATTAGGGAAGGCGTTAGGCAGGCCACTGGTGACTGGATTGTTTTTTTTGATATTGATTTGGCCACGCCGTTAAATGAATTTAATCAATTGCTAGAAACGTTGGTAGCTGAAGATGAGGTGGTGATTGGTAGTCGAAGGCTTGAGAAATCTGAGATAAAAAAAAGCGAATCTCGTCTCAGAACCTTTTTGGGTCAGGGATTTACCAAAATTTCTAATATCTTAGTACCAGGTATCTCTGATTTTACTTGTGGTTTTAAGTGTTTTTCACGTCGCTCGGCTCTTGCTATATTCGGTGTTGCCAAAATTGATCGCTGGGGTTTTGACACCGAGCTTTTATATATCGCCAAACTTAAAAAATTTGCAGTCAGGCAAATTCCTGTTAAATGGTTGCACGATGAAGATTCGCGGGTCAGGGTCTTGAAAGCTGTAATCGATTCATCCAAGGAGCTCTGTATTATGAAGCTTAATCAATTAAAGGGATATTACAAATAGCATGGAGAAGACCGAATATCAAAAAATGGATGCTATTGAAAATGATCATGCTTGGTTTTTGGCCAAGTATGACTTTTTACTTACGATTCTGAAAAAAGTTAAAATCAGTCGTGAACAAAAAATAATCGATATAGGTTGTGGTACTGGCGCTGTCATGAAGAAGTTGTCAGATAGCGGCTACCAGGTTGAGGGAATTGATAATAGTTTAGATGCTCTGAGCTATTGCCAGCAAAAAGGCTTGACCGTAAGTAATGGCACGGCGGAAAAAATAGATGTCCCCAATGATTACTGTGACGTGGTTATTTCGCTTGATGTTTTAGAGCATCTGGATAATGACAAATCGGCTGTGACTGAATTTCATAGAATTTTAAAGACTGGTGGTTATGTCATTGCCACTGTTCCTGCTCATCAGTTTTTGTGGTCATATCATGATGAGGCACTTCACCACAAAAGGCGATATGGTCAGGCGGAGTTCAATGGCTTGTTTGCCGAGGGTTTTGAGGTGGTGATAAAATCCTGGTTGCATGCGAGTATTTTTTTGCCAACTCTTTTGATGAGAACTTTAAAAAATAAAAACAATAAAGATCAATCTACTTCTGATGTCGACATGCCAAGTAGTTTTGTAAACAATATTTTAAGGGCAGTGTATTTTTTTGAGATTTTATTTTTTAAAATTTTTTCTTATCTGCCGTTTGGATTGTCACTTGTTATAGTGGCACGGAAAAAAACGTAACACATAGTTTAAGCTGAATGAAAAAAATAAGTGACAATTTGGTAATTATTTATTCAAGTCTCATTGGCTTTCTTTTGACTTTTGTATGGACCCTTTTAAATTTTATCTCCACGCCAAATAATTGCTCCTTGTTTGCAAAATTTGATCTGATTAATTACAAATTTGCTGCCTTTTTTTATATTACTTCATTAATAGCTTTTACTATTGCAGGATATTTCGGATACAAGCAGTTGGTTAATAATGAACAAGTTTCCTTTAGGTATGGGGCCACAATACCAGCAGTCTTTTTGTTTCTGGCATTTTTGCTAGTACCCTTAAATGGCCATGATTTGAACTTTTATTTCAGTGCTGGTCGGGCTGTGGCTGGTGGTCAAAATGTTTATACTAGCAATTGGCCTGTAGGTAACCTACTGCAATGTGGCCCCTCTGCTGAATTTTCTCAGGGTATAATGTATGGACCGATAACGGTTACCGTTCTGACCATTTTTTATAAATTTAGTCTTGGAAGTATTTTGTGGTTTTTGTTTTATTGGAAGTTGCTAATGATTTTGTTGTTTGTGCTAACTGCCTGGCTAGTTTATAAAATTATTTCAGAGGTTACTAGCCTTGATAAATTTAAATTCAATTTGCTATTCCTTAGCCAGCCCTTGATTGTTTGGGCCTGGATTGGTAGCGGACAATTTGATGCTTTATGGCTAGTCTTTGTTTTGGCGGCTATTTTATTGTCAATTGGGCGTCAGTGGGCAATGGTGATCGTGGCACTGACCTTCGGTATTTGGATTAAATTTATACCGGTTCTTATGACGCCTTGGTTTGTGCTTTGGTGGTGGCAGGATACAAACAAAGCAAATTGGAAAAACAATATGCTTCAGGCATTCGCTGGGGTGGTCTCATCATTATTGCTTACGGTGTTGGTTTGGCAAAATTATTGGCAAGGCTTCAAGGTTTTTAATACTATAATACTGCAATCAAAGTGGGCTGTAAGTAGTATTTTTGCGGTTTCTTATTATTCACTTAAGGGTCTGTTTGTAATGGCATTTGCTGAACAGGCACATTTTGTCTTAACGAGACTCTTGCAAGGTTCGCTCCTGTTATTCGCGGTCTACTTATTATGGCCGATGGTTAGCAGAGTTTATTCGTTAATTTTAAGAAGGGAAATTTGGGTAGCCACAGATTTTATTTTAGGGATTTTTATTAGCATGCTAATTTATTTAGGTATTTGGCAGAAATCATTTTGGCCTTGGTATATCTCTTGGCTAGTGCCTTTTGGCGTTATTCTGTTTTATACTTACCCGTCAGATTATTTAAAAAAAATTTTAATTTGGATTAGTCTCGCACCGGTAATATTTTATATGCTCTGGATAGTCAATCACCAATTAGCCTCAACAGATGCAACGAGCGAATTGTGGTTTCAGTGGGCCGTGGTGCTATCGGTCTGGGTATATCCTGTTATAAATTTGATCAAGTGGCGAAGAATAAATTTTTCTATAGATAAGTAACTTTATGTCAGCAATTCAAAACAAGAAAGCTTTAATAACAGGTATAACCGGTCAAGACGGGTCGTATTTAGCTGAATTTTTACTTGAAAAGGGTTATGAGGTTCATGGTATCATTCGTCGGGCCTCAACGTTTAATACCAGCAGGATCAATCACATTTTTCAGGACCCCCACATGATCAACAAAAAACTGATTTTGCATTACGGTGATTTATCTGATTCGAGTAACATTTCGAGATTGATCGAAAAGATCAAACCTGATGAAATTTATAATCTTGGCGCGCAAAGCCATGTCAGGGTCAGCTTTGATATACCGGAATATACAGCTGATGTTACTGGACTGGGTGCGGTCAGGATTTTAGACGCTATCAAAGAGTCTGGCATCAAGACCAAGCTTTATCAAGCATCGTCATCTGAGATGTATGGGAAGGTTCAAGAAGTGCCACAAAGTGAGACTACGCCATTTTATCCCAGAAGTCCTTACGGCTGTGCCAAGGTTTATGCTTATTGGATCGTAAATAATTATCGTGAAAGTTATGATCTATTTGCTTGCAACGGTATTTTATTCAATCATGAATCACCGCGTCGTGGTGAGACTTTCGTGACCAGAAAGATAACTAGAGGGCTTGCCAGGATAAAATTGGGCAAGGATCAAAAAATGTATTTAGGTAATCTGGACGCCAAAAGAGACTGGGGTTATGCCAAGGACTATGTTGAGGGGATGTGGCTGATGTTGCAACAGGAGTTGCCAGACGATTATGTTTTGGCGACCGGTAAGACTTATTCTGTTCGTGATTTTATCGAAAAGGCGGCCAAAATTTTGCATATAGACCTGCAGTGGCAGGGTGAGGGTGTCGATGAAAAGGGTGTCGATAATGCGACTGGCAAGGTAATAATCGAGATTGATCCAAAGTATTTCAGGCCCGCTGAAGTTGATTTGCTGATTGGCGATGCCACCAAGGCCAAAAATAAATTAGGTTGGGTGGCTAAGACTGACATTAATGAGTTGGTTCGGATAATGGTTGAGGCTGATCTTAAAATTGAAAGTGATTTATAAAAAGTATGATTAAATTAATCAAATCCACATTTTACAACGAAACTGAGACGAAAAAAAAATTAGCTGATTTCGTGTTAACAGCAAGTCAGTTAAGCATGGGCGCTGAATGCCAAAAGTTCGAGCAGGCCTTTGCCATCAAGCAGGTAAGAAAATACGCGGTTTTTGTGGCTAATGGTAGTGCGGCCAATCTCTTACTAATTCAAGCCTTAATGAATAACGGGACCTTAAAGAAAGGTGATCGAATCGGTGTCTCAGCTGTGACTTGGGCGACCAACATTATGCCCTTAATTCAATTGGGGCTTGAAGTTGAAATCATTGATTGTAATCTGGCCACTCTTAATATATCGCCAGCAACACTGCAACCGCATCTGACAAAGATAAAGGCCTTGTTCTTGACCAATGTCCTTGGTTTAGGCGACGAAATTAATGAAATAAAAGATATTTGCGCAGAACAAAAAATTTTATTGCTTGAGGATAATTGCGAATCGCTTGGCTCAAAAATCGGCAATTGTTTGTTGGGCAATTTTGGTCTGGCCTCAACATTTTCTTTTTTCGTAGGCCACCATATGTCAACGATCGAGGGTGGTATGATTGTAACCGACGATAAAAGACTGTATCACTCCTTGGTGATGGCGAGGGCTCATGGCTGGGATAGGAATTTGCCGGCCGAAGTTCAATCGTCTTTGCGTAAAAAAAATAATATCGACGATTTTCACGCCAAGTATACTTTTTATGACCTAGCCTACAATGTCAGGCCGACTGAGTTGCAGGGTTTTTTGGGTAATATCCAGCTTGATTATTTGACTGAAATTGTGCAAAAAAGAGCGGAAAATTTTGCGATATTCATGAAAGTCATCAATGACAATAATGACTTTATAAGGCTAGATTTATTGCACATGAGCTTGATATCAAATTTTGCAGTGCCGGTTATTTGCCGCAATCAAGAGTCGGTGGAGAAATATAAAAAAATATTTGAGGACCATGATGTAGAAATTAGGCCTATTATTGCAGGCAATATTGCCAAACAGCCATTCTTTAAAAAATACATCAGCGATGACTTCGTTTGTGAAAATGCTAACCAAATACATAATTATGGTTTTTATTTTCCCAACAATCCAGAACTTGATCATCAGGAAATAGATTTAATAGTGTCATTATTAAGCAAATAAAATGGAGTCGTTTAAATTAAATCTAGAACGGAAAATTGAGAGTCGAGAAAAATCAAATTTTTCAGATTTGATTATTTATACGACTACTCTTTATAAGTCAGATGAGATGTCTGCAATGCGAGAAAAATTGGCCTTGAGTTTTTTTAAGAAAATAGAAAAGCTTAATATTAAATGCGTTGTTGTCGATGGCGGTTCGAATGTTGTGTTTTTAGAAAATTTGCAGCAAATTTCGAATCTTAAAATTATATCAGACAATTCGCAAAGTATGGGTGGTAGTCGTCGCTTGGCGCTCGACGAGGCCTTGAAAACCGCTGAGGCTAAATATTTCTTATGGGTCGAGCCAGAAAAGGATGACTTGATTAGTGAGGAAAGTTTGAGTCGGTTGATAGATGATTTGAGAAATAACAATACTGATGTTGTGGTAGCAAAACGTGAGGCCTTAGAAAGTATGCCGAAGCTTCAGGCCTGGCTTGAGGATAGGGCCAATAAAAGAGCCATGGAGACTGCCGGAGTTACTGTAAGTGAGGCAAAGGAGGTTTGGGATTTGTGGTTTGGTCCAAAAATGTTTAATCGCGAGGCTGCTAAATATTTTATGGCCTCAAAAAGCTCACTCGACAAATGGGACACCATCATAAAACCAGTTATTGAGGCTTTTCAGGATGGCAAAAAGATAGCAAATATAGTAGTAGATTATAAATACGACATTACTCAGAAGAGCAGTGAAGAAAACAGTGATAATATTAAGAGAAAGCGGCTAACTCAGTATGTTAATATTTTAGCCGAATTGGGTGATAATTACTGGAAGGATAAAATATAAATATGAAAACAGATTCAAAAATATATATTGCAGGACACACTGGTATGGTCGGTTCGGCTATTGTGAGGAAATTAAAAAGTGCTGGTTTTAATAATCTGGTTTTAAAAACGCGCAAGGATCTTGATTTATTAAGCCAGACAGATGTTCAAGCTTTTTTTGATGCCAATAGGCCAGAGTATGTGATTTTGTCCGCAGCCCGTGTCGGTGGCATTAAGGCAAATTTGACTTATCCTGCCGATTTTCTGTTTGAAAATTTGCAAATCCAAAATAACATCATTTGGTCAGCACACAGTATGGGAGTTAAAAAATTATTGTTCTTGGGTTCTAGTTGTATTTATCCTAGAAGTTGCCCTCAACCCATGAAAGAGGAGTATTTACTTGATGGTAAAGTTGAGCCAACAAATGAGGGCTACGCCTTGGCCAAAATTGCTGGCATTAAGTTGTGCGAAAAGATAAATGAGCAGTTTAATGAAAATTTTATCTCTTGTATGCCAACCAATATCTATGGTTACAATGATAATTTCAATCTGGAGTCATCACATGTTATTCCGGCTTTGTTGCGTCGCATGCAAGAGGCCAAGGATAGTAATGCAAATGAAGTTGTGATTTGGGGCAGCGGTGAAACACGCAGGGAATTTTTGTTTGTCGATGATTTGGCTGAGGCTATTTATTGGTTAATGCTGAATTATAATGAGCGACAATTTTTAAATATCGGTACGGGTCAAGATGTTTCGATTAAGGAGTTGGCATTTTTAATAAAAGATATTGTTGGCTATCAAGGTCAGTTGGTTTTTGATATAACCAAACCGGACGGCATGCCCAGAAAACTGCTAGACGTTACAAATACAAGCTCACTTGGCTGGAAATATGAAACACAGTTAAAAAAAGGTATCGAGTTGACTTATGAATGGTTTTTAAAAAATGCCTATGGAAAATAAACAGATTCTATTCTCAGTCGTCACGCCGGCGTTTAATTCGGCCAAGACGATTCGTGATACTTTTGATTCTATGTTAAATCAGACCTATCAAAATTATCAATATATTGTAATTGATGGGGGTTCGACTGATGGCACGCTAGATATTATCAAAGAATACGAGCCGAAGTTTGCTGGCAAGATGACTTGGTTATCAGAAAAGGATGGTGGGATATATTATGCCTTGAACAAGGGGATTGACTTGGCGGTTGGCGATTTGGTTAGTCCGTTAAATTCTGATGATTGGTATGAAAAAACGACTTTAGAAAAAGTGGCAGCTACACACAAGTTGCAGCCAGAGGCTTTTATATATGGCATCGTCAGATATTTTCAGGATGAAAAGGTGAGCAGTATCGGCACTGGCAGCCATGAGTTTTTGCCTGGTTCATTGATTCCTTACCCAACTTGGTTTATTCCAATGTGCCTCGTAAAAAAGTTTGGCAAATTTTCGACTACCTATCGTGTGGGTTCTGATGTTGAATTAGTTTTGCGCTATTTTAAAAACAAAGTTGAATTCGTGAGGATTGATGAAATTTTAACTAATTTCAGGTTGGGTGGGGAGTCTACCAAGCACATGTATCTTTCAAGGATGGAGGTGATTCAGGCCCAATATGCCCTTGGTTTTATTAGCAAGAACAAGATGAGATACAATGTACTGCTTTTAAAATTTGAAATTTTAAAAAATGCTATTAAGCTCTACTTGAGAGGTGTTATCGCAAAAGTCATAAGATACGATTAAATGATAAATAAAACCAGCTTAATAAAATTTTTTAAAACGCAAACCTTAAGGGAAGTACTATTCGTGTATTTTGGCTCGATTGTTAATGGCGTCTCGCTTTTTTTAGTGACGGTTTTACTTGGTAATCATCTCACGAAAAATGATTTCGGTATTTTCACCTTATCAGTGATGGTTTTGACAGTGACGGCAGAGCTTTCTGATTTTGGGCTAAACGCTGGACTATTGAGATTCGGTCCCCAATTTTTAGCCAAGGGCGAGGAGGAGAGTTTTAAAAAATTTGTCAAAACTATTTGGCATTGGCGGGTTAAGATTTCCTTGCTCCTTACTCTTGGGGGGCTTGCATTGGCTTATCCTTTAGCCAAATATATTTTCAAGCAGCCTGAAATTTATTATTATTTGCTGTTCTCATTTATTGGTATCGGTGGTACGGTATTACTCGGTTTTATAAATTCGTACCTGCAAACTGTTCAAAAATTCAAAAATAATTCGCAATTGCAAATCGTAAAAGGCCTATCAAAATTATTATTAATTGCCTTATTTGTTTTTACGGGCAGTCAGAATTTGTATTTATTTTTAGCGGTTTTTATTTTTACCCCCTGGTTGATATATTTTTATTATTTCAAATTCCTGCCAGCCGGATTCAATAGATTGGCAGTTTCTGCTTTGGAAAAAAAAGATTTTAATTCACGTCTTGGTAATTTTAGTCTTTGGTTGACTATAAACCATCTCTTCGCCATTGTGGCTGGCAAGATAGACCAGGTTGTAGTTTCTAATTATTTAGGTCTTGAGCAGTTAGCTATTTTTTCCATTGCCATGCAGTTTTTGTATTTCTATAGTGTTGGTATCGGCTCGATCACCTCGGTAATAACTCCGAAAATCAATGCCTTATTGAATAAGGACCAATTACGGGCTTATATTATAAAAAGTTACAAGGCAATTGTTCCACTTTTTTTGGCTGGAATATTCTTGATTTATCCAACTAAGTTTTTTATTATTTTGTTGTTCGGTGCGAAGTATGTCGATTCCATACCAGCATATTTGATTTTGAGCTATTCAATGCTTTTCAGTTTGGCAGGAGTGCCGCTGTCATCCATAATGATATTTTTTAATAAGCCTAAATTGATTGCTTTGTTGGGTTTTGTGCAATTAGCGGTTAATCTTGGAGCCAATCTTTATTTAATACCAAGATATGGCATTATCGGCGCCAGCTTGGCTTACGGCGTGGGGGTTTTATTTTCGCTATTATATACTATACTAATATCGACCTATCTTTTTAAGTCGAGTAAAACCGCATGAGCAACATAACCGTCCATACAATTATAAAAAATGAGGAAAATTTCGTCGGCTACGCTATCCGTTCAGTCATTGATTTTGTCGAGCAGGTTATAGTTTTTGATACTGGCTCGACCGATGATTCGGTAAATGTGATTAAAAAATTAGTTGCAGAATATCCGGACAAGATTATTTTTGAGGAAAAAGGTGAATGCGACAAGCTAAAGCATACACAGCTACGTCAAGAAATGCTTGAGCGAACCACGACTGATTGGTTTATGATTCTGGATGGTGATGAGGTTTGGACCAGGGCAGGCATGACCGAGGTTTTGCACTTAATCTCAAAACCTGAACTTGAGTGTTTGATAGCGCCATTTTATCTTTGTTTTGGCGATGCCTATCATGCGGCCAAAAAGGAAAATACTTATGAATTTTTTGGCAAACTGGGTCTGTTTTCTGCTCGAGTTTTGCGTCGGACCAGAGGGGTTCACTGGTCTGGCGAGTACGGCCTCGATAGGTTGGTGGATAGTGATGGCCAAGAGTTTATCAGGCAACCAGCAAGCAATTTTTTAGAAAATAAATATTGGCACTTGTCGCATCTTCAAAGGTCGTCAGTGAATCTTGAAATTTATAGTTCTGGCGGTAGTCGCAATGAGAAAAAACGGTTAACATATTTTGCAATCGCTAAGCCGATAGCTACACCCTTGCCAGAAGTCTTTGATGAGGCATTTCTGCAAAATAATACGCTCAGCCCAAAAGAGTCATTGTGTAATTTTAAAGATTTATTAATGGCTAAAATCTGGAAAACCAGACATCAATTCGGTAAGTATTTTATTACCGGTATCTCTGCTTTGATATTGGACATGTTGAGTCTTTATTTACTCAAGGAGTTTTTTGGGATGCGTCCTGTTTATGCGGTTATCGTCAATCAGGCTTTACTGCTTAATTACGTTTTTGTTATAAATAAATATTGGTCATTTGGTGCCAAGGGGATGGGTAAGCAACAAATGTTTAGATTTTACGTTCTGGCTATTTGTAATTATTTATTTTCTGTCGTCTGGATGTATGCCGTGAATGATGGCTTAGGAGTGAATTACTTGCTAGCGCGGTTTGTTAATATTGGTTTGTCTGTTTCTTGGAATTTTTTAATTTATAAATATTGGGTTTATAAAATTACATAAAAAATGACTAAAATTAAATAAAATTTAATCCATTATAATTGCAATTAATTGATTTTTTTGAGATAATTTATTTATTATTCTAACAAACATATTTATGATTTCTGTATCTAAGCCAATTATTGGGGACGAGGAAATTGAGGCGGTGGTTGCTGTCATGAGGTCTGGCATAATCGCCCAGGGTCCAAAAGTTAAAGAATTAGAGCAAAATTTTGCTAAATATTGTGGCACTCGGCATGCGATTGCTTTAAATAGTGGTACGGCTGCCTTGCATGGAGGTTTGTACGCACTTGGTATTGGAGATAATGATGAAGTAATCACCTCACCGTTTACATTCGTAGCATCGGCTAATCCAATTTTGATGCTCGGTGGCAAGGTTGTATTTGCGGATATTTCAGAAGAAAATTTTTGCATCGATCCGTTGGAAGTTGAAAAACAAATAACAAATAAGACAAAGGCAATCATACCAGTAGATTTATATGGTCAAATATACGATTATAGAAAAATAAAAAAAATTGCAGACCAATATTCTTTAAAATTACTTGAAGATGCTTGTCAATCAATAGGCGCAATTCAGGATAACGTTCTCGCAGGGTCATTTGGTGATGCCGCAGCTTTTTCTCTCTACGCAACTAAAAATATGATGTGCGGTGAAGGAGGGATGTTAACCACAAATGATGATGATATTGCGGAGCGATGTAGGAGATTTAGGCATCACGGACAATCAGAGCAGACAAGATATGAATACTGGGATATCGGATTTAATTACAGAATGATGGATATACAAGCAGCCATAGCCTTGGTGCAATTAAATAAAATTGACGACTTAAATAAAAAAAGAATTGATAATGCAAAAAAATTAACAGCAGGCTTAGTTGGTATAAAGGGCCTGATCCTACCAAAAATTCCAGAAAATGACAGGCATGTTTTTCATCAGTACACAATTAGGGTTACTGAAGATTTTAAAATAACTCGAGAAAAATTAATTGAAAGCTTGAAAAAGGACGATATAGGCGCAGGTATTTATTATCCAAAACCATTACATTTGCATCCGCATTTTTCTAAGTTCGGCTATGCTCCTGGTGATTTTCCAGTAGCTGAAAAAATGGCCAATCAAGTTTTGTCTCTACCTGTTCATCCTGGTTTAACTGATAATGAGCTTTCTTTAATAATTGATTCAATTAGGAAATATGCTTAACGATAAAATTAGATGTGCGGTAATTGGTGTTGGCAATATGGGCAAAAATCATGTCAGGACTTACATGCAACTTCAACAAGTTGAGTTAGTAGCTGTTTCAGATAAAAATACTGAGTTGGGTCAAAAATGTGCACAGGAAACTGGTGTTTTATTTTATGAGGATTATTGTGAACTAATAGACAAGGCTAAACCTGACATAATTTCTATTTGTGTCCCAACTTCACATCATTTTGATGTGGCAAAAAAATGCATTGAAAATAAAATAAATGTTTTGTTGGAAAAACCAATTGCATCAAATATTACTCAATCTTTGGAAATTCTTGATTTAGCTGAAAAAAATAACATCAAGCTTTTAGTTGGACATATCGAGCGCTTTAATCCGGCGGTAATAAAACTAAAAGAGATGATTGATGGTAATCAGTTGGGTAATATAACCGCAATTATAGCACGTAGAGTTGGTGGTTTTCCACCACAGATCAAAGATGCAAATATTGCCATAGACCTGGCCATTCACGATATTGATATCGTAAATTTTTTATTAGATGAGTTGCCATCGGAAATTTCTGTTAATAAGCAAAAAAATCATATCGAGCAACGTGAAGATTCTGTTGAGTTTTTTTTAAAGTATAATAAAACCTCTGCTTACATTCAAGCGAATTGGATTACTCCAGTTAAGATAAGAAAATTAACTATAACAGGCTCTGAGGGTTATTTAGAGATGGATTACATAACGCAGCAAATTGAGTTTTATAAGAGTAATTATGAAAAATTTAAAGAATCATATAATAATTTTTCCGATTATATTTTACGTTTTTCAGAACCTGACAAATTTGTTATAACAGTGGCAAAAAAAGAGCCACTAGCTGAAGAAATTTTATATTTAATAAAATGCGTAAAAAATGATATAAAAATTAAGAATCAGTTTGCCGTAGATGCTTTAAAAATTGTTTTAGCATAATATAAACATATGAGTACCTTTATTCATTCAACAGCCGAAGTTTCTGATAAATCTACGATCGGTTTAAATTCAAAAATTTGGAATCTAACTCAAGTTAGGGAGGGGGTATCAATTGGTAGTGATTGCATTTTGAGTAAAAATGTATATATTGATTTTGATGTAGCAATCGGAAATAATTGTAAGATTCAAAATAATTGCTCCATATACCATGGCGCTATTATTGAAGATGGCGTCTTTTTGGGTCCGCATGTAGTATTGACAAATGATAAATTACCCAGAGCGATCAATCCTGATGGTAGTATAAAAAATGCGACAGATTGGACTGCTGGAAAAACAGTTATAAAATATGGAGCGTCTATAGGCGCTCATTCGGTTGTATTGCCAAATGTTACAATAGGTCGGTTCGCAATGATTGGTGCGGGCTCAGTGGTTACAAAGGACGTGCCAGATTTCGCATTAGTTTATGGTAATCCGGCCAGGATTGTAGGTTATGTAAATGAAGAGGGGGTAATTATAAATAAAATCTAGTATGTCAAATGGTCATGGCTTGTCACTGATTTATCCGGTATTAAATGAGGCGGATATTTTAGAGGAAAATTTACATAAAACCATTGCTTTTTTAAAAAGTAAGGAGATACCATTTGAAATTATTGTCGTTAATAATGGTAGTTCTGATCAAACAGAGTCCATACTAAAAACACTTTCTGCAAAGTATGAAGATTTGATCGTAATTAATTTATCAATTCGTGGTTTGGGGTTAGCTATTAAAGCTGGAATTAATAGCGCAAGGTATAATATTTGCATGTTTTATGCGATTGATTTACCTTTTGGATTTGAGGTAATAACTAACTCGCTAAGCACCTTTGCAGTGGGTGGCGTTGATATTGTGATTGGTTCGAAGGGGCACGTTAGAACTCAGAATAATGCACCATTAAAGAGAAAAGTCTCTTCATATATATATAATCATTTATTGTGTTATATATTGGGCATAAAAATTAAGGATACTCAAGGAAGCTTGTTATTTAATAAAAATAAAATATTAAATTACTTATCCTACTGCACCTCTAATGACGCTTTTTTTTGTACTCAAGTTATACTATATGGGAATTTATCAGGATTATTAATTAAAGAAATACCTGTTAATTATAAGGTTGCAAGAGTTAATTCTAAAATAAAAATCATAAAAGTTGGAGGCTCAATGTTTAGGCAATTAATAGTTGAAAAAAATAGAATGAAAAATTTTAGAGTTTTATGAATAAACAAATTAAATTAATATGTCCAAATTGCAGAAAAACTCTGTTAAATTATATTTGCAATTCGTGTAATAGTAAATTCGAGAGGCATGAGAATGTGGTTGTATTTAATACTGACAAGGATTTATTTTATGAGGGAAAATTTGTAGAAAACAAGGATGCAAAAAACATGCTACCTGCCTTATTGCCGGAAAAAATCAAACTGTTGATTTGGAAATTTTTTGTAAAATTTAGTGTTATTCTTAGATACCAACATTTTTTTGTTAAACATTTGGATAAATTCAAGACAAAAAAT
>JBAWWA010000018.1:0-28795 GCA_037146995.1 bacterium
CAGAAGAACTTAGGAGCTTGAATTAAATTAATATGGCAATTATTAAAAAAATCTCAACAATCGTAAAGGGTGCTATACGCGGCAGAGCCGTAGCTTCAAAGGCGGTTAGTACCAAAAAACCTAATCCAAAAGTGAAGATTGTAGCTAAGGGGAAAGCGGTTAAAAAAGAGGAAGCAAAAAAAATAACTAAAAAAATTCCAAAAGAAAAAAAGATAAATAAACCGGTTGAGCGGGAGCTTAAAAAGGTTGAAAAATCTAAACCTGTTGCAAAGAAAGTTGAAATTAAGGCGGAGGTGATAAAGGATGAGCCACCAAAAGAATATGTAATTGCGCTTGCTCCTGCCGAGGAACTAGTTAGGATTTTGATTGGCAAGGGTAGATCACGAGGTTTTGTTACTGAAACAGAAATTTTGTATTTATTTCCAGAGGTTGAGGATTATCTTTATGATTATGAGGTCTTCCTAGAGGACTTGCAAAAGAATGGTGTACAAATTATTGAGGACACTGGCTCGGTTTTGGACTTTGATTTAGATGTTAAGAAAAAACAACGAATTGAGGAGTTAATTGGTACGGCCAAGGATAAGAAAAAATTTGATATTTCAGAGTTATCATCTGATTCAATTCAGATGTATTTGAAAGAAATTGGCAAGGTGCCACTCTTGACTAATAGCGAAGAGATTGAGCTCGCAAAAAGAAAAGAAAAAGGCGATAAAGAGGCTGAACGTCGGCTTATCGAAGCCAACCTGCGTTTAGTTGTGTCGATCGCTAAAAAATTCTCAGGTGCTAAAGGTTTGTCCTTGCTTGATTTGATTCAAGAGGGCAATATCGGCTTGTTTAGAGCGGTTGAGAAATTTGAATATCGTAAGGGTTATAAATTTTCAACCTATGCGACTTGGTGGATTCGCCAAGCAATTACTCGAGCGCTTGCAGATCAATCACGAACAATTCGTATTCCAGTGCACATGGTTGAGACTATTAATAAATTTCAACAAATACAGCGACAGTTGATTCAAGATTTGGGACGC
Organism: bacterium; assembly: GCA_037146995.1. Taxonomy (GTDB): domain Bacteria; phylum Patescibacteriota; class Patescibacteriia; order Patescibacteriales; family GWE2-39-37; genus JBAWWA01. The sequence goes on from JBAWWA010000018.1 coordinate 1,026, forward strand.
GAACCGATGCCCGAAGAGATTGCGGCAGAAATGGGTGAAGATATAGATAAGGTCAGGCATGTTATTAAAATTTCTCAAGACACAATTTCTCTTGAAACTTCAATTGGTGAAGATGATGAGGATTCGACGCTTGAAGACTTTATCGAGGATGTTAAGAATGTCACTCCTGATAGGTCAGCTGCACTGCAACTTTTAAAAGATTATGTTAAAGAAATTATTTCCTCACTTAGTCCTCGCGAGCAAAAAATCTTAGAGATGCGTTTTGGTTTGACTGATGGCGTAGCTCATACGCTCGAAGAAGTTGGCAAGGAGTTTGATGTTACTCGTGAGCGTATTCGTCAAATCGAGGCCAAGGCTCTTGAGAGAATTCAAAAACATGAAAGCATAAAAAAATTAAGAGACTATTAATACTAAATTAAGAGCCTAGTCTAGGTTCTTTTTTTATTTGCTAAAATGGACTACATTGCTTTAACTCAAAGCTATATAAATGGCCACGATATCTGGCTTTATCCTTTGCTTTTTTTGATCGCCTGGATTGAGGGACCGATGATTATGCTTTTTTCTGGCTTCATGGTTAGTTTGGGCGTTTTTGATTGGCGCATAGTTTATCCGGTGCTTTTGTTTGGCGATTTATTCGGTGACTTTGTTTTGTATTTTATTGGTTATTTTGGCGCCAGAAAAACCATTAAGGGTGTGGCTAATTTTTTTAAAGTCGATTTTGGGCTAGTGCCAAAAATTGAAAAGAAATTTTTAAATAACCCTCGGCGGGTGATTTTTATTTCGAAAATAACTATGGGCTTTGGCTTTGCTATTGCCACCTTATTAACGGCTGGTATGATTAGAATTAAACTGAAAGAATTTGCCCTCTTTAATTTTTTAGGTGGTTTACTTTTTACGGCAACCCTGATGATAATCGGATTTTTTGTGGGGCAGGCCTATGAGACTTTTGGACGAAGACTGGAGTTGTTGTCAACTTTTGCAATAGTTATTATAATTTTGGTATTAATGACTGGTATTATAAATTTGCTCCGGTTAAAATTTTTTTCCAAAAAATAACATATGATATCTATTGTTATTCCTACTTTAAATGAGGCGCAAGTTTTGGCAGATACGATAAAAAATATTAGAACGATAATTAGTTCTGAAATCGAGATAATTGTAACTGATGGCAATAGTAGCGATGAAACGATAAAAATCGCTAAAAAACTTGCTGATAAGCTGGTAATTCATAATAGCCTTGAGCGACAAACTATTGCTCATGCGCGTAATGCCGGGGCAGCTCTAGCTACAGGTGATTATTTGCTATTTTTGGATGCGGATGTTGTCGTGCCCAATGCTAGCGAGTTTATGAGAAAAATCCTAGCAGAGTTTCAGCAAAATCTTAAACTTGTGGCAGTTACCGTTAAACTTGAGGTATTACCAAGCTTGAGTACATGGTCGGATATATTATTTTCAAAAATTGCCATAAATTGGCCTCATCTTGTAAATAATAATATTTTAAAGATAGGTAGTGCCTCTGGTGAGTTTCAATTCATTCGTCGGTCAGTTTTTAATGAGATTGGTGGTTTCAATGAGAAATTAGTGAGCTGTGAAGATTTGAACATGTTTGAGCGTTTAGCTAGAGTGGGGGAAACAAAAATGCTTTATAGCCTGGTGGTATATCACACTGGCAGACGCTTTCATAAAATCGGGTGGTCAAGAGTTCTAATGACCTGGATAGTAAATATTATTTATTATAAATTGTTTGGCTTTACTAAAAGTAAAGAATGGACGGTAGTCAGATAAAAATTATGTCTAAAAAATTAAGTATCGTTATTCCGGCTTATAATGAAGAGCTGTATCTTGGTGAGTGTATTGAGGCTGTATTGTCATGCATTACTGATAACAACATGAACGACATCGAAGTAATTGTTGTAAATAATGCCAGCACTGATGCCACTGAAAAAATTGCAAAATCGTACCTCGAAGTCATTTTGGTGAATGAATTAAAAAAAGGTTTGACTAATGCTCGTCAGGCTGGGTATTTAGCCTCGACTGGCGAATTGATTGCTAATATTGATGCCGACACTTTGATGGCGCAGGGCTGGATTGAGAAGGTTTTGGCTGAGTTTGAAAACAATAAGAAATTAGTTGCCTTGAGCGGACCATATATTTATTATGACAAATCAGCAATTTTTAATACGGGTGTCTGGCTTTATTATTTAGTCGGTTATTATATTCATTTGGTAAACCAATATGTTTTTCGCATTGGTGCGATGCTCCAAGGTGGTAATTTTGTTTTGAGAAGGTCTGCTTTGGAGAAAATTGGTGGCTATAATTTGGCGGTACAATTTTATGGAGAAGATACTGATATTGCTAGTCGCATCTTTAAAATTGGTGATGTGAAATTTTTATTTACTTTGCCAATGCGTACCTCTGGACGTCGACTTAGTCAAGAAGGGGTAGTCAAAACGGCTTATAAGTATATTATAAATTTTTTATCGATTATTTTGCTCCATAAGCCTGCGAAAGCTACTAAATATTCATTTGTGGGAAATAAAATTGATGAAAAAAAATAATAAATGCGCCCTCGGGGCGCATTTATTATAGGAGTTGCTTGATATTGGCGAGAACTTGCTCTCTTTGTTCGGGTGGCAGTTCTTTATCTAAGTAGGGATAGAATACAGTATTTTCAACTACCTGATGTTTGTACATTAGTTTTATGAATTCACCTAGGTGATCATCAAGATCGTTCCTTAAGTCATCCTCTATGAGTTCGACCAATCTTTTCATTTCGGCATGCTCCTTTAGAAGGCCTCTGATAGTTTGCATGATTTTAGAATTGGTAAAAGCAGTGAAGCCAAAAACGCTGCCTTCTTCAACCAAGAAATGCGCCAGAATATTTTCTTTGAATTTTTTAAATTGCTTTATTCTGGTACTTTTTGGCATATTGACTCCATTCACAATCTTGTTGATTGATAAGTCCAAGACTGCATGATTTTTGATCATTTGGATGGTTATTTTATCGTCACGGATATACATATTATTATTTAAATATTATTTTTTTATTATATCACAATTAGAGATTTTATTCATTATAAAATTGCTCAAATTATCTAATTTGAAAAATTGACAATAGAGCGTATTAGTTGTAGTCTAGGCATAGTTCTTTTAAAATTTATCTGGTCAAAAGGGGAGGGTGGCGATGAAAAAGCGTCTTATAATTCGGAGGATATTTTGTGCATTGGCCGCGTCCTGGAGTATTATTATTGTTATTTTATCAGTGGCAAACAAATATCACTTAAGGCAGATTATTGAGCAATCAGGCATTAATGAGGCCAGATCCATTGTAAATAGGGATATGATTTTTAGGTCTTGGGGTATGAAGCATGGTCATTTTATGACAAGCGATAATAGATGTTTGACTGAATTGAGTGGTTATAAGATCAAATCAGATGATGAACAATTCCATGAATATTTGGGCTTAAAAAATTATAATCCACATGAAATTCATGGCAGTGACGGTAATTTGATAAAAAATCTTGATATTGAAGCAAGGCTAATATCTGCCAAGTCGATTGATGTAAAAAATCTTCCAGATGATTGGGAGAAGGTAGCGTTAGAGACTCTTAATGTGGTTAAAAACGAGGCCTCATTAATAAATGGTGAAAATCTAAGATATTTACGAGCACTAAGAATTGATAAGTCTTGCTTGTCATGTCATGGAAAGCAAGGCTATCGGGTAGGTGATATTGGCGGAGCAATAAGTGTTAAGATGCAAATATCAAGTTGGACTAAGCTTTATCGTGAATATTTGAGGAGTGACATAGTTCAACATGTATTCATTTGGCTTGTTGGATTAATCGGCTTATTTTTTACTTATAGTTATATAAGTAAACAAGAAAAAATTGCTGAAAAAAATTTACTTGAACTGACAGAGAGTGAAGAAAGGTTTCGGACATTGTTTGACAATGCCCCATATGGAATAGCCACGTTGGATCGTGAAGGGAAATTTTTGACTATTAATGATGAGTATTTATTGATCGTTGGCCGCTCACGCGCTGAGGTTTTGAGCATGCATTATAATGAAATAACCTATGGTAGTGATGATGGTATTTCAGAGTTTTTTTTGAAAAAACTTGACAGTGGTGATCAACGTTGTATTTATGAAAAACGCTACGTTCATGTTAACGGTGAAGTTATTTGGGTCAGAGTTTCTGCAAGTGCGCTAAGAGACAAAGCTGGTCAAATTATTCATTTCATTGTAGTCGTTGAAAATATTCAAAATCACAAAACTCTTGAAGAGGCATTGCGTCGTAAAGAGCAGATGTTACTTGAAGCTCAACAGGTGGCAAGGTTAGGTTACTGGGAATATTGCCCTATGAGCAATGATTTTACTTGTTCTGTTGAATTGCGTAATATACTTGAATGCGAACATTTGCACGACAAATGTAATTTGAATCAAATAATGTTGCATGTTCACCCTGATGATCGTCATGAATTTGAGTTAAACTATCAAACAATTCTCTTAAATCACGAAATGTATGAATGTGATTTGCGCTTGGTAATGACTGATGGTCGTATCAAGCACATACATCAACGTTCATTGGCTTATGTTAATGATGCAGGTCAAGTTTATAAAGTTTTATTTACTTTTATAGATGTTACTGCTATTAAAAGGTCAGAGGAGGCAATGATTAGAGCACAAAAAATTGAATCCATCGGCACTTTAGCAGGTGGAATTGCTCATGATTTTAATAATTTCTTGACTGTAATTTTGGGCAATGCAGAGCTATTGGATATCATGGCAGAAAATAAAGACAAAGTTTTGAAATGTGCAGAAAGAATTAAATTGGCCACAAGCTCTGCAGCTAAGTTATCATTGCAGTTACTGACTTTTGCTAAGGGTGGTGATCCTGCGAAAAAACTGATTAATTTAAACAAATTAGTGTCAGATACGATAGACATGGTTGCCGGTGGTCTTTCAATTAAGATAGACACAAAATTGTACGCCGGTGATACGATGATCAATTTAGATGAAGGTCAGTTGGCACAGGTTTTATCAAATCTTGTAATAAACGCTTCACAGGCCATGCCTAGTGGAGGTGAAATTAAAATTTGTGTTAATAAAAAAACCTTCATTCAAAATAATGACTTCTCTATCAAGAGGGGCGATTATTTTGAAATAAAAGTTATTGACACCGGTATTGGCATGACCAAAGATGAGCTGGATAGGATTTTTGATCCGTATTTTACGACCAAGAAAACTGGTCACGGCATTGGCCTATTTGTAGTTTATTCTATTGTGACAAAACATTGTGGTTATATATTTGTTGATTCGATAAAAAACAGCGGTACAACCTTTACTATTTATTTACCGGTTGATTGTGCTGCTGTAAATATTAATACGGACTTAATATGTAATTTGCCTTTGCAGAAAAGAAAGCTGAATATCATGGTTATGGATGACGATTTGGCAGTTGGACAAACGATTTGTTTGCTGCTTGAGTCGCTTGGCTGTAAAACCCAGTTAACACCTGATGGCAACAAGATGCTTGAAAGTGTCAGTCATTCCATAAAAAAAAATGAATCATTTGATTTATTTTTTATGGACCTGACTGTGCCTGGCGGTATGGGCGGGGCAGAGGCGATAAAGCTTTTGCTAAAACTGGATCCAACAGCTAGGGCTGTCGTTTACTCTGGTTATAGTAATGATCAGGTAATGTCGTCATATAGCGACTATGGGTTTTGGGGACGTTTAGCCAAGCCTATTAGTATAGACAAATTAAATGAACTTTTAAAAAGAGCTTGTTAAAATTAATGCCTCGTAATGAAATTACGAGGCTTTTTTGTTTTAAAAATGGCTATTATTAGTAATTAAATATCTATATTATTGACATTTTAATAAAAATATGCTATAGTAGTATATTGAACTTTTACAATTCAATCACAAACAATATTCGGTTTATCTTTTCCGACCTCACCCATATATTAATGGGTACAAAACACAAGGAGTTTAAAATGAAAAGTTTGACAACGATGGCAACTTTTATCACGGTTTTGTTGGTTACAAATTTTGCCTTCGCTTTGCAGCCACCAAAATCACTTGGAGTTTTTTCGGCCAATTCTGCTACTGAACAAATTTACATGGATAATTTCAAATTAGACAGCAACTGGTATGTTACGGGTACGATCAATTTGAAAACAAATAAAAATTTGGCTGGACTGCAGCTGGCAATCGTAACTGAGAATCAAAAGATTCATGTACTCGAGCTTTTTGCCTCAACTAAGACAAATTCGTTAAAGGGTTTAACGGCTTCAAACGTCAGTGCCAACGCTATAGCACAAAGCTTGTCAGACAAAAACCCCAGAAAGAATTATTTGAAAGACAGGGTAGTAAATAACTACAACATCGCCTCGGTCGCTATGATCGATTTGGTTGAAAAAACCGGCATAATAAGTGTTTGTGATATTAAATTCTATATCGAGCCAGGCTCAAGTAAATTCTATATCTTCGTTTTAGATGATATAAATTATAAAGGCGAAAAACTCGGCATAGAAACCAGGATGATGGAGATGTCAATCTCTCGATAATATTCCGCCTCGCTGCTAAAACAGCGAGGCCTTTATTTTCTGAAATTTTAAAGATCATAATGAATTGTAAATATACCTAAATGAATTATTAACAAAAACACTGGCGATTGCTGCCAGTGTTTTTGGTTACTTCGTTTAGATGTATTGATGACTGTAATCTGAGTGGACATGCAAAATAAATTACTAATACTTAATTATAAAGATTGAGTGATATCAGTGAGTTTATTTCTCAAGTCTTTTTCTTAGTTCATTTATTACGGCCCTTTGCCAATATTTCATAGAAAACCAGCCAATCAATGGCCTTGCCACTATTCGGAGCCAGCGCTTATGTATAATAAGATGATAATTATAATCAATTTGGGTTCCGTCTGGATGTGCCGAGAGTAGAAATTCTTCATGGCCAGATGTGCCAAATTTTGGGCTGTCGTTATCAGAAATGAACCCCTTTTCAGGGATTATTTGATAATTTAATTTTACTGGAAACTTTTTGCCAAATGACTTGACGATTGCATTAAGCTCTAAGTTATTCCCCTTGCGGTTTATGATTTTTATAGATTCCGCAACTTTTGGAAAATATTCTGGCCATTTTTCAAAGTCAGTCATAACATTAAACACCTTAGATAAAGGTGCCTTGATTATCCACTTAGCCTTGAGGGAGATGGTTTTGTTCATCTGACAAGTATATCAAAAATTTTTACCGCCGACAATTTTATTGATTTGCATTTTTTCATGATTCAAAGTGCAGGAGTTGACATGCTCCTGATAGTTGTATATACTAAAAAATTCTTTGATAATTAAATACATCAACCCAAAGGAGGCTATTTAATGGCCACGGATATTTTTCAAGCAACGATTAAAGCTATTCAGATTAATCACAGCAAGCATTTTAGCGGTTTTGATAAGAGTTGTAATCGTTTGGCCAGAATCGCTGTGTGGGCCATTACTGATGATGAGAGGCGAGTTTGGTTATTTACCATTGAAGGTGGACTGGACTCGACTGACATTGAGATTAAAACAGCGATGTTTCAAGAGTTTTTTAAGAATCTTATAAATCATCAAATCAGTTTTGAAGAAAAAGATGGTACATTTTTTGCAAAAAGAGAATCACTACCTAGTGGTACTGTTTTTAATTACAAAGCAATCAAGCTTCAAATGAGTGATTGGATCAAATTAAATTTTGGTGAATATCTCTTAAAAAAAAACCAGGAAAAAGCATCCAGGGCGAAGATTACCAGGCAGCACAAGCTGGCTATGAATGAATGGCATCTCAAGAAGCGTCTTGAACTCGCTATCTGGTTAACTTTTACAAGGGGAATTAACCCTAAACACAATAACGAACAATGGCAAACTAGAGACAAAGGCAAACTTTATATTTTGGAACGTTGCAATGCATACAGTGTTAGTGAAAAAAAAGTGCCAGTTGAAATAGTCAAAGAGTTACTGGCTGGAAAAATTTTTTTAGTCAAACGAATCAAGTAACGCATAAGCGTGAGAGTAGAACTCTCACGCTTTTTTATACCAGAAAGCATGGTTGATTCATCTAAATCATCTATTTTGAAAAATTATAATACAATGTAGCGAAAGCATAAGGAATAATGTAATAAATCAGTCTAAATAAGATTGAAGCCAAAATTGCAATATGCAAATCATAGCCACCCAATACCAATATGCCTGTTAATGACAAATCCTGAGTGCCTAAACCGCCAGGTAAAACTGAGATATAACCAATGGCAACTGAAACCACAAAAGCACAAAACAAAAATAAAACCGAAACATGGACACCAAGTGCTAAAAAGGCTAAAAATAAGGCTGCTGTGCAAAAAACCCAGTCTGCAGCAACTGAAAAAAGCAACAAAACAATACTCGCAATATTTCCCATACTTAAGCTATCTGATAACAACTCATCGATTTCCAAAAAATGATTTTGCCAGTTTTTCTTGAATAGTTTGAAAAATAACACAGAAAGTTTGCTAAAAAAATATCTCCTGAACCTTGAAATGAAAAAAACAGAACTGAAAAATACTACCATAATCAGGGAGATGACAATTCCAGCTAAAATCAATCGCCTTACTATGGATGGAAAAACTATTTGAGAATTATAAAAATACAACAAACATATAGGTAGTACCACCACCATAAACAACTGAAAAATGTATGAATAAAACAATGAAGCACCTATAATTTGTTTGGTTCTAGTTTTTCGGGATTCTAAAAGTTTGATTCTGATGCCATAGCCGACTGCTCCACCAGACATAATCAAATTGTTCATGGCCACGCCTAGCCAACCAGCCTTAAATCGACGCCTAAAATCACTATCAACTTGAAAAATGTTTGCCGCAATCACAAAACCTAGAGCTGCCAAGGTAACTGATATTAATGAGGAAATTAGTGCTAAAAACAAATAAGAATAGTTGGCTTGCGTTAATACTAATTTTAATTTATTAAAATCGAAAATTAAAATTACTATCAAGATAAGTAACAATCCGACTCCGAAAAATTTACTCAATATTGCAAATATTTTTTTCATTTATATTTTTGTTACCCTGGTTAAAGAATATCCAATTCGTGCTAGTGTTATAGGTGAGCCATTATACGCCAGGTAGCGATCTTGCCAGTCAGGATCAAACTTATTCTTGTAGTCACGAAGTCCTTTGAAAGAGAAAAACCTGCGCGAAGTCTTAAAGATTATATTCATCGACTTTTCCTCAATACTCATATTCGGCCGCTCATCAAATCCAGATAGCGGAGCTAGTCCGAGACTGAATTTTTTATAACCCATTTCAAGATAATATTCAAACAATTTAGTAAACAAATAATCCATCGCACTGTTTGGTGATGATTGTGCATAGCGCATCATATCAATAGTGGCCAAGCCTGGTTCATGGGTAATCATTTCATTTGCAAAGGCAATTATCTTGGAAGTCTTATTGTCTTTTAAATAAAACAGTTTTTCAGTTTTAATTTTATGCTCATCAAAAAATCCAACAGTAAATGTACGCTCCTTTCGTCCACTTTTCAGCCATTCGTTAGATACTTCTTGCAACTGATCAACTAAATTAATATCTAACTCTGGTTCTGCCACGACAAACTCAATATCCATTTCCTTGAATTTATTTAATACCCGTCTAAATGATTTTGATTTGCAAGACTGGTTATTAAATTTCTCTAAATCTACCACTGCTTCCTCTCCAATCTTCAAAAATTTAAATCTGTTCTTTTGAAATATTTCTCTATTGGTCTTAGTGAGATTGTAATGAACAATGTTCCAACCAGATTGCAAACAATATTCATGAAAACTGGTTATTAGCTCGCTAAACTCGGTTGAACTGCCCAATGGTTCACCTAGACAAACGGCCACATCAGCTGCGACTTTGTAAGTAATTACACTTTTAGAGGTATTTGAAAAGTAGTACGATTTATCTTCTGGCCACAAAACTAATTCACCGTTAGAGCCACCGCCATTTTCAACTAATATCTTTTTAACCAAAACACGTTCATGGGGCAGGGTTACTAAGCGGTATCTCAATGGACGATAAAGACTATATACAATCAAGCCAAATGAAAAAAGCCCTATTGCCTTGAGTGAATCAATAAACCAAATTGCCTCACTCGTCTGAGCTATTAGGTCGTAATTACCAATAAAAGTAATCTCGCTAATTGCGCGCCTAAAAGATTCTACCCAACCAAAATCAATACCGAAATCTTCACGCTCTAGTAGCCAAAAGCCAACTGTTCCATAGGTAGTTGCAAAAATAAACATTAAAAGAGCAATTATTGATCCTCTTTTTATGTCATGCATCTCGCTACGGACTACAAATTTTTTCTTAAAAATAAAAAGTATAATCAAATTAATTACTGCTAGTGCGGTTACTGATCGATGATTATGATGAAATAAACTTAACGTAAACATGATCACTAAAATTATAATGGTTGTCCACCACGAAACTAAACTTCGACGATAAAGATTTATCGATTGGTATACTAAAAATAGGCCCAGCAATAAAAGTGTGGTTGTGCGCCAATGATAAAAATACTCTGGAAAAATAAACTGGAAAAACATGTTAGTCGTTTTGTACTTAACAAACCAAACATGGGAAACTGCCAATAGACCGGATAAAAACACTATAGTGGCAACAAATCTAACTGAATATTTATCCAATCTATCACTCTTCATATTATTTTTTTAGTGACTTAAACTGTCTGCCTAGCCATGATAAGCCATCTGGCAAATGTTCACTCCAAAATTTCCAATTATGAACACCATTAGCTAGGGTTAAAGTGACATCAAAACCTTTTTTCGCTAAGGCGGTTTCCAAGGCACGATTCTCAGCTATTACGCTGTTATCATTTCTACCTACAATTAAAATTAATTTGGTGCTGGTGGTTGTCAGACTCGGAATATAATCAAGCGGTGTATTATTATGAATCGTTTGTTGCGAGCCTTGAATCAGGCGGCCACTTAACACGTTTTGGTCTATGATGCCATAACCAGAAAGAGCCACCACGTTACCAAAAATATCTTGATGACGTAATGCTAAATTAATTGCCCCAAAACCCCCGGAAGACAAACCGCCAATAGCCCTGAATTTTGCCTCTTTAATTGTTAAGAAGTTATTATCTACATAACCAACTACAGTTTTAATGATAAAATCTTCATCCAACTGGCTACCATCGGTTGAATTAATGTACTGTGTATCATTGGTTGCTCCACCATTGCCATCAGGAAAGACAACCACGGTTGGTGGTAAAATTTTAGCTAAAATAGCACCATCTAATGATTCTTTGGCCTTACCGGCGGTTAGCCAGTCTGTTTCCTGTCCAGGTGAGCCATGTAACATGTACAAACTTGGATAGATTCTGTTGCCTTTAGGATTGTAGCCCTTGGGTAAATAAACAATGACATTGCGCATAGACCCGTCGTTCATGGCTAATTGTGTTTTTCGTAGCTCAGATGACTTGAGAACGGTTGACATGTCTTGCCCAACTGCTTCGATTGTTTGCTCGATATTTTTCGCGAAAGGATTGTAATTTGGAAAAAAACGAAAAGTATTAATGAACTTATTTGGACTCAAAAAGAATAAAAAAGCCACAGCACAAGCTATTATGCCAAATATCTCAAAAAATAATTTTAGAAACTTGAATTTATGAGGGATCATACAATTAAATATTCAATTAAATTTTCAGTGTTTATTATATCATTAAAATAAAAAAGGTTCACATTAGCCATAGATGCAAAAAATAAAGCCAATTTAAGCGTTATTTTTATTTGCTCCACCAGTTGCAGCTCATTAGAACCACTTTAGGGGAGTTTAAAGGGTTATTATACTTTGGATTATTTGAGGCAAAATAGTCACTAGCGTCACTCACTATATTGCTTTTTATCAATAATATCATGCTCGACTCCTATAATTTTGGAAAGATATTTTAATGTAACTTTTTCATACAAAATATAATAGCCGAAATAACCCATTGCTATTCCACCCAAGAAACCTGCAAAGGTATGAAATTTCAAGACAAACGTGCCAATGGCACCAAAGAATGCAAAAGGCAGAAATACCCAGAATAATGAATACCAATGCTTGTAAAGAAATATTCCCATTAAAACCAGTGGTGCGACATGTAGACTTGGAAAATCACCAAGCGGAGTGCTTTGCTTGTATAAATCTTGTAATGCCTGAAACATTCCTTCGTTTATGAATAAGTGCTGATTCGGTCCGAATGAAGTAATCATAACTCCCGAAGCAGTAGTTGGAAAAACTATATAAATAGCGTAAGTAACTAAATAAACAGATACAACGGAAACGTAGAATGAAATAACCTGCATTGCGCTTATCCTACGATTAAAGGCATATACTATTCCGGAAAATGGAACATAAATAAGACAAGTTAAGTATGGCCACATGATATAGATATTTACTGGTGTCCACGAATCAATAAACATTTTAAGAGACACAGCTTTCGTTAGCCTACCTCCCAATTCGCAAACAGGCTGATACTGTATCATTACAAAATACAGCAGGAAATAAAGCGGAATAAACAACAGCAGTTTGAGCCAGATGCTATGATTCAGTTTATTTGATATTGTCATATATCAAATTATACCAAAGAAGTTAAAATATAAGAATAAAAAAAGAGCCATCAGTTATTTGATGACCCCTCAATGCATAGCATTTTCGCTAGCGGATAATTTCCAAAAAATCAGTTACATTCATTCCATACATGCCCAGTGTCTTGGTTTTTTTGAACTTACCACCATGAAAGTCAGATCCGGCCGTGCAATGTAGTTTTATCTGTGCTCCTAAACCAGCTAAATCAATTTGCTGAATAAGAGAGTGTTTTGGGTGGTAGGCTTCAATGCCCCTAAGTCCAGATTGCTGAAGATCATTAAGTAGTGCTGTAAGGAAAAACCAAGCATTCTGACCAGGCTGATCCTCTTTGTAGGTAGCAGCTTTGAGAACTTTGCCAGGATGGGCCAAGACAGCAATGCCGCCGAGTTCTTCAGTAATGAGCTTAACCGCTTCAGTCGCCGTCAGTATTGAGTTGATATCAAGCGGAGTCCATGCCACGCCACCACGCTTAAAAAGCTTTTTAACTTCTTGAAAGTCTTGCTTTAAAGCGTGAGAGATGAAATCAATTGCATGCAACATTGAGACTACAGGGCCTTTATACTTATGCCAGTTAGCAATTTCATTTTCTGTGGTTTTGATAATTCTGCGTTCAGAAAGGATTTGTAAAGTGTCATTGAGTCTTTTACGTCTAGCCTCGATATTAGATCTGAGAATTGTTTCAATGCTTGAAAGCTGGTATTTGATGTTGTAGCCCAGAATATGGACTTCGCACCAGCCGTATGAGGCAGTAATCTCGATGCCGGGAAACGTTGTAATACCTGCTTTGTCTGCATAGTAGAGAAATTCGTTTGTGCCAGCGACCGTATCATGGTCTGTCAAGATGGCTAGTTTCACTCCGGTTTTTTTCAGTAAGCCGACAAGTTTTTTAGGACTGCGGCTACCATCGGAAAAATGGGAATGAATGTGCGCATCTACTGGCGTGGTCGAGCTAGAAGATCCTCGATTTTTCATTTTGTCTCCTTTTAATACGTTTTTTGGCTAGTTTTAGATGAACTTCTGTTATTGTCAATGAATGCATATTAATAGCAATAAATGCTATTTCAACCTAATTTTTACCATAAGTAGTCTAAGATTGTCAAAGGGCTTGTTTTTTAGTTTAATCTGTAGTATAAATTAGTCTTCCTATCTGTATGGATAGGCTGTTTCCAATAGGAAACGAGAGGTGCGTCTTCTGCCTCACTACAGAAGTCAAAAATCCACAGGAGGTGGCGTATGCCTACCAAAGAGCAAGCAGTACATTATCATCATGGCCCCGATCGTCTAGCTATTATGCTTTCACTGATGAGAGGTCAAAAGGGACAACGCAATACTGTTAATTTTGTCATTGAAAAGCCCACTGATATCTTTTCGATTGGCGAGCATCAAGCCGATGTCATTGCTGTAGAGCGCTACGCCCTGGTAAACAGTACTTGGATTATCACTGCCAACATTTTGAGTAGTGAAACCCCACTGGTTGCCAAGGGTCTTTGTAGTACTGAGTCGTGGGTTACTAGTGGCAAGTGGGAAGAGTACTATTCCTCCAGCAAAACACCAGACATAATTTTGCCAGAAAGCGGAGGCTTAGAAATTTATGGTGGTCCACCGAAAATTAACTTCTTTGCCTCGCTTTTTATGCACGACAATCAACCTGATCGGCACGCCTATTTTTCCCTCAAGGAAAATGAAAAGGCCAGAGACTGGGAGTGTATGATTAATCATATCGAGCGTGGTAATGTGCCGGCCGAATGGTTTTTTGAAGCTGTGGTCAAACCGACCTCCGTCAATCTAGATGAAGGCAGATATCAGAATGCTGTTGGGCATTATTGTACACAAACCAGAAAAGGTAAATTGTTCTTCGTTTGATTTACAAACTCTAAAACTGTCCTAGCTTAGTGACACAAGCCTCTTTAGAAATAAAGAGGCTTTTTATATTACAGTAGATAGGCTTTTGAAATTATTAAGATTAGTATAAAAATCGCACCCAAATTATTGGATGCTATTTTATTTATGCTTCACTAGTTGCAAGTTATTTGAACCAGTCTAGTGGAGCTTAAAAGGTAGTATGCTTTAGATTATTTATTAGCTAAATAATTATTCAATAGTTCAATATCTTTAAAATCTTTTTCTCTCCCAAGAGCTTGTTTAAATTTTATCGTTTCACAAACATTTAGAAATGCAAAGCCATTTATAATTAAAGCTGTTCTAATAGCCTGATTTACAGTTGTTGGATAATCTTCCTAATTTAACTTTGGAATTATTTCTACTTCACTATCAAGTGAGGTTAAAAATTCTTTATCGTATTTAATATTGGTTTTAAAATTTGAATTTGCTTTTAATTCCGTAAATAGTTTATCAGTTACTGCTATATCTAAATCATTTGCCTCGCGCAGATTGAGCGCAGCTAGTATACCGCTACCAATAATAACATATTCATCGAGTGGAAAATTTATATCTTCAAGCTTTTTAAATATGTCCATATATTTTAATTTATTATTAATAATAACATTAAAATACAAAAGGCTCTAACTTCAATTCGTGGGTATGAAAAAATAACGCTAAATTTAGAGTTATTTATATTTGTTCCGGGGGGCCGCCTGCCTGCCGGTAGGCGGGGATTTACCCCTACGCGTTTGCTCCGGGGCATAAACTTCTCATCCGTCTCTCGAAAAAAAATAATACAAAAAGACACCACTCGTCGTGATGTCATTTTGTATTATGCTCCACCAACTGGAGCTATTTAGAACCGCTATTGGTGAATATAGACCTATTTATACGCTCAATTATTTGGCAGAAAAATGTTAGTCCATAAAGTGTCGCTCACTATATTTGATTTGTGAATAACACTTAACAGGATTACTGTTTATGTAGTTCGCCGCATTGCGTTAAAATATTCTTATTTTGAGACCATTGAATTTAAATCATCAACGATAGCCGGACAGCCCAAGTGTTGTTGTTCACAAATCGAGTCAAGACTGTAATGTTTATACCAGCGAAGATTATTTAATTGCAATTCGCTTTCTAGATCTTGTTTGGAAAGATTAAAACGATTCATGATGAAGCCTATTTGCATGGACGAGTCAATTTTTGTTGGCCATCTTTGGCTTCTGTCATGTTTGTCTTCTTCATCTCGGTCAAAAAAATGATGGACGATCAATAAAACAATCAATAGGGCTATGATTAACAGGGTTATAGTGATGCGAAAGTTTTTTTTAAATATATTCATATTTATCAATTATTTATATTAGCAGCCTCACTCGATTTATAATCTTCAAAAAATAAGTATCTGGCCAAATGATAAATGCTAAAGGAAATGAAGAAAGCAGAAAAAACATCGATTGAGTAATGCAGATGCCCAGCCAGAACAGCAATGCTAAAAATTATAGAAACTGACAATGAGATCACGCGTGCTTGTTTATTTTTCCAAAAGATTAAAGCTAGCATGAAGGGCAATCCTGCGTGACCGGAAAAAAAGAAATCTTTGCCCATGATCAGTTGCGACATTAAGTTATTTTGATCGATTGGGGTAATGTTCGGGGCTGGCCCTAGGTGAGTCAAGGTAATAAAGATGGAACGAATAATAATAAATAGGGCAACAGATTTTATAGCAAAGGGAGCTATTTGCGGCTTGCGTCCAAGAAACCACACGACATAAATTACTAAAAACATTGCGCCATAGTTAAGAATTTCATCAACCTTGTATACTTGAATATTATCTAAAATAATATCAGGCACATAGATGACGGCATGGAGATCGACATAATCACTGGCTAAATGGTTTAATCCCAGACTAAGACCAAACAAGGCCAGTGCCAAAAGCATCGAATTACGATAGACTTTGTTTTTCCAATGGTGATAGTGGTGATTAAAGATATTCTTCATATAAGTAGTATGTCATGTTGTTTTATTTTTTGCCATGATCTTTTTCCCAGGCTAGTAGCCATTTTTGTTGTTTGGAACTAATGCCACCATGGTAGAGCCTGGATTCGGCAATCGCTTCTACCATTGGCCAATTATCAATCATAAATCGGTACAAGGCAATCATGGTGCCGGTCCTACCATAGCCACCGCGACAATGAACATGAGCTGGTTGATTTTTTGGATTCTTAACGAAGTCTAAAAAAATATTAGCTTGTTTTTTAGTTGGCACACCGCCGTCTTTGATGGGCAGATATAAATAAGTAAATTTTAAGTCCTTGAAGCCCTTTATTTTTTGATTGTCACCAATTTCCTTGTACTCACCATCAGTGCGTAAATCAACAATGCTTTGCCAGTTATTATTTTTGAGCCAGTTAAATTCACCTATGGTTGGTTGGCCAGAGCGGGAAATTTTAGTCTGCTCAACAATTGCAAATGACCAGAACCCATAAGCCGCTGGCGTGTCCGTGGCAATGTTTGATCTAGGACCGATTAGCGTGTGTTTTTGCACCTTCGCGTTTAGGTAGTCGGTGGAAAATAAAAAACTCAACAAGCAGGCGGCAGTAAGTATAAAAAATCGAGTTTTATTGAACATTTTTATGTCCATTATTTATTAAGCTTACTTAGCATATTTGGCCATAAAACGTAAAAAACAAAAGATGATATGATGACAGATGAAAAAATGCTGCCAAAGACATCTGTCAAGTGATGCACGCCAGCTAAGACTCTAGACAGGCTTATTATTAACGAAAGTGTAAGTAAGCCAATACCAAGTTTGCGATTGAAATAAAAGACGGTCATAGCAATGGCGCTTGACAGAGCAGCATGATCTGATGGAAAGCCGTTATCTGGACCGTGAGGAATGAGTGGCGTAAAATTGCCGATCATAAAAGGTCGTTGGTCATTGTAAAATAGACTAATCAGCCAAAGCACAAGATAGGCTAAGGGCATGGTAATTAGACCAAATATGGCAATTTCTTTTCTTTTTAAATTGTCTAATTTCCAAAAATACCAAATAGCACAGGCCATTAAAATAAATATAAGGTATTTTGCGCCAAAAATTATTAAGTAATTGATAAGATTGTTTTGCATGGTTCTATTATAGTACCTGTGAATAAAAAAGTCATGTATTATTTAGTAATTGAAATTTATTGTAATTTAAGGTGTAATATAAGTATAAATTATAATGATTATTTAGATGGAAAATAAGGAAAATGAACGAGTTTTAAAACTACTCAACAAGGTACCAGAGATTACGCTCTGGTTTTGGTTTATAAAGATCATGTGTACGACAGTCGGAGAAACAGCGGCCGACTATCTGAATGTCAATTTGAACCTTGGATTAACCGGCACCTCAATTGTTACGGGCTTATTATTGGCAGTAGCTCTTTTTTTTCAATTCAGAGCCAAAAAATATATCCCGGCTACTTATTGGCTATCTGTAATGCTGGTTAGTGTTTTTGGCACTTTGGTCACTGACAATTTGACGGACAAGCTGGGCGTACCGCTGGAAACCAGCACCATTATATTTAGTATCCTCTTGGCCAGCACATTTCTAATTTGGTATTACTTTGAAAAAACCCTTTCCATTCATTCAATATTCACCTCACGCCGTGAAATTTTTTATTGGCTAGCGATTTTGTTCACTTTTGCCTTGGGCACAGCCGCTGGTGATTTGATGGCCGAAGGCTTGGGTCTTGGCTATGCGACTACTGGCTTTATTATAGCCGGATTGATTGCACTGTTTGCTATCGGTTGGAAGCTCAAACTCAACCACGTACTTTCGTTCTGGATGATTTATATTTTGACAAGACCATTGGGTGCTTCTATTGGCGATTATCTGTCGCAACCGACTAAGTACGGTGGACTAGGTCTCGGCGCTACGATAACCAGCTTTATATTTGTAGGTGGTATTTTGGTAATCGTGACTTATCTTTCTTTAACTAAGAAGGATGTAATTGATAAGGAGCCAAAGGTAGAAATCGAGGAAAAAATTGCCGAAGATCAAAGCAAGGGCGCTCTTTGGCAGACAGGTGTCGTGGTGGCATTTTTAGTTATAGCTGGTATGACAGGCTACCATTTTCGTCAAGCAGCTTTGCAAGCCGATACGGCAGTAGCGGATAATGTAGCTATTCAAGCAAGCAATCAAGTAGCGACTTCGAGTAAATCTCCTTCGGCAGTAAATGATAAGACTACAACGAAACCAATCAAGACGACATCACTACTCGGTGATTTATCCAGTTTCAAGGCTATAACTCAGGATACTTTGAATTTGGTAAATTCAGGTGATTTGTCTGGCGCCAAAACTCGAGTAGCCGATTTGGAACATGAATGGGACAATGGCGAAGCGAGGTTAAAGCCAAAAAGTCAAAGTGATTGGACAAAAGTTGATGACGCAATTGACAAGGCACTAAGGAGTCTACGTGCTGTTAATCCAAGTGCAGCTGAGTGCAAGGGTTTATTAACAGCATTATTGGCAGTCCTCAATTAAGATGTCTGGAAGAATTAAAATTTTGTTAGTCTTGGGAATAATTTTGGTTTTAGTTATTACAATATGGCAAATACTATTTTTGCGCAGAGCTCATAGCTCATTTGAGAATTATTATGTTTTTCGTGGTTGTGCACAGCTATTAGAAAAAACGGATAGCTATGGAATCTGTAAACTTAAAAGTGGTCAGATGATCAAAATTGTGAAATATGATAATCGCTGGTTTTTGGATGGAGATCTGCCTTGGGCCTGTATTCATAAAGTATGCTTTGGGCTATAATATACAATATCAATTAAATAATAAAAAATATGCCAAACAACATTGAATCAAACGACAAAAACACTAACTGCCAGCATGGCCATTGCTGTAAGCATCATCATCTAATTGCAGTTATTGTAATTGTCGCGGTTATCTTGGGGGCTTTTGCAGCTGGTGTGGCTGTTGGACACGAAGGACGCTGTGAGCGCGGTGAACGTTTCGGTGGCTGCAGTCGAGGTGGTTATGGCAACGAAGAAAGTGGATATGGCAAATGGCAAAAGGCTGGCAAGGATAATGAACAAAACGACAAAGCTGATAAAAATGAAGGTGAAGAAAATGCAAGCAGCACCATTCAGAGTGCTACAAGCTCGGCAGTGAAATAAGACAATCGAAATATACAAAAATCCTGGCAAGAATGTCAGGATTTTTGTATTAGTGGTTCGAACTCAAAGCAAGGGTACAAAAAAATAACCCTAATATTAGCGTTATTTTTCTTGGCTCCGGGGGCCGGATTCGAACCGGCGACCAATTGGTTAACAGCCAACTGCGCTACCGCTGCGCTACCCCGGAAAATATGAAATAAAATGTGCCAAACGGCACTTCTAAAATAATAAACTAAAGAGGTCAGGCTGTCAATAAATTAATTTGACTTAAAGTCAATAATATTATTTAATATGTAGAATGCAATATTTTTAGACTGTATTTTGTAGAGTTATAACGAAATAAACCAATTAGTAGCCATGAATGTTAATAACTAATCCTGAATGGATAGCCCTTGCATTTATTTTTTAAAAGGTGTAAGGTGAAAATACCCTAGTGGGGTATATTAGTAGCTTACTAAAATGGAGGTGGTCATATGAAACAGCCCAAACTAATGAACGAGAATGGCGAAGCATTAACTTTGTGGTTTCGTGAGCATGAAATGACCGAAATAAAACGCGGCATTATCAAGAGCTCAATTCGTTATGGTGATCGTACTGAAAATACTCATGACCAAAAGGGTGGTTACAAAGTCGGTTCAAAAATAAAATTGCTCATTTTAAATCAAGATGGTGAATTTGAGGATTTTTATCGTCAAGTAGAAATTAAGTCTGTTCAGACTAAGCTCATGCAGGAGTTAAGCGAGGATGATTTTGTTGGTAGTCCAAGCGACCAAAACAACAAAGATAGTCTTTGTTCAGCTTTTAGAACTTATTATGGTGAACTGACTTGCAAGAATGAGCTGATTTCTGTAATTAAATTCGATTATAATTAAAAACATTATGTCAGTTACAAATTCTACTTACACAACAGGAGAGAGCGAAATGACTATTTATCAAGCGTTAAAGCGATTAGCTAAAAACAACTTGCTTGAATTGAGTGATAATTTGTTTGCTAAAGGAAAGCTTTACAAACTGGAAAATCTTACAGAGGAGTTGATTAATAATAGTAAATTGTCATTTATCGTTGGTGAACATCCTTCAGAATATGCTTTGAGTCCGCAGATGTGGAATGCTGAGTTTCATTTAAGACATTCGCTTGATATTTTTTTACCATTTGACATTGCTGCCAATGATACGGATAAACTATATGCGTTGTTTGATCTTTTGGTGAAGTACGGTGGTAAGCATTTTCGCGTATTGACAGTGACCAATCCTCATAAAGTAGTGGCACTTGAGTATTTCAAAAAACTGCAAATCAGTCATCCTGATAAAATAGACATATCTCAAGATGCTCTTGAAATTGGGGCCACCAATCAGATACTAGTCGGTCCAGATAACGTGCTTCATGTCATTAACTCAGATGGTCGCGGCATGGCTAATGCTATTGAAAATTTACTCGTGTCGAATGCAAAGGGATTAGCTGGTAAAAAGGTCGGCATTATTGGTGCCGGAGGAGCAGCTCGCGGAATAATCTACGAAATATCTAAAAGAGTTTCTCAGGTACCTGGTGGTTGTGTTACAGTTTTCAATCGAACTCCGGAAAAAGTCATTGAACTGGTTAATGAGTTTACGGCATATTTTCCTGGCTTAAAGTTGGAGGCGAAAAAATTAGCCGATTTGCCAGAGCTATCATTAGTGCAAGACGTCATAGTGTCTTCGATTACGAGCGGTAACCCCTTAGCTGATTTTGCGGTCTATGGTGAATTGCCTGACAATACTTTGATTGTTGATGCAAATTATGGCTCTAACTCGATCTTGTTTGCTGACGCACAAAAGGCTGGTCGAAGTGACCTGCGAATATTTGATGGCTCCGGTATGGTAGTTGAGGGTTACATCATACCATCAAAAGAACTTGCGAAACTTTGGGGTTATGAGGTTTCAATGGAGATATATCAAACAATCGGCAAGCTATTTGATTATCAAGTGGCAGTCAAAAACTAGTAAAACATCTAGGCAGGTAAAACCCTGCCTTTTTTATTTGTTATTTTGTGTTAATCTGTAGTTATGAATGAAAATAGCGATCAGCAATTAGTTAAAAGTTATCTTGATGGTGAGGAGGAATCCTTGGTGGTCTTGCTGCGACGTTATTTTCAACCAATTTATGTTTTTGTTTATGGCATGGTTAAAAATGATGGCTTAGCAGAAGATCTGACTCAAGATATTTTTATAAAAACTTGGCAAAAATTATCGAAATATGACCCTGAGCAGTCATTTAAGGTTTGGCTGTATCGCTTAGCTAGAAATTTAGTTGTGGATTATTGGCGCAAAAATCGTGAAGATATTTTTAGTTCGTTCGAGACTGAAAGTGGTCTGAAATTTGAGGATATATTAATCGATAATGAGCAGACACTGCTTGAGCAATATATAAACAAGGAAGAAATTGATAATTTAAGGGTTGTTTTGGACAACATGTCAGTAAATGATCGACAAGTTCTTGATTTGTATTACAAGAATGATTTAAATTTTCGAGAAATAGCGGAAGTTTTGGAAGAATCAATTGATACCATTAAAAGCCGTCAACGGCGAGCCTTAATAAAACTTAAAAAATTAATCGAACTTTAAAATGCACCATTTTGGTGTTTTTTTACGTATTAATATTATGACAGATCAAAATGGCAAAATTACGTTAGGTGAATATCTTGCAGGTCAAGCTGCGCCTGGTTTGAATATTGCCTTATTAAGGCAAACATTAAACAGGATCGAGGCAAAAAAAAGGCGTTTACTGTACTTATCAAGTTTTATGAGGTTGATGGGCTTGTTTTTGCCTATAGTGGCAGCGATTTTGACCTGGTCATCCATAGTGACTGAAATATCACAAACTCCCATTTGGGCGTTAGTAAGTCTTTTTTTCTCAAATCCCCAAGTTATTATAGCTAATTGGCAAGATTATGTCTGGTATATTGTCGAGGTGTTGCCGATATTTTCACTGACTTTATTTTTAGCCTTGGTGTGGAGTTTTTTGTTGCTTTTAAAGAGTGCAGGGCAAATCATTAATATTAATAATTTTAAAATAAAAATATGAACCTAGATTTTGTTAAATCAAAAAAATTTAAAACAGTAATCATCGTCTTTGGCGGTATATTGCTTGGATCTTTAGTTTTTAGTGCAGGCGTTTCAGTTGGATTTCACAAGGCTAGATTTGCAGGTCAATGGAATGGTAATTATGAACGTAATTTTGGGCGCCGGGATGATGCCAGGGGTAATTGTAATTTTGATCGAAGGAGTAGACAGCCGTTTAATAACAACAAAGAAGGTGGGTTTGGTGAGAATTTTTTACCCCCGATGCCAGGTAGGCCCAATGAAATGATGAATTCACATGGCGTATCTGGGCAGATTTTTAGCCTAGCAACCACGAGTTTTGTGGTAAAAGACTTGGATGGCTTAGAAAAGGTGGTTAATTTCAGTTCATCTACACCTGTTATGAGTGGCTTTGTCAGTACAAGCACGACGGCTCTGAAGAACGACGCTTTAGTAATGGTTATTGGTAGCCCAAATAATAACGGGCAAATTGATAGTAAGCTAATTCGTATTTTTGAAAAATAAACATGAAAGAAAAAATAAATTTATTTATCAAAAAGCACAAAAAGAAAATAGCATTAGTCCTGTTACTGGCTTTTGGCTATTATTATTGGCAGGGCACCAAAACTAGCGTTGCGGTAGTTACTAAGTACGCTTTCGGTAATGTTGAAAAAGGGGCCGTTATTACTTCGGTATCAGGAACTGGCCAAGTTTCGCCTTCAAATCAAGTTGAGGTAAAACCAAAGGTCGCGGCCGATATTCTGGCGATCAAGGTTAAGGCTGGTCAAAAAGTTAAGAAGGGTGATTTACTAGCCGTTCTTGATGATAAGGATTTAAGGATCGATGTGAACAAGGCCCGTGACAATTTATCAATCGCTCAAGCCAACTTGCAACTTAAGTTGGCAGGGGTTACTCCGGAAGACATTGCACTAGCTAAAAATTCTGTTGACTCGGCTAAAATGACCTACGAGATAGCGGTGAAAAATTTAAGTACCACTGAAATTTCGGTGCGAGAGAATCTGGCAAAAGCTCAGCTAAATTTGACCAGTTCAGAGAGTCAATATAATAACACGCTTTCAAGCCAGAATATCAATACAACAACTAATTCTCAGTCTTTAGCGACCGCCTACAGGGCTGTGGTAAATACCGTAAACACATCTTATGTTTCCATGCGGACGGGTATGACATTTGCCGATAGTATTATTAAGACGCCGTTAACTAGCTTAAAAAATAGCTTGAGTGTTTTGAATTCGGGATTATTGAATGACGCAAATGATTCGCTAATTAGCTCAAAAGATGGTTTGAAAAATTTTGATTCAGTCTACACGAGTTTGGGTGCTAATCCGACAAATTACCAAATTGACAATGCCGTTAGTCAGCAAATCGAATTAGCCAAAAGCATGAAACAATTAGAACATGAGGTGTATTTAGTTTTAATGAATACCATTACGACAGCTGATTTATCACAAGCCACCCTCGATGCTTATCGTAGCAATGCCTCAACTCAGGAGTCGGCCATGAATACGATTATTGCTAATCTGCAAAGTAGTCAACAGGCTGTAGTTAATGCTCGACTAGGTATTGACTCTGGTGGTTTGTCCGCTGACAATAGTATTACTAATGCCAGTAATAGCTTGGCAACAGCTAAGAGTAATTTAACACAGGCCAAGCTCGATGCTCAAAAAAGCTTGGAAGCGGCCAAAAACGATGTTGCAGCCAAGAAAAATTCACTAGAAAATTCTCAGATTCAGTACAATCAAAAAGTTGCCAAACCTCGTACAGTTGACCTGTTGTCGTTGAGGGTGCAGGTTACTCAGGCTCAAACTGGTTATCAACAAGCTCTCGATAATTTGGCCTCTGCCAAGGTTGTTTCACCAATTGATGGAGTGGTTGCTCAGGTCACCGCTAATGTTGGCGATCAGACAAATATCTCAGTTGCGACGCCACTCGCCACAGTGATTACTGATAAGCAAGTGGCGAACATTAGTTTTAACGAGGTTGATGCGGCTAAAATTGCTGTTGGTCAAAAGGCAAATTTAGTCATTAGCGCTTTGGGTGATTTACCAGTTTCAGGAGAGGTTGCAAGTGTTGATTTAATTGGTGTAACCACGCAGGGGGTAGTTAGTTATAGCGTGCAGATTGCCTTGGATGTTAATAATGAACAAATTAAGCCGCAGATGAGCGTCACGGCAGCAATTATTACTAATAAAAAACTTGATACTTTATTATTACCAAATTCTGCAATCAAGACTGATACGAGTGGTGCTAATTATGTAGAAATGTTTTCAAAAGATACAAATTTAGTTGCTCAATCGGACGGCACGTATATTGCACCAATTAGTCCAACTCAGCAAACTGTAGTAATTGGGCTGGTTAGTGATGTTAGTACGGAAATTCTAAGCGGCCTAAATGAGGGCGAGCAGGTTATTGTTAAAACAATTACTACTGGCACTACTGCAAAAACAACAGCGCAAACAAGTGGCCTTGGTATTTTGGGTGGTGGTAATCGTGGTGGTGGTGGATTAGGACGTTAATAATATGATAGATTGCAAACAGCTAAATAAGATCTATGTTAATGGTGATGTGTCGACTCACGTCTTAAAGGATGTTGATTTTTCAATTGCCGATGGTGAATTCGTGGCCATCACTGGACCATCTGGTTCTGGTAAATCAACTTTGATGCATATTATTGGTGCTTTGGATACGCCAACGAGTGGTCAATATGTCCTTGACGGACAAGATGTTTCAAAATTAACTGACGAGGAGTTGGCAGACATCCGAAAGGCGAAAATTGGTTTTGTATTTCAGGCTTTTAATTTACTGCCAAGGGCAACTGTTCTGCGAAATGTCATGTTGCCACTAGTTTATGCAGAAGTGCCGATTGAACTGAGAGAAGAGATGGCAAAAAAAGCCTTGATGGATGCTGGGTTACCAGAAGACAGATGGAATCATTTAACGAATCAATTGTCTGGCGGCCAAATTCAGCGCGTCGCTATTGCTAGAGCCCTGGTTAATAACCCAGCTATTATCTTGGCTGATGAGCCAACGGGCAATCTGGATAGTAAGACAGGTGATATTGTACTTGAGACATTTAGGCGTTTAAATCAAGATGAGGGGCATACTATAATATTGATAACACATGAGCGCGACGTGGCAGCTAAAGCGAATCGGACCATATACATAAAGGACGGAGAAATAGTCTCTAGTTTGTAAAAAAATAAATTTATTAAAATGTTGATTTCAGATTTATATCAAGAGACAATTAGCGCCATAACATCAAACAAAGTTCGTTCAGGTTTGACTATTTTAGGTATCGTTATTGGCATTGGCTCAGTTATAGCCATGGTTGCTATTGGTCAGGGAGCACAAAGTTCCATTGAGGCAAATATCGCATCAATCGGCTCAAATTTATTAACCGTTACGCCCGGCAATCAAAGATCATTTGGTGCTGGTCCATCGGCCGGTCAGGGCAGCGCTCAAAGCTTAACGACTCAAGATGCAGATTCCTTAAATGCGTTGTCTGGCATTAAGGCTATTGCCTCAGAGGTAACTAAGCGTTATCAGGTTATTGCCGGCGCCAAAAACACTAACACGACAATCTCGGCGACGGTACCTAGTTATGTAGCAGTCAGAAGTCTTGAAATGGAAGATGGTAATTTTTTTACCGATCAAGATAATAAAAATATGAACAGGGTGGCCGTGCTTGGTCCTAGCACTCGGGATGATCTTTTCGGATCATCGACAAGCGCTGTGGGTAAAACCTTGATGATTAATAAAATTCCATTTAGGGTGATCGGTGTTACCAAGTCTAAAGGCGGCTCTGGTTTTGGTAATCAAGATGACAGAATCTATGTTCCTCTTATTGTTGCACAAAAGTTAATGATCGGTAACGAGTATGTTTCTAGTATTTACATTAGTGCCATCGATCAAACTTCACTGGCACAGGTTCAGCAAGAAGTTAATGATACATTATTAATCAAGCACAAAATATCAGATCCTGCTCAGGCCGACTTTAGGATAATGAATCAGGCAGATATTGCAGCTACCGCTTCATCGATCACTAGCACCTTTACAATGCTACTGTCTGCCATTGCTGGAATATCATTGTTGGTTGGCGGAATTGGGATTATGAATATGATGTTGACTAATGTCACTG
Source organism: bacterium (assembly GCA_037146995.1). Classification (GTDB taxonomy): domain Bacteria; phylum Patescibacteriota; class Patescibacteriia; order Patescibacteriales; family GWE2-39-37; genus JBAWWA01. The sequence goes on from JBAWWA010000018.1 coordinate 27,964, forward strand.
AACGGACAAGAGAAATTGGCCTACGCAAGGCTATTGGGGCAAAACCAAACGATATTAGTAATCAATTTTTAGCTGAAGCTGTTATGTTGACTTTTATTGGTGGTTTGATTGGAATTGGTCTTGGTTGGAGTTTGGCTCAAATAGTTTCGAAGTTTGCGGGAATTGCTACTACTATATCGGGTTCATCAGTTTTGTTAGCCTTTGGGGTGTCTGCCGTTATCGGTATTATATTTGGTTATTATCCGGCGCGCCGAGCCGCCAAAATGAGTCCCATTGAGGCTTTGAGATTTGAATAAAATTTTTAAATAAAATAGTATGAAAAAAGAGTATTTCGGTTTTATGGCGGTAGTTATTATCGTCGCAATTGCAGCATTTTATGGCGGCATTAAATATGATCAATCGCAGGGATTACAGAAGGCTGATTATCAGGCAGGCCAAGGTGGGGCAAGAAATTTTGCTGGCGCTGGTCGTATGGGCGGGCAGGGTGTTAGATCTGGCGGCGGATCAGTTATGGGTGAGGTAATAAATAGGGACAATGAAAGTTTGACAGTAAAGCTTGGTGGTAATGGAGGCACAAAAATTGTTTTATTGCCAAATTCAACCAATGTATCTAAATCAGTAGACGCTAGTTCGAGTGATGTGGTTGTTGGCAAGTTTGTAATTATAAATGGCAAAGCGAATACCGACGGCAGCGTGACAGCGCAATCGGTGCAATTACGTGACGCTCTGCCAAAAAACGGCTTGCCTGGTATGCAGAATGGTCAGAGGCCGCAGGCATCGACTGACTCTTCTCAATTAAAATAACTTATTCATAATTTAAAACGTTTTAAAA
>JBAWWA010000019.1:0-28157 GCA_037146995.1 bacterium
CAAAAGATGCTTGTGTCCTCTTTGATATAAATTTAAAATTAGATCGCGGCAAAACCTATGCCCTGGTCGGTCCGACTGGTGGTGGCAAGACAACCACGGCTTCACTTATCGCCAGACTTTATGATCCAACCAATGGCCAAATTTTGCTTAATGGTCAAGACATGGTTTCATTGACCGAAAACGACCGCTCAGAAAAAATTGGTTTCATCCTTCAAGACCCTTTTCTTTTTTCTGGCACGATTAAAGATAATTTAATATATGGCAACGGGAAACTCCAAAATGTTTCATCAGACGAGCTAGTTAAAATCATAACTGATGCTGGCCTGGAAACCTTATTAAAAAAACTGGATGGCAATTTAGAAAAAGTAATATCAGCCAATGGTGATGATATTAGCCTTGGTCAAAAACAGTTAATCGCCTTCATGCGTGCTGTTTTACGCAAACCTGACGTTTTAATACTAGATGAGGCCACTGCTAATATTGACACCGTAACCGAGCAACTCTTAGATAAAATACTTAAAAAATTACCGTCAACAACAACAAAAATTATCATCGCTCATCGCCTAAACACCATTGAGCATGCAGATTCTATTTTCTTTATAAGTAATGGCAAGATCATCGAAGCCGGTTCTATAAAGAATGCCTTAAAGCTGATAATGAATGTCGGTCACAAAAAATAAAATAAAAAAAAGGAGACTAATAGTCTCCTTTATTGTTTTACGCAGTTGCAACAGAAAATAATTGCTTTTCAGTCATATACTGCAATGCTATCAAATCAACATTATTTGTTACCTCAATAGGCGACACGACAGTTTTCATTAATTTACGACCCGCACTTAAAAGCTCATTTATGGCAGAGAGGTTCATGATCTCTTTCCAGCTTGAACTTTCCAGTCGTTGACCATACGAAGCATTGGCCTTCTTTAATTCTTTGCGAACGTGAAAGGCCGTAATGAGTGGACAAGCACATCCCTTAATTGCATTCTGAGAAATCAGCGCCAAGGTCTCCATTGGAGAATAGCCCTGCTTATATGACCTCTTTTGCATTAAAGCAGACTGAGTGTCCGCAATATGCAGCAGGTTAGCAACGCCAAGCCACTGACCGGTAATAGGAAAGTAAAAACAACACATAACGGGTTGCTTTTCATAGTTGTGATGCTGACCAACAATTTCAGCCTCAAGCAAATAACCAAGCTCAGACAACATGCTCTTCGAATGCTTTTCATGAGTCTGAACAATCGCTCTTTCATCGTCAGTAAATCGTCCTCCCTTAAAGAGTATTGCCTTCGGAATACGCATTTTGCCAATATCATGCAGTAGTGCCGCTCTAAGCAATTGCTCCTCGGAAAATCCAGATTTTTTAATCAATTCATTCCAGGTGAATGTTTTTCTGCCTGGTAAAAAATGTATCTGATCAAGCATTTCTCTTAACCTAAGCGCCACATTTAAGCTGTGAATAGCTGTACCTGAATCAAATTTCCAAAGCTTCATTAAAACTTTTAATTCGGCTTTTCCTAAAAACTGAAAACATTTAATTGCCCTCACGAACCCCTCTTTTTCATTTTGTGCTTTAATTGCCTGTGACATGTAATGCCTCCTTTTTAATTTGAGAGATGTCTCCCAGAATAAAACGGATGGCAATGATTAATAAAAATTCGGGAGACAAGCTCTGGGTTAAACTGCGTACTGCGCGGCTTACTGCTCTTAAAACACCTAATTGTAATGAACTAAACATTAGACCATACCACTGATTGCGTAATTTGTCAATACCAAGTCTTGTTTATATGCTATAATTAATTAAATGCCGATTTTAATAAAAAAAATTTCTAACATCGCAATCCTACTGACCTATACCATGGTCTCAATTTTTTGCGTTTATTTGATCAAACCGCATTATTTTTATTCAATCTTGCTTGTACTTATGCCACCCATGCTATTAACTTTCTCTTGGCACAAAAAACATGATGTGGTGGAAATTTTAAGCTTTTCCCTAATCACAACTTTGTTTTTTGCAGTGCCAATAGAGTTAATCGCCAGACTTAACAATATTTGGGATGTTGATTCAATTTTTTATCGTCCTTTTAATTTATTACCACTCGAAAATCTACTTTTTGCCTTTATTAATTTTGCTTGGGTTATTGCCTTTGACCAGTACTTGTTCACCTCAATCAAACACCCAAGGCAGCTCATGAACAAAAGGCTGTCATTTTTATTTGGTCTGTATTTGACGCTTTTTATAATGACTTTTTCCTTATTTATTTATGAACCAAGTGTTTTAAATTTTAGTTACTTTACATTGAGTCTTCCAATACTGATTTTTCCACTGGTTTTTTTTATTTTTAAAAAACCAAAACTGCTAGCACAAAGTCTGCACTCAACCATTTTTTTCGCCATTATCTTGTTTGTCTATGAAGCCGTCTCTTTAAAAACTGGCAGCTGGTGGTGGCCAGCAAAAAATTATTTATTCTCTACACATTTATTTGGTCAAATTTTCCCGCTCGACGACGTGTTAATCTGGTATTTAATCTCCACGCCAGTATTGGTGACCAGCTATAGATATTTTGTGAAAATAGACTAATGCATTCTATTAAAATTAATATCTGCTTTACAGATACCTAATTTTTTAATTGGCATTAAAATTTCATTATTAAATTACAGCTAAGAGTTTTTTAATATTTCATATTAATTACCATCAAGCTATTAAAAAACAAAAGCCTCATTTAGCTTTTGTTTTTCATAATTTTTTAAACTTATATCGTACCTAACGCAAGCATTTATCGACTTATTTATTATATTTCAGTACTAATTTTTCACCAACCCCTGGGTCGAAAAAATTCTTTTTTTCCAAATACTCCTCAGTTCTTCGAATAACTTTTTTTAGCATTCTAACTGCCGCTACAGGGTGAGCACCAATAGCCGTCTCATCGCTCAGCATCACACCATCAGCCCTGTCAAAAATGGCATTAGAAATATCACTAACCTCAGCACGAGTCGGACTATCATTAACTATCATTGAGGTCATAACCTGCGTTGCAATGATAATTGGAGTGTCATGCCAATGCGCATGTCTCACCATACTTTTTTGAATTATTGGGAGATTTTCTATTGGTATTTCAATACCAAGATCACCTCGAGCAAACATAATTGCATCAGATTCAACAATGATTGAGTCAATATTCTTCAAGGCAATTCCTCTTTCAATTTTAGATATAATCAAAGGCGCCTCACCTTTTTTAGCAAATTTTGCAATCAGGTCCTTTAACTTTTTAACGTCATTGCTTGTTTGCACAAATGACAGAGCAATATAATCAACGCCACCATTCTCTAAAACATATTTTACATCCTTAATGTCCTTACCAGTCAATCCACCTCTTTCAAGATTAGTATGCGGTACATTAATACCTTTGTGTGAGGCGAGTAAGCCGCCTTTTATTACCCGACAAATAATCTCCTCATCTTTTACATCTATTACCACCAACTCCAATTCACCGTTAGATAAAAAAATCGGATCACCCTTGCTAATATCAGCATACAATTTATTATCGTCAATACGTATAATATTTTTTGATAAATCATTTTGACCAGTGGTTAATACAACTGTAGAACCATCAATCAAGTGAAAGCCTTCAGCAGGTAATTTACCCACCCTAATTCTAGGACCTTGCAAATCCTGAATCAAATATATTTTTTTACCCGTCTCTTTTTCAATTTTTTTTACAATTTTTTTAACGTTCAAAAATTGCTCAGCTGTGGCATGAGAAAAATTAAGTCTAATCATGTCAGTCCCAGCCGAGACCAGGTTATTGATCGCCTCGTAGGACTCTGTTTTTGGCCCAACAGTTATTATAATCTTTGTTTTCATATTTAGTTTCAGTCATTAAGAGTTAATTATAAATCTTTTGACAAAAAAACAAAACCCCTTTTTCAGGGGTTAAAATTATCGATTAAAATGATAATTTATTAAATTTGCCTCATCCTCAATTAAATCATATGACGTTGCCTGACACGGTAATGACCACATATGCGCTTGATGCTCTGGGCTTATTAAGACTGGCGGTTCCTTGCCCAAGAGCTCTAACAAGAAGACATGATAAAAAAATTTAAGACCAGGGTGGACGACTCGATAGGTCGAAATATGTCGATAGGGTGAATTTTTTATCGACAAACAAGTTTCCTCTAAAACCTCCCGCTCCATTGCTTTAAAAATTGACTCACCGACTCTTTTTTTGCCTGCAACCACGCCCCACTTACCTGGGTATAATTCATGGGAGTCTAGTTTTTTCAACAATAAAATGCGTCCATTATTCACAATATAGCATCCGACACAATGACAATCTGCCTTAAAATCGTTAGTTGCACCATTAAAAATCATAATGTCCTCCAGTTTTATGAATGTACAAACATATTCCAATCCTATTATATTATGCTATCCTTAGCAACCCCTGACAAATACTTGACATTTTTACTTAAAAATGCTAAAAATTAACTACAGTCAGTTCATTTTTTAAAAAAGGAGCAAGAAATGATTATTTCTACACCAACGGCCTATCAAGGGGGCGCCAGAAAAGTTTTAGAGGTGCCAAGAAAATCAGAGGGTCTTGTGACCAAGGTTGGTCCAATTTACGGTAGCAATGGAGAGACAATTCACAAGGTCGGCATTGATCTGTTGCAAAATAGCCAGACAAGACTAGTATGCCATCAATTTTCCCCCTCAAAAAACGGCGTGAGCTGCACCGTTTGCGGTGGTAGACTTGATGAACTTGAGGTTTGTGGGTCATGTTTAACAGATCACTTTGAACTCCGAACAAAACTTTAACAAAAAACCAGAGACTATCCAAATAGTCTCTTTTCATTTGCCAAATAGTTGCGTTCAATTTAAAATTAACAAACCATTATTGTAATAATTATTTAATAACTTCGTCATATATAGCATGCAGGCTGAAGAACGCTTTTTAAAAGTTTACGATGAATCAAGCGCTAAACTTCTTAGACACATTACCCTTAGAGTTGGCAACCAAGAGTTGGCAGAGGATTTATTGCAAGAAACTTTCATGAAAGCTTGGCGAACATTGACCGACCAAAACCATAACATTGACAATCTACGAGCTTTTATTTACAAAATTGCTTCGAATATCATAATTGATCACTATAGATCCAAACACAAAGAATCAATAGAGCTCAATGAAAACATTGAAGTGCCGAGTAATTTTAATATTGAAGACTCTGTCGATGCCGCATTAGCCAAAAAACAATTAGATATCTTATTACAATCCCTAACACCCGAAGCAAGAGAAATTATCATCTACAAATATATTGACCAACTAAGAGTTACAGAGATAAGCCAAATCACTGGCAAATCAATTGTAAATATCAATGTTATTGCCTTCAGGGCAATGAAGCAGTTAAAAATTACCAGCAATGAAAGACCAAAACCTTAAAACTCAATTTAAAACCCTAAGTGAAACTAAAGTTAACCTGGATTTTTTATTGTCTTATCGCAGTGAAATAAAAGACTATATTTATAAAAGACCGCTAGCTCGAGATGTTTCATTTTGGCAAGTCCAGAAAAAATATGTAGCAGTTGCTTCACTTTCTGTTATTATTCTTTTTTCCGGTGTAGGATTGACTTACGCCTCGTATTATAGCCTGCCTGGTCAAAAACTTTACCCTTTTAAAATTGCCACCGAAAAAATTCAATTAAAATTGGCCATAACCAGTAATCAAAAAAATAATTTAAAAAATAATTTTATTTCAAGAAGAATTAATGAAGTTGAATCAATCGAAAAGAGCAATCCAAGTTTAATTACCGTCAAAGCAAGTATATCGGCAATAAACGCCACCCTCGATGCTGAACCAGTCAATAATAATCCAACCAAATCAATTGAAAAAACCGCAACCTCAACTCAGCCAATCTCATCAGAACAATCAAAAAACCACACATCAGCAACCAGCACTAATCAAACAGATATAGCTACAATTAACCTTAAAAGTAATCAATCCGGAGCAATATCCAGCGCTCAAGCAAAATCAAGAAATGAACAGCACAAGAATAAAAATCAAAGAGACTCGGGCTCGGCGACCTCAAGTTCGAAATTAAAAATCATCACAACAACAAAGCTCGAAAATCAGTCAAGTGAAACACCTCCAAAAAATACTGAAATAATTAGCAATGAATCAAAAAATAGGTCAGAGCTAATTCACACGAGGGACAGGTTAATTGAATTCTTACGCAGTCGAGATGAAAATCAAGAGAAACAAACAGAAAACACAAACACAAACATCACGGAAACATCAGAATTAAATAATGGCAACCTGACAACAGCAGAACATAGTCCAAAAAAGCCACACAACAACGAGTCAGACAGTCAAGATCAAAAATTAAAAACAAATAAAAATTCTGATTAATTTAAAGATTCACATAATAATTATTAAAAAGATAATATGAAAAAAATCTTAGCAACTTCGGGTCTAGCAATCGCACTTTTTTTGATTAGCACAGCCCCATCAAATGCCGCCCAGTGCGTAATCACTCTTTTTGGTCAACAGTACGATGTGACTGCCCTTCAAACCTCACATTCAGGTGGCAACGTATTCGTCTGTGGAACAGATCAAACCGCAATTTATCAAGCTAAACATGGCACAAACATGTCCAGAATGACTCCTTACCTCGTTGCAAGCTCATCAACGACAAGCGCCACAACAACTCCAGGTACCACAGCCACTACCACAGCCACTTCTACAAAAAGATGGAGTCATGAAACGGAAAACAATGAAAAATACGCTAGAGAGTCAAATCGCAGGGAAAATGAAAAAAAACAATTAGAGAAAAGACGGGAAATTAGCAAACAAAAAGCCGAACTTCAAAAAAAGCAATCCGAAAAAAAATTACAACTTAAAGGCAATTTCAATCAAAGAAAGAAGGCAACAAATACTCAAAAGGATATTTCGAAACTCGAACAAAAAATTAAAAACCTTAACAATGAATTAGCCAAACTATTGGCTCAAAAATAAAATAAAGGCTAGTCATTATGACTAGCCTTTTTGTTACTTAATTTTTTCAAGCTCTGCTTTAATTTTTTTTTCTGCATTAGAGGTTTTCTTTTTTTTATGCAGTCTATATAACCGTTGTGGCCGACCGGGTTCACAGACAAAAACACTGAACGACAAATTCATGGAGCGCTCATTTCTGGTTAATTCAGTGATGACACGATATTCAACCCTCCACCCCTTACGTTCAATGCCATCACTATCATTAAACACAAGATCATTACCAGCAGTATCACAGGTTGTAGCGAGTGACTGAGCAATAACCTCGTTCGTTTGCCCATTGCCTGGTACAACATACCACTCAGTTGCTTTGTTTTTCACTTTTTATCTCCTTTCTTTTGGCAGAGTAAAAACAAAATTTGGATGACCGCTTTCTGTGGTTTCATAATGCATTTCACCACCATGACCCTCGATCATTTTTTTTATTGAGTACAGAGCTAGACCAGAACCCTTTGATTTATGATTTTCACCCTTATAACGATGAAAAAGTAACTCCACTAGCGCTCTGGGAACGGGCGGTCCATCATTATAGACATTAAATCGCCACTTATCACCAAGATCTTCATAACCAAAAGAAATAGTGGTGCCTGGACCGCCATAATTTATCGCGTTCCCAATCAGATTGCGATAGACTACCTTTAAATACAATTTGTCCGCATGAATAATAACCGCACCATCAGGAATCAGGCCTTTACGATTATCAATCTTTATTCCGTTGTTCTTTATGTCTAGTGCCAATTCCCGTAAAACTAAATTGATAATATCTTGTCGCAAATCATAAAGATCTTTTCTAACTGGCGCACCTCTCTCAATGACCGACATACGAGTCATGTAGTCAGAGACCATAACCCCTGTTCGCTGTATTTTAGCTTCAATTTCCTGCAATTCCTTATTAATCTCGGCACCAACTTCACCATAAACGCCTGCGGTAATTAACTGCAAGTGCAAACTAGCATCGTTTAACTTGTTTAATGTGTCGTGCATGGCCATTTGTGACATGATCAACGTCTGATGATTTAGTTCTGCCATATTCATCGAATTGTTTTCCGTCATTTTCAAACTCCTTAGTCTTTTTTAATGAACAACGAGCTCTATTTATAGCATAATTATTGAATTAGGTCAATAGCTTTGTTGAAAAATTTGTGATAAAATAAAATTGTATGCTAGAAGTAAATTATTTTGTTAATTTCAGCCAAAGAGCCAAACGTTTAAGTCTAAAAATTGAAAAAACAGGCAAGATTGTTGTGACGCAACCAAAAAAGACTCCCACTCACATCGTTGAAAAATTTTTAAATGAAAATCTCTCATGGATCAAAAGTAGACTACAAAAAATTAAAGAGGCCAAACACATTGAAGAGCCAAACCTTGGACTCAATTCTCGACAAAAGCACTTACTTGCGGCTAAAAAGAATATTACCTCAAAGGTAATAGATTGGAATAAGCAATTAAACTTCCATTACAATAAAATTACCATCAAAAATCAATCAAGCAGATGGGGCAGCTGTTCGACCAAAAAAAATCTTAATTTTAATTACAAGCTCAATCTGATCGACGAAAGCTTGCTAGACTATGTAGTCATTCATGAGCTGTGTCATTTACAAGAAATGAATCATGGTCCAAGATTTTGGAATTTAGTCGCCTCGATTATGCCTGATTACAAACAAAGACGGTCAGAATTAAAAAAAATAATCATTGATTAAACATGTTGGAGCAATTATTACACCCATTAATACTAATAGTTACAGCCTCGATTGACCATTTCGGCAACTATGCCGTCACCGCCTTAATGGCCCTAGAATCAGCAAATATACCAATACCATCTGAAGCGATTTTGACTTACGCCGGTTATTTAGCTAGTAAAGGTCTGCTAAATTGGCACCTTGCAGCCTTTGCTGGCGCCGTTGGTTGTATAATTGGTGGTTCAGTTTCATATTATATTGGCCTAAAACTTGGACGCCCCTTTTTAATGAAATACGGAAAATGGTTTTTATTATCACCCAAAGATATCGAATTTGCTGAAAAGTTTTTAAGCAAATACGGCGAGGCCACTTATTTCATTTCAAGATTATTACCGGTTATACGAACTTTTATTGCCTTTGTTGTCGGTATTTCACGAGGCAATTTCTGGCGTTTTAATTTGTACAGCTTTATTGGCTCCTGGATTTGGAGTTATATTCTGGTATACATAGGCTTAAAGTTGGGCGATAATTGGGATACCGTCAAGCCATTTTGGGATAAATTTAGTGCTGCCATTATTCTAATTATAATTATCAGTATTGTCTGGCATATTAAAAGAGTATTCAGTCAACCAAAAATTAAACCATTTGAAAACTAATTATTATATTAAAAATATGAAAATCATAACTTATTCACTATTCGTGTTGTTTTTGACTACATTAGTGTGGCCAAATCAATCCTTTGCTAAATCAAACTCAAGTACAGCCAATCCTTATTTTCATCAAATCAGAAAACACCACACTAAGGCTCTTATACCCAAGGATCCAGCTCCAACGCCAACACAAATAAGGGCCGCTAAAAAACAAGCAATTGCCAGCAAAAGTTACGCCAAGTGGATAAAATCAAAACTCAAAAAACCTAATAATAAAAAGAAAGCATAAAAAAACCGGCACATGGTGCCGGTTTTTTTATTATAAAATCAAGCAATTATCGACCAAATTGTGGCCAATCCAGCCACAAGCATTAACATAGTTACAGCCCAACCAAAAATTTTAGCCGCTTTACCATTAACCCATTCTCCCATTATTTTTTTATCACTAGCCAGCATAACGATCAAAACCAAAACCACTGGAGCAACCACACCATTAGCTACAGCCGAATAAACTAGTGCCTTAATGGGGTCAAGACCAATAAAATTGAGCATCAACCCAAATATCATTGAAACAACAATAACACCATAGAAGGCCTTAGCCTTACCTAGCTGCTTATACAAACCCTCCTCCCATTCGAAACTTTCCGACAAGGCATAAGAGATTGATCCAGCCAGTACAGGAATGGCTAGTAAACCGGTACTAATAATGCCCAGGGCAAATAAAATATAGGCAAAATCCCCAGCCAAAGGCTTTAATGCGGCCGCGGCTTGCGCAGCTGTCTCAATATTTGTTATGCCATTGGCATACAAGGTAGCCCCACATACTGCAATAATAGCAAACATCACCAAGTTAGACAGAAACATTCCTGACCAAACATCAACGCGCATATCAGAAATTTCTTTTTGACTTGCACCGAGTCGCGACTTTATGGATGTTTTACCGTCCATAATCTCTTCCTCGATTTCTTGTGACGTTTGCCAAAAAAACAAATACGGGGAGATAGTGGTACCAAGCACACCCGTAATTAATAGTATTCCTTCTTTCGTAAAATTAAATTGAGGTATTGCCGTTGCTTTAACCACTTGCCACCAATCAAATTTTACCAAAAGCATCGTTACCACATATGAAATCAAAGTCATCGCCAAAAATTTCAAATACTTTGAGTATCGTTGATAGGTCGTAAAAATTTGAAACATTAAAATCACCAAAGCAAAGCTGACAACCAAAAAACTAAAATCGGCTCGAGGAAACAAGAGTTTTGTTACCTCAGCCATTGCCCCAAGATCGGCCCCGATATTAAAGGTGTTTGCTAAAAACAATAAAATTGTGGCAATATAAAGAACGGGTCGCGGAAAGTGTCTTCTGATATTAGCCGCAAGCCCACGTCCAGTTACCATGCCAATACGAGCACACATCTCTTGTGTCACAGCCATTAAAGGAAAAGTAAAACTCGCTAACCACAACCATTGAAAACCATATTGAGCACCTGCCTGAGAATATGTCGCAATGCCAGATGGGTCATCATCAGCTGCGCCAGTTGTTAGTCCCGGACCAAGTAAATGCCAATACTCTTCAGCACGCTTGACCGATCTTTTATCGCCAACCACTGTTGCCACATGTCTAGTTTCATTTAATGCCCTTTCTATAACAATAGCCGGAACCTCCATAACAGACTCGATTATGGTTTTTTGATGACGATGCTTTGCCACAACAGCACGCACCGCACTTTGGTGAAACTTTTTGTTTTTCAAAATTTTTTTTCCCTGCTCCTTTTTTGTCATTTTCATCCCTGTATTCGTTTTCTTGATGGCGTCTTCGGTCTTTTTAATTTTTTCTCCTTGTTTCATATGTTCAAATTTTACAACATTTTGTACTTTTTTGCTATACTATAAGTACAATAACTTTAAACACATGCGCTCAATTTATATAGGTATTTTTTTAAGCTTAGTTTTAATATTTATTTCAAGTGCTCACTATCTTGTCTTCAGATCATTTGGCGTTTTTTTTCCAGGTCTGCTTGATAGCGTATCTAAAAAGTGGCTTTTTTCAGTCATACTATTAATGTCGACTGGCTTTATTTTTTCTTCTGTGTCGGTACATTGGTACGAAAACATGTTCACTAGAGCTTTTTATTTATTGTCTGGCAGCTGGCTAGGAATTTTTTCTAATATTTTTTGGTCAACAATTTTACTTTTGATTCTTTATAACATTTTAAACTTACTAAAAGTAAACTTAACTTCCTTCAGTTACGTCGTAGCTGGTGTCTACTCCATAATGTTTTTTATCAGTATTCAAGGTTTGTGGATAGTTGAGCATCCTGTAATAAAAAATATTGACGTCTTCATAAGTAATTTACCAAAAGACTGGGAAGGGAAAAAAATCGCGCAACTATCTGATGTGCATCTAGGTATAGTACATCGAGAGGATTATCTTCAAAAAATCGTTGACAAGGTTAATAAACAAAACGTTGACATGGTTGTCATTACCGGTGATTTTTTTGACGGCATGGATGGGAGACTTGAACACTTAGCCTACCCACTTAATCGTTTAAAAACCACTCTTGGCATATTTTATGTCACAGGCAATCATGAAACCTATCTTGGCACCAATAAAACAAATCTTATATTAGAAAAAGAATCGGGGGTCAGACATCTTAAAAATGAAGCAATTACCATTAACGGTCTCAATTTAATTGGCATTGATTATCCAGAACAAGGTCAAAAAATTAACCTTGTCGAGGAAGTAAAAAAATTAACAACTAAAGATCCAGCCATCTTACTATTTCATGAACCAAAAAATGTGGAAGAATTAGCCAAATTAGGCAAAATAGATCTTATGCTCTCAGGCCATACTCATTACGGACAAATATGGCCCTACAATTTTATTGCTAAGTTCGTTTATGGTAAATATGTTTACGGGTTAAGTCTAGTAAACAATATGACTCAGTATACTTCGAGCGGTGTTGGCACTTGGGGTCCACCAATGAGACTGGGCACAAAATCCGAGATTCCGATATTCACACTCTACAGAAAATAACTAATAAAAAATCACCTCCATAAAGTAGGTGATTTTTTATTAAAAATATTGACATTACACTAACTTTAGCCTAATATATAGCAATTATAGTTAACTATCAAACAAATGAAATTTTCATCAAAACAACAAAAAATTATTATCGCCACTATTATTATCTTAATATTTGTCATGGCTGGTTTTTATAGAATCAATAAGCAATCAACACAACAAGTCGTAATGACCATGCCAGTAACTCAACAAGTGTCAACAATGAAACTTGCGGCAAATACTAAAAATGGCATTCTTAATGCAGAAGGAACAGTCAAGGCAGCCAGTAAAATTGACATTATTGCCATGACGAATGGTTCGGTCAAAAATATTAACTTTAAGGTTGGCGACAAGGTTGAGACTAATCAGCCATTGGTTAGTCTGCAAGACTCAACCCTTTCTACAAACTATGCAAACTCCAGCCTAAACTATTCTAACATTTCTCAAAATCGCGAAAACATCAATGCCCTAACCAATGAAATGCTCCAACAATCAGAGCTTGGTATTGCTCGCGCAAAAGAACTCCTGAATGCTGCGCAAATCAGTTTTGACAATGCTCAACTCAATATAAACAACGTCAAGGATTTACAATCAAAAAACAAGGAGGATATGAGAAATAATGCAATCGTGTCTATTGCAAACTACAATAATACCATCAATAGTGCCCTGGATCAAATAAATACTATTTATGGCATAAATGGCTATCAACTTGATGGCCTATCAGACACCTTATCAGTAAAAAACTCTCAACTGTTAATTAGCGGCAAAATTAGCTACCAGTCAGCTAGAGACTTGTATACTCAATCATCTCAACACAACTACTCAGCAGCCCAGGCAGAGATTGCTTTGTCTGAAACAATTAACACCTTAACTAAAACAAAAAAAGCCAACGATGACGTAATCTCTGTACTAGCAGCCTCCATAAGTAGTACAAAATTTCCGGAGTCATCACTAAATTTACAAAAAACCTCATTTAATCAACTAAGATCTACGCTTATTGGCAGTATTACTGCTGCTCAAACCAATTTACAGGCCCTACAAAACATTAATCTATCCAACAAAAGAGAATTAGATGGACTAAATACCTCATTAAAAGCTGCACAAAACCAAGTTTATCAGGCTGAACTTGGAGTTACAAACGCTGTTTCTGTGCTGAATAATAGCAAGCAAAGCAAGGAGCAACAACTTTTAATGTCAAAAACCTCATTAGATGGCGCTCAGGGCCAATTAAAACTAATTGCAACTCAACTTTCAGACCTAACCGTAAAAGCACCAATCTCTGGACAAATTTCTGCTAGAACTATTGAAATAGGAACAGAAGTTAGAGCAGGACAAAAACTTGGCGAAATTGCTCAAATAAATACCGTAAAAATCATGGTTCAGTTAACGCCAGAAGATGCTAGCCTGATTAAAATTGGTTCCACTGCCGTCATTTCTGACAATTTAAAAGGAGTTATAAACAACATATCCCCAACAGCAGACGCCTTGACCAAAAAAGTGCAGATCGAAATTATTATTGACAACAAAGACAAGAAATTAAAACCTGAAACCTTGGTAACCGTCACCTTACCAATCTCGAGTGACAAAATAGATACGCACGAATTTTTAGTCCCACTTTCTGCTATTACTGTTACTCAAAATGAAACCTACATATTTATTGTAAACGGCCATCAGGCCAAAAAAATTAATGTTGAGCTAATAAATGTTGACGGTGAGCAAGCCACTATTCGCGTAAAATTATCTGGCAAAGATCTTTTGATTATTGACGGCAACAAAACATTAAAAGATGGAGACCAAATTTCGATTTAAAATACTATCATGGAAAATAATCATAAAAATCAGACAACGGACGAATTATATTTAAATAAACTCGAGTTCAAGCCAGAACTTAGAAAAACCTGGTTAAATTTTTTTGTTACAAATTTTCGGGTTGTTATTTTAATGATCGTGCTACTTACAATGTGGGGCGTTTATTCATTCGCCACCCTACCTCGCGAGTCAAATCCAGAAGTAAAAATTCCGATTGCCATAATATCTACCGTTTATCCTGGTGTTGCACCAGCAGATATAGAAGAACTCGTTACCAAAAAAATTGAAACAGGCATTTCTAGTGTCAAAGGTATAAAAAAAATTACCTCCAACTCAGCAAATTCTGCATCAATCATAAGCGTTGAATTCAATGCAAACGAAGATTTGGTAGATTCAATACGTAGATTGCGAGACCAGGTGACTAGCATTAAAAATGAATTGCCACTCGATGCCAAAGACCCGATCGTAAAAGAAGTTTCATTTGATGACACGCCGGTTTGGTCAGTCGAAATAACTGGTCCTTACGATGGTTTTACTTTACGCAAGTACACAGATCAACTTCGAGATGAAATAGAAAAAATCTCAGGCGTCAGAGAGGTTATTGTGTCCGGTGGCGATGTAGCAGAAATATCCGTTGCCTATGATCCAGACAAGCTTGGATTATATAATGTCACAACAGATCAAGCCAATGGTGCTATTAAGTCACGCAACGTAGCCATTCCAGCTGGCAATTTTGATGGCGAAAAATATGTCTATGCCGTCAGAACTGATTCAAAATTTTTCACAGCGCAAGAATTAGCAGAAACACCGATTGGTCATGCAGATGATGGAACTCTTATACTTTTGAAAGACGTTGCTGTCGTCAAAGAACAAGCTATTAAAAAAACCACCATCACACGTAACTCTATAAAAGGCAGCAAGCCGGAGGCGTCAGTAAGCCTTAATATCATCAAAAAAACTGGTGGTAACGTGTTAGACACCGTAGATCAGGCTCAAAAGGTTATTGAGTCGGAACTAACAAAATACCCGCCAGGTATAAAATACTCAGTCTCAATTGACTATGCGAAACAGATACGCAAGGATTTTGACCAACTAACTCACGACTTTATCGTAACAATTATTTTGGTCATGTTACTCTTGTTTGTAATTGTCGGTTTAAAAGAAGCACTAGTGGCGGGATTAGCTGTACCGCTAGTATTTTTCGTAACCTTTGGAATGTTAAAATACTTTGGCATAAGTCTAAATTTCCTTTCTGTATTCTCGTTACTACTATCACTTGGACTGCTCGTCGATGATGCGATCGTGGTAGTCTCAGCCACCAAGCAATATTTAAAAACAGGAAAATTTACCCCAGAAGAAGCAGTTTTACTGGTGTTAAATGATTTTAAGATTGTTTTAACAACCACAACTCTAACCACCGTGTGGGCATTTTTACCACTCCTTCAGGCCACAGGCATAATTGGTTCATTTATAAAATCTATTCCAATAACTGTCTCCATTATTCTTGTCAGCTCATTGCTAGTCGCCCTCATGATCAATCACCCACTAGCCGCAGTACTTGAAAGAATCAGACTTACGCGCAGATTGTTTTTTACTATTCTTGCATCAATTTTTAGTTTAGCTATTTATTTAGTCTTAACTGGTAGCTTACTAATTATCCTGCTTGCCTTACCACTTATTTTGCTAATAATTTGGCTGCTTAATTGGTATCTTGGTAGCGGTAAATCAAAACTTATTGCCAATGAAGCCCTAATGGGGGCGGAATGGAAAAGTGATGAATTAATTAAATTAAAACTCAGGCGACAAGGTCAGCGACACGAAGGTGACCTGATGTCAAAATTAATTCACGGTGTTGCAAATTTTGAGATGGTCTTACCAATTTATGAAAAATATTTAAGACTAGCTATCGGCACTAAAAAAATGCGCCGACTCATACTTTCTGCTGTTGCTGGGCTATTTGTTCTTGCTATAGCTATGCCAGTTCTTGGTGTTGTGCCAACTGAGTTTTTTCCAGCATCAAATGCTGATTTAATTTTTGTAAACATGCAAGCGCCAACTGGCTTAAAAATTGAAGAAACCAGTAAAATAATTACTGAGGCGGAAAAAAAACTTCTCAACTATCCTGAAATTGAGAGTTTTTCGACCATTATAGGCTCTGGTGGCGTCAATTTAAATAGCGCTGGCAACACTGGCAGCGGTGGTAGTAACTTAGGTGCCATTACTATCAATTTGATTCCCAATGATAAAAGGTCTTTCAAATCATATGATTTTGCAACCAAACTTCGAGATGATTTTGAACATATTAACGGAGCCACTTTTACCGTAGACTCACCACGTGGCGGCCCGCCATCCGGTTCAGCTTTTGAAGCCAGAATAGTTGGCACTGATTTAGCCGTGTTAGATAAAATGGCCCACGACCTTGAGCCAATTTTAAAATCTACCAAAGGGATAACTAGTACAGATATATCCCTAAAAGCCTCTCCGGCAGAATATACCTTTACATTAGACCCTAAAAAAATGGAGCTATATGGCTTAAATTCGGCATATGTCGGCTCAGTTTTAAGATTGGCGATATCAGGCTCAGAAATAACTACAGTAGTTAGAGGCGGTGATGAAGTTAAAGTAATTGCCAAATTTGAGACCGAGAAAATTCCAGATTTAAAATCTATTCAAGACTTACAAATCTTAAATCTACGTAAGCAGTCCGTTTACATTAAAGATGTCGCCAAAATAGAACTCAGGCCTTCGGTTAACGCAATTACACGTATCGATCAAAAAAGATCTGTCTTATTATCTGGTGGAGTGGACGCAACTGCCAGACCCGCGGACGTGCTCAAAGCCTTTCAAAAAAGTGTTGCAGACGGTTACAAAATTCCAACTGGCTATAATATTGTTTACGGTGGTGAAAATGAGCAAAATAATGAGTCCGTCTTGTCTATTATTCGTGCTATGTTTGTGGCAGCCCTATTAATCATATCTACACTAATCATTCAATTTAATTCCTTCAAAAAAGCTGTTATAGTTTTGGTGACCATACCATTAGCCCTTATCGGTGTTTTTCTTGGCATGGCTGTAACTCAGATCCCCTTAAGTTTTCCTGGCTTAATTGGCATCTTGGCCTTATTTGGCATTGTAGTTAAAAATGCCATTATTTTGATTGACAAAATTAATCTCAATCTAAAAAGTGATATTGCATTTGAAGAGGCTATTGTCGATGCTGGTAAATCTAGACTTGAAGCAATTGTTATTACCTCGATTTGTACCATCGCTGGGCTTGTACCGATTACCCTAGCGAATGAAACATGGACAGCTCTCGGTAGTGCAGTCATATTTGGACTTCTCTTGTCTTCATTTCTAACCTTATTTATTGTGCCAACATTGTTTGTCAGTTTTGTGAACAAGGAATAATAAGTACATCACCTATAAACAGCCTGGCGTTTCACGTCAGGCTGTTTTTTATGTTATAATTTCATTATAAATAATTATTTTATGATATCAAAACAAGGAGAGTTGCAAAAATGGCCAGGCTTAACCCAAGCAGAAGTTATTCAAAATACAAAAAAATATGGCACCAACGAGGTTGTTAAAAAGAAAAGTGTCGGTCCATTTTGGATTTTTGTCTCAAAATTAAAAAATCCACTTTTTATCCTAATGCTCAGCATTGCAACCGTCACTTTTTTTCTAGGTGAAAAAGTTAGTTCCATTATCGTATTGTTAATGGTTGTACTATCAACGGTTTTGGATTTTTTGAATTCATACAAATCTCAAAAGGCAGTGGAAAGCTTAATTTCTCGCGTTTCAACTAAAGTTACGGTTATCCGAACCAGTTTAAAAATCGAAGTAGACTTCAAGTCAATAGTTCCTGGTGACGTGATTTGTCTTGTGCCTGGAAGTATTATACCGGCCGACTGTGAGATATTAGAGGCTGATGATTTGTATATCAATCAATCCTCACTTACAGGTGAGTCTTTGCCAATTGAAAAAATAGCCAAGACTGAGGCCACTAAAAAAAGTACATCGCAAGACACAATTGATCAATATACGGTTTTTATGGGATCGAGCGTTATTAGCGGTTTCGCGACAGTTATAGCTAATAAAACCGGTGCTGAAACTGAATATGGCAAAATTGCCAAACAATTAAACAAGCCTGATCCAAAAACAGATTTTGAAATCAGCATCACGAGCTTTAGCTACTTTATTGTAAGAATTATCTTTTACATGGTCAGCTTTGTAATGATTGTCTATCTTGTAAAAAATCTCGACAACCTCACAAAAAATGTTTTACTGGAAGCAATTACCTTTGCAGTGGCCATAACCATCGGCGTAACACCAGACATGCTTCCAGCCATCATGACCTTATGCTTAGCTAGAGGCTCGCAAATGATGGCCAAAAAAGATGTAATAGTAAAGCATCTTTCATCTATCGAAAATTTTGGCAGCATGGACATTCTTTGCACCGACAAAACAGGCACCTTAACAAAGGATCATATTTCACTGGTAAAACATCTCGACTACAAAGGTTCAGACAGCATAAAGGTTTTAGAATTAGGTCACTTAACCAGTCACTTCCATAATGGAATGCAAAACCCGCTCGATGATGCAATAAACGAGTTTAAGAATATTAGCGTCGCTGACTACGAAAAAATCGATGAAATTCCTTATGACTTCACTAGAAAACGTAGCTCCATGGTGATTGTAAATAAAGGAAAAAGACTTCTAATCACGAAGGGGGCGCCAGAAGAAATCTTTAAAATTTGTTCTAATATTGACGACAAGGGATTAATAAAAAATATAACCTCGGTTAGCTCAACACTAACTAAACAATTCAACAAATTAAGCCAAGATGGTTTTCGAGTTTTAGCTATTAGCTACAAAGAATTACCAAACAAAAAAAGCCAAACTGATTATAAATCAGACGTTGAGACCGAGATGACATTTTCTGGTTTTTTAGCATTTCTTGATCCACCAAAAGACGACGTCACTAATACCATTCTTGATCTAAATAAACTTGGCATCGAAGTTAAAATTCTAACTGGCGACAATCATTTATTAGCTCAAAAAATTTGTAAGGACGTAGGAATAAACGTTACAGGAGTTATTACAGGTGATGAACTCAAACAAATGAACGATATCGAATTATCGCGCCTTATTTTAACAACAACCATCTTTGCCAGGATAACACCAGATCAAAAAGAAAGAATAATTCTAGCTCTGAAAAAACTCGGAAAATCCGTTGGTTATATGGGTGATGGTATTAACGACGCCCCTGCATTAAAAGTCGCCGATGTCGGCATTTCGGTTAATAATGCAGTAGACATTGCAAAAGAAACGGCTTCCATAATTTTAATGCAAAAAAGCTTAAACTCCCTCAAAGACGGAGTTGAAGAAGGACGTAAAACCTTTCACAATACCACAAAATATGTACTCATGGGTCTGTCATCAAATTTTGGTAATATGTTTTCGATGATGGGAGCTGTAACCTTTTTACCCTTTTTACCCATGCTACCAACACAAATACTACTCAATAACTTCCTTTACGATCTATCACAAATGACGCTGCCAACCGACACTGTTGATGCAGACGATTTACTAAGACCTGCCCACTGGGATCTAAAGTTTATTCGCACCTATATGTTGGTTTTTGGTTTAATGAGTTCAATTTTTGACTTCCTGACTTTTTGGTTATTATATTTCGTTTACAATCTCGGCGAGGCTCAATTCCAAACTGGCTGGCTAATCGAATCCTTTGCAACACAAGTTTTTGTCATTTACATCATTCGTACCAAAAAAATTCCTTTCATTCAGAGTCGTCCTAGTAAATCCTTGGTTTTTTCAACTGTCGCTGCGGTTATATTAGTCTGGTCGATTCAATTTACGCCATTGGCTGTATTTCTAAAGCTCCAGGCACTGCCCGCGCCAATACTTGGTATCATAGTTGGATATGTTTTAGCTTATTTATTCTTAGTTCAGGTGGTAAAGTCTTTATTTTATAAGATCTACTTCAGAAATAAATCTGCGGTGACAATTGTTGAACCACAGATAATAAATTAACATGAAAATCAAAGCATATCTTAGTTTAATCATTGTCAGTCTAGTCCTGGTAGGTTTACCGCGCCTAAGTCAAGCCCAAAATCTAAGCGGCCTCATTCTAATTAATGTCGAACAACACGGCGAGGCTTGGTACGTCAACCCGGCCAATCAAAAACGTTACTATTTAGGTAAGCCTCAAGACGCTTTCACAGTAATGAAAAAGCTAGCAATCGGTATAAATTCCAGTAAATACAGTTTACTAAAAACAAGTATCCCACAATCACTTAATGGCAGAATTGTTATTAATGTTGATAACAAAGGCGCGGCATATTATATCAATCCTCGAGATAAAAAATTATATTCATTAGGCCGCCCAAATGAAGCGTTCAATTTAATGAAACAACTTGGCGTGGGTATTACTAATGCGCAATTGGGCAGTATAGACATAGAAACAGATAAACCACAAAACAAAAACTCAAATCAGTATTTACAAACTGAAAAGGAAATTCAAGATTTAGTAAACGATCAAAGACAGCTATACAATCTCTCAAGATTAAAATGGAATGATGACATTGCTAGTGTAGCCCGTGAGCACAGTCAAAATCAAGCCAGAGACAATCAAAAAATCATTGATCAAAATAAAATATGTAGCTACCCCTTTATTCATCACGAAGGCAATACCTTCGGACTCCATCACTCAGACAGACTTAGCAATAGAAATGTTTATTATCAATCAGCCAGCGCTGAAAACATCGCACTGATTCCAAAAATCAGAAGCACACGCTATGACAGCACTAATATTGAATCAGTTGATTGCCAGTCAGAAATAAACAAGTTAAATAAAAATTACGAATTAGCCATTGAAACTGCAAAAACTGATACGGAAAAAATCCACCTCCTTGAGGCTGAATTAAAAAATCGTCTTAGATTAACGAATTCATCGCAATCAATCAAAATAATAAGTCAAGAATTTAACTCCATAAAACAAATTGAAAATGATTCAGTTGTTGGCTGGATGAATTCTCCTGGTCATAGAAAAAATATTCTTAACGGCACATATGACGAAGCTGGTGTTGGTATTAGCGAAGTAAACGGCTATTATATAATCACTCAAGTTTTTATCAAGCGTGTCGATTGTGGCTACAAAGGAGGCACCTGCTGCCAAAGAGAAGGTTATTATCCTTACTGCTACATTCCATGGAGTTGCGAAAACAATATATGCAAATAAAGAAAAGACTCCATAAACATGGAGTCTTTTCTTTACTCTCCGCAAATCTATGATACAATAATAATAATTAATCTAAACTATAAATATGACAACTCATCAAGATAACTCAGATATGGCCGAAGGTCCAATAATAGCATCAAAGCAAAGCTTTATCTTTGGTGTTACTGTTGGCGTCGCCGCTACAGCCATTTTAACACTCATTTTGGTTGGTTCTGGCACACTTAATGCAGGTAGTCTAAATAATGATTCTTCAGTTAGTAATATTAAGCCATTAAATAACAAAGCCTTAGCCGGCCTAAAAGCTTCAGAAAAAAAAGACGTTAAGCTTACAAAAGCAGATCACATTCGCGGCAATAAAAACGCCAAAGTGACTATTATTGAATATTCTGACATGCAATGCCCCTACTGTGCTAGGTTTCACGAAACCATGCGCCAAATCATGTTAGCCTACCCTAACGATGTTAATTGGACATTTAGACATTTTCCTTTAGAGTCAATACATCCTTATGCCAAAAAAGCGGCTGAAGCAGCTGAATGTGCTGGCGATCAAGATAAATTCTGGGAATATACAGATAAGCTCTATGATAATCAGGGTAGTATTTCAGAATCATATCTAGGCCAAGTGGCGACTGAACTAAATTTAAATATCGATAAATTCAACTCGTGTTTAGCAACTAATAAATTTGCAGCCAAGATTGATGCTGACGCAGCTTCGGGTAGATCTCTAGGGGTACAAGGCACTCCTGGTAGTTTCATAAATGGCCTTTCTGTTCCAGGAAATTTACCTTTCAGCTCGCTTGAACCAATCATTAAAGAAGCTTTACAATAATAACATGGCCCTTTTTTTCTTCCTTTCTATTATTATAGGCATCGGAATGGCCAAGTGGTTTGGCTCTATGGCAAAATAATCAAACAAATAATAATTAAAAAAAGAGGCCCAGGAAGTAGGTCTCTTTTTTTGCTCTCTCTGTAATATGTAAGCTCCCACTTACTAACTTAATGTCTGCCATAGCATCTCGAACCATCCGCAATTCATCTCATAAATATTCCGATCATTTATCAGTACTGTAATAATTCTTTCATTATCAACGGTTTGATAGGCTATTTTATTATCGTAAATCTTAACTGATGTTTTAAATATCGTCAACCCGGAATTCAAATATCTAATTTCCAAGTTTTGATTATTTACCATTACTGACTTTCCATTTACCACAATCATTCTTTGCTTGATAGACCGGGAATTTAAAAATTGACTATAATTTTGAATAATTTCAGCAAATTTTTCATCCACAACATTCCTAGCATCTAAAAAAATCAACTGCTCTGTTTCAAGTTTCTGATTCTCATTTAAAAAATCCCTTAAACCTGCTTCTCCTTCAAAAAAACTGGTGGCAGGCTTTAAATTTTTCAAATTATAGTCAGAAGAAATCTCCGGCAACGCTCTTAAAAACTTTTCACGCTCAAGCTTGGTGTTTTTTTCCTTTTCAATGTACAGGCTTTCAATTTTAGATGGATGCTCAGCCTTAAATCTCGTAACCCCACCATATTTATCTATCTTCTGAATCAAACTCAATTCACAAAGCTCCTCTAGCGCCTTATACACAACACCACGCGGTTTGTCTAAGGCTTTCGCTATCTCAATAACTTTTAAATCATTTACCGAATACAAGAACCCAAGAATTTCAGCCTGAGTAGGGGTGAGTCCGGCTTGTGTGAGGAGTTCTAAAAGCATGATTTTTTTAATAACCTCATCCCTGTCCTTTATCTAGAATTGAGAACGGGGGACTTCCTCTCAATTCTAGATAGGACATGGACGACGTTGTTATATTTATAATATCATTTTTTTAAATTATGTCAAATATTAAAGTTACACTTTATATAAAATTGCTAATTTTAAAATATTAAATGTAATTATTATAAAGTACAAAATACTTTAAAATTTTTTATCTATGTATATTAAAATAATATCACAATAAATATTAATGTCAAATTAATAAAATACAAAAGCATTTTTTAGGCTAAAATTAAATATATAAATGAATTATTATTTTGTTTCATTTATCATAAATGTTATTTTTTGCTACAATAATGTCACTAATCTCACAAAAATGCTTTTAAAACCTCAATCAGAAATTAGAAAACATTATTTTCTAAATCGCTATGTCGTTATAACCCCGGGCCGAGCTAAGCGCCCATTAGATGTGCACGAGCACTCAATCATTGAAAAAACCGAATCTTGCGTGTTGTGCCCTGCAAAAATAGAAAAAAACTTAATACTAGACTGGACTGGTAATAAAAAAAAATGGCAGATAATGGTTCTAAAAAATAAGTTTCCAGCCTTCACCATAAATAACCCCAAAGCCCAGGGCCAACAAGAAGTTATTATTGAAACCCCTATTCACGGCCAATATATGGCTGAATTAACACTTGAACATTTAACAAGAATTCTAAAAACTTATGTCAGTCGCGTTAAGCGCTTTGAGACAGATAAAAAAATTAATTATATATTAATTTTTAAAAATAGCGGTTCTAAGGCAGGGGCATCCCTACATCATTCACACTCTCAAACGTTTGCATCTCATTTACTACCACCTAAAATTGCCGAGAAACTAGCCCAATTTACGGCTTACCAGCAAGAGCACGACTCTTGTCCGTATTGTGACGCAATTAAACTTGAAATCAAAAACAAATCTAGAATTATCTCAAATAACTCGTTAATTACTACTATAGCGCCCTACGCAAGTGAGTATCATTACGAAGCCTGGATATTACCAAAACGACATGTTGTAAGTATCACCGAGTTAACCACCAAGGAATTAGTTGCAATTGCCGAACAACTCAAATTAATATTATCAAAATTAAAAGAACAGCAAATTTCGTTCAATTTTTCCTTTGATTATATCCCGGGCAATCTTAATGATCACTTACATATCAAAATTCAACCTAGAGACTCAACCTGGGCTGGAGTAGAGATGAATACAGGCTTAGTAATCAATTCCATACCGCCAGAAGACGCCGCTAAATTTTACAAATTCAGCAAATAATCACCACACTATTTATATTTAATACAACAAAACAGCTAAAACTAGCTGTTTTGTTGTATTACTTAAAGTTGATTATATTTTCAAGCACGTCTATACTAAATACATAATAATTCAATCAAAATATGCCAATTCCTCAAATACAACACGATGAATATGCTTGGCGCCAAAAACAAAACAAGCAGCATAAAAAAGGCCATTTTACCTCAAAGTTTTTTTTCTTGAAACTTTTTTTTGTTATTTTAGTAATTTCATCACTAGGATTGGTTGGTGGCTTTTTTTGGCTATCTAAAGATTTACCAAATCCAAATGGTTTAATGAATCGAGAGGTGGCTCAAAGCACTAAAATATATGACCGCAAGGGTGAAACCATTTTATATGAACTTCATGGTGACCAAAAAAGAACACTTGTTGATCTTAAACAAATACCAGATAACGTTAAAAATGCAACCATAGCTATAGAAGATAAGGACTTTTATCATCATGGTGGTTTCAGTGTTTGGGCAATCTTCCGTACTATTGTTATGAATGTTCTAAAAGGTCAGAAAGCTGGTGCCTCCACTTTAACTCAACAATTTGTAAAAAATGCCATTCTAACAACTGAAAAAAGTTACACCAGAAAGTTAAAAGAATTAATTTTAGCTTACAGACTCGAGCAAAGATTTAGCAAGGATGAGGTTTTGCAAATGTATTTAAATGAAATACCTTATGGTTCAACTGCTTATGGAGTTGAATCTGCAAGTCTTAAATATTTTGGTAAAAATGTTAAAGACACAAACCTATCAGAAGCGGCAATATTAGCCGCTCTACCACAAGCTCCAAGTCGTTATTCACCTTATGGTAATAACAAGGATTTATTAATTGCCAGACAACATTATATTCTAGACCAAATGGTAGACCAGGGCTACATAACTTCTAATGAAGCCGAGGAGGCCAAATCGGCAAAACTAGAATTTAAACAACAATCTGAAAACATCCTTGCCCCTCACTTTGTCATGTATTTAAAGGATTTACTCGAAGACAATTATGATGCAAAAACCATAGAACAAGGTGGTTTAAAAATAATTTCCACGATAGATTTAGATAAACAAAAAATTGCCGAAGACGTTGTTAAAACGCGTGCACTTAAAAATGCCAAAAATTTCAACGCCACTAATGCGTCCCTAGTTTCTATAGACCCAAAAACAGGACAAATTTTAGCATTGGTTGGTTCTAGAGATTATTTCGATACTCAAATAGACGGACAGGTTAATATTGCCCTCGCAAACAGACAACCAGGATCATCATTTAAACCTATAGTTTATACAGCAGCTTTTATTAAAGGCTATACACCCGACACAATATTATATGATGTAGTTACGAACTTCTCCACCGATCCGGATAAAAAATACGAACCACATAATTACGACTTAGCAGAGCATGGTCCAATCACCATTAGAAAGGCATTGGCAGGTTCTCTAAATATTCCAGCCGTTAAGGCCATGTATCTAACAGGTATTAACACCGTCATGGATTTTGCAAAACAACTTGGTTACACCACATTAAACGACAAAGATCGCTTTGGTCTGTCACTAGTCTTGGGTGGTGGCGAGGTAAAACTTTTAGAACATGTTAATGCTTATGCTACGTTTGCCAGAGATGGTCGTCAAAGTCCTATTACCGGTATTTTAAAAATTGAGGACCGAAATGGAAAAACACTTGAAGAATACAAGGACAAATCTATTGTTGTTTATGATGGACAAATTGCCAGACAAACAAACAGTATTCTATCTGACAACAATGCCAGATCATACATCTTTGGCACAAAGAACTATTTAACACTAGGTGATCGACCAGTCGCCGCCAAAACTGGCACAACCAATGACTACAAGGATGCCTGGACAATTGGTTATACACCATCAATTGTGACCGGTGTTTGGGTTGGTAATAATGACAATTCCTCAATGAGTAAAGGCGCTGATGGCAGTGTTGTTGCCGCCCCAATCTGGAATGAATACATGAAAAAAGTATTAATTGGCACACCAATTGAGGAATTTAAAAAACCTGAAATCATCAAAACAGATAAGGGCGTCTTAAACGGTGTCGCCACCTCAACACAGCCAACAAAAATCGATAGAGCCTCTGGTTTACTTGCTACTAATCTAACACCAGAATCATATATTAAAAATATTTATTTTAGTGCACCGCACGACATTCTTTATTATGTTGATAAAGATAACCCACAAGGCCCATTACCTAAAAATCCTAGCTCGGATCCTCAATTTTTAAACTGGGAAGCCGGTGTAAAAACATGGGCTTTAAAAAATAATTTATATTCAACCAGTACTGAACCAACAGAAAGTGATAATTTACACATCGCTGAAAATTTGCCAATAATCTCTTTTATAAGTCCAATAGAATCTACAACTTTATTAGACCCTATACTAACCACATCGATTTCAGTAACCGCTACACGAGGAATAAAAAAAGTTGAATATTATTTGGACGGTAAATTTTTAGACGTTACTACCTCAGAGCCATTTTCATTAACCAAAAACATCTCCTTTATTAATAATGGTCAACATGAATTAAAAGCAAATGCCTGTGATGATATTGATAATTGCACAACTACTAAAATACAAATAACCACAAATATTCCAAACAACACCGCCAACGAAACAATTAACATATCAATTACAAATCCACCAAGTGAAAGTATCATCAAACAAAGCGATTTTCCAATTACTTTAAAACAAAATATTAGCAATCCAACTGGCATCAAAAACTCAATCTTTTACTTAATTTCATCTGATGGTAAAACCACCGAACTAACAAGCACTAAACCAATTAATAATAACGACACCTGGTGGCTTAAGCCGCCAGCTCCAGGGAAATACGAATTGTATAGCCAAAATACAAATTGGAACGATACAATGTTTAAATCACCATCAATTAATCTGGAAATAAAAAAATAACATCCTTTAAAATATGAAAGATATTTACAAAAAAATAATTATTACCTCAGTCTTTAGTCTTTTGATTTTAGCTGCTATTGGTCGGGCAATAATTCTCATGAGAAGTAATTATGATTCAAAAACCCTTAATTTAAAAAATAATAAATCACAAACTTCAGTCAATTTTAGTGTCGAAGCCGGACAAATTGCAATTCAAACAGGACCACTAGTTAAAAACAAGCAGGCCAGTGAAATAGTTTCAATAGATCTCCCTGGCACACTTTATTCACCCCCCAAAGAGATAGATAAAGTCAGTAAATCCGCCTCTAATTGGAAAACCCCATTAGAAGCCATGACAGCTGACTTCTCAGCTTTCAAATCTGACGATACTGACTGGATTTTAAATGATTTTATTCCCGAAGAACAAAAAGCCTTAAAAGAAGACTTCCTTAATAATAAAGATTTAAGAAAAAGAAGTCTCGACATTTTTACAAAAAGAAAATCACGTTCAATCCTGGGTGAAATTTACATTGAAAAATACCTAATCTTTATCGCTAAAGATTCTGGGCAAACAGAGCCGCAACTCTACACTTTCAAAGAAACAGCATCTGGCTGGAAAAGAACCAACGCCTTATCTAATAATGAAAGTTTTAGTATAATCACTGCAGCTATATAT
>JBAWWA010000020.1:0-24696 GCA_037146995.1 bacterium
TAGCCATTTTTTAACAAAATCGAAAGAGCTTATTTATTCGACACTCATAATAATTTTCTCAACCATATTAAAAATATTCAGCTCTTTCAAGATTCTAATTAAACCAAACCAATTACAAAATAAATCAAAACAATTAGTGCTCCTTACAGGCAGCATAATTATCAGCCCGATCTCCTGGTTCTTTAATTTAAAACAAAAGCAACGATTATTGATATTTACCAGTTTGATTTTTTTAATTCTTTTTGGCTTAAGTATTGTTTATACCAATAATCGCAATAAACAACTAGCATCAAGTGAGTATATCAACTCTATCCTGACGCAAATTGAACAGAAAGAGAATTTAATTGACTCGAGTTTAATTTATAAAAACGATGAAGGTGCCATAAATCTAGCCAAGGAGGTCAAAATATTGATCTCACAAGTGTCAAATGAAAAAGAAATTAATCCCAAACTTACCTTACTAAAAAATAATTTTGCCGAACAAGAGAAAAAAATTAAAAAAATTATTAGCGTAAATCCAAAGGTTTTGGCCAATATCGGCGGATTAGTTGCCTCTGCTGAACCGCAAGATCTAACGAAGACAGAAAATTCACTTTACTCTAGCGACAACAAAAATCATTCAATTTATAAAATTGATCTCGGCACAAAAATCATTACCACGCTTTCGAGCGGCCTCGAAGCACTTGATGGGCTCAAAGGTGGTGGCATTGACGAAAATTTGATTTATTACAAGACAAATGACAAGATCTTTATACTTAACATCAAAAAAGACCAAGGCAAGTCATACCTAGTAAAAAACCTCAATACGGCAGACATAATCGATGTCTCACCTTATCTCGGTCGCTTATTTGTACTGAACAAATCTGGTGACGTTCTGAGGTTAAATTTTAGCAACGAAACTTTTAGTGGGCAACGAAATTGGTTGAATGAAAAAATAGACACGAACAATCTTGCACAATTCTATATCGACGGCGCAATTTATTTTCTCTATAATAACGGCAATATAACAAAATTTTCTCGTGGCACCAAGCAAGCCTTCAGTCTTAGCGGCCTAGAACCAGCTTTAAACAATGCTAAGACAATTACAACTTCTGACAATAATATTTTTATTGGTAGCGACAATTTAAAAGCCATTGCCGTCTTTGACAACAAAGGTGTTTACCAAAAAATGTATCAATCGGATAAATTTTCCAATATCACCAGTCTGCAAATTGACGAAAAAAATAAATTAGGTTATGTACTGGCAGACAAAATCATCTATAGTTTCGAGCTCAAATAAACCTCATTCAACAAAAAAAATACAAGTCATTCGACTTGTATTTTTTATTTATAGAGAAGTATTTACTTCAAAGTTACCTTAGCACCAGCTTCTTCAAGTTTAGCCTTAATTGACTCAGCTTCTTCCTTCTTAACGCCAGCCTTTACAACTTTCGGTGCTGCATCTACCAAATCTTTTGCTTCTTTCAAGCCAAGCTCAGTAACCTCACGTACAGCCTTAATGACGCTGATTTTTGAAGCACCAGCATCTGTAATTTCTACGTCAAACGATGTCTTTTCTTCTGCAGCCGGAGCAGCAGCGCCAGGAGCAGCCGCCATCATCATAGCAGGTGCAGCAGCTGAAACACCAAATTTATCTTCAAGCACTTTTACCAATTCTGACAAGTCTAGAACTGACATTTTCTCAATTTCTGAGACAAGGCTAGCAAATTTTGCTGGCACCTCAACATTTTTTTCTTCGGTCATAGTTTTAATTTAACACTAATTAATAAAATTATTTGCTGTCCTTAACAGCATTCAATACATTGACAAGTCCGCGAATATTGCCAGCTAACACATTAACAAATCCAGAAATAGGAGCATTAATAGTGCCAACCAAACGTGCATACAATTCCTGCTTTGAAGGTAAAACAGATAATGCAATTACGCTATTCTTGTCGATATACTTACCCTCCAAAATTCCACCAGCAAAATCAATTTTGTCTTTGTGGGTTTTTTGAAAGCTTCCCAATATCTTCGCTGCCGCCACTTCATCACTATAGCTCAAAATGGTTGCCACCTGGCCGTCAAACGGCTTGATGTTTGCCTCGATATTGTTGTCCTTAAGGGCAATGTTTAATAAGGTTTTCTTGGTTACCAGTAATTCGCCATCTTCAGCTCTGAGGAGTTTACGCAACTCTTCAGTATCTTTTACACCCAACGCATTGTAGGTGGCAAAGACGACTGATTTTGAACGTCCTACCTTCTCCGTTAGTCCCTTAAGCATTGCACTTTTTTGTGCTCTTGACTTAGGCATATATCTAACTTAGTTAGTAAATTTTTCAAAGTTCTTTTTTTTGTCATTTAAAAACAAAAAAACGACCAATTAGGCCGCAAACAATAAAAACAAAGGTTTTTACCTCGGCAGGACTTATGTCATGATTTGACCACCTGCTGTCTGCGGTTAATGTTTATATAATAACAGAAAAACTAAATTTGTCAAGATTTAACCATTTTTTCAGTCATTTAATCAGAAACGTTAAAATATTCATGATTATAGGCTAATCATAGGCAAATTTACATTTTTTTATTAACTTTACAATGGCACCTCAAATTGATATAATAATGTCATAATTTATCTTAAATCTCTTATGGCTATTGGAAAAATATCTACACCTGAACAATCCAGCAACAAGGGCGTGCTAATTGGTTTAGTAATCTTAGTGGTGCTATCTGGCTCTGGCTTTGGTTGGTCTTTTTATAAATATTATCAAACCAAAAAACAACTAGCCATTGCCTCATCACCGGAAATACAAAAGGAAATGGCCAAAAAGGAAAGTGACGCCTTAATTGCTAAAGTTAAAAGATTAATGGTTTTGCCAGAAAATGAAGAACCAGTTGTCGCAACAGTTACCGACAAAGATGCCTTGTCAAAGGAACAGCCATTTTATCAAGATGCTCATAATGGCGATCGAGTCATTGCTTACATGGCGGCTCGTAAGGCCATAATTTACGATCCAGTTAATGACAAAATCGTCAATGCTGGACCCATCTACGTTCAAAATAACGCCTCAACCACACCAGCTAAATAAAATTCAAGCTTAAATAAAAAAACCGCTAACGCGGTTTTTTATTTTATCTTAAAATACTTTACTGATTATACTTCATAGCCTTCAGCGCCTTTGAATCAAGCCTAAGTCGCTCCATATAGGCAATCTGTGAACGGAACAGCATAATAGATCCATCTGGACCATAATTTTCTTGACCGCGTTTAATTAGTCGTAAGTCACCTGCATTGTCAATATTTTGTCCTATTTGATCAGCCGTGCCTTGATCGTAATTAAAATAAACCGGATTCAAAACAATAGGATCAGATTTAAAACTAGTAACCTTGCCATACACCCGCTCTCCATTCGTCAATTTTATGGCCACCCAATTACGATTTTCCTGAGCTGCAGAATAAAAAGAGCTACGAATAGCAAGATTCTTTATCTGTACGCCCAGAAAAATCGAGCCAATAGCAACTGCTAACACCACCAAGACAAAACCAACGACTACTGCTTTGGTATGGTCATAAAGAGACAGTTCTCTGCTAAATTTTTTATTGTACTTTGTGAAATCTTTTTTTATCTCACTCACGATCGCTTTTTTAATTGTCCTCCTTGTAATGGCCATACATTTTATAAATTAGATAAATATATTAATTTTTCATACATCGAACTACAAATGCTTCGGCCTTGGAATTCATATCTCTGGTTATGGTAGTATCACTAGAATATAATGACCTTGTCCAGGCATCTGCACCATTTTCTGTCGACGACCACACTCGTTGACGATCATTTCTAAAGGCAAATGAGCCATCGCTGTGCCTAACACCGGAAAGTTTAAATGTAAAATTTGATGAATTATTACCATTTAGTGTTTCCAGTGAAAGCTTAGAACCCTCATCCGTACCCAAAGCGCCAGTTGTTACCGCGTCCAAAGGAAAGTCAGTCGCGCAGGTGCCTGAAGTACAGATAATTCTCTCCATGGCTGTTATTTCGTCATGGGATGGTATATGCCAACCATTTGGACAAATGCCTTGAGCGGTACTTGCGTTACTTCCGTCCATGGCCGCACTCCACTGATAGACAAATCCCAATTTATTTTCTTTAATACTTGCCAATGTTTCTTCAGCATCATTCGTTGCATTGGGTGGATATGCATAATAAGCATTGTCATTCATATTCCAAGTTGCATCAACTGGACCCCTGGTTATTGGTGTACCGTTTGGATATCTTGTTGTCATTAAATTCTCCTTTGTCCAACACTGCCTACCAATAGATACGGTATTATAAGCATTGCCTTCAACGTCAAAAATCTGGTTTCCACACACAAAACTATCCCATTCATTACCGTCACAATGCTCTACCAACCGCTTTTCAGAATTATAGCGCATCGCACCTTCAGTTGCTATGTCACAGCCAACCAAAGTGTTGCCAATTTTTATTTCACCATTAACATCAAGCATTACCACCGGTGTTGAGGTGCCGATACCGATATTGCCAACAGAATTTATAACTAAATAGTCATTCGTACCAAATACTATGCCACTGCCAAATTTAAAAACGTTGTCAGTCGAATCAACTCCTAAGTGGTAGTCAGTCGTTGAGGCGTCAAAAGTCATTAAGATATTTCGATCAAGACCATTGCCCAGTGTCACGCCACTACCTGTAGTCGAAGCTGAGGATGAAATATTTAACTCACCATTACTATTTGAGGACAAAGTCACTTGATGAGAATTATCATATGAAAGCTTAAGCCCACTACCAGCCCCAAAGATATCTAAGGCGTCACCTGGCAAGTTTGTGCCAATACCTAAACGATTATTGGTGTCATCCCAGAAGTAATTAGCATTGTCTTGCGAAAGCAGGCCGCCAGTACCGGCAAATAGCATCGAACCTGAAGTTAAATTTGATATTGACAAACCGCCAAAGGCAGGAGTAGAGGTATTGGCTATGTCTTGAGGTAATGAAAACTGAATATTGCCGGTATGACTTGAAACATTAATCTGAGCAGCCGTACCTGTGGCCGTTAAAACACCTGAATTCGTTATGACAATCGATCCAGTTGCATTTACAATACTAATTCCAGAACTCGCCATTAATGTACCAACCACATAGCTTGTGCCATTACCAATTAATAAGCCGCCATTCATTGGGGTGGTGGTTGTACCTGTGCCACCGTAAGCTACTCCAATAGCACCAGCATTCCAAGTACCAGCAGTTACTACGCCTGTATTATTTACTAAAAATTGTAATGAGGTCGTAGCACCAATAGTTAACATTGAATTAGTGGTGGTAGTGCCAATGGCAATATTACCAGTGGCATAGGTAATATTACTGCCATTGGTTGTCCATTGGGAGCTAACTTTATTTTCCCAGGCAGTAGTGCTTGCTGATAATGGTATATTGTAACCAGCAGTTAAGCTTGTCTGTCCGGTTACATTATTATAAGTCAGGCCAGTTACAGTATTTGAAAAATTATTATAACCTTTCCAGTATGACGACGAGGCAATATAGGTATTTTCAATAGCCCCCGCCTGCCAAGTGCCGCCAACAACCACGCCTGCACTATTAACCAAAAATTGTTGTGTGGCCGTACTACCAACAGTTAACATCGATGAAATAGTTGAGGTGCCAATCGCGATGCCGCCAGTGCTTGATGCAAAGTAAATATCGCTACCCCTTGTCACCCATTGAGACGAGGAAGATGCCAAAGTTGACCAATACATATTGCCAGAACCATCGTTGGTCATAACTTGACCAGCTTGCCCAATCGTACTTGGTAAAAACCAAGTCAAATCAGAAGTTAGGCCGGTACTTGCTTTAAAGCTTGATGAATAGCTATTACTAGGATTATACAAGCTTAAACCAGTACCTAACGACAACACTCTCTTACCTTCCATCCAAAAAGTTGAACTTGAGGTGTAGATATCTGTAGCATACAGTGAACCATCAACCGTAAATTTGTGAGCATCCGTGGTAGTACCAACACCAATATTGCCATTAGCTGATATATTAAAGACACTGACGGAACTCGAAGACAGGACATTAAACAACTGATTGGAGCCCGAGCCAATCAAGCTTAACATTGCCCCACCTGAAGTCGTGCCAACGCCAACCTTGCCAGTCGCATCAACGATCAAAAAATTATTAGCGGCAAAAGAAGTCCCTGCACCAATCTTAAAATTACCATCAACGGAATCAACTCCTAGGTGATAATCAGTCGTTGAGGCGTCAAAGCCTAAAATTATATCTCGATTTAGACCATTACCAATCATAATACTTGAGCCGCTACTCGAGGCTGTTGAACTGATATTCAACTCACCATTACTATTTGAGGACAAAGTCACTTGATGAGAATTATCATATGAAAGCCTAAGCCCACTACCTGCCCCAAAAATATCCAGAGCATCGCCTGGCAAGTTTGTGCCAATACCTAGGCGATTGTTGGTATCATCCCAGAAATAATTAGCATTATCTTGGGAAAGCAGGCCGCCAGTACCGGCAAATAATATTGAACCTGAGGTTAAATTCGACACTGACAAGCCACCAAAGGTTGGCGCTGAGGTATTGGCTATGTCCTGAGGTAATGAGAATTGAATATTACCAGTATTGCTTGAAACAATGATTTGGGCAGCCGTGCCAGAGGCAGACAATACACCAATATTGGTTAC
Source organism: bacterium (assembly GCA_037146995.1). Lineage (GTDB taxonomy): Bacteria > Patescibacteriota > Patescibacteriia > Patescibacteriales > GWE2-39-37 > JBAWWA01. The sequence goes on from JBAWWA010000020.1 coordinate 6,695, forward strand.
GAGTATCGAACCAGTAGCATTAAGAACATTCATGCCAGAGCCAGCTGTTAACGTACCAACGGAGTAACCACTACCGTTACCGATTAATAAACCGCCATTCATTGGTGTAGTGGTTGTACCTGTACCACCATAAGTGACTCCGATAGCACTGCCATTCCAAGCACCAGAGGTGACCACACCTGTGCCATTGACTAAGAATTGAGCTGATGAAGTTGCACCGATAGTGAGCATGGAGCTGGCAGAGGTGGTACCAATTGAGATGTTACCTGTAGCGTAGCTAATATTACTACCGTTAGTGGTCCATTGGGAGCTGCCACCACCAACAATTCCCAGGGAACTGGTTGAAGTCCACAACACCTTGTCACCAGTTGATAACAGGACTTGACCAGGCAAACCAATTGAATTATCACCATCATACAAGCCACCTTCCAATCTAAGGCCGCCTGCAACATGAAGTTTCTGAGTTGGCGTATTTGTACCAATTCCAAAATTACCATTCATGTTATCAAAAATAAATAGACCTCCTGTACCATCATTATCCACAATCGAATCGCCAATCACAATGTTCTTATTTGGCAGTATCGACAAATTCATACCAGTAACTTGGCCAAAATTCATTGCTGTATTCGCACTAACAGCTTGAAAATATAAATTTTTATTATTAGAGCCAAATTCTCCGGACATGCCATACTCACCCCAGCCACCATCGTTGGTATGGAATATATTATAGTTCTGCGTACCAGCAGAGTCAAAAATTGAGGTATAACCAAGGCCATCACCAACAACATTGAGTCTAGTGTTATAACCATTAAGAACAGTTTTACTGCCTAAATAGAGTGCATTATCAATCAAGGCATTACCCGCAACGTGCAACTTTTCTTGTGGATTATCAGTACCGATGCCAACATTACCAGTATTAAAATAGACATCCGATGAAGATGAACTCCATTGAGACCAATTGCCAAGCGAACTAGTCGCTACCTGTTGCCAGACACCGTTGTTGATGAATGCTAGACCGCTCCAAGTATTGGTTGAGGTGCCAGTACCGCCACGAGTGGTGGCAAGGTAGCCGGACTTGATAGCGGCAGCATCAATACTACCAGTTGAATCGATAGTCAGACCGTTGGTAATCAATGAATCGTTAATGGTTGAGCTAGCTGACCAAACGCCTCCGGTAATCATAGCCAGACCAGTGGCAGCCGACATGTCTTGACCGGTACCACCATAGGTTGAACCAATCACTACCCCGTTCCAGGTCTTGTTAGTGAGGATATCGGATGAGGTGGCGGTAATATAGTTGCCGCCAGAGGTTAGGTAGCCGGCATCATTGGTCCACATGGAGATATTACCGGTTTTGTTGGTGAGAGTATTTGAGCTAGTGGCGGTAATGAAATTGGCAATGTTAGCTGGTAATAGGTAGCCGGCATTGTTCGTCCACATCGAAATGTTACCCGATTTGTTGGTCAGGGTGTCGGTTGAGGTGGCGGTGATCAGACCATAGAGATTGTCCCAATTAGCGTTACCATCGGTGATATAGCTCAGGTCATTAGTCCACATTGAGATATTACCCGATTTGTTGGTCAAAGTGTTTGAGCTGGTGGCAGTGATAAAATTAGCAATTGAAGTTGAGGAAATATAGCCGACATTGTTGGTTAATACCGAAATATTGTCAGCAGTATAGACCAAATTACCTGGTAGCGCACTCCCAGGAATAGTATTGGTAGCTGTCCAATTACCGCCAGAGACAAAGGCATAGCCAGTCCAGGCAGTTGAGGTCGTACCGAGACCACCATTAGCCACTCCGAGAATGCCGTTAGTCAGGGTTGATGAGGCTAAGTCAATATTGTTTCGTAGAGCGAGCGAGCCTAGACCAGTTAGTCTAGCGACCGGCAGATTGCCGGTCGTATCAGTAATGGCTAGAGCAAGCGAACTAGTCGCTACCTGTTGCCAGACACCGTTGTTGATGAATGCTAGACCGCTCCAAGTATTGGTTGAGGTGCCAGTACCGCCACGAGTGGTGGCAAGGTAGCCGGACTTGATAGCGGCAGCATCAATACTACCAGTTGAATCGATAGTCAGACCGTTGGTAATCAATGAATCGTTAATGGTTGAGCTAGCTGACCAAACGCCTCCGGTAATCATAGCCAGACCAGTGGCAGCCGACATGTCTTGACCGGTACCACCATAGGTTGAACCAATCACTACCCCGTTCCAGGTCTTGTTAGTGAGGATATCGGATGAGGTGGCGGTAATATAGTTGCCGCCAGAGGTTAGGTAGCCGGCATCATTGGTCCACATGGAGATATTACCGGTTTTGTTGGTGAGAGTATTTGAGCTAGTGGCGGTAATGAAATTGGCAATGTTAGCTGGTAATAGGTAGCCGGCATTGTTCGTCCACATCGAAATGTTACCCGATTTGTTGGTCAGGGTGTCGGTTGAGGTGGCGGTGATATAACCTACATTATTTACTAATTTAGAAATATTATTACCAATATAAACCAAATTTGCGGGTAGTGATCCAGATGGTAGAGTGCCAGTTGCCGTCCAAACGCCATCGGTAACAAAAACGAAACCAGTCCAGCCAGTCGAATCCTGGCCAGTACCACCATATAAGTTTGATATGGCATCACCCTGCCAAGTACCATCAAGCACTATACCGGAATTATTAACCAAAAATTGACTGCCCGTACTGGACCCAACACTTAGCATACTTCCAGGAGTGGAAGTCCCAATGCCAACATTACCATTTGCCAAAACCGTAAAAGCGGTATTACCACTGGCTTGAAAATCTACCACCTGACCGGTCGCAGTCTTGTTTACCGTTAAAGCTGCCGCCACAGATGAGGTGGCAATATTTACCGGGTTATTAAATTGCCACGTATCACTTGATAATGATAAATATTCTGTCGCAAATAGCCCAGCCAAGCGCGTTGCATTAAAAGCCTGAGCTGACGCTGGAATTAATTTTCTTGGCTTTAACGTTTCACCATTAACAACTACTTCCAAGTATAAATCCTGATCAAATGACACGCCTGACATGTCACTTACTGCACCTAAATTAACATTCACATATCCATTATCAATCCTAGGCCGATTATTAATACTATCACCAACATTAAATGGAACCCCACCTTTAGTGACGGTTATATTTTTAGCCACCAAATCAATATCAATAATGGTCGCATTGGTACCACTAGTCGCATCATTTAATGATTGCCCAACCCTTAAAGTTGAGGTTGCTAATTCATTTGCAAAGGTGTATATGTTAGTGTCAATTGTTGATGAAACCGCCGCCACCAAGCCACTAAAGGTTGACGACGCATTCAAATTCTCAGACCAAACCGCCGTGCCACCAGTTGGTGCCGTATAATAAGCAAAGGAAAAATCATAAGTACCGTTTGGCACCAAGGTATTACTCACATCAGTTACCCGGCCACTAAAATTATAGAGAGAACTAAAAGCCGCCTCCGAGCGCCAATTTCCAAAAACAAACAAAACAAACACTATCAATAGATATGACAGTGTTTTTTGAATATTAAATTGTTTAGGGAGTTTTATAAGCATGGGAAAACTACTCTTTATTATACAACTTATCGCCGAATATTGCCAACCCAACCAAAGATCTGTTTGAAATATTTGAAAAACAAATCGAACAACGATTCAGGCTTGCGCGGTATGTAGACCGTATGAACATTTGACGTTGCAACATTACCTGATGAATCTGTGCTGGCTACACGATAACTATAAACCTGCCCAGATGCTAACTTATTAACCACTGCCACATGTTTGACCGCATAACTAGCAATATCAACATATTGCGCGTCTTTTATCTCAAATTCCCTGGCGCCACCGACATAATAAACCCGACTTGAAGCAGATTCATTGGTCTTCCAGGAAATAATGGCTTGTGCAACATCGAATTTACCAGAAGTAAAAGCTACTTCAGCCCTAATCTGATCAATTTCTGGAGCCGATTTATCTTTTGTGGTGGAAAAATCTGCAATTTTACGATTTACCGCCTCACCCTTTTTTGTCTTACCTGACAGCTCAATAACGTAAGTTGTCCCATTTGCCAAGTCACCAATCTCTATCTGATGGATTATCGTCAAGGTCTTGTCATAAAAAGACTTTGATTTGCTATATTCAGGAGTTGCGCCATTGATTGGCACGGTTCGCAAATTCGTATCAGTCTCTTGATTGGTCACCCAACGAAAAACCACCTTATTTGGTCCAGTGACCTCAAAATTGTAATTAACTATAGTGGGTAGTTCCGGTGAAACCTTAAAGGTATAATCATCAGACTTGTTGGTTACACCCAAACCAGACCGACTCCTGACTTGATAATGATAAATAGTATCTGGCAATAAGCCTGCTACCGTTATTTCATGGTTAGTGGTCAAAACCTCATTGTTGCCTTGAAATAAATAATAAGGCTCATTGTTCTGCGGCTTGTATTCCTTGTCGCTTGCCAGTGCGACTTGGGTTCCAGCTGGTTTGTCGGTCTGCCAACCAATTGTTACCTGGTTATTTTCTATCGTAATTTTTGGTCGACCCACTAGACTTGGCCCCGGGATATTACTTGAAATATCCCGCAATGAATTCAAAAAATCACCAACCAAGGCCTCAAATTCATTGGCCTTGTTGCCGATGCTGAAATTAGTTAAGGCAGTCAAAACTCGCCCCATGGTAGCTGGCAAGTCGTTAATATTTATAGTAGTTGAACCACTGCCTCCGGCAGGCTTACCTGGTATTATCGCCGGTTTACCCTTTTCGCCCTCTTTTAGAGTAGTAAAGGTAGCCAAGGCACTGCTAGCCAAATTTCCAGCTGCATCAGCGCTCAAGGCTCTGTATGAATAAGTCGTATTGGGCTCTAAATCAATTAGCGTCAGATAATGGTCATTAACAAACGACCAATCACCAGTCGACTTACTATTGTCACCAGGTGTCAAATATTGCACGAAACTATTAGCTAGCTCATCGGAAGTCCAATAAATAACCGCTTTATCGGCATTTAATTCCAAAATGGTAGGTCTCGAAATAATCGGCGCAATAAAATCCTTTTTTTCAATATAAATAACCCCACTGCCGTTATCAAACTTTTCAACTTTTGCAGGCACTGCGGCGGGACTAGCCGAAGTGGTATAACTACTGATCGGACTATATGACGCTCCACCATAAAGACCTGTTGAACGAGTCTTAAAAAAATAGACAGTAGACGGCAATAAACCCGGCACCGTTACAGTGTGACTGGTCGAACTCTTGGTTGGTGATCCATGTTCAATACTCGACGCCAAGGTAGAATCAGTCGAAAATAATACAAAGCTATCCGACAAGTCGTTGGTCTGCCAAGATATGGTGGCCGATTGATTGTCGGCCGTCACCCCAATATTAGCAATTGCCGGACCAGCATAAACAGACCCTACGTCACTAGTTGAGTCGTATATTCTGAAATTCGAACTTTGCATTGCCGCCTGTACTGAGTTAGCAAACAATAAACAAAAAGAAAAAATTATGGATACTTTTTTTATGTTTTGGGGAGTTAACATATTTTAATAATTATAACATATTTTGCCCATTCTTGAATAATAAAAAATAGTCCTAGTTATAGGGCTATTATGTATATTCACAGATAAATTAAATAGTTATCAACAGGGCTAAAAATAATCTATACTTTACCTGAATATTACATTGCCCTTGAATTTAATACTACCATTAAAAACTTGGGTTGGTCGTACGTACTTAGACAAAAAATAATACACAGCACCTTTGTTTGAATTAATTAAATATGCTCCTACTGCAAGGTCTGTCTTACCGTCAGCATTGAAGTCACCGGCCACCAGTGAATAACCAAAATTACCACCAACTGCATCACCAGTCATAGTAGCATCTGCTGATGAGGCATTTTTGGTAGCTATATTACCACTATAAAACACATACACACGACCAGTATTAGTTAAATACAATCGCGCCCCTACCGCTAAATCAGTTTTACCATCAGCGTTGAAGTCACCGGCGGCCAGTGAATTACCAAAAAAATTGTTAGTCGTCTCACCTGTCAACATGACATCAGCCAAAGAGGCGTTTTTGGTGCTAATATTACCAGAGTAGAAGATATATACACTGCCAGTACTTGTAGCGAACCCATACGCCCCTACAGCAAGGTCTGTCTTACCGTCAGCATTGAAGTCACCGGCCACTAGTGAACAACCAAAAAAGTTGGCCGCATTACCAGTTAAAATAACATCAGCGCTAATAGCATTTTTGGTGGTAATATTGCCACTATAAAAAATAAAAGCACGACCAGAATTTACGTTATAACCATACGCACCTACCGCTAAATCATGCTTACCATCAGTATTAAAATCACCAACTTCAAGAACATAGCCAAAACGAGCATTAAGTAATGCACCTGTCAAAATAACATCAGCGCTAGTAGCGCTTTTGGTGGTAATATTGCTGCCATAAAAAAGATATGCTCGTCCAGAGTTTGAATTATAACCATGTGCCCCTACTGCCAAATCCGTCTTACCATCAGCGTTGAAGTCACCGGCGGCCAGTGAATTACCAAAAAAATTGCCAGTCGTCTCACCTGTTAAAACAACGTCAGCAGAAGATGCGTTTTTGGTGTAAATATTACCGGAGTAGAAGATATGAACATTGCCATTATTAAGAGTGTTGCTCATTGCCCCTACCGCCAAATCTGTCTTACCATCAGCGTTGAAGTCTCCAGCGACGAGGGAGTAGCCAAAATAATTACCTGTTGACTCACCATCCAAAATAACATTAGCTGAGGAGGCATTTTTAGTGGCAATATTACCGTTATAAAAAATATATACACGACCGGTATTTGAAAGATGTCCATACGCCCCTACCGCCAAATCTGTCTTACCATCAGCGTTGAAGTCACCGGCGGCCAGTGAGCAGCCAAGATTATTAACAGTTGCCTCACCAGTCAAAATAACGTCAGCCGAAGACGCAAATTTAGTACTAATATTACCACTGTAAAATGCATACACCCGACCAGTGCTAGTTAAATACAATCGCGCCCCTACCGCCAAATCTATCTTGCCGTCGGCATTAAAATCACCAGAAACCAATGAATAACCAAAATGATCTCCCGTCGCACTACCAGTCAAAATAACGTCAGCCGTAGTAGCATTTTTGGTGTGAATATTGCCATTATAAAATAAATATGTTCGTCCAGTACTAACATTAAATCCATCTGCCCCCACCGCTAAATCAACCTTGCCGTCGGCATTAAAATCACCGGCAGCAAGAGAAAGTCCAAAATTACTTCCAGATGATTCACCAGTCAAAATAACGTCAGCCGATGTGGCATTTTTGGAAGTCATACCTGCTGAATAAAAAATATAGGCCTGACCGATATTAGAGTTGTATACAGAAGCACCTACCACTAAATCAGTTTTACCATCAGTATTAAAGTCACCCACTGTTAATGAATAACCAAAATTACTAATCGTTGTTTCACCAGTCAAAATAACGTCGGCCGAGGTAGCGTTTTTAGTGGTAATGTTGCCATTGTAGAAGATATAAACCCTCCCAGTAGAAGAATTAAAATTATACGCAGCAACCGCCAAATCAACCTTGCCGTCAGTATTAAAGTCGCCAGTCACCATTGAATTTGAAAAATATGCACTAATCGCTTCGCCAGTCAAAATTACATCAGCCGAAGTGGCATTTTTGGTGGCAATATTACCGTTATAAAAAATATATACACGACCGATATTTGTTGAATAAGCAAATGCCCCCACTGCCAAATCAACCTTTCCGTCGGCATTAAAATCACCGGCGTTTAGCGACTGACCAAAATATTCGCCAGATTCTTCACCTGTCAAAACTAAACTTGCCGAAGTTAAACTATTACCACCATAGAATACATAAACTAATCCAGTATTACCATTAAATGCTCGAGCCCCCACTGCCAAATCAACCTTGCCGTCGGCATTAAAATCACCGGTTGTTAAAGAGTAACCAAAATATGTATTAAGCCTACTTGTCCCTGAAGTATCCGCAATCATTTTACCACTATCAATAAAACCATTATTGGAATAAAAAATATAGGCACGACCAATAACTAGATTATAATCAACAGCACCCACTACCAAATCAGTCTTACCATCACCATTAAAATCAACGACACCAAAAGAAGATCCAAATAATCCGCCAGAAACCTCACCGGATATAATCACATCAGCCGAGGCGGCATTTTTTGTAACTATATTACCATTATAAAAAATATAGGCTCGGCCAGTATTAGTGGCGTGGCCATTAGCCCCAATTATCAGGTCAGTCTTACCATCTGCATTCAAATCACCGCTTGCAATAGAAGTGCCGAAAGAATCACCAGTTACTTCCCCAGTCAAAATAACATCAGCCGAGGTGGCATTTTTAGTAGTAATATTGCCGCTATAAAAAACATAGACACGCCCAGTTGAAGTTGCATTACCTGGTCCCCCTACGGCCAAATCAACCTTGCCATCCGCATTCAAATCACCACTTGCAAGAGAAGTGCCGAAAAAATCACCGGCCACTTCGCCAGTCAGAATTACATCAGCCGAGGTAGCGTTTTTAGTAGCAATGTTGCCATTGTAGAAGATATAGGCGCGGCCTGTATTAAAGTTATGACCATACGACCCAACTGCCAGATCAGTTTTGCCGTCAGCGTTGAAGTCACCACCTACAAGTGAGACACCAAAAAAGCTACTTAACTCACCAGTCAGAGTAAAATCTGCTGCAGCTGCATTTTTAGTGGCAATATTGCCGTTATAAAAAACATAAACTCGTCCCGTCTGCGAGCCGTAGCCATAGCCGCCAACTGCTAGGTCAGTTTTACCATCATTATTAAAATCACCAGCAACCAAAGCACTGCCAAAATCATTGTATATACCCTCTCCAGTCAATATCACATCAGCCGTGCTCGCAGTAGGCGAAAGAGCATTATTACTATAAAAAATATAAACTCGACCATCATCAAAACCAAGATTACCATCTACATCATAATACTGTGCCCCCACCGCCAAATCTAATTTGCCATCGTTATTAAAATCACCAGTTGTCATGGCATTACCAAATGCACTATCATCACCATTTGGTCCAAGTTCGCCATCAATAGTCATTCCCTCGCTAGCCATGCCCGGGGCGGTAAACTGCAGGGTCGGGTCAAGGGCGAGTGGATATTGTTTCTCACTAACCTGGATGGTGACGGTGATTTGAGTAGTTTTTTCGTTGAGTTCCCAGTCGAGATAGGTTTTTTGCTTTTGGGCGTCAATGATGTAGGGTCTCGGGATAATAAAGTCTGGGGTGACTTTACCATTCTCAATGTCACTGCCCGCCTCTTTCTTAAGGATAAGCATGGCGCGCTCAAAGAGTCCGGGGTCGACTTGTTTTTTAACCTCATCATTTTTGGCCTCTTGTTCACCGAAATAGTAACCCTCGATATCACCGTTTTGGTTCTTTTTTAGTTTCACATTATCAAACTGATATTCTTCCCTTTCATGGCCAGTACCCTTGTCATAAACAATCCAGTTTTTGACTTTTCTAGTTTGATTTTTAATGTCCTTTTGATAGGCGTAATAGATTGACTTACGTTGGTTGGTATTTTGGTATTTGATAATATCTTGATTGGTAGCGCTGGCCATCTGGGGTGATATTTTAGAGTCGAGTAACTCATCGATGGCGAGACCAGTTTTCATAGTCGATTGACGAGTATTTTTTGGTGTTGTCTTAACCTCCCTTGAGGCTAGAATCCTTGGAGTAAAACCAAAACCATTGCGGTCGGTGACGAAAATGGAGCGCTGGGCGTCCAGTTTGACCTCAATCTTTTGAGTATAGTCCTTTGGGAAATCCACCACAAACTGACCCACCTCTTGGCTACCTGGTCCACCACGAAGATCAATGGCATTGGGCGTCTTGATAACTGAACCATTAGCTTTACTGTCTATTATCTCAAGTGTCTGCCCCTTGTCAGTAATTTGGCTGGTTGGCAGTGACCGGAGGTCACTCCCAACCTCGAAACCAGCCGCTTTGGCAGACTTGAGTTCGGACAAGAGTGACGAATCTAATTGAGTCTTTTGAGATAAATAGTATAGGCAACTACTAGTAACGACAAACAAAAAAACAACCAAAATCAGCCAGGTTTTTTTGGTGAGTAATTGTCCTGCTTTTTGAGGTGAGGTCATTCTATAAATAACTATGGATAATTTGTTTATTATACCATTAGTTGGGTTGGGATGGAAATGTAGTCAGAACTAAAAAATCACTTCAGCATATTTCTTACCTGCTCTTTCTGCTGACCATTAGGTAATTTACCTAAAAGCTTATCTCCGTATAGCGCCATCTCCTTTTTATCACCCAGACGTGAGACCATATCGACCAACAAATACAAAGCATTTAATTGCTCCGCTCCTTGATCTGCCAGTGACAGTAAAATCATCTTGGCTTGAACAAGATCGGTATTTTTAGTAATAACACCCTGATCTTTCTGCCCCGTACGGCTAAAGCCGCGATTAAAAAGTAAACGCGCTAGAGTAAAATTTACGCGATCACTTGACGCTAATACTAGCGAAGTCCGAGCCGCTTCAATCGCCAAATCATATTCCTCTAATTTTTCTAGAATAAGGGCTTTTTCAAAGTAGGCCTCAGCATATTTAGGGTCTAACGAAATTGCCCTGTCTACGTGTTTCAAGGCCTGGCTTAAGGTGGAATTTTCTATAGTACCAATCTCATATGCCTTGAGATTTGCCTTGATATGCGCCAAGCGCAACTCGGGCACAGGATTAGCTGACATTAGACTAATTTCTAAATCGTAATAATTCATCGCCGAGGTGATTGCCAACGGATCGTATGCACTCAAGGCCTCGGACATTTGAGCAGCCGTCTCGGCCACGGCAGGATTTTTCGCATCCAGAAAAACCGCTTGCCGAATATTACTAGCAATTTTGCCAATGACCTTAGGACTTTTTTGCCCATTTTTTAGCTCAACCAAACCTTTATCAGCTAATTTCAAATAATAATTAGGATTATTAATTCTTAAAATAAACCATGACCAACCAATAATAAGCCCCAGGACAAGACTTACGAGCCAAATTTTGCGCTGAGTAGTACTTCCTCGCCTAAAGAAATTAATATCTGAAAAAATATATTTAATATTAGCCAATTTTAACTTAAAACTCATAATTTTATCTCAAATATTGTCAGACATCCTTTTATTCAGTCTACTATACTCACTCAACCATGGCAAAGCCTTGACATTTTACACGTTTTGTGCTAATATACTCTATCAATCAAATTTTGCCCCAAAGCGCAATTTTTGACCAACCTAAGCACTATATGACCAAATATTTAAAACATCCGCTAGTAAAAAAATACGTCAACAAGAAAACTTTGTTCTGGTTTGCCATATTTAAACTTGTAACCTATATCATCATTGGTGGTTTTTTCTTTGCGAGCACGCTAGAAGCCAATGCAGCCAAAATTAATACACAAGTCAAAGTTGCCAGCGAAAACCGAGTTTACTTTATTGATACTAAAGCCCTACGTAAAAAGGCCTACAATAACGAGGCGTCATTTTTTTCCTATGGTCACAAATTTAGCGGCGTCACCACTATTACGGCGGATCAAATCAACCAATATCCTGATGCCAAACTAATTAAAGAAAAAAATAAGGCCAATATTTATCTAATCAGTGGTGGCAAAAAATGTACCGTCACTGGCCCAAGTCAATTAAAAAAATTAAATCTTAGTAAAGAGCCAGTCCTAACCGTAAACCTGACAGATTTGCGTTCATATCGCAATGCCAAATGTTCAGACCTAACTGCCCCGATTGGCGGCAGTGACTCTTATAACGACTACTACACGGCCAAATATACTGACGAAACGACAACCGACTACAACTATGTTGGCGCTACAATGTTTAGTCAAAGTAATGGTACTTACGCACCAGGTACCAAAAACAATATTTTAGGTACTTTTGTCATCTCTAACGATGGACCAGACCCAATTCTCTTGCGAGAAGTTACTATCGTAACCACCAATCAAGATATCAAGTCTTCGCACGGTTTTTATAACTTAGCCGTCGGCCTGGCCAACACTAGAAAAAAATTAGGCTATACCGCTTTTCCTCAAGAAACAAAAAATAAAATCACACTGGGACGTTATGAATTACCCAGTCACCAATCAGTCACCCTAAATATTACCATTGATACATTTAGCTACGCGCCGATCGGTACAATTTCTAACACTTTAACCAAGCTAGACTTTGACAATAAAAAAACCCATACAGCCGCCTCTATTGAAGGTAGTGGTAATCAAGTAGTCCTAGCCAATGGCCAGTTAGTTGCAATCGCGGCTGGTAATACTTATAACGAGACAACCAGCGAAACCACAACTCCAGTCAATACCAAGACTCAGGCTACAAAAAATACCGTCACCAGTACCTCAAGCACCAAAGAGAGTGAATTTGTCTGGCCGACCACCAGTCGAGAAATTAATTATTACTTCAATGACCCCAACTACCCTTTTGCTAATGAATTTGAGCATAACGGTATAGACATCAATGCTCATCAAGGTTCTAGCGTGTTTGCTGCCCACAGCGGCACGGTTGTACAAGTCATGAACAATAAAGACGCCAGCTTTAACTATATCCGTATCCGTGATGCCAATGGCCTTGAGACAGGTTACGGTCACTTGTCTAGGGTTGATGTCGTGCTTGACCAGGAAATTACTAAAAGTGCCAAAATCGGCCTCTCAGGCGGTACACCCGGAACAACTGGTTCTGGTCAATATTCAACCGGCCCCCACTTACATTTTGAAGTTATTGAATACGGACAGTTTGTTGATCCGATGACTTTTTTGAAATAAACCCTAAATTAAAAAAATAGACCCTAAGTGGTCTATTTTTTTATGCAAAATCTTATAGGTTAATTGATGCCATCCTGTATTAGGGCTTGACTAATTTCAAGCTGGGTGGGCAAATCTTTCATCTCTTCCCGGTTAATATACTTTAAACGGTCAACATCGAGTTGCATCGGCACAATCGTCCGATCGGCCCAGTCATTAAAATGAGCAATACTCGGTTTGAGCGAAATCTCGTCCTCTAGCTTATCAAAACGCTTGTCTATACTAGCGAACTTATCATTCATGCGCTGTTCTAAATCAGTAAAGGCAGTGCTAACAACACTTCCCATTTCAGCGATAACCCTATCAGTCACTTCGTTCGCAATCTCAACTTTTAATGAAGCTAATTTCTGATCAACCTTGACTTCAAAAACTTCAAACTTCTTATCAACTTTAGTTTCAAAAGCATCAAACTTCTTATCGATTGTGGTCTCAAATGACTCGAACTTTTTATCAACCTTAACTTCCAAAGCTTCAAATTTAGTTTCAATAATCTGTTCAAAGCCGCTAAACTTCTGATCCATCAGTTCAGCAATTTGTTTCAAATCTTCTTTTTGCATGGGGTAGATTTAATTAATTGTAGTTACATTTTACGCCAAATAATTTAGACCGTCAACGAATCAATTTTTTCTTTATAATTAGCTAAATCAACATTCAAAAAACCTTTAAAATAGACCATTAGCGGCAGACAGCAGGCGCGGCACAGACCAATATCTGACTTTAGTCCATAGGCCAAAAAAAGATTATTATAGAGACATAAATTTGTCTCAGAATTTTTGAGTGGTTGCTGGCAGCGATCGCATTTTTTTCTCTCTGCCATTGCCTGGTCGCAGTTGGATGTATTTTTCATATTAGTGGGAGTTAATATTTGTCACCCTATTTTAACCCCTTTACTATTTTAAAACAAAACCACTAACCTGCCCCACAAATATATCCTTTACACAGTTTGTACACTAGCTAAATATTATTCACAAACAAATCATCAAACTAATGTCAAATTTTTAAAACCAAAAACCCCAGCCTCCAAAGAGACTGGGGTTTTGGTAACTTTGGTTGAAATAAATCAACCAAGAGCTAAACCGTACTTATTTCTGTAGTACCTGTGTAGCAGTCGATAGACCAGGAACACGGCGACCATTTGACCAAGTATCAGTTGAGATGCTTGAACCGTCAGACCAGACAAAGTTGCCTGTTCCATCAGTTACGTAGTCAGCATCTTCTACGATCTTTGTGGTTACAGAGTCACCAGCAACGCCAGCAACCAATGTAGCAGAAATTTCGAAGGTCTTTGATGCACCAGCTGAGATTACCTCTGGGCTAGCAAACGCAACAGTAATAGTCTTGTTTGCAACATCCTGAGAGTAAGTAGCCAACTTAGTAGCACCGTCAATCTTAACAGTTGTCAAACCTGAAACTGAAAGACTTGAACCAGTAGAAGTAGCATACTTCAAGGTTACAGTAGCGAATGTTACATCACCAGTTGCATCAGCAGCAACAGTAAACTTAGATACAATCTGCTCACCAGCTGTCAACAATGTTGTTGGCAAAGTTTGCAAAGCTACAGTTGGAACAGTCTTGCGAACACGGAAATTGTTAGCAATCTTGTCAACGTTAGCTGATGTATTAAGAGTACCGTCTGAAGATTTAAACTTGTAATAAGTCAAAGCGAAACGGATATCCTTGTTAGTTGCACCTGCATCATTACTGATGCTGTTCAACAATACCTTAACAGTCAAATTCTTGTATGCATTAGCTGCAATACTCAAACCACCGTTAGGGATAATGAATTTACCTGAACCATTAACCAAAGTTGTTGAATCAAGCAAAGTTGCGCCGTCGTACAAAGCGATTGCAGAAACAATAGAATCAGCAACAGAAGTTGTAGCAACAGCAGCAGATGAAGATGAGTTAACAAAATTTACCTCTGTCAAAACTGCTGTATCATCAATAGCTGTCAATTTGTACTCAGCGATACTCTTAGCAGTTGAACCACCTGCAGCCAAGATAGCGTCAGTTGGATTAGAACCACCAATAGCAACGTTCAACTGGCCAGCAGTCAAAACGTCAAACAATACAGTTTGAGCAGTCAAAACTACAGGAGCAACGTTTACCAAAGAAGTACCACGTGAATCATTAGCATTTACAGTCAAAGTTGACTGGAAAGTACCGTTTGCAGATGAATCAAAAGAAGCTTTAACTTCTACGCTTACTGATTTATCCTTAGCGATACCAAAGTTCAAAGACTGGAATGAAGCTCCTGATGAACCGAAGTCAATTGTATTGCCCTTCTGTACACCGTCGACATACAACTTAGCATCATAAATATTTGAAGCTGAAGTTGAACCTGTATTGATACCCAATGAAATTGAGGTAACATTTACAGCATCATTAGTTGCCTTTACAGTGAATTTACCCAATGAAACATCGGTAGAACCTTTAACGATTCTCTTGCCATTTGAGTAACCATCGTTACGTACAGTTTGCAATACAGCACCCTGAACAGTAAAGATAGCACCTGATGCAGTTCCTGAGATTTCTCCAGTTACAGCATTAGTCGAAGAAACGTATTGTGGATTCTTCAAAGCAAAGATGTTTGTACCATCCAACTTAGCAAAGAAAGCTGAGTTAGGATTTGCATTTGTTCTGGCCTTAGCCATAACCTTTACTTCGTTATCACCCTTAGCCAATGTGAATGAGCTATCAATTGAACGGAATTGAAGAGCTGAAGCTGGAACAGTAACAGCTGGATCAAAAGAGTCAACCAAAACGCCGTTAACGTACACGCGTACGTTTTCGAACTGCTCAACACTTGAAGATGTTGAAACTGAAGAACCATACCAGATCTTCAAACCATCAGCTGAGATAGACTCATCAGCACGTAGGTTAGCCAACAATACTACATTGTCAGAACCCTTGATGATTGTTGTGTCTGAAGGTGAAACAGCCTTCTTGGTTACAGCAATAGCACCAGCAGTGATAGTATCCATCGGTAGAGCAATACCATCAGCTACAGTACCAGCAGCACCTAGAGTTGTGTAAACATTAACACCAAAACCAGTTGATTTCTCATAAGCTGCGAAATCAGTAGATTTGTTCAAAGTGAACTCATAGCTATTTGTTGATACGTTCTCTTTACCAATTACATCACCTTTCATGATGAATTGTTTTGAAGAAACGTCATTCTTCAAGATGTCTAGACCAGCACCTGTAAAGTAGAATGTTACATAACGACCATCTACAGTGTAGCGATCAGTTACTTTTGTACCATTGCTCTCAAGGAACAAATTCATTGAAGTCTTTGTTAAGTCCTCGACACCATTGTTCTTGAACATTACAGAAGTCAAAGTTACATCTTTCTGTGTGCCTTGGAAACCAATATCAAAGCGACCGAGTTCAACCTTTTCATCACCAACCTTTACAGTATTAACTGCAGATGTTGAAGTTGCGAAAGTCAAGTTTGTTACGTCGTAAGCGATTGGAGCCATGATGTTACCATAAACTGGGAATGAACCAGATACAGAAGCACCAGAGGTAGAGATAGCAGAAGCGCTAACGATACCTAGACCAATATTACCAGTAGCTGCAGCAAGTGTAGCCAATAAATCTAGAGTTACAGTCTGACCAGCAGCGATTGTCAATGCAGGTGAGAAAGTCAAGATAGCCTCATCATTTGAGCTAACTGATTTCTTCTGAGCAACAATGATACCAGCTTTTTCAGCCCATACCTTTGGAATTTTATTGTAGTCTGAAAGACCAATTCTCTTAACAGTAATAGAATTGATGGTTACAGCACCGTCTGAAGCGGCAGTCAAATTGATTTTAGCCATTGGTACGCGAGCACCATTTTGTGGTACTGAAGCAGAAGCTGGAGTAGTTGCAGCCAAAGCTACAGTAACGCCAGAACCACCAACGTATGTACCGCCATTAACACCACCAGTAACGTCTGTTGCAACAGCACCGTTAACAGCAGCGCCTAGAGCAGGCATAGCTACAGCTGAACCGTCAAATACATTGCTGAATTCGAAACGATTTGCTTTAAAGGCAGCCTCATCAGCGATCTTTGAAGCAGTACCATCAGCATTGATGTAATATACATCTGGTGATGAACTGAATTTTACCAAAGAACCTGCTGGGTATTGACCAGCAGCTACAGTCTTGCCTGTTTCCTTATAGTTGATAAAGAAAGCATCAGGTACGTCGCTAACACGCTTTGCCCAGTTGTCACCGTACAATTTTTTAGCAGTTGCTTCGTCTGTGATAGCCACTAAAGAACCACCTGGTTCAACAGCGTATACCTTTGGATTTGTGGTAATCTTAACCAAACGTGTACCAGGGCGAATTGTTACATTGCCGCCAATACCGTAAGATTGCAATTCATCAGTTGGAATAGTCTTCACCAATGAAAAATCTGAGTACCAAGATTTGTAAGTTGCTTCGTTTGGAAAAACGTAGCGTTTTGAGTCAGCACCCAAGTAATAAACGGCTGAAAGACCGCTCATTTTGATCAAATCACCAGCTGTGGCAGAAGCAGCCTTTGTAGGGGCAGCAACAACAACCATAGACAAAACGGTAGAGAAGATCACGCCAGATGCGACGAGTTTCTTAATAGTTTGCATAAGCATTTATAATTTGGTCCGATTAAGGACCTTTTTGAGTTTCTTAGAAATCCGGACAAGCCTGAAGACCTGCAAATAAACCGGAATCCCGCCATCACGAATTGCTTCGTAAATAAGCTTGTTCATTTACAACTTAACAAGCACTAAGTCGAGTATCTCCGAGAAACAATTTTATTTTAGTTATTATCAGCACGACACTCTGGGCTACAGAGTCCGACCTTGCACGACGCGCTGGTCGCCATTAAGTTCTGAGCTTAAGACACAAAACAAAACGAACGAGCCTGCGTTCAAGTTTTCACTTAAACGCATTGTCCTGCCTTCCAATTATTGAAAAACAGGACAATAGCGCCAAAAATTACTCGATTATTTCCGAGCTACTGGCTTTTTCTAATAATGGCTTTTTTTCTAGTGAACTGCTAGCCTTCGGTGCCTCAACTGGCTTATCAATTGATTCTTTGAGTGACTTAAGAG
>JBAWWA010000021.1:0-23469 GCA_037146995.1 bacterium
GTGCCTATATTTTCTACAACGATGGTTCTATGCCGACTACAGCCAGTACCGCTGACATATCAATTGCCGGTGAGGTGGCCAATGATTTTTTTACGCAATCATTAACGGCTGGTGATTTTAACAACGATGGCAAGACTGATTTGGTGGTGGGCGCCCCCGGCTCAGGCACCAACATGGGTCGTGCCTATATTTTCTACAACGATGGTTCTATGCCGACTACAGCCAGTACCGCTGATATTATTATCACTGGTCAGAATGCAAGTGATAATTTCGGTGTCGCTATGCTCGTGAGCGATTTTAATAATGACAATCGTCCGGACTTGGTGGTAGGCGCGAATGGTTTTAATCTGTCCGCTGGCAGGATTTATATTTTTAACAATGACGGTTCGATGCCGACTACAGCCAGTACCGCTGATCAGATTGTAACGGGCGAAGTCATGAATAGTGCTTTTGGTAGTGCTTTGACGGTTGGCGATTTTAATGCTAACGGAAAAAAGGATTTGGCCGTTGGGGCATCTATGTATGGAATTAGTACTGGGCGAGTATATGTTTTTGAACAAATCTCCGCCTTACCTGCAGTGGCTAGCTCGGCCGAAATAATTATAACCGGTGAGACAAATAGCAATTTTGGCGAGGTTATAGCGAGTGCTGACCTGGATAGTGATAACAAAATTGATCTAGTCGCCTCTGCGCCTGGTCTGAATTCCAACACTGGTGCCATCTATATTTTTTATAATAATCAGACCTTGACTCAGACCGCCTCGACTGCTGATGTTATTATCAAAGGCGAAAATACTGGTGACGCCTTTGGACAAATGCTTGGCGCTTTGGACTTGAACAGCGACAAAAAGCTTGACTTGATTACAAGCGCCTATCTTGGCTCCGGTGATGGACGAGTTTATGGCTTCTATTCGAATAATGGGTTTATGGATAGTGGTAGTACGCTAAGTTTAAACAAGAGTAATGAAGTTATTGCTCCATATTTTGGTGGCACAATAGTCTCTGCTGATTTTAATAATGACGGTAAGGTTGATTTGGCTGTTTCAGCTAATAACGCCATCACATATTACGACGTCGTGTATATATTTTATTCAGATGGGTCTCTACCGTCAACCAGTGACCAGGCAGACCTTAAGATTACCTCTGAAGATGATAAAGGGCGATTTGGTTATGCGATGATTACTGGTGACCTGAATAATGACGGTAGGGTTGATTTGATAGTTGGTGATTATTTGGTGAGCTCTAGTATGGGTAAGGTTTATGTTTTTTATAATGATGGTTCTATGCCGACGTCAGCAGCTAATGCTGATTTGATAATTACTGGTGAGGCTAATAGCTATTTTGGAGAAGCCATGACTATGTGCGATATGAATGCTGATGGCAAGCTTGATCTGATTGTTGGTGCGACAATGTATAACGCTTATCAAGGTGCCGTGTACATTTTTTACAATGATGGAATTATACCGTCTTTAGCTATGAACGCTGATAAAAATATCTTAGGTGGTGCGGCTGGAGAAGCCTTTGGATACGTTATCGTAGCGCTTGATTTAAATAATGATGGTCAAAATGATTTAGCAGTTGGTGCAACAAGTTATAATTCAAGTATGGGACGAGTTTATGTGTTTTATAACGACGGTAATTTGCCTGCCACCGGGGCAGCGGCCGATATTATAATAAACGGTCAGGCAACAGGTGATAATTTTGGTTATTCTTTGGCAGTCGGAGATTTTAACAACGACGGCAAAACTGATTTGGTGGTAGGGGCATACAGAAGCTTGTCGAATGGTGCAGTTTATATTTTTTATAACGATGGTTCTATTCCGGGCAGTGCTGGCAGTGCAGAGTTAATAATAACTGACAATGTCAATAGCTGGTTTGGCTACACGTTACTAGCTGGAGATTTTAATAACGACGGCAAAACGGATTTGGCAGTTAGTGGGCAGTACTACTCAACTTATACTGGTCATGTTTATATTTTTTATAATGATGGTTCTATGCCGACGTCAGCAGCTAATGCTGATGTAATAATATCTGGAGAAACTACAAATACTCAATTTGGTTGGACCATGTTTCAAGCTGATTTTAATTTCGACGGTAAGCCAGATTTAGTCATCGGTGGGCCAAATTATGGAGCAAGTCTGGGGGCCGTTTATGTATTTTATAACGATGGTAGCTTGACCTCAACTGCAGCCAATGCGGATAAAAAAATAATCGGAGCGCATAATCTTAATGAAAGATTTGGATATAGCATGTTATTAGCTGACATTAACAAGGATGGTTTGACCGATCTTATAGTTGGGGCGCCATATTATCTTAATATTGGGCGCGTTTATATTTTTTATGGCACTCTTGATAAGAGTACTGAACCAGATGTCAAGATAGATGGTAATGCTTTAGGCTTCGGGTCAAGTTTAACTTTAGGTGATTTTAATGGTGATGGGTGGTCAGATCTGGCAGTTGGCTCACCAAATATTAGTTCTAATATGGGGCAGGTTTTAGTCTTTTATAACGACGGCTCAATGCCTCTCACGGCTCAAACAGCTGATGTAGTTTTTTCAGGCGTTGGTATAACTAATTATTTTGGCTACGCCATGACATCGACCGATTTAAACTCCGACGGCAGGGATGATTTAGTGGTTGGAGCCTATCGTAAGTCAAACGGCACTGTTTACATTTTTAATGGAGGAAGCTTTGTCTCAACCACCTCTGCTGGGGCTAGTACAACTATAACAAATTCAATTGCTGGTTATTTTGGCTATGCCATAACAAAGGGTGATTTTAATGCCGATGGGAAGATGGATTTAGTTATAAGTGATTATCGATATAACACTTATCAAGGTGTTGTTTACGTGCTTTATAATGACGGTACGATACCGACAACCACGATAAAGGTTGATAAAAGAATTTATGGCACCTCAAGTTCTGATTTTGGAATTGCTCTTACAATGGGTGATGTTAATGGTGACAAGACAGACGACTTAATTGTAGGAGCGAGTAGAAATGCAGGTCAGGTTTTTGCTTATTATGTTACTGGAGCAATGGCGACAAATACAAGCGTTGCTGATTTGAGAATTGTAAATACTTACGGCTTGACGAATTTTGGCTGTAGTTTAGTCGTGGCTGATTACAATAATGATGGTAAGAACGATCTTGTGATCGGCGATTCCGGTTATAAGGCCAACGCTGGCCGAGCTTATGTTTTTTATAATAAACCCATTATGGCCACGTCAACCTTGGCAGCTGATGTGGTACTAACAAATCACACGACCGGCAATTTTGCCGATTCAATGTCAAGTGGGGACTTAAATAACGATGGTCGAGTTGATCTGGTAATTGGCGCTTTTGGTGATAACAGTATTTATTATTATATCTCAAAATATATCGCACCAACGCACTCTATCCGTGGTTCATTCAAATCCTGGGGTAATGTTAAGTTGTGGTGATAAATATTGAGATAATTTGTTCAAAAACGTGAAACATGGTAAAATAACTCTAATATCATGAGTCAAAAGTTTTCTCATAATTTAAACGACAAGCAAAGCTACATTCCATCTCGGCATGTAGTTGATTTGCGTTTTTTAAATGCGCCACCCGTACCAAAAAAGACTAAACTTAAAGTCAAAATTAAGTTCGGTGTATTAAGCACTGTTAACAAGTCGTTTCTAGTTTTTTTAAAAAGTAGTTGCAAGACACTCGTTGATGTTGTTGAGACTTTTGCTTTGCCTTTTAGCGCGATAAAGCGGCAACTTTATCGAATTATTGAATTAGTTCGTGGTTATGAATTAAGTTTAAGTGGTTTAAAGCTATTTAAATTAAAATTGCCTAGCCTTAGAAATTTAAAAAACGATTTCGAACATGAAGAATTAATACTTGAAAAACGGTTATTACAGACTTCTGGCTTTGGTCTCGGCTCTTGGTTAGGCTTTGTCGCCTTACTTTTTTTTATTATTTTACCCTTTAAGGGTTTTAGTTATTTCAAGTCGCTAGATGATCTCAAGGACAAGATTGTTGGTTCATCTACCGCCGCTATTTCTGATCTTAAAAAAGCCTCCGCCTCGGCTAGTGGCCTGAATTTTAAGGATGCTAGTCAGGATTTTAATCAGGCCGGTGCAAGTTTTATAAGTGCTAAAAAAGAGTTAGACCAAATTAATGGCTTTTTTTTCGAATTGGCTGGGTTAGTACCAAACGAACAAATGCAATTTGCCGCCTCAAGTCAGCACATTTTGAAGGCCGGAGAGTTGGGATCAAAAATTGGAGCCGAGTTGAGCTTAGCGATTGATGGTCTACTAGAAGGTAAAAAAACCGGTATTTTGACAGGTCTCACCGCTTTCGAAACGCATGGCGAGCTTGCACAGATTATGGCCGACGAATTGACAACCGAAATTATCGCTATAAATCCTGACAATTTACCAGAAAAATATCGTGCTAGTTTTGTCAGCCTTAAGGATGAGGCGGTGTTTTTGTCTGGCAATCTCAAGTCAGTGGTCGAAATGGTGTCCAAATTCAAGATTCTACTCGGAGCAGAGCGAGACACTAGGTACCTACTGGTTTTTCAGAATAATGCCGAAATGCGGGCCAGTGGTGGGTTTTTTGGTAGCTATGCATTGATAGATTTTAGCAAAGGTAAGATCAAAAATATTGAGACGCCGGCTGGTGGTACTTACGATGTCGAAGCTGGTTACAAAGAGCGTATCGTTGCTCCGACACCCTTGTGGCTGGTTAATCCCTTGTGGCATTTGTGGGATGCTAATTGGTGGTATGATTGGCCAACCACCGCAAACAAATTAATGTGGTTTTATGAAAAAAGCGGGGGACCAACGGTGGACGGGGTTATTAGTTTGACACCAACCGTGATGGAAAATATTTTAGCTGCCATTGGTCCGGTCGATATGCAAAAGGATTATGGTGTAACTATCTCTGCTGAAAATTTTTGGAGTGTCACTCAAGCATTTGCCGAACAAAAACCGGGCGTAACCAAAAAACCTAAAAAAATCATCGGTGACCTGATGGCCAAAATCCAGGAAGAGATTCCGCTGCGTTTGAACAAAGAGGTGATGTTTAATTTGCTCGTCAGTACGGAGAAAAATTTAAATGAAAAACACATTTTGTTTTATTTCAAAAATGAAGAGCTCGAGCAATTTGTCACCGATTATGGTTGGGATGGTCGAGTAAAAAGTTCAAACTATGATTATTTAGCGGTTATAAATACTAATATTGGCGGAGGGAAGTCCGATCGCATGATTACGCAAACTATTAATCATCATGCCACGGTCATGTCTGACGGCTCGATCATAGATGATCTTGAGATAATTCGCAAAAACAATTCCACTAAGGCTGATAAATTCGTCGGTGTGCGCAATGTTGATTGGCTCAGAGTTTATGTCCCGGTCGGCAGTGAGTTGATCGAGGCAACCGGTTTTGAGGCACCTAAGCCTGGTCAATTTGAGCAGCCAGATCCCGCTTGGACTTTTGATGAGGATTTAAGAAATGAAGATAGAGATTTCAAACTCGAGCAATTAAGCAACACCAAAATCTACGACGAATTTGGTAAAACCGTCTTTGCTAATTGGCTAATGGTTGACCCAGGTGAGGAAATACATGCTCATATTCGCTATAAATTACCCACAACCTTTTTAAAAGAAATAAAATCAGACATTCCAGATGGGTTGAACACGATATTTGGCTCAACAAAAAAGATTTTAACTTACGCTTTGTTACTTCAGAAACAACCTGGCGCCGAAAAAATTGCCTTTACCAGTACTTTAAATATTCAGTCACTCAATAATACAATGCCAATGTCAAAAACCTGGCAAAGCCCAAGTCTAGCCACAACTAGTGAAAGTGACTTTGGTTGGCGTGTCTTGAGTGATTTGACCGCTGATCAATATTTTGCAGTTATGTATAAACAAAAAGATTAAGAATATAATATGAGTAAGTTCAAGTCTCAAGATGACAAATTGAGTTCCAAACAAACTATCTCCGATAAATTTCAGGATTACGTTGATTCGGAAGTTAAGAGCACTAATATTGAAGAAGGTTTATCAGAAATCTATCAAGACGATGAAGGCAAGATTGTCGACATGAAAAATGTTGGCATAGAGCATGGTAGGTCATGGTTGTATCGTGCCTTTATTATCCTCTTAAATCTTAGCATATTAACTGCGGTAGCTTGGGCTGGTTATTATTATTTTTATCAATATAAATCGGCCAACGATCCGACTGCTGTAGAGTTTAATTTGACTGGACCAAAGGAATTTTTGGCAGGTAAAACATTTTCCTATGTCATTGATTATAAGAATTTGGATCGAATAGACTTGAAAAATATTCGCATCAACGCATTGTATCCAGAGAATTTCATTTTTGAATCAGCTGATCCAGCGCCTGCCACCAGCACTAATGTTTGGGAAATAAAGGAGTTAAAGATGCGTCGTTCAGGTCAGATAAAAATAAATGGCCGCTTGATTGGTGAAACCAACGAACACCCAGTGATTACGGCTAGCATGAGTTATATGCCGGTAAATTTCTCTTCAGAATTTCAAAAAAATGCTAGTCTAAATACAGTTATAGCCGGTATTGGCATGAATTTTACCTTTGACGTTCCTGAAAGCGTTTTACTTGGCGATAGTGCTCAGCTTTATGTCAACGTCCAGCCTGATCAGGAAAATTTTATTAAAAAATTCAGACTGTCGATCGCTAAACTGGACAATCTCACTTTTGGCTCGAGTACCGAAATTATGAGCAAGGGTATTTACGAGATAAATCTAGATGCTGCCTCGACGACAGTCAGTACTGGAAAAACAGGCACAAGCAGTCCATACGAGCTTAAAATACCTTTTAGCTTTAAGGAAAAGGTGAACAATAAAGAGTCGTTATCGCTTAATTTTGAATATAGCAGCGATGGTCTGAAATATTATAGTTTCCTTAAAAAAGATATTCAGATTGAGGTCTTGACGAAAAATATTAATCTTAATGTCTTGATCAACTCTTCGAAAGACAATACGGGCGTTGATTTCGGTGCACCATTGAATTATACAATTGGCTATGCCAACAAGGGTGACCAAGCAATAAAAAATTTGGTGATCATGGCTGTTGTTGATAGTGAACTGATTAATTGGCAGTCACTGAAGGATAATAATTTGGGTGTCGTAAGCGGTAACAAAATTACCTGGTCCAAAGATCAAATTCCTGGCTTGGCTGAGTTAGCGCCAGGTGTTGAAGGGGTAATTGATTTTTCGATTAATATCGCTACATCTAGCCCTATATCGCCGACCAAAAATTATCAAGTCAGAAGTTATGCGCGTTTTATGATCGGTTCAAGTACGCTCGAGGCGCCAGAGACAGAAAACCGTTCTAATGAAATTGTGAACAAAATTAATAGCAATTTGAGTGTTAGTGAAAAAGTCCGTTACTTTAATGATGATAATTTGGCAGTAGGTTTCGGTCCGAATCCACCCAAACTTGATCAAACGACAAGCTATCGTGTGTATTGGGATCTAAGTAATGACCTTAATGAATTATCAAATCTCAAGCTTGAGACTGAGTTGCCGAGCTATATGACTTGGGATGACAAAAGTATGGCAAGTCTTGGGGCGCTGACATTTGACGCAACGTCGCGAAAAATTGCCTGGAATTTGCCAAGTTTGTCGGTTGCTGCGGCTAAAGCTAATGCTGAATTTTCTGTAAGTTTCACCCCGACAACAACTGATGTTAATCGAATTGCCATACTTTTGAATGCTGCCACATTAACTGCCACTGATAATACGACCAAAATGGTAATTACTAAAAGTCTAAAACCCAAAACTTCAAAGTTAGAGGATGATGATATTGCTCAAAGCGACGGTATTGTCCAGAAATAATCTGACAATAGTGGATAACTTTATTAATGTTGAAATAGTGGCAAAATATAACCCTAAAATGCCCCATAAATAGGGTCTTTGATGGTAATCATTAAAATGTGTTATAATCTTAATCGATGAGAAAAGTAATAAAATTTTCAACTTTTTTAGCTTTAAAAAATTCAGGCAATCTGGATTCTGATTTTGATGGTTTGGCAGACTGGGAAGAGTTAGAACTAGAGACTGACCCCTTTAATGCCGATACTGATGGTGATGGCGTGAAGGACGGCGAACAATACAAAATACAAAAAATCGCCCTTGAGTTTTCAATGCTTAAGGATTTGTTTGTACCTCATGAGGGTAATGGTTATAAACCGCAGGCTTTACGTCCTGGACGTTTATTGTTTCATGCAACAGCCGCTCTCGCTATTAAAGCAACTTTGATTGCTTTGGTCGTCTTGATGCCACTCGAGGCTTGGTTAGCACCCGATATAATGTCGCAGCAAGGTCAAGAAGTTGTAAAGCTGACCAATACTTTGCGACAAGCAAATAATGTTCCGGCCTTAACTCAAAGTCAACAACTTACAGCTGCCGCTGAAGCTAAAGTGCAAAATATGTTCGTTGAACAATATTTTGCTCATATCGGACCGCAAAATCAATCACTAGCTGATTGGCTTAAGCAAGCTAGTTACAATTTTGCAGTGGCAGGCGAAAATCTAGCGATGGGCTATTCCTCACCAGCCAACCTATTTGACGCCTGGGTAGCCAGTCCGACTCATTATCAAAATTTAATTGATCCAGAATTCAAGCAAATCGGCGTTGCCATGGCTACAGGCAAATTTCAAAATGAAAATACGGTTTTATCCGCTCAGCTTTTTGGTGCAGAAATGCCAAAGACGGCTACCTCAGCTAGTATTTCAACCTTTTTGGCGGATGCAGAGCAGGTGAGGCCAATCAAGGCAGAAGTTAATTTTACTGTTGCTGAGAAAAATACCCCCAAATCAAAACTAGTTTACGCCAAGGTTGATTTTGCAGAACCTGTTGAAAAGGCGACAATTCATTTGAATGGTCAACAAATTGCTCTAGTGCCAACTGACACTAAAAATGAATGGTCTGGTGCAGCTGTTATAGAGCAAAACAACAATCCTCAAGTACCGGCATCATTGGAAGTTATAAATACAAATGGTCAATCAAAAATGGCGGACGTGACCGCTAGTGTTAATTCAGTTAAACCCTCAATTTACGGTGAATATAATTTTTTACGTCAAAATGGGGCTGCAAATAAGTTGTGGGCCTTGGCTAGTACCTATTATTCAGTCTTATTGGTGCTGGCAATTGCATCCTTACTTTTGAACGTATTTATTCAAATAAAAAAGCAGCATTTGCATTTAATTGTCTCAACCTTGAGTTTAGTTGGATTATTAGCTATATTGATAGTGGTTTAGGTGAATATCTTTGTATTTTGATAATAAAAATCCTAGACTTCTAGGATTTTTTTTGAATTAGCTTATGTTACTGCGTAAAAAGAAAAAGAAAGAGAAAGTTTTGGTGGCGATGTCGGGCGGCGTTGATTCGTCCGTGGCGGCAGCTATTTTACATGAACAGGGCTTTGAGGTTATTGGCATTTTTATGCATTTTTGGGCTGAACCTGGTGTGGAAACTGAATATGGAGAAAAGAATAAATGTTGCTCACTTGAGTCTTTTAATGACGCTAGGCGAGTAGCGCAAAAATTTGGCTTCCCGATCTATACCATTAATTTAGATGAAGAATTTAAAGATAAAATTGTTGATGATTTTTTAACAGTTTATGCTAAGGGTAAAACCCCAAATCCCTGCGTGACTTGCAATAAATTTATAAAATTTGATGCGATGCTCCAAAAAGCTGACGCCCTGGGAATAAAATATATCGTAACCGGGCACTATGCCAAAATTAAAAAGAAAGACGGTTTACTTGAACTATGGCGACCTCATGACAAAGAAAAGGACCAAACATATTTTTTATACACTTTGACACAAGACAAATTGAGTAGATTGATGTTTCCATTGTCAGGCTTTACTAAACAACAGGTACGGAATATGGCAACGCGTTACGGCCTCGAAGTGGCTAGCAAACGCGAAAGTCAGGAAATCTGCTTTATTCCAGAAAAATCCCATAACGAATTTTTAAAACGTCATCTCGATCTTGTGCCGGGTGATATTATGGACCTTAATGGTAATTTACTCGGTAAACATGCGGGTCTACCTCTTTATACGCTTGGTCAACGTCGAGGCATTGAGATTGGCGGCACTGGGCCGTATTACGCCGCTAAATTTGACTATGAGAAAAATATTTTGTATGTTACCTCCAGTCTTGAAGATCCGATACTTTTTAAACCTTCCTTCAGTTTAACCAGTGTAAATTGGATTTCAGGTAAAGCTCCTAAATTTCCATTTGATTGTGAAATAGTTGTTAGATATCGACATCAAGCAGTGCTAGCCCAAATTGAACAAATTGATGGTCGTATACTTGTCAATCTCTCTCAGCCTGAGCGCGCTATTACCAGCGGCCAATCTGCAGTTATGTATTTGAAGGGCAGGGTCCTAGGTGGTGGTATTATTGTATAAACTTGACTATACTGATAGTTCAGATGTAAGGTGGCGAATTCTCAATTAAAGCTATTTGCCTAAAATTGGTATATGCTCTGATTGGGAATAATCTCTAAAAAAGGAGGTGATGTGAAATGCGTAAGCAAAATCTTTGTGGTGTAAACCACTGTAAGGAAGGTTGCAGTCTTTAGCCCCATCAACTAAGGTGGGGCCAGATCTCGCGTAAGCGGATCAAAAAAACCTGGGGTGGTGGATTATTAAAATAATCTAGCCACCCTTTTTTCTTTTGATATCCTAATATTAGCAAAAAAAATACATTTTGTGTTATATTAGCAATACTCACTACGGCGCTTGACATAATTTCAGTTACCCCCTATAATTATAAGGCTAATATAAATGTTTTTCATTTAGAGTTAGTTAAATTTACCATTTTGGTAAAAATTTTTTTAGTTTTACCAAGTTTTTAGTATTAATGAAGAAATACAAACGTAAAGAACAGGAGCCAGCCAATACAGCAAAGGATTTTATCGAAGTCGAAGGAGAAGTTTTAGAACTTTTACCGGCGGCCACTTTCAAAATCGGCTTACTAACTGGTCACGAAATTCTTTGTCACTTGTCCGGAAAGATGCGAATGAACAAAATTCGCTTGTTACCAGGAGATCACGTGCGTGTTGAAATGAGTCCTTACGATCTTGGCAAGGGACGAATTACTTATCGTCTGTAACTTTAGCCCACGGTGTACGGAAATTCAATCCAAGTATTAATAGATAGTATTTATAAATATGAAAGTAAGATCATCAGTTAAGAAAATCTGCAAAGACTGTAAGACTATTCGCCGCCAAGGCCGAGTTTGCGTTATTTGCGCCAACCCTAAGCATAAACAACGTCAGGGTTAATTAATAATTTTTTAGAATTAGAATCAGTATGGCAGTAAGAATCGCCGGTGTTACAATACCAAATGACAAGCGTGTTATTATCGCTTTAACCTATATTTACGGCATTGGTCCGACTAAGTCGGCTCAGGTTGTTGCTATGTCAGGTGTCAATCCAAGCACACGTGTCAAAGATTTGTCGGAAGAGAAGGTGAATTCAATTCGTAATATTATTGAAAAGCAGAATAAAGTAGAGGGTGATTTACGTCGTGATGTCATGTCGAGCATCAAGCGCTTGAAGGATATTAATTGTTATCGTGGTACCCGTCATGTCAAAGGACTGCCTTGTCGTGGTCAACGCACCAAGACTAACAATCGTTCAGTTCGCGGTAATGCTCGAAAAACCATGGGTTCAGGACGAGCTAAAGCTGCAGGTAAGACCTAATTGTAAACAAGTATTATTTTAATATGACTGAAGAAACTAAGACAACAGAAGAGGTTAATGATGAATCAGCTGCACAAGCTGCTGAAATTTTTTCATTACGTGAAGGCAAGGTAGACAAAGATACTGCCAAGGCGGCCAAAGCATTGTTATCAATGGATGAGCTACCTGATAATATCAAAAAACTTTTAGAAAAGAAAAAGACCGAAAAGACAGATAGTAAGAAAAAGAAACGCAAGAAAAAAGTTTTGGATAAAAAAGTACCAGTTGGTAAGGCTTATGTAAAGGCTACTTATAATAATACTATAGTGGCTATTACAAACCTGAACGGCGATGTATTGTCTTGGGCCTCAGCTGGTGTTGCTGGTTTCAAGGGTGCAAAAAAATCCACGCCTTACGCAGCGCAAATTATTGCCAGAATCGCCGTAGAACGTGCTAAGGAATTTGGAATTTCCGAAGTTGGCGTTTATGTTAAGGGTGTCGGTACTGGTCGAGAAGCTGCAGTACGTGCATTAAATGCTTGTGGATTAGTTGTAACCTTTATTCGTGACTTGACCCCAATTGCTCACAATGGATGTCGCGCTAAAAAGCCAAGACGCGTCTAATTTAGATACTGATTAATAAGATATATGGGAAGAAATTTAGAACCAAAATGTAAACAATGTCGCCGTTTAGGTGAAAAACTTTTTTTGAAGGGTGATCGTTGCCAATCTGCTAAATGCGGCATGGTAAAGAGAAATTTTCCACCTGGATTTCATGGAAGCAAGGGTCGAGGCAAGCAAACCGAATTTGGTATGCAGTTAGCTGAGAAGCAAAAAGCCTTGAAGCAATATCGCATGATGGAAAAGCAATTCAAATTAACTTATTTGAAGGCGCAAAAAATGCAGGGTAACAAGAGTGATAATTTCCTTAAGTTACTGGAAATGCGCTTGGATAATGCGATTTACCGCTTAGGTTTTACAGTTTCTCGCGATAAGGCTAGACAGCTAATTTCTCACGGACATTTTACAGTTAATGCACAAAAGGTTAATATCCCATCGTATTCAGTTAAGACGGGTGACGTGATTGCTGTTAAGGAGAGTTCAAAAAGAGGTAAAGAGTTCAATACTTTGACTGAAAAAATCAAGCAAGTAAAAACTCCGAGCTGGCTTAATCTAGAACCGACAAAATTAGCTGGTAAAGTCTTGCATGCACCAGTTAAAGAAGACTTGCAGACTAATTTTAATGCACAATTGATCGTTGAATTTTATTCAAGATAATATTTTATTAATTTCTCACAATAATTTTATGGAGAAAATTGCCTTACCGAAACAAATTAAATTTGAAAAGGGTGACGTTCTAGGACAAGGAAGCGTTATTATTGAGCCTTGCTATCCTGGATACGGCATTACATTGGGCAACTCCCTGAGGAGGGTACTTATTTCTTCTTTACCGGGTGCAGCCGTTATTGGCGTCAAGATCAAGGGCGCAAGCCACGAGTTTATGACCGTGCCTCATGTCAAGGAAGATGTTTTAGAAATTATTTTAAATCTCAAGGGTTTGCGTTTAAAATTACACTCCGATGAGGTTGTTGTTTTGAAGTTAGAAGTTCATGGTGAAAAGAATGTAACTGCTGCCAATATTGAAAAGAATTCTTTGGTAGAAATTGCTAATCCCGAACTAGAAATCGCAACCATCACTGACATGTCTGGTAGTCTCTCAATGGAAATTTTTGTCCAAGCTGGTCGTGGTTACGAGACTATCGATAGTCGCGAAGTTATTAAACATGAAATTGGCTATATCGAAATTGACTCAGCCTTTTCACCGGTTTTGACAGTTGGTATGGATGTCGAAAATGTCCGAGTCGGCAAAATGACTGATTGGGAAAAATTGGTTTTGAATATTACGACTGACGGTACGATTTCAACCGAAAACGCCTTTCAACAAGCTGTTGCAATTTTGACCGAACAGTTTAATGCCTTGGCCGGCGTTAAGCTTGAGTCAAAAGCAGAGACCAAAAAAGAAGTTATAGAGGTTGAGGTGGCAACTGTTGAGAGTTCAGAGGGGGAAGATGATGACGAGCCGAAAAAAGGTCGTGGTCGTCCTAAAAAAGACGAATAGTAATAGAGGTTAAATATATATATGAGACACAGAAATAAGAACAAAAAATTAGACCGCGAAAAAGCACCACGTGAAATGATGTTACGTAATTTAGCATCTAGTATTATTATCTATGAAAAAGTTAAGACTACCGAAGCTAAAGCTAAGGTTGTTCGCTCACTTGTTGAAAAGATGATCACAACCGCTAAAGTTAATAACTTAGCGGCTCAGCGTAAATTGATTGCGACCTTACCTCAGCCTTTAGCTGTTAAAAAGTCAATCGAAGTCTTGGGTCCTCGTTATTTGACTAGAGTTGGCGGCTATACACGTATCGTAAAGCTTGGTTCACGTAAGGGTGATGGTGCTGACATTGTACAGATTGAACTAGTTTAAGT
Organism: bacterium; assembly: GCA_037146995.1. Taxonomy (GTDB): domain Bacteria; phylum Patescibacteriota; class Patescibacteriia; order Patescibacteriales; family GWE2-39-37; genus JBAWWA01. Next base: position 14,210 of record JBAWWA010000021.1, read on the forward strand.
AAAAATATGGAGAAAAATATTGTAAGAAAAATCCAAACATTTGATGCAACCGAAAAAGCAATCGGTCGTTTAGCGACCGAAATTGCTACTATTTTGCGCGGCAAACATAAGCCTGAATATCAAGCCCATATCGATGGTGGTGATATCGTAGAGGTTAAAAATATTACGTTAGCACTTTTTGGTTCAGCTAAAAAGCAAGAGCAAAAGAAGTATTTTAGCCACTCACAACACCCAGGCGGTTTAAAAACAACATTACTGAAGGATTTGGTGGTCAAAAATCCCTCTGAGGTTCTAAGAAAGGCCGTTCGCGATATGTTACCAGCTACTAGACTTCGTCCTGGTATGTTGAAACGTTTAATTATTAGATAAGTTTGAATAACATGACTGAAGTTAAGAAAACCACCAAGAAAGAAGTAGTGGAGGTTGCCAAATTTAAGGGACGCTATATTGAGGAAATTGGCAAACGTAAAAGTGCTGCCGCTCGTGTTCGTCTATACAAAACCGGTGAAGGCGTTTTAATTGTTAATGGTAAGAAATTGGAAGAATACTTTAATGCGACTTGCGCTAATTTGGCTCTAACATCTTTGAAATTAACGAGCCACACCAAGGACATTGATTTGTCAATCATCGTTAATGGTGGCGGTTTGCACGGTCAGGCTGAGGCAGTACGTCATGGAATCTCTAAAGCATTAGTGACGCTCGACAAGAATCTTCGCCCAAGCTTGAAAGCCAAGGGTATGATGACTCGTGACTCGCGCATCAAAGAGCGTAAAAAACCTGGTCTTAAAAAGGCTCGCAAGGCACCACAGTGGGCCAAGCGCTAAACCTTTTTGCTTAGTGTTTATTCAGCAGTAGATAATTAGTCTAGAACGTCAATATCAAGATTTATATACTTGTCCAGCTGAGCCTTTTAGCAAAGTTGGATCAAAAAAACCTCGAGTAGTAATCGAGGTTTTTTTATGGTTTAACTAATCTGAACTATCTTATATATTATTGTTTTATTAATAGCTTGAATCTCCACAGTATCTCCACATTTTTTATTCATTATGGCTTGGCCTATCGGTGAATTATGGGAAATTATGCCGCGCTCTGGATCGGTCTCTGCCGAGCCGAGCAGGGTATAGGATTTTTCTTTGCCATTGACTAGCAGTACTACCTGACTGCCCAGTACAACCCTGTCTGAATAAGTTGGCTTGATAATTACAGCGCGCTTGAGATGGTCTTCAATCTCGATAATACCTTGATTGATTCCGCGTAAGCGACCTTTAGCCATCGAATAAGCTTCGTTGTCCGAAAAATCGCCCATTTCAGCGAGTCGCCTCACTTCAAGAATGGCTTTGGGCTGACTTATTTTTTTTAAACGTTCAAGTTTGTATTTGAGGTCGTTAAATTTTTCCAAGGTCAAATTTGGATCTGGCTTTAGATGGTGATACTTGCCGATTTTTCTAGAGGGAACTTGCATTATTTTTTGAATTTAGGTTCGACTGAGGGTATGAATGGAGAGGCTTTGCCAGCTCCGAAAATATTATAACCATTTATTAGCTCGATCCCGTCAAGGTGACCATCTTTGTCGGTATCAGCATTGTTTTTTTGACTACCAATGGCGAACTCTCGCAAATTCGACAAGCCGTCATGATCTGCATCGGTTGATTGGTCAAAACGCAAAATTGAATTTTTATTTAAAATCACATTTTTTTTAGTTTGACCTGATTTTAGCTTACTCGTTATTTCGTTTTTGTCCAGTATGTTATCTGAACTTAGGGTAACTTGCCTGAGAGCCTCGGCGAGGCTGACTCGATCACTACTCGAAGCACCTAGAAGGTTATCGAATAAATCTGACCGACGATCGTAACTAATAACCGTAGTGCTACTAACGTAAGTGTTAACGCCCAAGCATTTATTTATCGCAAAATTATTAGGCCGATCGAATAAGTTTTTGCCGATAAAATAATCTGGAATAACGGCTTGTGGATCAATGAGTCTTAGTAGTGTGGGCGCAATATCAACCTGGCTACCAATACCACTCAACTGATTTTTGTATTTAGGGATGTGCATAACCAAAGGTAAACGTTGGTAATTATAAAAGTTGTCCAATTTATTTGGACTACCAAAGTTGTATAAAGCATGATCTCCATAAATAACAACAATGGTATTGTCCAATAGTTTGTTTTTCTCAAGCTCTGCAAATAAATATTTTAAGGAGTCGTCGATAATCTTGGTCATGGCCAAATAATAACGGGCAGTTTCTTCTTTTTCGAGTATAACTGTAGCCGGATAGGGCAAGGGGCCGGCGAATGGTTTGATTGTCTGACCAATTTTATTTGAATAAAGCTTGGCAATCGTTGCATTGTGGGGCGAGTGAGTAGACAGGGTAATGACTTCATTTAATGTAGGGGTCGTGGATTTTTTTATATTTTTAATTACTTGATCAAAAATTTTTGTTTCCAGCTCGCGATTTTTATAAAAAGGTTGAAAAAAACTATTCTCATAGCCCCAGGCTGGATTTAAGTCAGTACGATTCCAGAAAGCCAAGGTATTGGCGTGGTGGGAGAAGGTTTTATAGTTGTAATTATTATGAAGTATGGTGGGCAAGCAGTAAAAATTGTTTTTAGCATAAATATCACCAATTGGCCCATAGGTATCTGGATAAAAACTGCAATTGACCGCTAATTCGGCATTGACAGTGATACAGCCGTTGCCGTAGAAACTAGGGATTGCTGTCTCCTTTTTACTTAAGTCCTTGAGAAAAGGCATTGGACTTGGCTCTAGCTTGAGTAGCCAATCGGATATGGACTCAAGTTGGACTAGTATTATGTGCGGCTTTTTGGTGGTCTGAAGACTTGGGGCAGTCGAGCTAGCCGATATTACTGGTCCTTGATCTAAAATCGCTAAAGAATTTTTAAGATTAATGATATTGCTTTTTATGTCGTCTTCAGCTTGCACGGTCATCGTCAAGTGAAAGTTAAATAGACACAAAAGTAGTAAAATATATAATTTTGAATGCATAATAATATCATAACATAAATTTGTGATTTTTACCTAAGACTTGACAAAATCGTAATTTGTGCTATATTAGCTATATTGTTTTTTGAGCAAATTTCACCACTTGATTATATTAATGACCACAAAAACTCTGGGCCTCGCTCCGAGTTTTTGTGGTTTTAAGGCTTTTTTTATTGATGATAATAAGCTATAATAATTAAAGGAGTAGGGCAACCTATTATTTTTTTGAAGTAAAATTATTTAATCAATGTCGCAAAAAGTCATTAATATTGCACGAAATACCTCTTATTACACTTTGGCGCTAATTGTGCAAAAGGTGATATCCTTTAGTTACTTTGTGATAATCGCCCGTGCCTTGGGTCCTGACGACCTTGGTCGCTACTATTTTGCCATTTCTTTTACGACTATTTTTGCCGTCTTAATTGATTTTGGCTTGGTTAATGTATTGACCAGGGAGGTGGCGCGCGATCAAAACCAAGCTCAAAAATATTTACAGACAACTTTAGCTATCAAGTTGCTACTAACTGTCTTGACCTTAGGGCTGGTTATAATTTTGACTCGTGCTTTTAATTATTCACCCCTTTTACGCTCGCTCATATATATCTCAATGGTCAGTATGGTGCTTGACTCATTCACTCTAACATTTTTCGGCGTAATGCGTGGTTATCATAATTTGAAATTTGAAAGTATTGCTTCGATTATTTTTCAAGTTATTGTGTTCATGTCTGGTCTGGTGGCCATGAAATTTGGTTTCGGTTTAACTTGGCTAGTCGGAGCTTTGGCTTTAGCAAGTGTCTTTAATTTTTTGTACTCCATGTCAGTGGTTATTTTTATCGCCAAAATTCCTGTCCGCCTAGCTTGGGATTTTGAATTCATAAAAAAGCTTACCTTGATAGTCATACCTTTTTTCTTATTTGCCATCTTTCAGCGAATTTATACTTATATTGACTCGGTTATGTTGCTGCAATTATCGGGTGATCGTTCGGTTGGTATTTATCAAGTGGCTTTCAAAATAATCTTCGCGTTGCAGTTTTTGCCCATGGCTTTTTCAGCTTCATTATACCCGGCCTTTTCTTCTTACTGGAAAACTAATAAGCCACAACTAGCGGTAACTTTTGAACGTGCAATAAATTATCTCTTGATTATCTCTGTCCCGATATCGATCGGCATCTATGTATTGGCTGACAAAATCGTGTTACTGTTTAATACTGATTATCTTGAGGCTATTGTGCCTTTGCAAATTACAATCGCCTCGCTAATTTTTGTCTTTTTAAATTTTGCCCTGGGGGCACTTTTGAATGCCTGTGATCGTCAAGTGGTTAATACAAAAATTATCGCATTTGCAGCTACTCTCTGTATAGTTATAAATTGGTTGCTGATTCCAAGGTTTGGCGCCGTAGGGGCGACTATATCAGACGCCATCACAAATGCTGCCATATTTTTGGTAGGCTTGTTTTTTTTACCCAGCATTATCAGTATCAACTATCAAAAACTCTTAAGGCAGGGAATTAAAATTTTTTTTGGCGGTCTAATAATGGGGCTGATTGCCAACACTTTAAAGCACGATTTGAATATTTTTTTAGTTATCATCTTGGCTGCCATCGCCTATTTTGTATTTCTGTTCGTTCTGCAAGTATTTCGTAAAGAGGATGTCAGGAGTATTATTGCCTCATTTAGTAAAAGTAAAGTTTAAATATGAAAACATTATTGATTACCCTGGAATATGAGCCATTTTTGGGTGGTGTGGCGAATTATTATAAAAATATGGTCAAATACTGGCCAGATGCTGAAAAACTTCAAGTCTGGACCAACGAAGCTCATGAACTAATAAATGAAAAATGGCCAGTTCTAAAATGGCTGCCAGCTATATTTAAACTAAAACAGCGCATTAATGCTGAGAAAATTGAACACGTAATAGTTGGCCAACTGTTGCCGATCGGTTCGATCGTTTATTATGCCAGTAAAATGTGTAAATTTAAATATTCAGTTGTCATCCATGGCATGGACTTCACCATGGCCATTAGTCAATCAAGAAAAGCCACCATGGCTAGAAATATTTTAGTGAACGCTGAAGCGATCGTTTGTGGCAATAATTATGTAGCCAATTTAGTACGCGAATTCTTGGGCGCTAAACACCTCACGAAAATTACAGTCATAAATCCTGGAGTGAGTCAGGCAGACTATCAGCCACTTAGCAATGAATTGGCTAATAACCTAAAGACAAAATACGACTTAACTAACAAGTATGTTTTTCTATCACTGGGACGTCTTGTCAAGCGAAAAGGTGTTGATCAAGTCATTATGGCCATGGAAGTTTTGGCTGAACGGTTACCGAATTTTATATATTTAATTGCCGGAACCGGACCAGATGAGGCGTATCTCAAGAATTATGCCGCTTCAGTCTCAAACTATTTTTCTAGTCATGTTAAATTTTTAGGTGCTATATCAGAGGCAGAGAAATGGCAATGGTTAAATGCCTGTGATTGTTTGATTATGCCTGCTCGTGAAGAGAATGGTGATTTTGAGGGCTTCGGCATTGTTTATCTCGAGGCCGGCCTTGCTGGCAAACCTGTCATCGCAGGTGCAAGCGGCGGCGTGGCTGATGCGGTAGAAAATATGGTCAATGGACTAATGGTGGCGCCGACCGATGCTGAAGATATAGCCAGAGTAATGGCAGAGCTGATGGATGATAAAGAATTGGGTCAAAAACTTGGGGCCACTGGGCGCGAGCGCGCTATCAAGGAATTTGCTTGGCCAGAACTTGTAAATAAATTTTATACAACGATCAAAATATGATTTCAATTATAATTCCAATCTACAATCAAGCTGCAAAATTACCATACACGCTAGACTCGCTAGCCAAACAGGAATTTAAAGACTTTGAAATAATCATAGTTAATGATGGCTCGACCGATGGCGCTGAGGCGGCGGTCGAAAATTTTCTGGCAAGCCACAAAAACTTTGATAATCAAATTGCATTTTTTAATCAGGAAAACAAAGGGGCACCTGCGGCACGCAATAACGGCTTTCGACGCTCAGCCGGTGAATATATTTTATTTTGCGATGCTGATGCGATCCTAACTGCTGACGCTCTTATGCTTATGAAAAAAACTTTAGATGAAAATTCCGAAGCAAGTTATGCTTATTCTTCTTTCATGTGGGGTAAAAAACTTTTTAAGGTCGGCCCTTTTGATGAAAAAAAATTAAAATCAGGCCCAATGATTCATACCATGGCCTTAGTAAGAAGAAATGACTTACCCAAAAGCGGCTGGGATGAGTCAATTAAAAAACTGCAAGATTGGGACTTGTGGCTTACTATGCTTGAGGATGGTAAAACTGGAATTTGGATTGATAAGGTTCTGTTTACCATTGCCCCTGGTGGACATATCTCAAACTGGGTACCATCATTTGCTTACAAAGTTATGCCCTGGTTATCAGCCGTCAAAAAGTATAAGCAGGCCTTCGAAATAGTTAAAGCCAAACATAAATTAGTTTGAAAAAATGAAAACATATTGGCTGCTCTTTAAATTGGGCATGCAAAACATGATGATTTATAGGTTTAATTTTTTTTCCTGGTTCTTTACTGAAAGTATCAGTGTTTTGATTATGGCCTATATCTGGTTGTCTGTTTATCAAGAGGGCAACGTAGTGGCCAATTATTCATTGAGTGATATGATAATTTATTATGTGATTTCACGATTAGTGGGAATGGTGGTTATGACTGAGGTGGCTGACAAAATCAATACTGACATTATGCAAGGGCGTTTAATTAATAACATGCTCAAGCCGCTGAATTATCTCAAAAGCATTTTTGCTAGCAACATGGGTGAAATGATGCTTTCTATTGCTTTGCAATTACCGTTCGTGATTATTTTAGCGATAATTTTTAAACACTACCTGGTCTTTGATTTTATAAGAATTAGTCTGTTCTTTGTTGCCTTGATTGCCGCAGCATTGATATATTTTCTAATTATGACAATAATTGGCATGTTGTCATTTTATTTCGACAATATCTTTGGCATTCTATTTTTTGTCTGGTTATTATTTGCCTTATTCGCCGGTCGCATGGTACCGCTTGACCTTTTGCCGCCTTCAGTTTTACTTATATCAAATTGGCTCCCGTTTCGCTTTACGACTTTCGTACCAGTGCAGATTTTGTCTGGTAAAATCTCAATTATCGATTCTTATTATGCCATATTTTACTCGTTCATCTGGATAGCCGTTTTAGTTATTTCCAATAAAGTAATTTTTAAAAGAGGAATTAAAAAATATGAAGGTTACGGCATTTAATCGTTATTATAGGATATTTTTATTGCGTTTTAAGGCTAGCCTAATGTCACGCATGGCTTATCCGCTGAACTTTTTTTTACTGCTAATATCAGTAGTTATTCAAAGTGTGATCACAATCATATTTGTCCGCGTAGTCTTTAGTTTTGCGGACTCGATTTCCGGCTGGACTTACGATCAGGCCATGATTGTGGTCGCCTCGTTTTTACTAATTGAGGGTTTTTCCTGGGTGACAACGGCGCAATTTGCCGGCATCAGACGAAATGTCAAAATCGGCTCTTTTGATCTAATACTTATCAAGCCGGTGAACACTTTGTTTTTGGTCTCAGTTTGGCGTAGTGATCCCGAAGATATTATGCGAGTTGTCGTGGCTTTAGGCATCTTTATTAGTGTTATGGGTTCAATGCATTTTACCGCCGCAGATTGGCTCTTTAGATTGTTTTTTTATGGACTGACAATTATTAATGGTTACCTTATTTTGTTGTCTTTGAATCTAATGATTAATTCATTATTTTTTTGGTTTACCGAGGCAACAGGTATAAACAACATGTTTGAAAATATTACCAGAATGGGTCAGTATCCGACCGGCATCCTTTATGGAAAAATCGCCAAATTCATCTTGTCATTTATTATACCGATTGCTTTTCTAGGTACAATACCGGCTAATATTTTTATCAAGAGTAATTATTTGACCTATTTTATTTACTCATTATTGATCATGGCCGCCTTACTATACATTTCACTCAGGGTATTTAAGGCTGGGATTAAGGCTTATTCTAGTGCCTCAAGTTAACTACTATATTTTATATGTCTATAATTGAAGTTAAAAATCTTAGTCGCAGTTTTGATTATTTTAAAAAACAGGAAGGTCTCAAAGCCTCATTTAAAGGCTTGTTTAAGCGTGAAAAGTTATACAAAGAGGCGGTTAAAAATATCTCATTTTCGATTGAGCAAGGTGAATTTGTCGGTTTTCTCGGTCCAAATGGAGCAGGCAAAACCACTACCTTAAAAATGCTGTCAGGAATACTTCATCCCACAAGCGGAACAGTTAAAATTCTTGGATACGAGCCACATAAAAGGCAGAGCGACTATCAGCGACAATTTGCCCTGGTTATGGGTCAAAAAAATCAGCTTTGGTGGGATTTGCCCGCAATTGAAAGTTTTATTTTGAATAAAGAAATTTATCAACTAACGGACAATGACTACAGAGATACTTTGGCAGAATTATCGGCGGTATTGCAAATCAGCGATATTCTCGACATTCCTGTTCGCAAATTATCACTCGGTCAGCGGATGAAATGTGAACTCGCCTTGGCCCTACTTCATCGCCCCAAAATATTACTGCTTGACGAGCCGACCATTGGCCTCGATGTGGTGGCGCAAAAAAATATCCGAGAATTTTTAAAAAAGTATAATCAAAAAAATAAAACCACGATCATTTTGACTTCACACTACATGGAAGATATTAAAGAGTTGTGCAGCCGAGTAATCATCATTGACCAAGGCGTAATCGGTTTTGATGGCCAACTTGACGATCTGATTGCTAGCTCTGCACCACACAAAGTCATCCGCCTGACATTTGATGAAGCGAACGTAAGTAGTGAACTGCTAGAAAAATATGGCAAAGTCCTAAGACGATCGGAGTTCGATGCCGATATTCAGGTTGACCGCGAGTCAGTGCGGGCAGTCGCCACTAAAATGCTATCCTCCAAATTGCCCATTACCGACATTGCCATTGATGAAACCGATATTGATGAGGTGATTAGAAAAATATTTTCAAAATAATGAGAAAAATTACTGGTTTTTTGTTGATTTTATTTTTAATGGCTGGTTGCCAAGCCCCTCGAGAGCCTCGTGTCATTCTTGGTGGCCATGAATTTAAAGTGGAGGTAGCCAAGACGCAAGCCAGCAGGGAATCAGGTCTTTCAAATCGACTCAAGCTCGAGCAAAATACCGGCATGCTATTTGTC
>JBAWWA010000022.1:0-21641 GCA_037146995.1 bacterium
GGATTATAGATCTGCATATCAAGAAACAGCTGCCAGGTATCATTTGAAACGGTTTCATTTACCTTAAGCAGACGTTCAAAGCCCATTGTACTAATCTCCTGATCAGACAAAACCAACCGTTGCAAACCACGACCTAAAAAGTGCACGAGCGACAAACAATTTGCTGCTTGTCGATCATGATCCTCTGGCGTCGTCTCAATTATTTTTAAGCCTTTAGTTAAAAATAAATCTTTTAATTCAAATAACGTTTTTTCAGTTTGTCTTAATGGACATAGGACAATCTGCAAACCTGTCAAGCCATTTTTTGCACTATCCGGACCGAACATCGGATGCGTACCTACGACTTCTATATTCTCCGGTACTAACTCAATGAGCCACTGACAAGGCATCACCTTAACAGAACTTACATCAAAAATCAAGGCCCCAGGCCGTATAAATGGCACTAACTCAATTAGAGTCAATCTTAAGGCCGAAATCGGTACTGCTGGCACAATCCAATCCATATCAATTAATTGCTCTTTACTGATTAGCTGAAAATTACCAGACTGCCCTGACGTGCTAACAACATGAATCACACCAGCGGATTTTAAAATCTCCGCTAGCAACCGACCAAAGCGACCGAAGCCAATAATTGCAATTTTTTTCATTTATTTAGTTGCCACAATGAATGAGGTAAAATTAAATTTTAAATCTTGTATCCCCTCTTCTAGAATTTCCAAATCATACATGTCCGCACAAACCCGATTGGCAATTACTGCAGTGGATGGTGACAAGCGACCCTCGGCAATATCTCTCGCAGCCTCGGCCGTATCCTTGTACTCGATTAATTCCACGTCCGCCCATTTACGTTTCAAATACATGCGGCATTGTTTTAAAGCTTGTTGATGCGAGGCAATCGCAGAAATTTCGCTTGGATTAATATTTTTTCTGGCCAGCAAATTATGCCTGATATCAATCTCAAAAATATGCTTGATCTCAAACTGATGCTTGGCCATAGCATAAACGGCCTCAACCACAATACCGCCATTTGAATTTTCAATCGGAAAAACACCCTGATCAATGGCACTATTATCCAGGCTGGCTAAAACATTTTCAACACTAATAAGATACTTCAATTCATAACCTGTAATTTTATTTTTTTGACAATAATAATTGGCTGCCTCTTCAGAAAAGCTACCAACACCACCCGAGACGCCGATAATAATTTTGTTCATCATATTGTGATTTATAATTTTTTTACAAGGAGGGTGATTTATCACCCTCCATTTTTCTTCAACAGACTTGGATACCGCCATGACTCAGACAAATGATGCACTCAAGATTTTGCACACGAATATTACCGCCGTCCAATGTTTTTTCATTGGTAGTAATATGCGTTGAACCACAAGCTGGGCAAACTCCTGAATCACTTTGCCAGGCCAACCAATTGGGAAAATATTTTTTTTGACTCATGAGCAAGCTCCTTGTTTTTCAAATGAGAATTCAATCTTGTTGCCACGGCGAATCAGTTCATTGCGCGCCTCATTATAGCTTTGCTGATTACCACCTTTCTGACAGGCAAACAGCTTAACCATCAAAGACATTTCATCCATGTCTGCCAAATGTGGCAGAGTTACAAGCTCTTTGTTCATGACACTTCTCCTTTTAGTTTGAGATAAGACTAAAGCCATTTTCAGGTGATCGGCCCAAGGTTTGAGCTTTAAATGATCCCTTAAGAAATACTTCAATTGATCTCGCATCAGCAATCGATAATGGTACCACCTCATTTAACTCAGTCCCACAAATCATAAATTCGCAGCGACCGTTTGGAATGCCGTAGCACTCCACAGCTTGACTCTTGCCGGTTAATGAACGAAAAAATGCACTTACTAACCGCTCACCACCCAATTCCGGCAAAACCTCAATCTCACTTGCACTTCTAATCCTAATTCTGATTAAGCCCATTTGACACCCCCATGTTTTGCGCTGTTGAATTTTTTTAAGGTTCAGTCGTAAAAACAAAAACCGACTTCTTTGAGGAAGCCGGTTTTTTATGTGAGTCTTTACGTATTATTTTACGAAACACACAAAACCAGCTTCTTCATAAAGAAACTGTTAAAAAACCAATACATATTTTGCGTAATCTGTCTCATATTAAACACCTTAACAAAAAAATTAAAATAGCGCAAGAGTAATTTTTAACCGATACTCTTACGTAATTTTGCCGCCTCAACCATATCAGATTCAAAAGACAGGCCAGCTCCTTTTTTCAAAAGAATATTTGAGGTCAAATTTCGATGCAATAACTCATTAACATTTTTAGGCTCAAAATCAAGATTTAATACTTCAGCCACATATTCAACATCTTTTATAACTTCTTTTAAACAAGGATTGCCAATACTCAAAGCCTTGAGATTTTCTAGGTTGATCATACGGCCAGATTTTAATAACCAACTATTTAATGTTGGGAAAGCCTTGTCTAGCAGATTTAGTTGCCTAGAATTAAGTTTCTTGAGCCCTCTGCCTGTGCCAATGAATTCTGGTGGCAGACCCATTGAATATAAAGCCCCAGTAAATCCAATGGCGCGCGGTAATTGCGCCTGACCCACGCCACGACTATAACCGAACAAGCCAATGTGCTGCACTCGTGATCGTCGCTTGGGAATGTGTGCAGAAAATTCATTAATAAGGGGAGCCAACTCCTCAATCGTCTCGCAATAGCTTGTCCTGAAATGATTTGATATTTCAATCAGATCGGAAATTTCCTCAGCAGAAAATACTAGAGCGCTTTGCTCAGGCAACAGCTGCTGAATTTTAGCGATGGCCACCTGCACTGATTCAAGGTCATAATCGTATCTGAAGGCTGATTGAATGGTTAAGGTCTTGGCGCCTGCATACAAATCTAAAATTTCATCAATATTATCTGGCGTTAAGCCTCCTCTAAAAGGCAGCGATCCACAACCGATAATTGGTGAAATTCCTATTCCGGTCTTCGCCTCAAGCGTGGCAAAATTGCTCAGAGCAATTTTACAGGCAATACCTGCTGGTACAAAGCCAGCGTTTAAGGCAGGGTCAGAGCGAGCTATGAAAACTCGAAGATGATCCGGAGAGAATTGAAAAACGTTTTTAAATTTCTCTAAATATTCTTTTAACAATTCGGCCGAACCGGTCAAATCTTCAAAGCTCTCAAAAATTGGCACAATATGAACAAAGCCTTGGCCCAAATCGCCATCACCAAAAACATCCTGTTTAAAATTGGCGGTTTTTTTGAAAGTCTCTTGAATATAAATTAGCTGATCCGCCTGCTTAGTCATTGGCAGTATCAGCTCAAAGACTGGCGGTGCTTGCAAATTTAATGATTGGGCAAATTCAGCTGCTGATAAGATACTCATATAGGCACGTGAAAGCTTAAAGGACTTCTCTTCCCAAATATTTGGAATACGAAGCGTCACATTCACATCTTTACCAATTTGATTTTTGGAAAAAAAATCAAAATACTTACTAACGAGTTTCTCGATCATCGCCTCATCGGCAAACTTACCCTCCCAATCCCACATATATTCATCATTGCCGAGAATTGAGAGGTTATGAAACAACTCATCCACTTCATCCTGATCACCAATAAAAGGTTTGTCATGCCAAAATGGCACACCAGCATTATCAGGATGCTGAGTGGCCATAACGGTTGGTACTTTGCGATTGATTTGCGGTTTAAACATTTGATTATTTTATAGCCATGCTCAACTGACTCAATGCCTTTTTTAAATCGTTAACCTCAACACAATACGAGATTCGTAGATAAGTATCAAAATCTTCACCAAAAGAGATGCCAGGTGTCGTTGCAACTTCTGCGTGCTCAAGAAAATAAGCTGCTAGATCAACCGAGGTGTTGATACCCTTTTTATTCATCACTTGTCTGAAATCAGGAAAGACAAAGATGCCGCCAGTCGAAGGTGAGTAAGCAATACCTTCCTGATCGAGCCAAGCATGCACTAATTGGCGTTGCTCATGAAAATCAGGAACAGCTGGCTGTTTAATCGCCTCAATGGCTGCGGCATCAGAAATAGAACTAGCACACCCAATATAATTATCAAGATAACGACCCACAACTTGAGCTAAATCTTTTGGGCAGACCAAATATCCAAGTCGCCAACCAGTCATGGCATAAGCTTTCGAAAAAGAATTAATAACTATAACTTGATTAGAAAATTCGCGCATAGTAAAAGTTGGCTCAGGACTCAAAGCATTATAGCATTCATCAGAAATGATCGTAATATTATTTTTGAGACACATTGCAGTAATCTTTTCTAGTTCAATTTTATCATAAATTGTACCAGCCGGATTATTTGGCGAGGAAATAATTATAACAGAATTGCCAGCATGTTTTGCATTTTTTTCAATTGCTCTCTCAAGTGCTTGAGCCGTCAAACGTAGCCCATCGTTGCGAGTATCAACCAGCTCGACTCGTGCACCGCAAGACTCTGCAATCTGAAAAAATGGCGGATAGAATGGGGCTGCCATGTAGACGATATCACCGTCATTCAAAAGTGACCAAAAAACAGAACCCAAAAACGGCTTGGCCCCATTTGAAGTTGCAACCTCATCAATGCTGACGTTATACTTTTCAGCTATAGCTTTTTTCAAAATAACCGAACCAGTGGCTGGATTATAGTGAGTCTTATTCGCTCTAATTGCCGCGATCCCAGCCTCTTTAATTATTTCCGGCGTATCATAATATGGTTCACCAACACCAAGCGAAATAATTTTACGCCCTTTAGCCTCTTCTTCCTTGACCTTGCGAAAAAAAACGTATAAAGGTGATGAAGTTAATTTTGTTGATCTTTGAGAAAAATTCATAATTTTAATTTATACAAAAACTCTATCATAAAATATTAAAATTAGACAATATCACAAAACTTGCATAATAATATGCAGTTTGTTAAAATTTAAAAATGCAAGTAATATCATTAAATATCAATAATAATGACAACGGTAACGATAATTACCGGCGGTTTTGATTTGGATAAAAAATCCTCCAATCAAAACCGACCTTAGACAAAGGTCGGTTTTTTTAAATTTAGCGTTAAATTTTTTAATATGGAATCACAAACAAATAAGCATTTCCAAGTAGCCATTCTGGGCGGTGGCATTACTGGCAGCTCAATTTTTCACACTCTAAATAAATATACGAATCTCGAGTCAATCTGCTTGTTTGAAAAATGCGCCGATGTGGGACTGGTCAATTCACATGGCAGCAACAACAGTCAGACATTACACTTTGGTGACATTGAAACTAACTATTCAGAAGAAAAAGCCAAGGCCACAAAAAGCGCTTCGGAAATGGTAGTCAGATTGCTTAAAAGCTTAGAACCAAAATACGAAAATCTCTACAAAAAATCTCACAAACTAGCCCTTGCTGTTGGCCAGGAAGAAGTGGATCGGCTCACGACTAGATACGAAAATTTCAAAAATATTTTTCCAGAACTAGAATTAATTTCAAAAGAGCGTATCGGCGAACTCGAACCAGAAATCCTGAATGGACGCGCCAAAGATACACCGTTAGCCGCCTTTTATTCAGACAAAAGTTATATCATCGATTTCGGGCAACTTGCCAAGGCGCTAGCCAACGAAACCAAAAATAACTCGCAAAAAAAATTGACATCTTTACCAATACCAAAATTACCAGCATTGAAAAAGATACTACAGGCTACAAAATCACCACCGCCAACGATTCATTTACTGCTGAGGTCGTGGTTGTGTCGATGTGCGCCCACAGCCTGATGTTTGCCAAGCCGCTCGGTTATGGACTTGAATACTCAATCCTACCAGTCGGCGGTAATTTTTACACCTCAGCGAGAAAAGTCTTAAATGGCAAGGTCTATACCATGCAAAGTGGTAAATTACCCTTTGCCGCAGTTCATGGTGACCCAATACTTAATCAAGAAACCCTGACTCGCTTTGGCCCGACTGCCAACATTATGCCATTTCTTGAACGCAATGACTTAAAGTCATTTTTTGACTTTGCCAAATCATCGTTAACGGGTCTAAGCGCCACCCTGGCAATCGTTAAGGTTGTAACGGAACCGACCTTATTTAGTTTTCTCTTCAAAAGTTTAATCTATGAGTTGCCATATTTCGGACCAAGAGCCTTTGCTTCAGTTTGCCAAAAAATAATCCCCAGTCTAAATTATAAAGATTTTAAAAATGGCAAAACTAAGGCTGGTATTCGCCCGCAACTAATAGACAACAAAACTGGTAAATTAATTATGGGTGAAATAGAAATCACGGGTGAGAATATTTTATTTAATATCACCCCCTCACCTGGCGCCACTGCCTGTCTCAAAAATGCCGCCATAAGTAGCAAAAAAATTATATCATTTATGGGGGATAACTACTCATTTAATGAGACAGCTTTTAATACTGACTATATCAAATAAAAAAAGAGGGTGTATTTTTACACCCTCCATAATTTAAATCAACTCTTCAACTTGAGTGGCCTTTTCGAGACGATTCAAAGCATCAAGATAAGCTTTGGCAGAAGCAATAATAATGTCAGTTGAAGTGGCACGACCATTGACTGTCATACCATTTCTCGACATTTTAACTGTTACTTCACCCTGAGCGCCAGTACCGCCAGTCAAAGATCCGACCTGAAAATCATCCAAACTCGAATGATTGCCGGTTAAATTTCTAATTGCCCCAAAAACTGCGTCGACTGGACCATCACCTAAATTAACTGTACGCTTTAATTCTTTATAATCAAAAATAGAAACAGTTGCCTTGGCCATGGTAACAGTGCCACTACTAACCACAAGATCGTTCAATTCAAAACGGCCTTCTTCTGGTTCAAAACCAAGCATTGACAATATGTCCTCATCAAAGACCTCACCTTTTTTATCTGCCAGCGATTTAAATTTAACCATCAAAGAATCAATCTCTGATTTATCAAGAACGTAGCCTAGCTTTTCGACACGCTGAGCCAAGGCAGCCTTGCCTGAATGTTTGCCTAAAACCAGTTTATTCTGATTTAAACCGACTGATTCAGGCGTCATGATTTCATAACACTCAGGGTCAGCGAGGACTCCATGTTGATGAATACCAGACTCATGAGCAAAAGCATTGGCGCCAACGATAGCCTTGTTCGATTGTACACGCATGCCGGTCGTTGAAACCAACAACTGACTCGATGGGACCAATAATTCACTTTTAACGTTTGTATAAAATGGTAGCTCTCTACTCTTTAAACGAATAATAGAAACAATTTCTTCAAGCGAGCAGTTGCCAGCCCTTTCACCGATACCATTGATAGTGCATTCGATTTGCTGCGCACCATTCTGAATAGCTGCGAGCGAATTGGCAACAGCCAAGCCCAAATCATTGTGACAATGAGCTGACAATATAATATCACGTGACACCACTTCGTTGATGTAAGCGAAAATTGCCCCATATTCTGCCGGTGTTGCGTAACCTACCGTATCCGGAATATTCAACACCGTCGCCCCGGCATCAATGACAGCCAAAGCCATTTCAAGCAAAAACCTTTTTTCTGATCGAACTGCATCCTCGAAGGAAAACTCGATATTGCTAGTAAACTGCCTAGCATACTTAACGGCAGCCACCGCTGCAGTCAACACTTGCGTTGGTGTCATTTTTAACTTACGTTCCATGTGGATGGGTGAAGTCGCAATGAATGTGTGGATTCGAGCTCGCTCACCAGCATATTGCAAGGCCGCCCAAGCACGATCTATATCAGTGGTAGTTGCTCGACACAGACCAGTAATTTGCGGCCCTTTAATTTCCTGCGCTATCATCTTGACGGCATTAAAATCGTCATCTGATGCGATCGGAAAACCAGCCTCGATAATATCGACGCCCAGCCTTTCGAGTTGCTTGGCAATCCGCATTTTTTCCGAGGTATTCATGCTGTTGCCAGGTGATTGCTCACCATCTCTTAACGTCGTGTCAAAGATAAAAATCTTGCTGTTGTTCATGGTTTTTCTCCTTTTTTTTGGTAGTCTGTTTGAACTTCGATTTTGATCCCCTCTGCACTCCTTTCATTTTTAATGAACAAAAAAACCCAGCCATTGCTGGGATTTAACAAAATGATAAAATTCCCAACAATAATTAAACCTCGATTACGAGGCTGCTCAAGTTGAGCAAATTATTGTTGATAAAATTATTCATAGATTGATGATATAAAAAAAATTTACTTCTGTCAAATAAAAAACCCATCTTTAAAAGATGGGTTAATGACCTAATCTGTCCAAAAAATCTGGATTTTTACAACATGACTTGGAGACTTGGCTACGCTAAGCCCAACAGCCTCACAATCTACAGCGTCCGGATCTTCAGACTTAATTCTTACTTCGAATTTCTGCTTGTCCTGCAGTAGTACCACCCGCTCGGTCGTATGTTCGAGCATCATTGCGTGATAGACATCCTCAAGCGATAAGAACTTGGCTCCGATTTTAACCTTTGGCATAAACCCTCCTTTAACAGAATTCGCCGTAACCAACTGGCTTGTGATGCAAAACTGTTTTTACACTTGGCAAAACGCAGGCTGAGGTAACCTCAATTTCTGGTGCGATGACCCTTATTTCTCGGCAACCACAGCGGTGACAGAATTTTTCCGTAGCCATTAAATCCGTATAACATTCTGCACAATAACGCTGGCCATCAGTCTCCATATTCATTTTGTCGCTCCTTTTAAAACAGTCTTGAGTTTAATTTCAATTTCAGTTTGAATTTTTTCTACCTCTGTTGAATTTTCAGCTGTTTTCTTTTTTTCGAGGTTAAAATATATACCTCGAAGCATTTTCTTGCTTTTGTTAGTCCGTGTTGTTAAACCACGAACCGTGGCCTGCACGACTTCTGCATTAAATTCTCCAGACACCGTCGTCTCCTTTCTGGCAAATTTGCCAATTCAATAAAATGTACAGCTTTTTACAATAGCAAGACCATAGCATAAAAAAAGCACTTAGTCAAATATCTAAGTGCTTTTTATTTAATTTTAGCGCTTTTATTCTAAGATACCGTCCAGATTTACATCATACAGGATCTGCTCCGCCACTAAACGATAAGAGATAATTTCTTCCGGCTTAAACCAGATATCAATTTCACGCAGAGCCTCTTCTGGCTTATCCGAACAGTGAATCAAATTTCTCACGGCTCGACTGTCTAAACCAGCCAAATCGTAAGAATCCAAAGTCAGATCACCCCTGATCGTACCCACATCGGAAGTCAACGGCTCTGTACCACCCACGATCTTGGTTACTACGCCGACAGCCTGATTACCCTCGATTACCATTGTAACTACAGGACCAGAGGTCATAAATTTAACCAATTGACCGATAATGTCACGGCCATATTCAATCGCCTCTTTATCAATCGTCATGCCAGCCTCCTGACGTTGTTTGTAGATTTTTTCACCCTTGGACAAAAACCAAGCGTCATCCTTATTGTAATGAGACCAGCACTGATCAGCCGTCGGTACGACAAACTTAATACCAGTAATTTTCAAGCCGGCTCGTTCAAAGCGACTGATAATATTGCCCACCAAAGACCTCTGAACGCCATCTGGCTTGATAATAACAAATGTTTTTTCTCTCTTAATCATAAGCTATATAAAAAATTAATTAAACTAAATATTTTTTCACTATGGTTACGATTTGATCTGGTGTCATATTCGCCTTGACCAAATAATTGGCAGCGCCCATTTTTTCACCCTTGGTTCGATCAAAGTCTGTGCCGAGATTAGTCAATAATACTACCGGGGTTGTTAATTTATTAGCCTTCATTTCTTCAAGGACCGAGAAGCCATCGAGTTGCGGTAAAATAACATCAAGTAGGACTAGTTTATATTCATTACTCAGGGCTAATTTTAATCCATCCGCCCCATTGTCAGCAGTAATAATGTTATAACCCTCTGACTTGAACTTAGTTTCATACATTTCACGTAGCATCTCGTCATCCTCGATCAAGAGAATTTTAGGCACTGAAGACCTTTTTTCAGGCTGAGTGGTTGACACTATGCTACCACTGTCTATAATCACCTTCTCAGGCAAATTACTACTTACAGCAATTTTAGTCAACTCTTTCTTTTTAGCTCGTGTTGATAGAGCAATTTCAGGTAATAAATGTCCAGAATCTGTCTCGGTAACTTCTTTCATGCTAACTAATTTTTTCTCCAATGACTTTATAGAAGATTTAGGCTCGACTTTAGACTTTGTCGCCTTTTTCTTTTTGGTCACATCCAAATTTTTGGCCCTTACTATTGGCATATTTTTTATATATTAATAGTCCAAGCTCAAGCTAAATATTTAGCAATAGATTGAATCAACTGCTCCGGAGTAATGTTTGACTTAACTAAATAATCAGCCGCACCAAGTTTCTCACCCTTTAACCTGTCTTCATGCGTTCCAAGATTTGTTAACATAACGACTGGCATACCAGAGGTCTCCGGTTTTGACTTTAAATCTTCTAAAATTGAGAAGCCATCGAGTTGCGCCAGTATCACATCAAGCAGTATCAAATCAAAGATTTGAGCCTTGGCCGCCAACAAGCCATCACCGCCATTATCGATCGCCGTCAATTCAAAGCCCTCACTTTGTAACTTTGAACCATATATTTCACGCAGCATCTCGTCATCTTCAACCAAAAGTATTTTTTTTACCATACATATTTTTTTACACTGTAATTATAGGCTATAGCCAACTTCTAATCAAGGCTCCAAGCTTTATTTTGATAACTGAAAGTAATGGTGCCGAGCAGGTCGGTCCTAAAAACCGACTCATTCAAGCGCTTGAAACGCTGCAGAATGCGCGGACTTGGGTGGCCATACTTGTTGCCCTGACCAACAGAAACTACAACGATAGGCGCAGCGACAAATTTCAAAAAATTCTCAGTTGTACCACCATCAGAACCGTGATGGCCGATTTTAATTATTTGCGCATGTAGTTTTGCATTGCCATTTATCATCACCTCTTCTCTGGCTTTGCCGGCATCACCCATCAAAAGAATGTTATCATCACTCGGCGTGACCAACTGCTCAATCAAGGAATTCTCATTTTCAAACTCACCACCACCGCGTAACGTACCAGTGGCCACTAGTAAATTTAGATAATTTTCACCAAACTTAATCTTATAATCCAATGCCAAGTGATTTATCGGCACATTTTTCTCAGTCGCTAGATCGGTAAAAACTTTTAGTAGTGGCGTCTCCTTGATACTGCTCGCCAAATATATTTTGCCGACTTTGTATCTTTTGAGAACTTCGATTAAACCTGCTAAGTGATCGTCATGTTCATGGGTCAAGACCACAACCTCAAAAGTCTTGTCCCACCAGGGCAACCGTGAATTTAGTGCCGATAGGACACTTTTATTAGGCCCGCCATCAATGAGGATATTTTGCCCCTCTGCTGTTTGAATTAATTCAGCATCACCTTGCCCTACATCCAAAAAACTAATTCTTAATTTTTTAGCCTGACCGCTGCTAATTTGATATAAATAAAAAAATACGCCAATCGACAAAACGACTGACGTTATAAAAACAATGACAACTATTTTTTTGATGTTAACCTTTAACCAAGACACGTCAATTATTTAATAATCCTGTCCTTTATTAGCGAACTCAAGCGATATTGCGGCGCGACATATATATTGGTTGGCCTGGTAACGCTAGCAGCCTTAAGCGGATTTTTAGCACCAAAGACATAAAAATAAAGCGACAGGAAGCTCACCGCCAAAAAAATAATAACCATCAAACCGATAGCAATGACTTTCCAGTGATTGTTATGACGTCGCCTAACCAGGGGTATGTGAATCATATTGAGTTAATTTTTCTTCGCTTAACTACATATAATATAAAACAATAATACACAAACGTCAACGACAGACCCAGACCATCAAACCTTAAAATCGACCAGCTTTGACCACCAAAAAAAGTAGCCAAAAAATTTAGGTACTTGAGTAAAAAATCAATCAGCATAAAGAGTACACAACCCATTGAAGTTGAAAAATAATACACTGGCAAGACTAAAAATAATAATATCATTAGTGGGGCCAACAAGGGCACCGCCAAAATATTTACAAACGGTGAGATAAATGAGATTTGCCCAAAGTTATTAATCATAATCGGCCAACTCAGCACTTGAGCCGCCAGAGTCATAGCCAGACCTTCGATGATAAAATTCGGCCAACGCCTTAACCATACTTTGATTTGAAACCACTCAAGTATAGGCTCATAAAAATATACAACCCCTAAAAATGCCATAAAACTTAACTGAAAGCCGATATCATCACGCAAGATCAGAGGGTTGAGTGCAATCATCAAGCTCGCCACAATCAAGATAACTCGCTCCGTACTGGCTAGCCGGCCAAATGCCAGACCGGCCAAAATGATCGAACTCATAATACTCGCCCGCACCGCCGAGGCGGGCATGCCAATCATTGCTGTATAGACCCATAATATAATCATTGATACGTAAAAGGCCGTCCGTCGCCACAAACCGAGCCAGATCAACACAAGCAAGATAAACCCAGAAATCAAGGTCATGTTCATGCCGGAGATTGCAATGATATGTGCGAGGCCAGAACTGGCATAATTTTGGCGCAAAGTCGTATCCATAATCTTTTGATCACCAAGCATTATGCCATTAGCTAAACTTGACTCATTTTGACCCAGATTTTCAATATATAAATTACGAATTAAATTTTTATAAAAATAAATTTTACTGTAAATATAGTTTAATATTTCTGTTCTGGTCTTAAAATCACCACGGTTAATCTTTTCAAAAACCGGCTGGTAACATAAGACATATATATCAGACTTCGCCAAATAGCGGTCATAATTAAAATCCTCAATCTTTTGAGCTCGCTTAAGCCTGCATTTAAAGCTAACTACATCACCAAATAATAGTTCCGGATAATTAGGAGCGACAATCAGGATATTGCCATCGAGCTTTCTAGGCCCCACTGCAAATTTTAAATCACTAACCACATATCGTCTCTCATTCTGACGTAGCTCCGGCTCAGCCACTACCCTGCCAGACAAGGCAATTTTTTGTTCAGCAAAATTTACAACATGGTCCATTGTCGGCACCAATAAGCTAAAACCATAAAGCCACAAACCAAGACCGAGAATAGCTAAGCAACCAAAAAAAGCAAACAGTCTTTGACGAGACCCAACATACCAGCGAACAAAAACAGCCGCAATTATAAATAAAATTGCGACTGTGAAGATATAAAATTGATAACCAAAAAAACTTTCAGGCAAAAATGAAGCCACGCCAACGCCACATATAAAAGCGACTAAAAATGCATTGAGATATTTTTGCAACACACGACTCATTTATAACAAAACTGAGTATTAACTACGATTCGCCCTGAGATACGCCTCCATAAAAGACTCAAGCTCACCATCCAAGACTTCACGCACCTGGGCTGTTTCATAGTTAGTCCGATGGTCTTTGACCATTTGATAAGGCTGCATGACGTAAGACCGGATTTGCTTGCCCCACTCAGCCTTTTGCGTCTCGCCTTTAAGGAGAGAGGTCTCCGACAAACGCGCAGCTTCTTGCAATTGATGCAGCTTGGCGCGTAAGATATTCATGGCGTTTTCCCGATTTTGATGTTGTGAGCGTTCAGTTTGACAGCTGACAATTATGCCGGTCGGCACATGTGTAATACGGATAGCGCTCTCAGTTTTGTTGACATTTTGACCACCCGGCCCAGAGGCCCTAAAAGTATCAACCTTCAAATCCTCGGCTAAAACCTCAACCTCAACCGTTTCCGGTAACTCCGGGATAACCTCTACAAGAGCAAATGATGTATGACGCAGTCCCTCACCATCGAAAGGTGATATCCTAACCAAGCGATGCACCCCGCCCTCGCCGCGCAGATAGCCGTAAGCCCAAGGACCAGCAATCTTGATCGTCACACTCTTGATGCCGGCCTCATTACCGGCAGAAAAATCCAAAACCTCAGTTGAAAAATTTTTGCGCTCAGCAAAGCGCAGAAACATCCGTTCAAGCATCTCTGCCCAGTCCTGCGCATCAGTCCCGCCAGTCCCAGCATGAACCGAGATAATAGCATTAGACCGATCATATTTACCATTAAATAAGACTAAAAATTCAAACCCCTCGAGGATTTTTTTCAAATCCGTATATTGCGCTAAAGCGTCTTCAGCCAACGAATCATCCCACTCCTTGTTGGCTTCCGCCACCAGCTCTTCCAAATCACGAATCTTGGTTTTGAGCTCTTGCCACTTTAACGTCTCCTTTTCCAGGCCCTCAGCTTGCTTGCCCACCTCGACCGCCCGTTCACGGTCCTGCCAAAAATCAGCACCACTCATCTCAACTTTAAGCTCGTTCACGACCTCAATCTGACGATCAATATCAAGTAATCGCCACAAATCAAGCAATTTCTCCCGTAGTTCTTCAATTTTTTCAAGTAAATTTTCCATTTTTATTAATTTATCACAACATCAATTACGTATATTTTAAAACATTTAACGTTATTTAATTCTAGCCAATTATTTTTTTTATAGCAAATAAGAAAATTCAACCCATATACACAAAAACGACACAACAACTTTCATTTTTATCTTATTGTGGTTATAATTACAATATTGCTAAATAACGCTAAATAGTTAGCATGACATACCAAATTTAGCATATTATACGAAATTATTTCGTATATTAACGAGTTAGGCAAAATCGCAGCGCAGTCACTATCGTTCCGTGCTCCGCAAACGACGAATGGGCCTTGGACAATTAAATGAAGTCGCTAAAAATTTTTACTTGTTAATCACGTTTTAATATGAAACTCGCAACGCTATGCTACATTAGAAAAAATGGAAAAACCCTCATGCTTCACCGTGTCAAAAAGGAAAACGATATGCACAAAGGAAAATGGAATGGTCTCGGTGGCAAAATTGAGGACGGTGAAACACCTGAAGAATGTATCATTCGTGAAGTCAAAGAAGAGTGTGGGTTAAATGCAAAGAACCCTTTAATAAAAGGCATACTTACATTTCCGCAATTTAGTAAAGGAGAAACTTGGTATGTCTTTCTTTTTGTAATTACTGAATTTGATGGTGAATTAATAGAATCAAATGAAGGAAATCTTGAATGGATTAATGACGATAAGTTATTTGATTTGAATTTATGGGAAGCGGACAAAATTTTCATTAAATGGTTAGACCAAAAAGGATTTTTCTCTGGAAAATTTATTTATAAAGATGGAGTGTTTATCGAGCATCAGTTTGAAATTCACGGCTAATTTTTTGGCGACTCAGGCCCTTCTGATTATTTAACAACTAGTATCCTCAAGGGCTCTGCCATATTTAGTAACTCAATTCGAAATTTTTTTAAACAAAAAAGCCAGCCACATATGCAGCTGGCAAAATTATTTGGTTAAACAACTTCAAATGGTGCACACCATTCTCAGATATTAGTCTGGGCTTAATTCATACCAAAAAACCAGATTGCCATATCCACGGCACAATCATAACTGCAACTGTATAATCAATCAGGAGGTTAACTTTATTAGTTCACCTCTTTTTTAATACCCCACTCTACTAAAGCTAAGCTATCATGCTAAAGATAATTAAGCGTTTGTGCATTTCAGTCATATTTGCGATAATTGTACTATAATGACATTTAACAGGACCGAGCTTTTCGAGTCACGTGGACATTCACCAAAATCGTGTGCCATCACTAATATTCGGAGCTCTACTGTTGGCGAATTGTTCCGAATCTATTATGCCTCATTATAAAATTAAACTACAATATAAGTAATCCAAAATGAAGAACACCGCCTTAATAACAGGAGCATCCAACGGAATTGGCTTAGAGTTGGCACGAATTCACGCCTCCAAGGGCTGTGATTTGGTTTTAGTTGCCCGAAACAAAGCAAAATTAGACGAGATTAAGGCTGAGCTTGAAAAACAATTCAAAGTTAGTGTTTATATTATCTCTAAAGACCTTTCCGCAACTAACTCGGCCCAAGAAGTATATAACGAGACAAGTAAACAAAATATCCAGATATATTACTTGATAAACAACGCAGGATTTGGCGACTTTGGCATGTTTACTAATACCGACTGGGATAAAGAGTTAAGAATGATCAATTTGAATATTACCACCTTAACGCTATTCACCAAACTCTATCTTCGCGACATGATCAGGCAAGGAAGTGGCAAAATAATGAATGTAGCCTCAACAGCTGCCTTCCAACCAGGACCGACTATGGCCGTCTATTGCGCCACAAAGGCCTACGTATTAAGCTTTACTGAAGCGATCAGCAATGAGATAAGTAATACAGGCGTTTCAATGACTGCACTATGCCCAGGGGCAACAGAAACTGGCTTTCAAGCAGCAGGCGCCATGGAAGACAGCGAACTCTTTAAGAATAAAAAATTGCCAACAGCTAAGGAGGTGGCAGAATATGGCTACAATTCAATGATGCAAGGCAAAACAGTGGCCATACACGGAATTATGAATTATATCATGTCTAGCTCCGTCAGGTTTATACCGAGAGCGTTAGTTTTAAAGACTTCACGTAAAATATTAGACAAAAAATAAGACGAATTTTTAATATGAGTGCTGCATTAAAAATATCATCAAAAAAAACATGAAAAAAATCAAACAAGTCGTTTTGTTATCTCTTTTGACATTTGTGACCTATGCGCCAATGACTTGGGCGACTACTGGCTTTACCGCATCTGACTCAAAAATATATACAAATAAAATTACAGGCATAAGCTTCAGGTACCCAAGTGATTTAACATACAAAGAAGTAATTACAGACAACTCTAACTCAAAAGAGTCATTTGAGGGCGGCAAAAGTATTGACGTATTTTTTAACAACAAGGACAGTCAAAATATATTCAGCCTATCCATGGAAACAAAAAATTACAAAAGTTGGCTGTATGAGACGCCAACCAGCACTGATTTCAATTGCAAAAATCCTTTGACCTATAAGAACGGCGTGACGTGCAAAAACGCTCAACTTAGCAATAATAAATTCAATCTTTCAACTAATTATGACAATATCGAAGCTTCTCCAATCTTTAATACACGAGCCTTATTAAAAAATAAAAATAAAAACGACTACGCCAATCTAATTTTTAATTTTCAGCCAATCGACTTGTCCCAAAAAATAAATAACAATTACACCGTGACCGACAATGATGCTGTAAATAAAAAATATACGAACTTCATCAAAACTAGCTCCTTTAATGTCTTAAACAATAAAAATTTAAGCAATCATGATACAAAAAGAAGATCACAATTTGAAAAAATTTTAATGTCAGTGAGATTTATTAAAAATAACTAAAAAATTTGCACGAAATTAGACTTATTATAAAACACAATAAATGAGTAAAAAAACTATAATCACTTTTTCAACAATCATGATCGCAATTATTGGATTATCGGCCGTACTATTGCGCAATAGTAAAGCCAAGTTTATTAAAAACCCTAAAAAAACTATTTCAACCAACCAAGAAAATTCGATAATTACTAAACCTTTAGCAAATAACACGACTTTAAAATCTTGCGCAAATGATGTGGCCTGCGATGCTGGCTATATTTGTTATCACTCACAGTATAGCGGCATGGGGCCGAGTGGCCCAGTAGCCGGCGATGAAGAGGGCGATCTATTGTGCCACAAAGCATGCTCTAATGACAATGATTGCAAAAATGAAAATTGTGAAACCGTTGAAATTTATGGAGGCGATATTGCAAACACCACTAAATTTTGTTTCGATAAAAATTAACCCCAAATCACATAAAAATATTATTATCTAACTATTGGCATGAAATTCGATAACTTCCCAGATCCTGAAGTTGTAAAATATTTATTTGAATAATTTACACAGCATGAGCTCATCAGATGATGGGCTCATTTTTATTACCAATTTGCTTGGTAAATGACTAGCAAATAAATCTTTATAATAAAAATGCACTTATTAAATTAACAATAAATCAAAAACATATCTCATATTATTTTCAATTTTTTTAGCCAATTTTAGTCTCATTCAACAAGAAACTAATTTTTTCATACCTAAAATAATATAATATATTATAGTAAGTCATTATATTTAAACATTTAATTACGACTTTTAGGACAATTGAAATAATGATATAATAACAAAATTAGACAATAAAAATTAAGGTAAAATTACAAAAAATAAAAATTTGCTTTAAGCTTGTGATTACCTAATAGTAGGATTTTTCTTAAATAAAAGATACGATCAGAATAAACACATTAAAAATTAAAAATTTACGTCGATTTAACTACGGATTACATATTTAATACAAATTAAAATTAATTCATTAATATAAAGTTATGAAACAGCTTTTGATCTTCATTTTTACATTTACTCTGCTTTTGAGCGCCAACAAAACGATGGCACAAACCACAAA
This sequence comes from bacterium, assembly GCA_037146995.1. Taxonomy (GTDB): domain Bacteria; phylum Patescibacteriota; class Patescibacteriia; order Patescibacteriales; family GWE2-39-37; genus JBAWWA01. The sequence continues at coordinate 18,408 of JBAWWA010000022.1, forward strand.
TGATTGTGGTCAATTTAGCTACACAGAAGATTTTGAAAAAATTCTCAATGAAAAAAAATCTGAAAAAATAATAAATGACAATCTAAAATGCTTTGGTGATAAATTAATAAACTGCAGTCCCGGAAAATTAAAAATAATTAGAAAAAATAACCCCTTTTATTACTCAATTGAAGGTAATTCCACCAGTTCATGTAGAATAAAATTCGAATATGGAAATAAAAATGAATACGCTTCTTCTAGTGAGAGCATAAAGTATGCAAATAAATCAGTCTCCTGTCCTGCCAGTTTTAATGAAATCAGTCAAGATACTATGTACCCTGCAGCACTAGCAATAGGTAATATAGAGTCTCTCCCCTGGCTTATTATGTTCAGCAAGGAATGCAGAGGCGATTTACTTAATCAAGTACAAAATGAAAAAAATGCACTTGTAAACAGACCAGACTACAAATATTCGATTCAAATACCTATAGACAAAATTATAAAAAATATTCAAAACACTCTTACAAGAAACCATTTGACTGCTATTAAAAAGGCATGCTACTCAAACAAGCAAAAAATGGAATGCACAATAGAATTTTTTTCAGCAAAAGACTTGAAAAAATATTTTCCCATCATGTCGATCAAGCTAATTTCCCAATCAATAATTACAAAAGAGAAGAAAAGTAAACCAGAAATAATCAAATCTTTAAAAACTAAAGCCAATTCAGAACTTGAATTTTGGTATAATCATGGATCAAAAAATGAAACTAAAATAAAACTAGCAGGGTATGACAAATCAATAAAAACCAACTTATTTCCAGGATCTATAGGCGCAACAAAGGGAGCTTATTTTATCGAAGTAAAAGATATTTTAAATACTGACTTCAAAAAAGAAAGTGAAAAATTTTTAACTGACAGTAAGTATAAAATTGCTAACAGTTTTTTTACCGCAATTCTCCCAATTTTAGGTAACGGCTTAGAATACAAAGAAACAATCGAAAAAAATTAATTTCAATAAATCACGGATTACTAATTAAAAAAACCAAAACAATAAACCAAGGGGCAAGTATAAAAATAAAAACACCATACTACGACAGTACGGTGTTTTTTAAATCTATTATTTCAAAAGATTTTGATTTTTCTGAAGTTCCAGATTAACATTTTGCAGTAAAGCGCTCGGATTAGTTGGATTGAGTAATTCTGAATACGACCCAAAAACCTGTTTAAGCAGCGGTGGCAGATAAAATATCGAGAAGATTATTGGTCCGATAATTAGCACCATATAGACAAAGCTCATAAATTTCTGAAAAGTTATGTAACTCTTAATCTTGTGCGTCATCTCATGAATTTCTTGCGTTAAACGCAAATTTTCATCGAGAAGTTTTTTGAGATCGTCATTTGAAATAGTTGGAATGGCGATTTCTTTTAAATTTATCTGCGGTTCCTTGGCCATATTTAAAGCTAATAATATATTTTGATTATAACACTATTTAACGATATTGGATATAACTATTTTTCCATTTTTTATTTGAGAGCGCAGTGTATCATCCTCGGCCGAAATATTGGCGAGTTCATTAAAGGCTCGCTGTTTGGCTACGCCTTGTATTTGTCTTGGCGAAGTTCTACCTAAAGCAAGCGGATAAATATCTATTGCCAGTTTTTCATTATTCAATATAATGCCTAGGGCTAGGCCTTGCTGGGTTTTAGTAGAAAAATATTGGTCAAAGATAAAATTGCCGAGCGAGTAAAAAATTAGACGATTTTGGTATTTTTCTACCCCCTGAACAACATGCGGATGATGACCAATGACTACGTCTGCCCCCGCCTCCACCATGGCGTGACCTAATCGCTGCTGTGTCTGATTAAATTTGGCTTGATACTCACTGCCCCAATGAATATTAACCACAACAAAATCAGCCAGTTTTTTTGCCTTAGTTATTTGCTGAACCACTGCAGCCTGGTCAAGGACGCCATAGACCTGACTAAAACCCAGCCAAGAGATTGTGGTTGAACCTGTGTGAGTAATTAGACTGCTACAATCACCTACTAACCGGTCATGACAACCAAAATTTGCAAAGCCCAGCTCGATCAATTTTTTTCGACTTTGTACTTCCGCCTTTACGCCCTGATCGGTAACATGGTTATTGGCCACGTTAAAGATATTAAAATTATATTTACTGAGTCCCCTAACATCTTCTGGTCTAAAAGCGAAGTCATTGGCATATACGGGCGAATAATGATTGCCCTTATCGGTCACAACCCCTTCAAGATTGGCACCGACAAAATCATAATTTTTAAAAAAACTGCCCTCATCCTGACTAAGACCATCAAATATCGAATCAAGACCATTTTTGTCAATTAACTGACGCACCCAACGATCAAGCATTAGATCACCAAAAAATAACAGCCGCACACCAGACGAAGAACTAGCAATACTCAAAGGAATAGATGAGTTATTTATCTGAGCATTGGGCGTAACTACTGTTTTATCTTTTAAAATTTCAAGATTTTGATTTCGCTCCCAAATCACTGTTTTTGGGGCAAGAAAATTCATATTTAAAAAAGTAAAAACAGACATTATTAATCCTAAACTAACATAAATGCCTAATTTTACTTGATTTTTTGTCATAATTTAAGTTTAAGACTTTAATACTTTTATTTATCATACCACACATTGACGATTTAGTATTTCTGTATTATTCTAAATATCTGCACCTTTAAACACCAACCAAAATTCAAGGAGGCGTTGGACATGTCAAAAATTATCAGCAATTTAATCTTAGCGGATCGGGTAATTTTGCATTTTTTCCAGGTAGTAACTAATTTTTATCAAAAATTTTTTGGTAAAAATTGTTTTTCACTGGCCAAAATATTTACTACACTAGCACCGATTCCTTTCATTAGTTGGGCCATTTTTTGGAGCTCAAAGCCACCACTATACTATATTGGCATGTTCCTTGTAGCTGGTTTGAGCTCGGCGGTTGATTTAAAAATCATCGACACCATTGAAACTTTGCTGCAAAAAAAACAAGACGAAGGCAAGCCCATGCTCAACCCGCTTTCAATTTCTGACATCCGACCAAGAGTAACTAGTATTATTGTTTTACTCTTCGCAACGCCACTAGCACTCAGCTTTGACTTCGTACTTTGGATTCTTTTACAATTTTTGGCGCAGTACTTAATGGCTTGCACACCGCCCCCACCAACCGCTGGTAAAATTTTCCTCTGGCTCAAAAGCACTCAGGATAATTTTTC
>JBAWWA010000023.1:0-18234 GCA_037146995.1 bacterium
GATTTTAATATTTTTGAGCGAATATTAAAAATAATCGCTACACATTCTCGCGACTTTAACAGATAGGTAATAAAGAGATAAAGTACCGCGCCAATCATAGCTGCAATTGTTCCTGCTATTAAATAATTTACAATGTTATTTAAAAAATTTAAGACATAAAACATTAGTAAGCCCGCCAATATTGAGGCGACCAAAGCTTTATAGGCTGAGGTAAGAATATAATATCCGTTTAATACCTTGAGCTGAATCTTTAACACGACTACAAGACAAATAAAATTTACGATACTGGAAATCGTAAAAGCCATGGCGATACCAAATACACCATAAATTTTAGATAAAATCAGTGAAAATGATATATCAATCAAAACTGCAAACAAACTTATATACAAAGGCGTACGGCTATTTTCCCTAGCATAAAAAACGCGTACCAAAAGCGGTATGAGCGCCTGAGCAAAAAGAGAAATTAAAAAGATCGAAAAAACACTATTAGTAATCTGCAGATCACGTTCCGAGAACAACCCGCCACCCAAGATAACATGTGTTAAATTATTTTTAATAACGAACAAAAAAACGGCCGAGGGAATAATAAAAAACAGAATCTGACTTGACACTCTAGAAAAATATAATGACAACTTTTCATCATCATTTGCATGCCTGGATAAAGTTGGAAAAGCCGCCGTGGCAAATGATATAGCAAATATGCCGATGGGAAAGAATTGTAAATTATTGGCAAAATTAAAGATAGCCAATGAACCAGTAATTAATGTCGAGGCAATAGCAGTACTGGCTAATAAATTTAATTGCGACACTGCCAGCGATAGAGTCCGAGGTACCATCATTTTCAAAATCTGAATCAAATGAGCATTTTTTAAATTCAGATAAAACTGGTACTTGAAGCCAAGATAATACAATGGTGGCAATTGAATCAATAGATGCAAACAGGCCCCTATTACCACCCCCCAGGCCAAACCAGTTATACCAAAAATCGGCACCAAATATAAAATGCCGAAAATTATCCCTAAATTATACATTAACGGTGAAAATGAATATGCAATAAAACTTTTATATGACTGCAAGACGCCGCTCACTACACTTGAAAGCCCCAAAAGCAAAGGGGAAATAAACATTATTCGCGTTAAGGTGGCAACAGCAGCTTGTTTTTCAAGATCAAAGCCAGGTGAAATAATTTTTGCCAGTGGCGAAGCAAAAGCAATGGCCAACATAGAGATAATCAATAAAGCCAAGCCAACGAGATTCATTACGTTATTAACCAATAACCACGACTCGCTTTGTTTATCTTTTTCTGATAATAACAATTTAGAAAAAACCGGAATAAATCCAGCTGACAGAGCACCTAAGACAATCAGATTGAATATAAAATCAGGTAATCTAAATGCAGCATAATAAACATCTAGGCTATCTCCAGCGCCAAATTGGCCAGCCAATAGCCGATCCCGCAATATGCCAAGCAATCTGGAGACTAGCGAAGAGACTGAAACAACAAGTGCTGCTGCTGCGATTGTATTAATTTTTATTCCTAGAAATTTTCTTATCATTTCAATGAAACCGTTTTAATTTTTTTGGCTATCATGAATTCTTCATTTGTTTTAATCGTCAATATAGGCACATTCAAATGTCTAATTTTTGAGGCTAATACCTCCTTAGTAATAGGCAAGCCAGAACCGATACTTCCAGTCAAGACAATGGCTGAGACTTTGCCCTCAAGTAAACAGTGATATGCACCAATATATTTGATAATTCTTTGAATATAGAAATTAAAAATTTCACGCGTTTCTTCATTACCCAAGGAGTATTCACGAAGCAACATCTTAAAGTCATCTATGCCAGTCATACCTTTGATGCCAGATTGCTTATTTAGTAATCCCCTTATCGATTCAACTTTGTCGTGATTAATTTCGCCCGGCAACATACTGAATAAATCAAGCACTAAATTGGAGTCAATATCACCTGAGCGTGAAAGCATAACCAGACCCTCATTAGGCGAATAACCCATTGAAGTATCGATAGGCTTACCATTTTTAATGGCAGTAACCGATGCACCACCGCCCAAATGAAGCGATATTATAGATAGTTTTTCCGTACGTTCTTGAAGTTCAAGTGCGGCCTGCTCCATAACATACTCATGCGACAAACCATGAAAACCAAATCTATACAAGCCATGTTGCGAGGCTAAGTCTTGCGGTAAAGCATAAATCCTAGAGCTATGAGGCATGGACGAATAAAAAGAAGTATCAAAGACGGCAACCTGATGAGTCGCCGGTAAAAAATGCATTGCCGCCTCGATGCCAGCGATATTATGTGGATTGTGCAACGGAGCCAAACTTTCAAGCTGTTTAATTTCTAATAAATTTTGAGAAGTAACTTCTAAGGCCCCAGTAAATTTTACCCCGCCATGCACTACACGATGGCCAATAGTCCCAATTTCACCGTAATGAATGTTGCTACGAAGAATGGTCTTCAAAGCATCCTGATAATCACTCACATGCTCGACTTGATTTCTGACCAATTCATTAAGCTGATTATCATAAAGTGCATATTTTATCGAGGTTGATCCTGAATTTAAAACTAAGATATTTGACATATTAGAGCAATACTTGACCAGTATTATTTTCAGAATTTAAACCACAAGCATTCGCTTCATCAGTGTCGATATGCATATGCCAGTCAAATGCGTCATTAACTTTAATTTCAACATTAGCAAAAATTAATTCACGCGGACCAGCTATTTTAACACTAACCATCTCTCCATGCTTTAAATTATATTTTTCTGCTTGATCGGTCGAGGCATGAATATGTCTCCAAGCCAAGATAACGCCTCGTTTGAGCTTTACAGTACCTTTGGGTCCAATAACTGTAATTCCAAGCGTATGGTCGGCATCGCCACTTTCGTGAACTGGCGGATTTAGGTCGAGCCTCCGCGCATCAGTAGCAGAAATTTCAACCTGGCAATATTCCCTGACCGGACCAAGTATCCGCACATTATCAAATTCACCCATTTTTGATTTAATTTTCAAAGTCTCCTTGCAAGCAAACTCATGAGGTTGTGATAATTGGCGCAATGGCGTTAATTGATAGTTTTTACCAAATAATTTATCAATGGCATGCTGACATAAATGAATATGCCTGGCCGAGGCCTCGATCGGAACTGATATAGACTTATTTTTTTTCATGAATTTCTTTTTTAAATAATAAACCTGGTTGAGCACCATGACTTTTGGCTACCCGACTTGCATTTAAACCAGCAAGTTTAAGTGATTGTATTACATCACCATTATAAAGCTCCAAACCAGAGACAAAAGAAGCACCGAACGAGTCACCCATGCCCAATGTATTTATGACATTACTTATTGGTTCTGGTTTAAATTGTTCTGTTAGGCTGCGCGACATCGCTAAAGCACCATTTGCACCGTCTGTAATTAAAACCCTCTTTGGTCCAAATTTTAATAACTCACTACCCAAAACTTCGATTGAAATTTTTTTCAAATATTTTTTATTTTTTTTATTGGTAAGTAGCAGTTCAACAGACTCGTCTAGATTAAGCATTAACAGTTCAGTTTTCTCGAGGTAAGGTCTTAGAGCAATTAACCCCGCCTTTAACTGTAGCTGTCCAGGATTCCAGGCAATTTTAGCCGAGTCGTTTAAAAAAATTTTATCTAATATTTCACGCCACTCACCGGATAAAGAGGTTAGATAGATCCACTTTGAAGCCTTTAGAGCCCTGACATCCGATTTGTCCAAATGCATAAAATTATTAGCGCCGCGCACTGGAAAAGCAACGTGTTCATGATCTTTGCCAGCGATAATTGCCGAAAAGCCAGTTGGTTGACCCTTTATCACTTTGACTAATGAAGTGGAGACCTTGTTTTTCTTAAAGTTACTAATGATCTCCAGACCACGCTGATCTCTACCAACAGCTGAAATGCAGGCCACTTTAAAACCCAGACGACTTATGGCGACTGCGACATTGGCTGCTCCACCGCCGAAAGAAGTTTCAACGCTGTCAACTGAAACCTTGCCACCATATTCAAAACCTAGCAGCCTTGGCTTAGCCAAATCTTGCTTATTATCAATAACCACGCCATCATTAGTATAGATTAAGACGTCCTCAACTGCACCACCAATGACAATAAAATCATATTTCATATGACTATATTATAGCAAAAAAATAATTACATGTCACATAAAAAAATCCCATATGCTGGGATTTTATTTATATATTTTTTATTTCTTTTTCAGGCCTGTAAGAATCTGGTCAACTATTGATTGCGATATCAAGTATAAATTATCACTATCGCTTGTCTTGGCAAAATAATTTGTATCATGTTTTTTGCCAATCATCAGAGTCTTGTCAAAATCTACACCTTTAAACTGCACAATAACGGTGGGCTTCTCTAGACCAGCAATTTTAAAATCTTGACTCGGTATAGAAACAGCCGATAAAGTGAGTAATGAGTCTGTAATGCTTTTAACTGAAGCTCCAGTATAAAGCGATTTGCCATCCACCCAGTCCTTATCCTTCGGTGTTAGCTTAATTTCCCGACCTGACATTTGCAATCGTAAATAGTTTGGCGATTTTCCAGCTAGAGAGAAAATTGATAAATCTCGCCATTCAGCTTGATTAAATAAATTAAACAAGTCTGAAACACTAATTTTATAAGTAGCATCATCACCTTCAAAAGCTACCAATGAACTCGTATAATCGGTTGCCGCCGCTAGTTTAATTTTTAATTTTTCGTCCTTATCCTTCAAAAATTTAACCTGAGTAGCTTCATTGGCAAGGCCCAACTCAGCTTGTCTGGTCTTTTTGGTGCTTAAGATATCCAGTCTTGCACTTTTAGCCTTATTGATAGTATCTACAATCTGTTCAGACAGCTGTTTTGAGGTTAGAAATTGTCCTCCCCCAGATATTTTCCAGTTATCACCTGACTTAACTAAATCTGTGGTTTTTCCTGACTTGCTGATGGAAATTTTATCCACATCATTAAAATTCAAGGCTTTGAAGGGGTTTTTAGGTTGGGAGGTTTCGAGTCGCCATTTTTGCAATGGTCCTTGATATACCCAAGCTAAAGTAGATAAAATAATCAAAACTAAAAGTAGAGACAAATTTTTATTTAATTTCATAGCTTTTTGATTCATTTGTTAATGCTTTAAGCGTGTCCAAATCTTGCATACCCTCAAGTCGAGCCACAAGCTTATTATCCTGATCGAATATCATAACTAGAGGCAATGTCTTCACCTTATATTCCCTGGCTAAATCATCATTATCATCAAAATCATAATCAATAATTTTTACCAAAGGTATAGCGGTTAGCCATTTATTCCAGACTGAGCGCATAACGATACAGTCAGCACACCAAGTTGCAGTAAATCTAATTATATACATTTAATTTTCACGTTTTTTTCGACGAGATGTATACCTGTAAACACCAAACGCCATCACTAGAAGCGTTATGCCAAAAACATTTCCATATCGTGTTGTATTTTTATCAGCATCAGTCAGATCAGCCTTAATTGGTCTACTAGTAACGCCCTTAGCCCGTATACTCATTAGGCTTTCATCAAGTGAAAGACTATCTACAAGATTGGCAAATAGATTCATGCTATCGCTTTGTCCTTGCATAAAATTATCTCTCAAAAAATCACTATCACTAATCACAACAACTCGACTATTCTTACCAATTTCTTTAGTGTAAGCGCTTTTAATATCACCTTTTAGCATCACGCCCAATAAATATGACTTTGAATCAGTCGGTGTAAATTCCTGCTGAGGATTTAGATTAAAACTATCAGTCTGAGTCCAGGATTTTGGACTAGATTTGATCAATTCAGTGATTGCAGTGGTCTTAGACACCACTTCCTTGTTAATATCAATTGAACTAGCCCATGGCAAGGTCACAGATTCAAGCTTGCTAACCGCAGGATTACTAGCTGCAAAGCCAGTTTTTGTAATTTTTGGCCAAAATGGATATTGCAGATTAAACGTCATAAAGCCCTGATTAAAGGAAGCAATGCCCGCCGAACTATCAAGTACTAGATTAGAATTTATCTTAATACCATATTTTTCTAGCAACTTATTGAGACCGGTATCGTTTACTGAGGCTTGCAATCCACCCTCCACCTTTACGCCATCCACCATAAAAATTGCCGAACCACCTTTAACAATAAAGGCGTCTACCTGCTTTAACTGCGAGTCAAAAAATTTTTCACGCGGACCTAAAATCAACAAAGTTTTAATTTTATCATCAATAACTTTTGATTTTGATAGATCGATATCTTGAATCTCGTAAAGGCCACGCAAAGATTCGATTGCATTTTTTATCTCTGATTCGGCACTCAAGGTTTTATTGCTAGTTACGATTCCAAGCACTGGTTGAACCTTTGAAGTCAGTTTGATAATTTTTGAAGTCAACTGATATTCAAAATTATTGGTATCTTGCACTACGGGCAAAACTTCATTTTTATCACCATAAGTAATGACAATGCCCATATAGCCATTAACCACTTGGTATTTGTCCTTTTCCATGACATTAAACTGAACCTCAGGAATGCCAAGTGATCTTAGCTGCATTTTCAGCTCATCATCCTTCGTTGGATCGATCATTTCATACCTAATATTACCTTTGGAGTAATTTTGGTATTCATCCAGCAAATCACCAACCTCTTGTCTTAATTGTGAGTATTGAGCTGGTGCATTTTGCGAAAAATAGGCCTTAATATTAACAACATCATCCAAATTCCCTATTGTTTGCTTACTTGCCTGGGAGATTGAATAATCCTTATTTTTAGTTAAATCATATCTGACGAATAGCTGATAAGAAATGAAGTTAAGAACGATCGCAATTGCCAACACCAAAGCAACTGTCGTGCCGAAACTGGCCTCCTGTTGAAATTTAGTAAATTTATAATTCATATATTTATTTCCATGAACGATTAGCAATCACCTTGGCATTTAGCCATAAAAAAATAAAGATGAATGACAAATAATAAATAATATCTTTTGAATCTATAACACCTTTTGATATGTTACCAAAGTGACTAGAAAGTCCCAGAAAGCTCATGACGGGGGCCAATGATTTAGGTGCAGTCATGACCACAAAATCTGCACCAACTATAAAGAAGCCAAAACAAGCCGACAAGCCAATTACAAAAGCTATGATCTGGTTTTTAGTTAATGCGGATATAAATAAGCCAAGTGATAAATATGCACCAGCCATAAAGATTGAGCCAACATAACTACCAATAATTACACCCCAATCAAGACTGCCATAGCTGCTGATACTAAACGGAATTGTCAACGTCAACAAGAGGGCAATTGACAAAAAAACTAGCGCACTTAAGAATTTTGCTAAAACCACTTGCCAGTCTGTAACTGGCAAGGTTAGTAAGAATTCGATTGTACCGGATTTTTTTTCTTCAGCCCACAAACGCATCGTAATTGCTGGAGCTAAAAACAAGAACATCCAGGGCAAAATTGAGAAATAATTTCGCATACTAACCTGGCCGATCAAGAAAAAAGAATTAAAAAACAACCAGTTGCCAATTATCAAAAAACCAGAAATAAAAATATAGGCGATTGGCGAATTAAAATAACTGAGTAGTTCTTTTTTTCCCAGCGCATACAAAGTTTCTAAATATTGCTTGTTCATAATATTATTTGGTTAATTCTCTAAAGACATCCTCAAGGCTAACCGTTTTCTTGTTAATCTCAAGTAACGCCCAGCCAGAATCCAAAATCAATCTTGTCAGCTCAGGTCGAATGTCAATATTTTCTTTTGATTCAATTGTGTAGCCGAACACATCCACGGAATCAGTATCTACTAATTTTAGAGCTTCCACATTTGCCAAATTTTTCAATTTATTCTCTATTACTTCCTTAACCCCTTTTAACTTCACATACAACAACTCTTTATTGGCAGCACGCGCAGCTAAATCTGCGGGTGTTCCCTCGCCCACAATTTTACCATTATTAATAATAATAACTCGATCACACGTAGCACTAACTTCAGATAATATATGCGTTGAAAATATTACCGTCTTTTCTTTACCCAAATTTTTGATAACTTCACGAATTTCTACAATTTGATTCGGATCGAGGCCAGTTGTCGGCTCATCCAGGATTAAAATTTCAGGATCGTGAATTATGGCTTGAGCTAAACCAACCCTCTGTCTAAAACCTTTAGACAATTCGTCTATCGGTCGATTCAAAACTTTTTCAAGCCCGCATTTATGAGCTGCCAATAAAACTTTTTCCCTGATCTCAATTTTTGGGATTGATCTTGTTTCAGCCACAAAAGTCAAATATTCTGAAACCAACATATCTTCATATAAAGGAACGTTTTCAGGTAAATAGCCAATTTTACGCCGAACCTTAATAGGCTCAACTAAACCATCAAGGCCATCAATTATAATTTCACCAGCATTTTGTGTCCAAAATGTCGTAATAATCTTCATGGTCGTTGATTTTCCGGCACCATTTGGCCCTAAAAAGCCCACAATCTCCCCTTTATTAACGGTGAAACTTATTTTATCTAAAATAACATTTTCACCTATCTTCTTTTCCAGATCTTTAACCTCAATCATAGATATTTTAATTAAAAGTTATACACACTATCTTACTAAAAAAAATTATATCAAGCAAGAAAACATATTTTACCTCAACACAATACTATTGAGCCGGATGTTTATCAAGCGTTACATTAATATCTAAAAATTTATTTGAGCGCCAGACTTGCATCTTTAGTTTTTGACCTGGCTTATACTTTTGAAGCAAACTAACTAAGGTTTTTTGTTGATTAAGACTGATATCGTCAACTTTAATAATAATATCATTGTCCATTAAACCAGCCTTTGCAGCAGGCGATCCATCCGTAATGCTTGAATTTTGCCCGGTTGCATGCAACCAGGCGCCCTCTTTTTGACCTAAATTATAAGTCTCTGATATATCCTGGTTAATGGTTAAATATTTCACACCAAGCCTTGGACGAACAATGTAGCCATTTTCTTTGGCACTTGCTATTACCGGTTTAACATCATTTACAGGAATAGCAAAACCTATCGACTGAGCTTCGGCATCCATAGCAACATTTACACCAACGAGCCGACCGTTCAAATCGATTAAAGGTCCACCAGAATTTCCTAAATTAATTTGTGCGTCAGTCTGTAAGACATTAACCAGGCTCTCAGTATTGCCTTGACCATCAGAGGCAACAATATCCCTATTAACACCAGAAATTATACCCTTGGTTGCTGTATTTTGATATACACCTTGAGCGTTACCGATGGCGATTACACTCGTACCAAGTGGCAATTTATCACTGTCTCCAAGTTCAACGTAAGGCAAGTTTTTATCAAATATTTTCAGAAGCGCTAAATCATTAATCGGGTCCTTACCGATCAACATCGCATACTGACTTTTACCATTAGACATGGTAACCCGATATGAGGCATTCTGACCATCACCCAAGCTAACCACATGTTTATTTGTAATGATTAAGCCATCTGCAGAAATAATAAAACCGGTACCTGAGCCGATATTTAGTTCAGCCTTAGGTGATCCAGTGGCCATTGAGGAGTTGGCCATATTTTTCACGTAAATATTGATACTCACCACGGCTGGTGAAACCCTTTTTATTGCCCTAACTGTTGCCTCTTGTTCATCAAAATTCAAAACTGATGTTTTGGCAGGTAAAAAATAAGCACTCGAAACTATTACTAGTAGAATTACAGGCAAAAGATATTTATTTTTATTCATCTTGTTTATTATTTTCTGGATGTGCCCTTGAGATAAAAGTGCTCCAATTTTTATTTAAATTATTTCGTGAATTATTTATGTCTTTTTTATTATCATGCTGGATAAAGGTTGAACCAATCACATTTGATTGGTCATAATTAATAATATCAGAAAAAATTCCTTCATCGAATTTAATTTTATGACTGAGTAAATGCTTGCGCACTAACTTACAAATATCACTTTGTTCCAATACTTGACCTGTTAAATGAAAATGCTCGGCCATAACCCAAGAAATTACATATGGATTAATCGTCATTGAACCATTCTTGCAACCAATCCTTTCCTCCTTTGTAAGCTCCTGCGACCAAAATTTCTTTAATAAAAATTCAACATCAAAATCAATGTTCTCGCCATAGACGTGTTCATTCCTTGAAATCAAGTTTTTATTTTCAAAATTTGTCATAGTCATTGATTTATTAGATACCAAGCTCTTCCAAAATTTTTCTTTGTTGTCTGGTCAAGCTGGTGGGGGTAACGACTGTCACTTTAACCAAATGATCTCCACGTCCTCTGCCTTGAAGCTTTGGCACGCCATGATCTCTAAGTACGTAGGTTTTACCAGACTGTGTACCTTCGGGAATTTTTAAAGTCACTTCACCGTCGACGGTTTTTATTAAAACCTTCGTGCCGAGTGCTGCCTGAGTAAAACCAATCTGAATCTCAGAATGTATATTAAAGCCATCTCGCTTAAAATCGCGATTAGAGTGCACCCGGACTTGCAAATAAAGATCGCCAGACCGACCGCCTTTTTGTCCCGCTTCACCTTGTCCATTAAGTCGAATTGATTGACCATCATCTATCCCGGCAGGGATTTTGACTTTAATGTTTTGCAACTCTTTAACTACACCGCCACCACCACATTTCTTACACTTGTCCTTATAAATTTTGCCCTCGCCATGACATTTATCACACGTAGCTTGTACTTGAATATTGCCTAAAATTGTTCGTTGAACTTTTATAACTCGTCCAGTTCCCTTGCAGCCATCACAACTCTCAATATTTGTACCTGGCTCTGCGCCATTACCGTGACATGATGAGCATTGATTAGTTTTATTTAATTGCAATTCCTTTTCAACACCAAAAATTGCCTCCAAAAAATCTATAGTAACTGCAACTTGTATATCATGCCCCTGGCTATTACGAGCTCGTTGTCTACCGTTATCACCAAAGCCAAAAACATCACCAAAGCCACCAAACATCTCACCCAGATCATCCATGTTAAAATTAAAATTTTGACCGTTAAAACCATTTTGAAAACCTCCGCCCATGCCGCCTTGGTCAAAATTTGAACCGAATTGATCATACTGGGCTCGCTTCTTGGTATCACCCAATATTTGATAAGCCTCATTGATTTCCTTAAATTTCGCCTCATTGCCTCCAGCCTTATCTGGATGGTGTTCATGAGCTAGTTTTCTAAAGGCTTTTTTTATTTCATCTTGCGAGGCATTTTTATCTACATTAAGTGATTTGTAATAATCTTTTGACATTTATATGAATATTTATTTTATAAACTACGCTTTAAAACCGATATTCTTGTGAACATCTTTGTTTTCGTCAATGGCACCAAATGTTTCCTCATACTTTTTTAAGTTGTCAGACATAGCCAAAACCATGCGCTTGAAATGACTTGGAGTTGTAACGGTCTTTGCAACCACTCGGCCAGTGCCTGCTGCAATATTGAAAAGAACGAGCTGAAACTCTTCTTTATTGTGATTAAATTGAGCCATGTTCGTATATTCAGCTCCAGCGAAATTATCGGAAATTTTTATTTCATTTGTTTGAGGCATGTTTATGGCTAAAAAAGTTAAATATTTTTATCAATTACCGGAAACTAATCTCCGGTAATTTAAAACGAATCTAACTCACAATCTCACCCTCGACTGGACTATCATCTTTTTTCTGATCAGTGGCTTGTGTCTGCTCATTTTTAGTCTCATCAGACGATTGCTGATACATGGCTGCTCCAACTTTTTGAGCAACTTCCATTAGTGCTTCCATCTCCTTTTTTGTATCGTCGATATTCTTTGAATCCTTGGCCTTTTTAAGAGCCTCTAATTTTAACTCTAACTCAGATTTATCTTCGGGTTTAATCTTTTCACCTGATTCTTTTATCAATTTTTCAGTTTGGAATATCACACCATCAGCCTGATTGATAACTTCTGCCTCCTCCTTCTTCTTTTTATCTTCATCGGCATGCAACTCAGCCTCCTTTTGCATTCTTTCAACCTCTTCTTTTGACAAACCAGAAGAAGCAGTGATAGTAATTTTTTGTTCCTTACCCGTGGCTTTATCCTTTGCACTTACATTCAAAATACCATTGACATCAAGATCGAATGTGACCTCCACCTGCGGTACACCTCTCGGTGCTGGCGGAATACCATCTAACATAAATCTGCCTAGCGACTTGTTGTCTGCTGCCATTGGTCGCTCACCCTGAACGATATTAATCTCAACTCCTGGCTGATTATCAGCCGCGGTCGAAAAGATTTGTGACTTTGAAGTTGGGATCGTCGTATTTCTATCTATTAAGGCCGTAGCTACGCCGCCCATAGTTTCTATACCCAAAGTTAACGGCGTAACATCAAGCAATAGAACATCTTTAACGTCTCCTTGCAAAACACCTGCCTGAACAGCCGCACCAAGGGCTACAACTTCGTCAGGATTCACACCTTGATGAGGCTCCTTGCCAAAGAACTCTTTAACTTTTGCCAAAACAATCGGCATGCGAGTCATACCACCTACCATCAAGACTTCATTTATAGCTGAAACCTCAACACCAGCGTCTTTTAAAGCACTCTTTGTCGGCTCAAGTGTTTTCTCAACCAAATCCATGACCAATTGTTCCAATTTTACTCGCGTTAATTTCATTACCAAATGCTTTGGGCCATTTGCGTCAGAAGTAATAAACGGTTGATTTATTTCTGTCTCTGTGGCACTTGATAATTCCATTTTGGCTTTTTCAGCAGCCTCTTTAATGCGTTGCAATGACAAAGCGTCTTTACTTAAATCAATTCCTTGATCTTTTTTGAATTCCTCAAGAATCCAGGCAATAATTCGCTGATCAAAATCAGCACCACCTAGATGTGTATCACCATTTGTAGATTTAACCTCCACCGTCCCTTCAGAAATCTCTAGAATTGAAACATCAAATGTACCACCACCCAAATCATAGACTGCTATCGTTTGACCAACTTTTTTATCAAATCCATAAGCCAGTGCCGCCGCTGTTGGTTCATTAATTATACGCTTTACATCCAAGCCAGCAATTTTACCAGCATCTTTTGTGGCCTGTCGTTGAGCATCATCAAAATAAGCCGGTACAGTAATAATGGCTTCGGTAATTTTTTCACCAATCTTGGCTTCAGCATCTGCCTTTAATTTAGAAAGGATCATTGCCGACACCTCCTGTGGTGTGTATTCTCCATCACTCATTTTAATTTTTACGATCTCGCCTGCATGAGTAATTTTAAAAGGCATAATACTCATGTCTCGTTGAATTTCCGAATCATGAAAACGGCGACCAATCAAGCGCTTTACCTCAAAAACTGTATTTTCCGGATTGGTAACGGCTTGTCTTTTTGCAGATAAACCTACTAATCGCTCACCAGACTTGGAAATAGCTACAATCGACGGCGTTGTTCTATTACCCTCTGCATTTTCTAAAATTTTTGGCTGTCCACCTTCCATGATGGCCATTGCACAGTTTGTTGTCCCCAAATCAATTCCAAGTATTTTTCCCATATATTTTTATGAATTATTAATTTAATTTATTAGCTATTATTGTCACCTATAAGGACCACACGAGCCTCAATAAGTAATTGACTATCGAGGAGTATCTTTAACCAATTGAACGAAGGTTTCGCGTAGTCCTTACAAGCGACAATGTTTATATTATTCGTTATTTACTTTGATTTTTAAGATCTTAGCATTCGTCTCATTTTTTTTCGGAATTGAAATTTTCAAAACTCCTTTATCGACCGATGCCACTGCACTGTCGGTTAATACTGAGCCAGGCAATTGAATCGTTCGATAAAATGCCCCTCTCTTTATTTCTTTTCGATAATAATTTTTATCCTCCACTTCGCTTTTCTTTTCGCTCTCACCTTTTATAGTGACGAGATTATTATTTATTGAAACCTCGACATTCTCTGGATTTATACCAATGAGCTCTGTTTCAATAATTACATTTTTTGAATCTTCATACATATCTATGGCTGGCATAAAGCTATTTTCTGATCGACCTTGACTGGGCGAGTATTCACCAAAAACTTTTTCCATGTCATTCAATGATTCAAATACTGGTGACCATTTAATTAAAGACATATATTTATTCGTTAATTTTATAAACACTTACCCTGGCCGCCCGAATAACCCTTCCTTTTAATTCATAACCAGCTGTTAATTCCTCACAAACATGGTGAACTAATTTTTTATCGTCAGTTGCAACCTCGGAAACAGCCTCCATTTTATTATGATCAAATTTATGTCCGGCGGTTTTAATTTCCTTAACCCCGATAGACTCAAAAAAGTCCGCAAACTGCTTTACAACATATCCAATACCATCTGCCCAACCGCTTTTTTCAGCAGCCGTATCGATATGTTTCATTGAAATTTTTAAATTATCATATACTGGCAATATACCCAGGACCATATTTTCATTTGCAAATCTTTGAAAATCTTCCTTCTCCTTGACTGTTTGTCGCAGTAAATTTTGATAATCGGCCAATGCTCTGGCATATTTAGCCTGATAATCAACGCTAGCTTCTTCTGGATTTATTGTTTTAATCGATTCTTCATGAATAATATTATCTGTCACCTCATTTACCTCATTTTCATGGAGGTTGTTGTCTTTTTTATCTTTTGTCATAATATTTAATTTTCTCTTCAATTAATTTCATTACTGCTAAACTTGATTCATAATTCATTCTCAACGGTCCGATTATGCCGACCAGGCCACTTAGGCCACTAATCTTATACTTTAAAATCAAAGAACTGCACAATGGACTAAATGGATTATCCTCACCGATTAAAACCTGCAAACCATCTGAAAATGCCTCAAATTTCTTCTCTATAATTAACTCCATTGCATCAATCATCGCTGAAATATTATAGATCAGATTTGTCTGAATAAACTCTGGTTGGGTTAATAAATTTGAAATGCCTGTATGGAAAAAATTTCTTTTATTTATAGCCCAGAAAACCGATAAGCCAGTACTTTCCGCCACCTCTCTTGCCAAATTTTTAAAATCCAATTCCAAATCATCGCTTAGTTGAGTTACAAATGGCTTTGCCGCGATTTTTACTGAAGTTAGGTCGCTCAAAAAACTTTTATAGGCAAGGGCTGTAGGGATGCGACCAGACGATGTATGCGGCTGAACAATATAACCGTTTTCCTCTAGTTCGTTCATTGCATTTCTTACCGTAGCTGATGAGATGCCAAGTTTATATTTACTAACTAAGACCGTAGAGCCAACTGGTTGTGCTGTTTTGAGATACTCTTTGAGTATTGCTGATAAAATTTTTTCACTTCTCTGATCCATATATAATAATTATATTACGCTTAGCACTCTCATGTCAAGAGTGCTAAATATTTATTTTTTATTGGCTAAAATTAAATAAAAAAGTGCCAATAATTTGGCACTTAATTATTTTAAACGCAAGTAAAATTACTAATTTGTCTCGGTGTAATTAAAAACCGGACCAGCTACTAAAATTTTTCCTTCCGGTGCAGCATAAACCCCAACCACAAAGCGAATACCGTCAATTTTTTCGATCATCGACATATTCTTATAGGCATATCGAACAGATTTTTTTGAATTATTTGTGACTGTGTAGCGTCCAATAATGTTTAACATGTCCAATTGTTCATATTCGGCAATTTTTTCACCTGACAATTGTTTAGTTAAAATAAATTGAATTTTTGTGAGATTATCAATCAATTCAGTTAATTTTTTGTTTGAATATTGCACATCATTGGTAATGTTTAATTTTTCAAGCATCGTATTGACCATTTTTGCATTGGCTAATAAATCGCCAATTAGAACGGGATTAGGTTCAATAAAAACGTTAGGTGCGGCTGAACCAGTCAAACCAATCTCCTGCTTTAAGGAAATTTCGTATTTATCAGGCTCTGTTTTTAAATTCACCCAGCTACCCAGAATAGAATTATTATTTCTTTCTGACCACTTAATGCTAGTGGTATTCATTGGCGAGGTTTTTTCCTCTACTCCAATAATACTGTTTTTGGAAACATTTAATAATGTCCAATATATATTTTCATGCCAGCTGTCGTTATTGAATTGATTTACTATGTCAGTCAGCTCCATCAAAGAGGTGTCATAATTATCAAATTGAGTATTAGCACTAAAGACCTCATCATTAGTTATCGGTGAAATGATATTTAACAAATCCCTGGCCATTGGCCTACAACGAATAAATTCACGCGAATTAGGAGAACAAGCTGTAAAAAGTTTATATTTATTTTTTTCATATGGCAGTTTGGCTGGACCTGAATATTTACCAACGACTGGTTGAGAGAATTTACCAAAAATATGGTCATCTGGCCAATATGACTCCTGAAGCATTCTCATACCGATTAATGGCATTGACACTGCGTTAGCCCTATCATAACCACCCTCAAGAGAATTAAATGAATACTTAGATACTATAAAGTCACGCAGCTCTTTGGCTTTTTGCATCTTGTCATCAACTGATTTTTCAGATGAAAATAAAATATCCAATGAATAATCACTACCCTCTTTTTCATTTAAAGCATCAACATATTGCTTATAGGTAAGCTCTTTTCTTAAGCCTTCAAAAAAGGAGGAAATTTTATATATTCTCGCCCAAATATCTCTGAGATCCTCAGCTGACTTAAAATCCGTAGCAATTAAATTGGCGGCAACAAAATTAACCAACCAATCATTTTCATCGAGAGTGCAATTTACACAGGTATCATTACGTGCAAAAAGTGGAAACTCCGAATTATGCCATTTAATGGCCAAGGAAAAATTAAGCAAGTGAGCATTAGTCTGACTAATATTGGCAAAAGACTTATAATCTCTCTGATAAAGCATAACTGGTGATTTGCTGATCTTACTAGCCGATAAAATTAAGGCCACCTCCTTATTAACGTCATCCCTTAGATAGTCAGGCAATATAAAACTGAAATCCTTAACCTCTTTGGGTGAAAATAAATCAGGATTTATGGTTGATTTGTCATTTATTTGCCGACCCCTAGGCGTTAGCAACATTAATGGCACCGCAAAATAGGCTGCTTCAAGCCTTTCTGCTTCAACTAATATATCGTTCGGGTTGGTACTATTTTTTTTTGCAACAATGTAACGATTATTGGCAATATCAAACATTTTTTTGTTTATCGCCCAAATATCTTTATAAAAAACCTGAGTCTTAATATCTGAATATATTTCTTTGAGGTGATTCTCAAAATCATATAATAGAAAGTCAGTCGTCAATAATTGAGGTACATTATTTTTTATCAAATCCTGGTAGGCTGAGTAAAAATTCTTAACCTCAGCCTTAGTTGATGGCACAAATGCATAGCCGTTAGTATTAAGATTGTCCAGACCAGCATCAAGAGGCATTTTCCTTGCTACCTCGTAATAATTTATCGTTTGCGTTTTAACATTCAGTGGCAAGTCAAAGCCCGGTATTTTATTTTCATAAATCTGATTATCCTTGACGTATAACTCGCCATAAGAGAGTGAAACAGCTGATTCCAAATTATTCGGCGTAGAAGAGGCTTCACCCAGGTTTTCAATTGATGGCAAATTCACATTCTTTAAAGTTGTGGTTGACACAATTACCACAGGCTTAACAGGAGGCAGTATCGGTTTTTTTATCTTATTAACATACCACCAATGACCACCCCACACCGCCAACAATGTCAAACAAGTCAGAGCTAGTATCAAAAAAATCAACGGTTTCTTTGAGTCATTATTAACCTCAAAAGAACTCGGTTTTTTTCGTTGATTTGGGTCAATCCCTACAGTAAAATTTTTCTCCTGTCCATTTAACATAAACTATTTTAAATATAAATTTTTATTTTTTACATGCTCAGCAAAAGTGCTTGAAAAAATAGTCTGACCAGTGGTGGCAGCTGTGAGAAAAAAATTATAATTTGTCTTTGTTGGATAAATCGCTGCCTCAATGGCCTTTAAACCTGGATTAGCTATCGGTGCTATTGGTAAGCCAAAGTTTTGATATGTATTATATGGTGAATCAATTTTCGTATCCGCCAATGAGTATTGCTCCTTATTGACTCCTAAAATATAAGCCAGGGTCGCACAAGACTCGAGTCTTTGCTTATTAGCCAATCGATTCCAAAAGATGCCTGAAACAATTTTCATGTCTGCTGTTTTTCTAACTTCCTTTTCAATGACTGATGCCATGGTCACTATCTC
>JBAWWA010000024.1:0-6274 GCA_037146995.1 bacterium
AACCAAGCCACTGCCACTAACGTCCCCAAATGTAGTGTCACATCAAAGGCTAATTGATTCTGAAACGGTGTTGGCAATAATTGATGCAACAGGACCAAATGCCCAGAACTAGAAATTGGCAAAAATTCGGCCACACCTTGAACAAAACCATAAATAATTGCAGATAAATACCACATAACTATATGCTTAGAAATTATATTGTCATCATTCTACCACTTTTCGCTTCACTTGTCGCCCAGACAAGCAAAATGTTTATCCGAACTAATCACTCAAAATTATCTTTAAAAAATATAGCCGCTTATTCTGGCATGCCCTCTGGGCACACCGCCCTAATGACAGCCTTAACAACCATTATTGGCTTAACAGAAGGTATTGAATCACCAATTTTTGCTCTCACCTTTGTCATGATGATTTTAGTAATTCGTGACGCACTTGGCATTAGGCGCTATCTCGGGGAACATGGAAAAATTCTGAATATGCTAGTAAAGGACCTTGACAACGACAAAGTTCTAGAAAAGCACTACCCACATCTACTTGAAAGAGTCGGGCACACCCCTTTGCAAGTTTTAGTAGGTGGCACGATTGGTATCGTGATCAGCCTTTTGGGATACTATCTAATCTAAGTCGTCACTCTCGTAGCAATTTTAAGTTCCTATTAAAACCATCAAAAACTCTATTTTTGACATTCATCACACCAAACAGTGCCTCGTCCACCAACATGAGTCTTTTGTAGCATTTGACCGCATTTAAAACAAGCCTTCCCAGCACGACCATAGACCTGCAGGAGTTTAACAAAATTACCCTTACTACCCTTGGCATCAACATAGTCATTAAAAGATGTGCCACGATTTTTGATTGAAAGTTTGAGAATTTTTGGTATGTTAATCAACAGTAGCTTAACTTCTTCCAGAGTGAGACTGGCGGTTTTTCGTTGAGGCTTGATGCCCGATTTAAAAAGGGATTCATCAGCATAAATATTTCCCACCCCTACCAAAAATTTTGCATCCATAATTGCCTGTTTAATGGTTACATTCTTTTTACGCTGTAAAATATTTTGAAATGTTTGCAGTGTAAACTCGTTTTCTAATGGCTCCACCCCAAATTTTAATGACTCAATCACCCAATCAGCCTTGTCAAAATATCTAACCCAACCAAAGCGTCTCACATCATTAAAAAACAATTTAGAATCATCACTAAATTCAAAAATGGCTCTGGTAAACTTATTCGGTAATTCTCTGCCCGTTCCCAAAATTGGATGACCACCGACAAATATTTCATGCTTTTTCTTGTTCTCAAAAATTAGTTGACCAGTCATTTTTAAATGGATCGCAATTACACCATCCACCAACTCAATGACAATAATCTTGGCTCTACGTCGCACTGAAACAATCTTCTCACCCTCTACTCTTTTCCTAAAAATTTCAAGCGGCCAATTAATGACACTAGATTTTAAACCAATTTTCTGATTAAGTAATTCGAATTTTTTTATCACTAAATGACTAAGCTCATGCTTTAAATCATTTACTATCGTTTCAACTTCTGGCAACTCAGGCATACTTTTTTAAAATTATGTAATAGTTTTTTTCTGTTTTTCGCCACGAAACTACCTGCAATTCGGCCAATCTAATAATTTTATGCAACCCCCTTTCGGTAAAAAAATGATAATACCTCGGACTAGCAACGCCATCATTCC
The DNA here is from genome assembly GCA_037146995.1 of bacterium. Classification (GTDB taxonomy): domain Bacteria; phylum Patescibacteriota; class Patescibacteriia; order Patescibacteriales; family GWE2-39-37; genus JBAWWA01. The sequence continues at coordinate 1,694 of JBAWWA010000024.1, forward strand.
AATCAAAAACGATATCTCCAAAATCCATTCGATTCAAGCCCACCAATTTTTTCAAGGCTTGTTTTATAATTTCACGCCTCAATTTTGGCCACTGCCACATGCACCAAACCGATATTACGATTTGGCCATTTACATTTAATCTGTCAGCTAATTGCTTCAAGGCTTTGACTTGCAGATTTCGACCAGGAATGTGATGAAGAACGGCAACACAAAAAACCCAATCAAATTCTTCCTTAACAAACTTGTCTAACTCCAAGATGTCCCCAACTATAATTTTACTATTAGCGGTATTTATATTAGCCCGCGCCAATTTAGCTAAGTTACCGCTCTGCTCAACCCCAACATAACTCAAGTAGCCATGGCGCAGTGAATTTACCAGCCGAGCATTACCGCAACCCACATCCAAGACCGATTCACAAGGCAATACTTTGGCAGTAATATTATCAAGTTCTGGCCATCTCATCCCGTGCCTCGTAACGTCAAATCGAGTAGCAATATCTTGATAATTTTTAGCGACAATTTTTCTAAGATAAGTCGCTGTCGCTATTTTCATTTGAGAGTTTGATTTTTTTATCGAGCTTGCGAGCCAAAATATAAAAAATTAGGGCTGCAATTGAAAAAATAATAACCAAGGCTATTAATGCACGGATTAAAAAATTCGACAATAAGCGATTTAAAAGAGCTATGCCCCAGAAATTATTTATATTTTGTACAGAAGACGATACTTGAATATCATTTTGGGCCGGTATTTCACTGGATTTTTCAACCGTTGTTAGGGGAATGTCTTGTGAATTTGTTGAATTTTCAGCAACACTTGATGAGGCAATGTCCAAACTTATTGGATTAACTCCACTATAGAGAGCTGAAATAACCTCATCTTTTGTGTTGTCAGGACTAAGATTTGCAGTACTCCCCGTTGAGGTGCTTTTAGTTCTAATTAAAGTAGAGGTGCCAATTGTGGACGTGGCTTTTATTTTCAAGGTCGAGGTGCTTTTGAGTTCAATTTTTTGAGTTGTAGTCGCTTTTCCTGTCTTGGTCACTATAGCAGAGGTCGAAGCTCTCATTTCATCTAGACTCAAATTATTACCTATTGTATCCAAAATCAATTCATCTGTACTGGTGGCAGCATTTACAGATGAACAAAAACTAACAGCAAATAGAAAAATTAGGAGGTATTTTATTTTAATCATACATATATTAAATCACAATTTACTCATGCTGTAAAATAAAAAATACCAACCTAATGACTGATATTTTTTATGCAAACACTAAAAACAAAAAATTATTTGAAATACTTTTGACATTCTAATTTCGATTTCTCTGGCGAGCCCATTTTACCCCCGCCACACGGATTATAGCCTTTACTAACCTCGTCTCCATCGCCAAAACCATCACCATCAGTATCTTTTTTTAAAGGGTTAGCGCCAATATAAATCTCATTTTTATCTGACAAGCCGTCACCATCAGTATCTCTTTTTAAAGGGTTAGTCTTATATTTTTTAATCTCGTCAAAATCACTTAAGCCATCCTTATCAGTGTCCTTATTAAATGGATCAAGGCCCAATGATAATTCAAGGCTATCATCTAGGCCATCAGCATCTTGATCGGGTGGCAAATTACTGATAGTGTCTAGACAATTTTTCCTTAAAATGGCATTTTTTATTAATCCACATTGCGTCGGATTCAATTTTGCAATCGACTGACGATAATTTATCAAGTCATAGCATCGATCTTTGCCATCAGTAGCATTTAAGTTATCACACTTCTCAATATTTTCATACCCCGTAAATATCGTATCATAACAACCAGGCTGATTTCTTTTTGATAAATCCTTACAATTCGCGACTTCGGCATTCTTAACGACTTCAATCGCCTTAAAATTATCAAGGCAATTATTGCGCACTGTAGTACTAGAAATCAAGTCGCAATCAGCAACTTTTTCAATAAATTTCGGCAGACAGACATAGTAGTTAACTGTAGACAAACAATCGCTAATATTTTTTACTGCCTGCGCTTTAAGATATTCGGTATCGATTTTTACCTCCTTTTTCGTCTCTATTCTATTTAATTTTGGCAAGACACTTTTAGGTGATCGCAGATAAAAAAATGCGGCAATTAAGGAGAAGAAAACAATTACTAAGCTAGCTATGATTGCAATTTTTTTATTAAACATATCAGTTAATTTTAAAATCCCAAACTACAGGACTTTGACCCAGGATCTTGGATTTAAAGACAATTTTGATGAGTAAGTAGCGGCCCATACGAGCGGGATCCTTCCAGTTCGCTATAGCATTCCAGGCAGTGACTGACATTAAATTAGCATTTAGATCTGCCTGGTCATTGGCAGCACCTATATAAACAATAATATCATTGGGCGCTAAAGATGTTGACTGAAAGGTAAAGCTACCCCAATGTTGTTTATCAAATCCTGAGTCGATCTGCTTTGTCCATGAACCAGACCTAAACTGCATACCTCTATTAAGACCTGCCATATCGGCATAGGAGTAAAATGAACTAACAGATGGGTAGCTTTTAGTAATCCTGGTTGTCGTCAAATCAGTTGCTCCAGGGGTGATAATATCCAAATCAGCTGGCGATGGATACTTTGGACTAATGACATAGCCGTCAGACGTACCACTAATACCGTGATGTAGCTCACCAGGATATAATGAGAGGAGCAAATTTCCAGAAGTGTCAAATTCATAAATTCCGCCACTCCACGGAGAGGCTCCCCAGAGATTGCCAGCCGCGTCAATTGATACGGCTGCCGTTTCTGCAAAAGTTCCAGGCACATAGTGAGTTGTCGGTGTCCCGTTTGGCGCATTTTTGGCAACAGTCTGAATACCAGTATCTCCCCCATTATAAAGACCAAACCAAGGGTTGCCATTCTTATCAACAGTTACACCGTAGGAAGCCCCTCCTGGAAATGTCGAGACCACACCGGATGGCAAATCAATCCGACCAGGTGAACCAGCCCTGAAAAACAAATTGCCATCAGCATTTATTGCTAGACCGTAAATACTTTGTCCTGTATTTACCACTTGTAATTCATTACAAGATGGTGGTTGACCTAATACATTATCCTTAGCCTCATACAACACTACTCTGCCAGTATAATAATTACCAGCCCAAGCATTGCCATTTTTATCGATAGCGACGCCACCACCTCCACCAGCGGCACCAGTATATGATGGGTCAATCTCACAAGGACCTTGAAGTAAATTTAAATCATCGTCAAATCTGGCCACTTTTTGTGGTGTTCCTTTAAAGTGCACCCAGACATCACCAGTTTCGAGATTGACGGCTGTACGAGAGGTTGTTGACCCAATCTCAGACATATTACGTATAACTGGCGAATAACTGTTTAAATCACCTTCATTTTGGGAGTAATCCCAATAACACATCCGTGTCCCACTGGTGGTCATGTCACATTCTCTTTTATAGGTCACATCAGTAACTTTGATTTTAACAACAACTGTATCCGCCTGTGATGCCACATATGCATAGGCGGTAGGCTGGATACCACTCAATTTTAAATACGTTCCGCCAGCTGCTAAAGCTAAGCTACTCGTCAATGCATCGTTATTAAAAATCACCGAATCAGCCTTAAAATCACCATCAACATTGGTCGATGGACTAATGGCGGCCATACTCCTCTTTAACCACACACAATCAAGACTGCATGCCCCAGCGTTTGAATTCAAGGCTCCCTCATCACATTCTTCACCAGCATTAAAAGAGGAATGCCCTGACAAGGCAGTATTACCGTCCTGGATCACTCCATCACCACAATAACCACCACCATTATCTTTATCTAGATATTTGCAAGCTAATGCTCCATTAGCGATATTACCACAAACGTAAGTATTAGTTGACGAAGACGTGTTTCTACTCGGCGTAGCATAGCCAGAAAAATCACATGTCTCACCGTGAGCCGTTTCAGTCACCCCATCACCGCAATAACCGCCACCGTTGTCAGCATCTAGCCAACGACAAGATAGGTTTTGTAACGGATTATGTATATCCTTTTTAGTCAAGTCGCCACAAGCATAGCGATTGGCCAGATTCGAAAATGAGGGTGCTGGCTTGACCGCTGCAAAATTATAAAAATCACACTGTTCGTTTAAGCCATCGGACACGATACCATCACCACAAAAGCCACTAAACAAAATCCGACAATCCTTGGTAGCGCTTTTACCTCGAGTGTCAATGGCAGTTATCCTTAAAGTATAATTAATGAGATTGTGCCCCATATCGTATTGATCACCTGTGGTTAGCGCTACAGCCTTGTAGTTTTTCAGCGTAGCTGAACCGCCGACGTAAGCGATCGTTGGTCCACCAGACCAGCCGCCCCAAATAGCTGGATTTAATTTTACAACCATCGGTAAACTAGTTATTTGGGCTCCGCCAAAAGTTTTTACGGAAAAAGCATTCTTGCTACCACCTGTACCATCCCAAGCATGACCGCTGATGGCAAAAAAAGAATTACAAGTAATTTCTGGCGGATCAAGTGAGCCAACCCCACTGCTCGTATCAACCCCTTCGCCCAGTCCCATACCATCCATATTAGTAACTGTGCAT
>JBAWWA010000025.1:0-5808 GCA_037146995.1 bacterium
GTGCTCTTTAGATTCTGTGTAAATAGACCCGAAGACCGACTAATTCAGTTCTAGACCCAGACACCTGAAATTACATTTGAATCCCAAAAAGATGACCAGAAATGGCCATCTTTTTGGTTTATGATTGAATTGTGTTTTTTATGCCTATAATATACACTTATGGTAAGTTACATGTATTTAAGATTAAAATTATGGATGTTAATAAATTGCCCGAAATATTAACGTTCAAGCAGACTTGTGCTGTCCTAAATTGTCATGTCAACACCTTTGAAATTGGGAGAAGGAAATGAATTCGATTTGCTAAGTGTGGCGATCGGCGCTATAAAAAGTGGTATATTTTGAAATCATAGTATGAGCGAAGAAGAAATAATTATTGATAAGTTCGTGCAGGAGAGCGAGGGCTTTGCTAGTGTTCCCGTGATTAGTAGCCTGCCTTTTGAGAAGCCAATGCAGTTTAAGGACATTCCTGACGATGTTGTTAAAAGGGTTGGACTGTATTTAGCACCAATTATAAATATTAAGTCAAAAAATCGGGAAGTAAATATTATAGCTATAATAAACAACGCAAAGGCTTTGTTTGTGAATGGACGATATCATTATGACAAAGATTATTGGCTGCAACATTGCGCTTCCAGTTTTAGAGAAATAATCCTTTTTGTTGAACCAAGTAATTTTTCTGCAGCGCATAGGAACATACCAGACCCAGATTCTCCAGAAATTGAAAAAGCTTTCGCGTTCATTGTTAATTCTGTTACTTATTTATCTAGTGTTGTTCATCACAGACCGGCACAATTAATGGGTGATGCAGAAAAGCTGTATCCAAATCAAGGCTTTGGGCAAATGACAAGAAGTGATTTTTCTGCTCAAGAGGCAATTTTTTTGGAACGGTTATGTGTGGATATTGTCTACACCCTTGATCATGTTTTTTGCACTTATTGTGCGAGTAAAGTTTAGAATAAATGAACCAATTATTAATACATAAAAAAATAGATACATTCTTTGAAGGCGAAATTGCTTCAGCCAGTTTTGAGGTTGCTAAAGACTTATGTAAAACCAATACTGACTCAGTAGTATATTTTTTTGTACGAGCAGATGAATTGTGGTTCGATTGGCTCCTGAGTAACGGTTTTTTAAATAAAATAAAGGAAGTGCCAGCTGACCCAGATGTTCGACTATATAGAATGCCAGAGCTTGAATATTTGAGCAGGATGGTAGAAAAAGTGCCAGTTAAGGTGGCGGAATTTATATTGTCAGTTCCAATTTCCGAAGAAGTTTTTAATCCAGAAGTTATTGATCGATTTACTTGGATGATTAGCGATTTGCCGTCAGAACAGATAGTGAGGTTATCTAAAAAAATAAACGATGAAGATTGGGTCTATTTAATGAGGAGATATGGCAAATCTGGCTATCAATTTGATAAGATTCTAAAGAAATTGTCAGAAGTAAAAGAATATGAGTCAATATTGCATATTGCTCGGGCAATGTTGACAGTGCGCAATCAAGAGGATTTCGATGCTACGAGGGCTGGTTACAGCATTGAAAACCCATTTTATCTTGAACATATTAGTGATGTGGGAATATTTGAAATATTGCTTGATGCTCAAGGTGAGTATTTAGAAAAATGTTTAGTGGTTCTAGCTGAGGTGCTTGGAAAAATTGTCCGACTGAGGGCCAAAGACAGTGACGGAGTTTTTGAGTATGAAAATTCCTTTTCACTTTATGATGCTGATTTATTTTCCGTTGATTTTAAGCAGAGAAGCATTTCACCAAGGGAAGATGTGGAGAATCTTGTTGTTGCTATTGTGAAGATAATTAGTTGTGTTATGAGTGAAAGTTGTGAAAAAAACGATGACGATGTAATCAGACTATATGGCATCATTAACGCTGTACCTAGAAATCGCTTAACATGGCGTTTAAGGTTGTTTGCCATGGCGCAATGTAAAACTGTTCTTAAGAATGAAATTAAGGAAGCCCTCTTAATGGCATTTAAGGTTGGTGAAAGATATTTCGATATTACTGGAGGTGCTGAATACGATCGGCTACTTATTAATTGCTTTGATGTATTAAGCGAATCTGATCAACGTGATTATATTAAAAAGGTTTTTGAATATTTTACTGCAGATATTGGTGATCCTGAAAAAGAGAAGTGGCGTAAGCGTGATGGTGGCAAAATTCTTTCAATATTAAATAACTATTTATCTCAAGAAGAGAAGAGTGATACAGAAAGGTTATTTGGTATTATACCAGGAGATAAAAAAATTGTTCCTGAGCCTGTGATGTCGCGAGTTGTAAGTGGGTCTGTTATTCATAAGTCGCCAATGGAAATCAGTGCATTATCAGTTTCAGAGGTAATAAACAAGCTCAAATCTGATTTATCGCCTAAAAAACTAAGAGAGGAATACAAGGGCGACGACATGTTTGCTCCTCGTGGGCCAGAAGGTCTTGGCGATGCAATATTGGCAGATGTTAAAAAAAGAACCTATGATTACCTTGTAGCGTTGGATGATTTTTTTGTTAGAGATGTAATTGCTCCAAATTATGTTTATTCTTTGATACGTGGCTTGGAGGAACTATTTCGAGATAAAAAGATTTTTAACAAAGAGCAGATTGAGTTGATTTTGAATTTTTTTGACTTGATTCGTAAAAGTGGTGTCGAAAAGCCTTTTGAGAAGCAGAGAAATGATAATTGGCTTGCTGATTGGATAACTGTTCATGGCGTGATGGCCGATGTGTTGTTGCAGATTATGGAGTGCTCTGAAACTAAAGAAGCAATTCACCAGGCGAATAGAGTATTGATTAAGGATCTAGTTGCATATTTCTTATCAAATACCGAGAGCCCATCCAAGGATAAAGATGAGCTTAAAGACATGGATTTTCACGGAATAGCAATTAACTCAGTTCGTGGTAGGGGCTATCAGTTATTAACTGTTTTTGCTCAGAATGATGGCAAGGAACTTGCTTTAGATGTTAAAGAACTGTATGAAAAAACACTAGATGATGAGTCATTGGCAGTGCGATTTATGATTGGTCGTTATTTGGCTACATTTTATTTCCGTGATAAAGATTTTATTGTAGGGTTATTGCCTCAGATATTTCCAATAGATGATGCAAGTAGGGCTGATATATATTTAGCTACCTGGGAAGGTTATTTGTCCAACACGTTATATGATAAATTGTTTGTAGAGTTGGTAAATTATTACAAGTATTCCATTTCTCTGCCACAGATTGAAAAGACTGAGAGAAGACACAGCAAAGACTTGGACGAGGCATTATCGGTTCATTTGGCACTTGCTTTTGCACACCTAGGATTGGGCATAGAAGATGATTTGTTTAAATTATTTTGGTCAGTAAAGGCTAATAGGAGACATGAAGAATTTATATCGTTTATCGGTAGGAGTTGCTTAACAAGAAGTCAGACAGGTGATAAATGGTTAGAGGAAAACAAAGTAAGCAAAGAAAAGCTAATTAGTTTTTGGGATTGGGTGCTGGCAAATGTAGATGAACCTGATGCATTGTCTGGTTTCGGCAATTGGATAAATCCTGAATCAGAAGTATTAAGTGACGTAGATATTATTACTAGACTAACTGAAACTCTCAAGAAATCAGATGGTGATATTAATTGGGATTATGGCTTTACTAAACGATTACCAGCATTTGCCAAAATTAATGGTGATTTAACTTTGGAAATTGTTAAGCATTATTTGTTGGATAATGATGGCAATTTAAATAAGCATCGAACTGCGCCATTAATGCATCATCGCGAAGTCAAAGAAGCTCTGGAAATTATTTATCAAGATGGTAATCAGGTGCTTAAGGATAAAATTATCGAGCTTATCGATCACCTTATTGAAAAGGGCAGTAGTATGTATTGGAGTTTAAAGGAAGTAATAAAATAAAATATTATGTCAATTAAATTTTCAAGAGAGTTGATTAAAGGGCGGATTGCAGAAGTGGTTTTTGAGGAAATGATTCGTTCTGAAGGTAGATATACAACTATCCCATTTGGTTATGAACACACAGTTCCTTCGTTGGCACAGTATCAGCATCTAGCTCGCATTAAAGAGGTGATGAATAATATTTCCGATGCGCCAGATTTTGCTTTAATTTCTGAGGACAAGAGCGAGGTGTATTTGGTTGAAGTTAAGTATAGATCAAATATTGATAAAGATGAATTGAGGTTAACCGCCACCAAATTATTAGATCGCTGGAATCCTTCTTGGATTTTTATTGCTACTAATGAGGGGTTTTATTGTGGAACCAGTAGTACGATATCGAAAAACGGGGTAATTAATAAGTTATCTACAAATTGGGTGTCAGCATCGAGACAGGAAGAATTTTTGAAGTTACTTTGTGAATTTGAGAAAAAATAGTTAAAAGTGCATGTCCGATTTAAATAATTAAATAATGCTGGATGAAATTACTTCCCAGCATTGTTGATTTGTGGATTATTGCCCAATCATTATCTTCCCATCTTTTAAAATAAACTTACTCTTCAGATTAGTTAGCATCTCTCGTTTTTCCTCTCTCGATCCATCAATCAGTATATATTTTGCATAAGATTTAATATCTGCCTTATTACGGTTAATTTCTTGTTTGTTGGCTGTCTTGCCAAATATAGCTTGTGACAGCTTGTTGAACTTTTCAACTTCGTTGTGCATTGCCTCAAATATGCCTTTTTTGTTGAAGTCGACTTTATCCATAACCCTAACTAACTGATCTAAAATCTCTTCTTCGCGTATAAAGCCTTCTTGGCATTCGGAATCAATTTTCCTTACACAGTGATAATACACATAGCGTCTCGTCGCTCCATCAGGCGAGCGTTTTATTTTCTCCTCAGCCGTTACACCGCCTCCACAAGTGCCGCAGGTGATTAGCTTAGTGAATTGGAACTCTTTCACTCCAATACGCTTTGGTGAGGCTATTAGGTTGCCTCTAGCACGCTCAAATAGCTCTTTGGTGATAATCGGTTCATGCGTGCCTTTGTACCAATTACCTGAGCCAGTAGGGAATTCGAAATCTCCGTAATAGAAGGTCATCTCCAAAATTCGATATATTGCGCTAAGTGGTATGCTTTTGCCCGTTCGTGTTTTTAAGCACACTTCGTAATTTATCCATCGGTATATATCTCGACCCGTCATGTAATCGTTCGCGACCTTTTCAAATATCTGCTTGATGTAGGGTGCTCGTTCATGATCGAGTAATATTCCGCTTCGACCTCTCACATTGCTTTTCTCATTAAAATAGCCGAGAGGGCAGGAGCCTGGCCTGATACCAATATCACATTTGGCTTTAAGCCCTCGTTTTACATTAATGCCTTTATTGTCATTCTCAAGTTTAGCTTGGCTACACAAAATCATCAGTAAGAATTTCTCATTGGGTGAATTACTAAATGTTTGTCCGTGTGTCCTGATCTCAGTCAGTAATCCTTGATCCATTAAATCCACCATTGTGCCAAGATCGCCAGCGTTTCTGCTTAGCCTGTCAGGTGCCCAAGTGATTACACCATTGAATTTGCCAGCCCTAATGTCTATTAGTAGTTGATTAAAGACGGGTCGACAGCCTGAGGCCTTGGCAGAGTGGCTTTCTCGCCTAATTTCCCTAATATTTAGATTCATTCTTTTGGCCATTTCAATCATCTCATTTATCTGCGAATCAATCGAAAGGGCTTGTCTCTCGTCCTCCTCGGTTGATTTTCTGGCGTATAGACAGTAAGTGATAGGCGGAGCTTCGATAATCGGTCGAGTTGATATTACGGCACTATTGGTCGCATAAGGCAAGGATTGGTTATTCATAGGATTTTTTATTATT
>JBAWWA010000026.1:0-5560 GCA_037146995.1 bacterium
GATATTCCAGCTTGTACAAATAAATCGGCACAAATATCGAGACCAGACCCATGGCAAAATTATCAATGCCATAAGCCAAATAAATCTCGTTCATTTGCTTATTTTTTAAAAAATTTAAAAAATGTGCTTGATGATGGCGATGTTGCATTTATTTATTTATTTTTTGTAAACTTTTGTTCCGGCCTTTGTATCCTCTACCACATAGCCTTGCTCCTCGATTTGCTGTCTCAAAGAGTCAGAGGCTGACCAGTCTTTTTTTAGACGTGCTTCATCACGCTTCTTTCGCAACACTAAAATCTCTGGTGGCAGTTGCTCGTCTAACGATAATATTTTTTCAAAATCAAGACCAAGCACGCGATCAAAATCAAGTATCAAAGCTAATTTATCCTGATCCATCAAATCAGATTTGAGTACGGACTGCAAGACTGAAAGCGCTTTCGGCGTATTAAAATCATCTGCCAGGCAAGCACTAAACTCTTCTTGAAAATCCAAATCAATCAAGCCCACTGCCTCACCCAAGGCCTTGATTTGCCGATAAATCGAATCCAAACCAGACTTAGCGGCCTCAAGCGCCTCCCAAGTAAAATTCAATTTTGAGCGATAATGGGCCTGTAAAAATAAATATCTCAGCACCAGTGGCGAATAACCCTTGGCCGTAATATCAGCCAAACAAAAACTTGTGCCAGCTGATTTTGACATCTTGCCGCCATTCACCAGCAAGTGCTCATTGTGCAACCAATAATTGACATATTTCACTCCATTGACCGCCTCGCTTTGCGCGATTTCGTTCGTATGATGAACTGAAACGTGCTCGATGCCACCCATATGAATGTCCAAGGTCGAGCCTAGATATTTTTTGCTCATGGCCGAGCACTCAATGTGCCAACCCGGGAAACCTTCACCGTTTTTGACTAACGGCGAATTGAAAGGTGACGGCCAAAATTGTATTGCCTTTTCGTGTACACCAGCGCGAAAAAACCAGACTGCAAAATCAGCTGCATTATGCTTGTCAGCATCACTGACCGAGCCGCTACCCTCACCTTGCCGGTTTTGGTCCAGTTTTTGGCCAGACAACTGAGTATAATTATCAACCTTGGTCACGTCAAAATATATCGCCTGTGGCGTGACATACGCGTAACCTTTATCGAGTAATACCTGAACCATTTCAATCATTTCACCGATAAATTCCGTGGCCCTAGTTTTGTGTGTCGGCTCTAATAGATTCAAGGCGGCAGTATCTTGCTCATAAAGTTCTATATATTTGTTCGCGATTGCCAAGGGTTCTAATTTTTCACGTAGAGCCGCCTTGGACATCTTGTCCTCACCCGTATCACCGTCGGAGGTTAAATGACCAACGTCGGTATAATTGCGCACCCATTCTAGCTGATAACCAAGATAACCAATCGAACGAACAATCACGTCAACGCAAGTCGCACCTCTGAGGTTGCCAATATGTTGCGTCCAATAAACGGTCGGACCACAATAATACATTGTGACGCGATCCTTGCTTAATGGCAAAAATAACTGATTTTTTTTACCCAAGGTGTTATAAACTTTTAATTCCATATCTTCTTAAATTAACGCAAATTGCATAAAAAAGCAATTTAATTAATTAGATTATAATTTTCAAATTCTGTCTGATTCAACTTGTAAATCACTTGCCTCGGACGCTTAAAAAGCTCATTCAAAGTCTTAATATGAAATATTTTTCCATTACCACGTATTTCGTAAATTCTGCCATTTGCAGTCCGTAGTAGCGAATTAGGTTTGTAAATTTTAAATCCCAGTACCTTTTTTTTGACTTCTTGAGTAAGGCCTTTTTCTACCTTACCAGTTTGCTCCTTTAATATAGGCTTGACGCTTGCCTGAACTGGATACTTGACTTCACTAGTCAAAAGCCAGCTTGGCGTGGCACCACCCGGATCCATGATCAAATAATTATTTAAACTACCACCAATACCATCAGCATCATAAACATTAAAACTCTTCATGCCAGAGCTTTTAAATTTTAAATTTTCGAATACATGAATACCTTCATCGGCAGCGGTAAATTCATAATCAAGTGGCAACGTGGAATCATCAGAGTTGGTAGTTGAAAAACTAACCATACCCGTGTAATCACGCGCAATATTGCCATACTGATCTCTAGCCTCCAGCCTAAAGGTTGTTGCTTGACCAGGCTTAAGGCCTGCTACTAAATCAAGGACTGCAAATGACTTTACAGCACCGTTAGTCAAAGTGGGCAACGTCACTACCTCGCTACTCCTACCGTCAGCCACAAAAGCAATCTCCGTAAAATCCTCACCCGATTTTGAGTAGCCAAGATCATTAAAAGTGGCAATACCATTTAAGGTCGTTGTCGTAGCTCCTCGTAACACCCCCTTACCATTAATCAATCTTACCTCAACCATTGTACCGTCAATAACTTGGTTACCAAACTCATCCAGCAGCTCGACCGTCGGCGCCGTCAACCAAGGTTGATCGCAAGGACTATCACCAGCGAGTGGGGTAATATTAAATTGACGAGCCACGCCTGGCCGTATAAAAATCGGCTGTGAATATTCAAAGATTTCTGGTTCAGCCGTAAAGCCAAAATCAGTGACAGCGGTCTGAGTCAAGCTAAAATAATCATTGAAGACATGTTGGCCATTGTCTGACAATTGAAAAGTGTAGGCAGGGCCGGCCTCATGTGCGAAATTCAAAGTCCCGACATAATTGGTTTTTAAATTATTATAACCGTCGTAAGCTACTACTTGCATACTGATTTTTTCGCCAGCTACGGTCGAGGTCGCTACTCCTGAGACGACTAAAGTGCCGAGATCAGTCGGCGTAATTGTGATGTTGCCACTATATAGTGGAGCTAGATTGCCACTCACAACTGCAAAACTTATATCGCCCGTTGTCGTAGTTGCCAAATCCGTAAAAGACACAAAACCATTGTCGCTAGCTTTTAGTAAACTGCCCTGCAAACTCGAACTAGATATTACGCCTATGGACTCCGGCTGCTCAATCAAATTGTGATAAATATCATTAATAGCTATACTGAAACTGATCGGCTTGCCGGCTTCGACTACCGTTTCTGGGGCGCTAAGCCATTCCAGATGATCTTTCAAGCCTGGTGTCATAGGGCTCAAGTCAAAAGTCGAGGTCGAATACAAGCCATCACTCGATACGAAATAGATAGTTAATGCCTCATTGGATTTGGAAAAACCTAAATCATTAAAAATTGCCTGACCGCCGCTGGTCGTCGCTTGCACATTCCGCAAGACTCCACTGGTATTATTCGTCTGCGCCTCAATCAGTATACCATCAGGCCCCTTGTTGCCCCACAAGTCTTGATAACCGATAGTCGGCTGGACGGCAAATGGTTGGTCTGCCCGATTGCCGCCAAGCGGATGTACCAGATCAACAAGATATAATTGTCCCAAATCAACACTTAGCCGACCGGTACAAAGCGTGCTCGAGGCACTACTCGCTCCAATTGAAAACGTGCCAACCTCATGTCTAGGATAATTTAAAATTGCCACACCATTAATCGTTGACATCGAAGATGAGCCGATTGCATCCAAGCAGTTTTCATCAGAAAAAATAGTAAAATCGATCAACTGCTCATCCCTATTAGTCTCATTACCGAACTGGTCGATATTAGCTACTTTTACCGTTACTCCACTGTCGGCAGAAAATCTGTCATTGAACTCTACGAACTTTATCTCATGATTTTGTCCAGGCATAACCGAAAAATTACCAAGCCGAGCTCCAGCAATACCGTAGATACTAGCCGGTCCATTATAGATCAGACTAAAAGTCTCACTAGTGTAATTACAAAAATCAGGCTGAATCTGAAGATTAGAAACAACTAGTCGTGCCTTAGACAAGCTTGAAGGACTCTCTACAAAGAATGAAATGGTGGTGGCAGTCAATGTAGCCGTGGTTGAAGCTAGGACTAGGTCGCTAGCGAGCGTATCATTTACATTAACAATTGCACTCGTATTAAAAATCCAACCTGGCGGTAAGGAAAAAATATGCTCTCCTATTCCAATATCACCAAAGCCCTGTTCAGTAATAGCTAAATCTGATAATAGCGTCCAATCAGCACTAGCCGCAGTAATGCAAGTGTCCAAACTAATACTCGCCAAAGACTCTCCGCCTGTAACCACAACCCCTTCATTGGCGGCCATAATTGAAGTTGGCAACAAGAGTAACAATATAAAAAAAATAGCCAACCCCTTTTTAAAATAAATAATCATAATTAGTAAATAACAAATAAACAAAAATTGGCTAAAGATAGTTATATTTTAGCCTTATAGGATTAAAGTGTCAAAAAACAGCGAAAATTATAAATAAATCAATAATATATTGCATATTTACCGTTTTTTTGTTAATCTAGCTTCATTAAGCCAAATTTGGTGCGTTTTTTTAAATCAACATAATAGGAGGTTCAGTCATGCCAAACGATCTTCATGCTGAAATTTCACAAATGGAAAAAGAGTTGCTAGTGAAATGCAAACTACAAAATGACAAAGCTATTAATCAACTTGAATGTCAGAAACTTTGCATCAATCCAGAAACAAGTATTCTTTGCAGAGAGAAAGAATGCAACTCAGCCTGGTTGTACTGCCATATCTGTATTGAACAATTACCACCGAATGCTATTGAAATGCTGGGGCGAGAAATGCATGCCGTGCAAAATCTAGAACGTGATTCACACAAAAATAGCACAAAATATCATTGTTTCAGACATCAGCTCATGGGGCCAGAAAAAATTATCAGCACCGTTCCAAGCATTAGAAATAAATTAGAGGATAGCTTCCCCGAACTATTTAATGAACCTGGTAACGTCAAGAGAGTCAGGAAAAGCAAAAAACAGTCAAAGTCATTATTAACAGAGGCTAAAAGTTCTGAACCCCAGCAAAAAAGAACATACACCAAAAAAGCCAAAAAATATTTGGAAGACAACCCTACTACTAGCACAGAATTATTAACTCAGACTGGTCAGCAAATATCAAAAACGGCGGAAAATAAGGTTAAACGAGCTCGTCAGAAAAAAAACAACACAAAACCTCAAAACATTAATAGTGACGAAAAACCGTTACTTCCTACGAATTTTAAACCCAAAACGAAACAAGTTCGGAGGCGGCGTTTAAAAAAAGATATAATCGAAGTTAGTTCTGGCTCAAGTTTATTTTTTTGCAAAATCTTCAAACGAATGATCGATGTCAGTGGCTGTTTAGCTAACAAATGTGCAATGTGCCTTGAACTAAACTGCAAAAATTTTCAGATAGACACATTAGTTCAAGCAACTACTAGCAACAGCCTATTGCCGAACCAAACACTGATGCAATTATTTGATGTTAAGCTTTCAAACTGGCTCAAGCAATCGATTGCCATCGACGTCTCGAATCTGCATTACATCGTACAAGGCGAGGCCAGGCTTGCGTTAACCAACCCCTTCAGACTAGACCAAAGAGTCTTAGCCCTAATTGACAACTTAATCCCGATAACTGAGCGACTCAATGAGGCAGACCTTAAACTAATTATGAATCTCCCCTTTGATGAGCAG
>JBAWWA010000027.1:0-4184 GCA_037146995.1 bacterium
TGGGGAGGATTTTTTTATTCATAGTGTGGTTATTATACCAATATTTCGGAGGGGTAACAAAATTATTATAACGTAATTTCTTTAAAGCAAACTTTTACCTGTCATTTCATATGGTTTTTCAATGTCAAGGAGTTTTAAAATTGTAGGAGCTACGTCAGATAAAATACCTCTAGGTTTTATCAAGCTCAAATCACCATTCAAGGCATCTTGCCAGCCAATCTTTTTACCCTCATATTGACTAGAAACGATAATAAATGGCACCGGATTTGTGGTATGTTCTTTGCTCATCTGACCGGTTTGCAAATTATGTTTCATCTCAGCATTGCCATGATCGGCCGTAATTAAAACAATGCCATTTTTGGCCAACACTGCATTAACCACTTTGCCAAGACAACGGTCAAGCGTCTCAACCGCCTTTTCGGTTGCTAGTAAATTTCCGCTATGCCCCACCATATCTGCATTGGCATAGTTTATTAGAATAAAATCATATAATTCGTCGTTAACTGCCTTAACGACTTTTTCCGTCACACCTGGGGCCGACATTTCTGGCTTTTGATCATAGCTATCTACTGGTGGCGATGGCACTAACTGATGAACCTCTCCTTCGGATTTTTTTTCACCTCCACCATTAAAAAAATATGTCACATGAGCGTATTTCTCAGTTTCGGCAATTCTTAATTGCTTTAAGCCTTTGCTGGCCAATGTCTCACCAAGTGAATTAGTAATAACTTCAGGCGGAAAAGCTACATCGACAGGAATACTTCGTTCATATTCCGTCATGCATACAAAATGTAACTTTCGCATAAAAGCGCCGCGTTCAAATTTTTCAAAACCGGGCAAGGAGAAAGCCTTGGTGATTTGCCGAGCTCTATCTGGCCTGAAATTAAAAAAAATCAAACTATCTCCATCCTTAACAGTGGCTACAGGCAGTCCATTTTCGGTAATAACAGTCGGGACAAACTCCTCATCATAAATCTTTTTAGCATAACTCTCCTCAATGGCTAAAATCGGATCAGTTGCTTGTGTGGCTTCACCGGTTGTCATGGCCTTAAATACCTTTTCTATTCTGTCCCAATGATTATCCCGATCCATAGCATAAAATCTGCCCGACATGGTGGCAATTTTACCAATTTTATTTTCTTTTATAGTTCGCTGCAAATCTTTAATGTAGGCACGAGCGCTATTTCTAGGCGTATCACGTCCATCCAAAAAACAATGAATATAAACCTCTTTGACATGGTTATTTCGAGCTAACACCAACAAAGACTTTAGATGCTCCATTGAACTATGAACACCACCATTAGACACAAGACCCATGACATGCAAATTACCCTTATTATCTGTAACATTTTTAATAGCCGACAAAAAAACCATATTACTAAAAAAAGAGCCATCAGAGATGCTGCAATTAATTCTTGGAAGGACCTGAAATACTATTCTACCCAAACCAAGATTTAGATGACCGACCTCGCTATTACCAGCTTTGCCCCAAGGCAAACCAACCGCCTCACCAGAGGCGTTTAGTGTCGTTGCAGGGTATCGCTTAACTAGATCATCAAAGACGGGCGTGCTGGCTTGGGTGATCGCATTACCGCTGTGCGCTTGGGTTATACCCCAACCATCAAGTATTAATAAAACTACTGGCTTTGGCCTTTTAATCTTATTCTCAAGGATTTCTGTCTTTTTTTTTCGAAAAAAAAACATATTATTTTTTGACAATTAATGATTTAGCTGCCATAAGCCTAGGTTTTTGAATATCTAGCAAATCTAAAATAGTTGGCGCCACATCTGATAGGGCGCCGGCCTCTTTTAATTTAAAATGTTTATTATTATTTGAAATCATGATAAAGGGCACTGGATTGGTTGTATGTTCAGTATCTGGCTCATTGGTTAATGGATTTATCATTTGTTCTATATTACCATGATCAGCAGTCACCAAGGCACAGCCACCCATCGCCAAATAAGCATCAACAATTTTTCCTAAATAACCATCAACCTTCTCACAGCATTTGATTGCTGCCTTTAGGTTACCTGTATGCCCAACCATATCCGGGGCAGCAAAATTCAAACAAGTAAAATCGTATTTATTTTGCTTAAGATTACTCACAACCTCATAAGCCAACTCGGCTGAACTCATTTCTGGAACCTGATCATACGAATCTACATTAGGTGATGGTATTAGTGTGCGCTGTTCCCCGGCAACTGGTGCTGCATAGCCACCATTCATAAAAAAAGTAACATGAGCATATTTTTCCGTCTCCGCGATATATAATTGCCTAAAATCCTTGAGCTTCATTGGCAAAGTCTCATCAAGATCAGGACTGGGAAAAGCTGATAAAACATTATCCAAATCTGGTCCAAAGTCTGTCATTGCCACAAATCTTATATCTCTCAAAACCTTGCGTCTGATGAATGTACCCCTATCGTGATGATTAAAATCATCCTGAACAAAAGCTTTGGTGATTTGACGTGCTCGATCAGAACGGAGATTAAAAAAAATTACACTATCACCATCACTTATTCTCGGCGTCACTTGTCCATGAAAACACATAACATGCGGTTCAATAAATTCATCACTAATATTCTTCTTGTAACTCGCCTCAATGGCTGAATCAGGGGTTAAATCACAAGTCTCGCCCTGCCCCATAACCAAAGCATTATAAGCAAGTTCGGTTCTTGACCATGATTTTTTTCTATCCATCGCATAAAATCGACCGATTATCGTGTTTATAGTTTCTTCACCAGTAAACTTGGCCTCAAGACTGTGAATTAATTTTATAGCCTCGTGTCTCGGTGAATCACGACCATCAGTAAATAAATGCAAATTAATTTTTTTGATACCTTGTTTTTTTAGCAACCTAATCAGTGATTCAAGATGTTCAGGTGAAACATGAGCTGACATATTGGTCGCCAACATGCCCATTAGATGAATTTCAGTTTTATTGTTTTTTACATGTTGTATTGCCTCATGAAAAGCAGGATTTTTAAAAAACGTCCCATCCTTTATGGTCTTATTAATTCTGACGGCATCCTGTTCAGCAATTCTGCCTGCCCCAATATTCATATGACCAGCCTCACTATTACCTTCCTGTCCATCTGGCAAGCCGACCTGGCTGCCAGAGGCAGATAACAAGGTTTTTGGAAATTGAGACATATACCTATCGAAATTTGGAGTTTTAGCCAGCTCGATAGCATTGCCAGCAGATTTTTTCGCATACCCCCAACCATCCAAGATGATTAAAATTAAGGGTAGATTATTATTATTACTATTTTCAGACATTTTAATATTCATTATTTAACAACATTTCGATCTCCATCAAGCGATTATATTTGGACAATCGTTCGCTTCTTGAAGTTGAGCCAGACTTGATGTACTCGGCACCGACAGCCACTGCTAAGTCTGCAATAAAATCATCACATGTTTCACCAGACCTATGCGACACCATAATCTTGTAATTATGGGCTTGAGCTAATTTGACTGTATTGATAGTTTCAGTCAATGTACCAACTTGATTTAATTTAATTAGAATTGCATTAGCCACCTTTTCTTTAAGTCCTTTGCGCAATCTCTTTTCGTTTGTTACGAATAAATCATCGCCAATTAGCAGCATCTCGCCTCCTAAAGTTTTGGTCATATCCTTCCAGCCAGCCCAATCATCCTCACCTAGTCCATCTTCGATTGAGACTATTGGATATTTACGCCACCAATCTCGGTAAAGTTCAACAAGGGACTTTGGTGAAAAATGCGCTTTGTCCAGTTTGAAAATATATTGTTTTTTTATGTTGTCATAAAGCTGAGATGAGCCGACATCAATGCCTAAACCAATCTCTACACCAGGTTTATAGCCCGCCCTTATCATTGCCGCTATAATCATCTCTATTGCCTGAACACTCGATTCTATGTCTGGAGCATAACCACCTTCATTACCGACGTCTGTATCTAAACCAGATTTGCGCAGCACATCACCCAGAGCGTGAAAAATTTCCGATCCTGCCCTAAGCTTGTCTTTGAATTTCCAGTCACACATGGGCAATATC
Organism: bacterium; assembly: GCA_037146995.1. Taxonomy (GTDB): domain Bacteria; phylum Patescibacteriota; class Patescibacteriia; order Patescibacteriales; family GWE2-39-37; genus JBAWWA01. The sequence goes on from JBAWWA010000027.1 coordinate 4,039, forward strand.
ATGAATTCTTGAAAATCTAAATTCGTATCGGCATGCTTGCCACCATTAAAAATATTAAATGAAGGCGTTGGTAGTCGATATTTTTTGCCAAAATCGTATTTACTCGCAATATATTCATAAAGCTCTTGCCCCTCACTCATCGCCGC
>JBAWWA010000028.1:0-3946 GCA_037146995.1 bacterium
ATTTATGAATCAGGGATAGCGATTGACAAGGTGCTTGAGATAACTGCCGGACAAAGCGATGAATTAAAATTAAACGTCGGTGATATAATAATTTATGACTACTAAGCTATTGCGATTACAAAAATTGCTGCCAATTTTTTTGTTCATTGAGGTTTTATCCTTTGCCGCTTGGCATTTTCCCGTATTAAACCAAATATTGTTCGGTGTCATTTTTATTTCAGCGCTTTATTTGTCCCTGCAAAAAATCGAATATGGTCTAGCTTTGATTTTTGCCGAACTTTTGATCGGTTCTAAGGGTTATCTTTTTTGGCTGACCATTGGTAATTTCAGGCTATCGATCAGAATCGGGCTATTTTTAGCGGTAATCATTGCCTGGAAATATGGTGTGATCTGCGATTATTTTAGAGAAAAAAAGCTTGATACTTTAATCAACGCTTTAAAAATTCCTTCTCAAAATCTATTTCTGGCCTTGTTACTGTTTTGCGCACTTGGCGTAATTAATGGCCTAGTCATGAATAATGGTTTAAAAGCCGTTTTTTTCGACATGAATGCTTGGTTATATTTCTTTTTATTGTGGCCACTGAATGCTTTTTATGGGCGAGCCACTCTCAATGAAAAGCGCCAATTTTTAAATATCTTATTTGCTGCCGCGGTTTGGCTAATGATCAAGACTTGGATGTTGTTATATATTTTTTCTCATGAATTTCTCATGGTAGAGGATATTTATCATTGGGTTAGAGATACGGGCGTCGGTGAAATTACAGCCATGAAAGCGGGATTTTATCGCATTTTTATCCAATCACACATTTATAGCCTGTTTGTCTTGCTAATATTGTTTATAAAAATATTAAATAACATAAAAGATGAAACCTTTAAAAAATTAATCAAAAGTAAAAATTATTGGCATCTGATTTTTTTAGCTAGCGCATTTTTCTCAGTTATTTTAATTGGCTTATCACGTAGCTTTTGGCTAGCCCTAATAGTTGGCATGCTTTCGATTGTTACGCTTTGGTACGCACTCCACATCAAAACCTTCTCATTTAAAATTCAATTAGCAAATGTCTTTCAGTTAATGGCAAGTTGTATTATGGTGCTAATTGCCTCTCTGGTAATAATTTTAGTAATTATCAAATTTCCTTATCCAAAAAATTTGGCTGACTTTAACGCCGGCTCAGTACTCTCTGATCGAGCGACTGAAACCAACGAGTCGGCGATAGGTTCGCGCTGGTCTTTACTGCCGGAACTATTCAAGGCCATTATAAAAAATCCACTTATTGGGTCAGGTTTCGGCAAAACCGTCGTCTATAAATCAAGTGATCCGCGCGTATTAGCTACCGACAAAAGCGGAACTTACACCACTTATGCCTTTGAATGGGGCTGGCTTGATGTTTGGCTAAAAATAGGCCTACTAGGTCTTGTGACCTACGGCTGGTTGGTAATAGCTCAAATTGCCCGTATTTACTCATCAAGAAGCCTGCTAGAGTCGACAACTGGCATAACTTTGATTGCCTTATTGATTACCTTGATGGCGGTGCATGTTTTTACTCCATATCTTAATCACCCGCTGGGTATCGGTTTTATTATCCTAGTTTTAGTAATGGTCAGGGATGACAGGGACTTGCCATTATTGCTGAAATAGTGTATATTTTCTATTATTAATTTCAAGAAAATAAACAAGTTATGACCAGCCAAATTATTTCAAAAGAGGGCTACGACAAGATGAAAGGGGAGCTAGAACAGTTGATCAAAACCAAACGACCGGAAATTGCCATGCGCATTCAAACCGCCAAAGACATGGGTGATTTATCTGAGAACGCTGAATACTCGGAGGCCAAAGACGCGCAGGCATTTAATGAAGGCCGTATCATCGAACTTGAGTCGATGCTCAAAAATCTAACCGTCGTCGAGAATCAAAATAAAAATTTAATCGGCATGGGCTCAAGAGTTTCAGTCACCACCTCAACTGGCATTGATAAAGAATTCGTTATTGTCAGCTTTAATGAGGTAGATCCGACAGCCGGAAAAATCTCAAATGAATCACCTCTCGGTCAAGCCTTTCTTAATAAAGTTAAAGGCGATAAAGTTGTTATCACAACTCCAAAGGGTAAAGTAGAATATTCAATCACAAACATTGCCTAAATAAAAAAGCGACCTCGATGGTCGCTTTTTCAATACCAAGGATCTTTAGCTTTTTATTTTAACGATTAGTAAACTACCAATAAAGCCAGTTAAGGCACTGAAATAAAACGGAGCGGCAGGCGAAACGTACTGCCATAAAAAACCAGCCAGTAACGAAGCTGGCAGTAAAGCAGCACCAATAATAGTGGCATGCATACCCTGGTAAGTGGCTTTTAAATGTTTTGGAGAAAGGCTGGCCACATATGATTTTTCAACCCCATCAGTTAAACCACTATAAAGACCGTAAATTGCAAAAATTAGAGTGTAGGCTATTTGATTACTAAAAAAGGCAAGGCAAAGATATGAGACACCAAAAATTGCATATCCGATAGCCAAAACCTTGGTTTTACTAGTTTTGTCTGCCAACCAACCAGCAGGGTATGACGCTAGCATATGAATGATGTTGTATAAAAGATATAGCAGAATAACATTAGCTGAGGTAAAACCGATATTCAAGGCCTTGAGCATCAAGAAGATATTTGAAGAATTACCAATGGCAAAGACAAGGCTGATGAGGTAAAAAATCTTAAGCTGTGTGGGCAAAGCCTTTAAATCGAATTCCCATTTAGGCTTGTCAAGTTGAGTTGTTTCGGTTTTTTTATCACTAACTAGACTTAAAATTGACCAACCAATAATTGCCGGAATCAGACTCCACCAAATAGCATTTTGCACGCCGAAACCGTTTTTTAATATTAAATAGGCCATAACGACACCGATAGTTGCTCCAGCCGTGTCAGCGGCACGGTGCAGGCCAAAAGTTCGACCCAAGTGATCAGCAGCTGAGCTTTCAGCGAGTAGGGCATCTCTGGGGGCAGTGCGGATACCTTTGCCGATGCGATTAATGAAACGCCCGACTAGAATATAAACCCAAGAACTGGCGAGTGGTAATAAAATCTGCCCAACTATGGACAGACCGTAGCCAAATTGTGCAAAAAGTTTGCGTTTTTTAATCTTATCAGACCAGCGACCGAAAAAAATTTTGGTCAAGCTGGCGGTACTTTCAGCGATACCCTCGATAAAGCCGATGGCCAAAGTTGGGGCCCCTAATTGTGACAACAAAACCGGCAGCAAGGGGTACAGCATTTCTGAACTGGCATCCGTGAATAAACTGCAAAGTGAGAGTAGGGTGACATTATTGATTTTTTTCATATTTCAGGTATTAGTATGTTATACTCATTATAGCATTTAAAAAATGATTTATGAAAATACTTTGGCGAAAACGTGGTTTTACCACCAACTCATCAGGCAGTTACGAATGGCTACCTGGTCAAAATTTGGCAAGCAGCACGACTTCTGTTTCAAGTACCACCTTACCCAAAACCAACGAATTGGCAAACTTGGCCATTAGTCCTCGACTCGATGGCTTGATACTTTTAGCAGCCATCTTGGCCGGGGCCAGCGCAGTTTATTTATTAATCAAAGAGTTGATTCCTAATAAAAAACCTCATGCTCATCATCAGAAAGGACGCAAATAAAACACTTGCCTTTAACACTGTGAGTGGCCGGCAATTAGCTCTTGACACTGAAGGCGGGGAAGTATTCATCGATTTCCTAAGACATGGCAAAACACAGGAGCAAGCGGATTTTTTAACTGAAGTATGCACTGAACTCGATATCAAAGATAATATTAATTTTAGAGTCATAAATAACAGAACCTTGACTCAAAATTATGACTTTGAAGTTTTGGATTTTCCAACTTTGGTCGATTTGCAAATCACAACTAAATGCAATCTATCATGTCCACATTGCTATGCCAATGGTGTTGCCA
>JBAWWA010000029.1:0-3595 GCA_037146995.1 bacterium
TGGACCAGATTACGCAATTGCAAGCCGATTTGGCGGCTAAGTTGGCGGAGATTACGGCGCTACAGGCTAAAGTTGCTACCATGATTGAGCCTGAGGTTTATAAAACCGCTACGGATCAGATAGTCGCCTTGACAGCGCAAATTGTGGTCCTGCAAAATGAACTCGCTATTTCCAGCTCCAGCCTAGCATCGTCAACGGCTAAAATTGCCGAACTTCAGGCGCAAATTGCATCACTTCAATCCATAATTACAAATCCTATTGATCCGGCAGATTACCAAGCCAAAATCAAGCAGATTGCTGATCTGGAGTCACAGCTAGCTGAAATTAGAAAAAAGAGTGGCGGCGGCGGTGTCTTGATAATCGACAAAACTGATAAGCTTTCTCCGATCATTACTGATATAGAAGCGACTGATATTGCAACATCCACCGCTAAAATTACCTGGAAAACTAGTGAACCAGCTAATGGCTTTATAAACTATAGTTCTGACAAAACAGATGCAGGGTATCTAGGATTTCCAGCTATGTTTACTGATCATTTCTTTAGCGTGAAGAATTTAAAGTCAGGGACAACTTATGATTATTACGTTTCTTCAGTTGACGGTTCTGGTAATTTGTCTCAATCGGTTCCACTAAAGCTAACCACACTCGCCTTGCCTCCAGTAATCGAAGAGTTGGTCGTGCCAACAACTACAGATCCGCTAATTGCCACCAAGACGGAGCAAGTTTCACCGCAGCTACTTGAGTCAGCTTCAAAAAATATTTTTAGTTTATTAAGTAATTTGTCTCAAGTTGTCTCTATTGGTACATTTGAAAAAACTTTATTGACTCAGTTTAATTCACTCGACCAATTGGCTAAGATAATTCCATCACCGGTCTTGTCCGGTGAGCCGCTACTTGAAATAACCCCTTCAACAGTGACTATTAGTTGGCACACCAATAAACCTTCCAATTCACTCGTTGCATATACGCCCGCAATCTTGTATTCAAAAGGCAAGGGGATGAAAAATTATGTCCAATTAGCTGGTCAATCTGATGAATTAACTCTTGACCATACAGTTAAGATTATCGGCTTAAAACCAGATACGAGTTATCATTATCAATTGAGAAGCAAAGCCAAGATTGGGCCCGAGGCGTCATCAAATGACTTTACTTTCAAGACAAAGCCAGAAGCTTTGGAAATAATCTCTTATAATACTGAAATAATTTCACCGCAATTAGTTATCTTCCGTTGGTTGACTTCGGCTGAAACAAACACACAAATTTCGGTCATACCTTACCGTAATAATGCGCTATCAGTGGAAAATGAGAAATCTATTATAAATAAGATCTCAACAACAAATCATGAGGTTGAGGTACCTGACCTTGAGTCTGGCGTAGTATATCAAATTGAGCTATCTGGTGTTGATATCAAAGGTAAAAAAATATCGAAAATTATTCCTTATTTTTCTACCACCAAAGATGATTTGCCACCTGAAATTACGCAAATAAAGACGGAATCAGCTTTATCGCAAGGCAAGAGCCTGAAAGTTCAGACCGTTATTTCGTGGCAAACCAATGAACCCACAATTAGCCGTGTACTTTATGGCAAGGGTGTCATTATGGATGAGGATAAACTGCCAGACATGACAGAGATTGAAACCTCATACGGTCGCAGACACACTGCCATCATAACAAATTTTGATCCTGGTTCTGTTTATTCATTTAGAATTAAGGCATTTGATTCTGGTGGCAATGAAGCATCCTCAAACACTCATACAATTTTAACACCCCAGCAACGTGCTTCTGTTTTTGATTTGATTATTAGGAACTTCGAATCAACCTTTGGTTGGCTTTCTCAGGTAGGTAAATAATTATAAAGATTAATTGCAATCTTTATTATTATGTTTCTTATAAACTTATAAATATGCTATAATATTTTATATGTTTATAAAAAAAATAAATGCAAAAATTAGGGAAATAGTTGATAGTCCTAAAACATTTTTTGTTATTTTTTTATTGATTTTGATTAGCATAGCGGTGCCATTGGTTAGGAATATTAATAATCGTCATCGGATTAATCAGGAAATCAAAAACTTGGAGGCTGAAGTTAAATTGACCGAAAATAAAAATGGTGATCTGAATAAGCTAATAGCTTATTTAGAATCAGATCAGTATCTCGAGGGTCAGGCTAGGATGAATATGGGTTTAAAAAAGGACGGTGAAGAAGTGGTAGTGGTAAAGGGACTTGAAAATCGTATTGTCAAGACTGATGTAAGTACTGAGTCAGACTCACCCTTTAGCGTGCCTGGATTGGATGTAAATAGGGTTGGTGGAACAGATTCTAACCCAAAAAAATGGTTAAAGTATTTTATTAAGTAAAAATATGGCTGATGAGCAAGAATTAGACGAGGAAACTAGGAGGCGTCGTGATGTCGTGCTTGAGTTTATTAATCGCAAGCCAATAAAGCCAGTTGTGGATAAGGTTGAGAAGGTTGAGCACGCTAAAGAGGTTGAATTGGTTAAGGAGCTGGTTAAAGTTGAAAGCTTACAAGCTGATTCGGTAGTCCAGGAAAAAGTGGCTACAGTTAGTCCAGAGATAACGCCTGAAAATATTTTGCCAGTGATAAAAACTGAGCCAGTTTTATCTACTGCTGACCTACATCTGGATGCCGATGCTGCCAGTGTCGTGCTTGATTTTATCAACAAAAAGCCGGAAAAACAGGAAAAGCCGAAGGTTAAAAAGCTTGAGGTTGAGCAAGTACCAGTTGAAGCAAATAAGAAAAACGAAAAATTGTTTTCAAATATCTTTGATAAATTTGCCTTATTTAAATTCAATAAAATTTCAAAACCAGAACCTATTCTTGCAAAGACTGAGGTTAAACCAGAACCTATTCTTGCAAAGACTGAGGTTAAACACCCTGAAACTGTTAAGTCAAAATTTTCACTTTTGAGCTTTTTGACTCATTTTAAAACTAAAAATAATGATACTGGTTCGCTAGCAATCAAACATATATCTGACGCAAAAGTCAGGGTGCATGAAAATAGTAAAAAAGCCAAGCCGATAATTAATCGGGTTGAAGACAAAATAAAAAAAGTAGAGGCAATTCATAAAGTATTACCGAGCAAGAAGATTGCCAAAAGAACTAAAGTGAAAGTAGAAAGTAGGCTTGCAACGGATATTTTACCTGACCTAAAGCACGAAATAACCTTGAGCAAAATCAAGGTTAAAAAGGCTGATGATAAAAACTTCTTTGCTAAAATTTTTAAGCGTCATAATGAATTTATTGAAAAGAGCGTTATAAAGATTGAAAAACTGCCAGATGACGAAGTCGAGGAAGAAGTCTTGGCCATTCCCAAGTCAGCAATCTTATCGATTGCGCCCTTGCAAAAAAAATATTCAAGTAGTGCACAAACTACAACACCACAAAGCGTTGATCCTGTCTTGATTGCCAATCAAGCCAAGGAACATATTGAAGGTTTAAATAATGCAAAGCCTAACTTGAAGCTATCCCAAAAGTATATTTTATTTGCAAAATCAATATTTGCAAAGATTTCAGCTAATAAAAAAGTGGAACCAGTAAAAAATATCGTTGAGCCTGTTAAAAAAGTGGAACCA
>JBAWWA010000030.1:0-2797 GCA_037146995.1 bacterium
TTTTTGTATCTAATATAACGTTAATTTATATTGACACAGTTCGTGGGACACTCCCCAAATTTTTATTTTTGATAATATTTAATATTTTTATGTATATCCGCATTTACTCATACCGCTGTAATATTAGCAATAATGAGTCTTTCGAAGAGTTTGTCTCCAAAATATCTTCGATTTAGTTTGTAGATAAATTCATTTAAGTATAATTGTAGGTACTTTCTCTTGATTTTATGATAATTCCCCAATAAGCTTCTTTTCGCATTACTGATGGTGATATGAACCCATTTTAATGTTTCTTTTGTAGTTTCTTTGTCAGATTTTTCGGTTATATGAAGCTCAACGAAATCAGAAATATCTACGTAAGACGTGCTTTTATCAGTGAAAACGATACTTTGATTATCGATAGATTCTTTAATGGTTTCATTAATTTCTAAGGAAAGATGGGTTTCTAAAACTTTAGCCTTAAAATATCTGCAAGATCTAGACTTCTCGCCAGTTTCCACATTCTCCAAAGGAGTAGACTCAGCCATCACAGTGGATATTCCGGAGCAAACTGTACACCCGATTCCGGTGTAAACTGAACATGTATTCCAGAGCAAACTGTACACCCTGATTCCGGTTCAAAGTGAACAGTTTTGATGATGATTTTTTATCCTACTTTGTGATCTAATCACATGGGTATGGCTAATAAATCAATAGGATCAATTATGATACGAGAAATCATCAGGCTGAAAGACAATGGTCTTTCGAATAATCAAATATCCAAAAGCCTTGGAAAATCAAGGACAACCATCATCAAATATCTTTGTTTGATAGAGAAATCTGGAATTTGCTTCAAAGAACTTCTTGAACTCAAAGGGGAAGAATTATCGGAACTCTTTGAAGTTCCCAATGAGTTAGATTTACTTAATAGAGAGCAAATTCACAAAGATTTATATTCCATTTTTCCTTATATCGAAAAGGAATTAAAACGTGTGGGTGTCACCCGTCAGATTCTCTGGACTGAGTACAAGACAAAGCATCCGCAGGGGGTTATGTACAGTCAGTTCTGCGAACATTATAACAAATGGAACCGAAAATCAGAGGGCTATATGCCTACTACCCACAAAGCGGGAGAAAAACTTTTCATAGATTATGCGGGCAAAAAACTCCACATCATCGACAAGGAAACCGGCGAAATAAAGCCAGTGGAAGTCTTTGTTGCCACCCTTGGTGCAAGCCAATACACTTACATAGAAGCCTCTTTTTCACAGCAGATTCCCGATTTTATAGGTAGTGTTCAAAACTGCTTGCATTATCTGGGAGGGGTTCCAGCTTGCATTATTCCCGACAATTTAAAATCAGCAATAACCAAATCCAATAGATATGAGCCGCATGTAAACGAACAATTTGCCTGCTTTGCTTCGCATTACGACACTTCAATTATGCCTGCAAGAGCCTTGAAACCCAAGGATAAATCCCTAGTTGAAGGTGCCGTGAATATTACTTATACCCGCATATATGCAGCCTTAAGAGATAAAGAATTTTATAGCATTGTTGAATTGAATTTGGCTATAAAGGAGCTTCTTTTGATTTACAACCAAACCCCTTTTCAAAAGAAACACAGTAGTCGTACAGCTCTATTTTTAGAAATTGAAAAGGATGCTTTAAAGTCATTACCTCTAGAGAAATATGAGCTTAGAGACTACAAAATTGCCACCGTACAAAAGAACTGCCATGCCTATTATTCTGCGGACAAAAACTATTACAGCGTACCCAACGCCTATATTGGAAAGAAAGTAAAGTTGGTTCTTACCCAAAGCGTGGTGGAAATTTACCACAACCAAGCCCGAATTGCACTTCATCCACGCAGCCGCAAGGCTTATCATTATGTAACCCTAAAGGAACACATGCCCGTAAATCACACCTACAATAGCGATTGGAGTTCGGAATATTTTATTGCATGGGCACAAAAAATAGGCAGTCATACAAAGGAGTATATCGAGAAAATATTGGATAAAAAGCAGTATCCTGAACAGAGCTACAAGAGTTGTATGGGAATATTGAGCATGGAGTCCAAGATAGGAAAGCAGCGCTTGGAGAACGCCTGTAAACGGGCACTGAACTATGATGCTACCAGCTACAATTCTATCAGAAATATTTTAGAAAGAGGACTTGATAAAGAAGAGGAACAAGCCGATTTATTCAACGTATCCATTTCTAACCATGACAATATCAGAGGATCAAAATATTATGCTTAACAATTTAAATAAAGTAACTTATGAATACAAATGCCACTATTGAAAAGATGCAGAAAATGCGTTTAAACGGAATGAAAAGAGCGTATGAATCTTCATTCGAAACCAGAAATCAGGACACTTTTACCAATGATGAGTTCATTGCCTGGCTCATCGAATCTGAAGACAACGGGCGTAATAACAGCCGAACAGAGCGATTACTCAAAAATGCCAAGTTCCATTACCAAGCATCATTAGAGGAGATAAGCTATACTGGCGATCGCAATATTGATCGAAATCTTCTCACCCGTTTATCGGACTGTTCCTTTATTGACAGAAATGAAAACATAATCATTACGGGCTGTACAGGCACCGGAAAGAGCTTCTTGGCCACAGCCTTGGGACATCAAAGTTGCATCAAAGGATATAAAGTAGTGTACTATAATTTGGGTAAACTCTTCCAGAAATTAATGATGGCAAAAGCAGATGGTTCCTACCTCAAGGAACTCAACAAAGTAGAAAGTCATGATTTATTGATTATCGACGACTTTGGACTACAAGCCATAAATAATGAAAAGCAGATG
>JBAWWA010000031.1:0-2377 GCA_037146995.1 bacterium
GTTTTACCCTGTCTTTTTATTTCTGTGCGCATTTCTTGACTCAATTTTTTGTCAAAATTTACCAGCATTTTACGGGTAATCTCATCAGGAGTGGCTTTTTTAAAGAAACGATATGTATCGGGAAATAAATAACCTTCTAGGCCAATATTTTTAGGCTTATCCAGTAAAAAACTAAAATCAGTCGAATAATCAACGCCGGATTTACCGACCAAATCCATCCATTCATTGCCAATTACTAATTTATTTTTCAATAGCTCATTTTGAATCGCTACGATGTTATAACCTTCTGGTATAGTTATTGCTAGCTCACTATTTTTTTTATCCCCACTAATCAGCAATTTTGCCACCTCGACACCACTCAGAGCGTCGGAAAAAATATAATCTCCAGCCTTTAATTTGTCGCTCATATTATTGGCTGAAAAATATAATTGCAATAAAAACGAAGAACTAATAACTGCCTTTTGTTCTAATGTGTATAGTACCTTATCAAGACTATCGCCAGGCGCAACTGTCAAGTTAATAGGGCGTTCAATAATTAACTTTTCATTTAACTTATAATTTCCATAAAAAAATAAGCCTGCGATTATAGATAGTACTGCAAGTATTACTGTCAAATAAATAAAGATTTTTCTATTCATAAATACTGCTCAAGCCCAGACTCTTTTAAACTATCAGTGATTTTTTTTACGTCTTGTGCTTGCTCCTTTGCGCAAACCAATATTGAGTCACCGTTTTCCACTACCACCAAATCATTAACACCAACCAAAGCAATCAATTTACCCGTATAAGAATAGGCTAGATTATTATTACTATCAATGGCAACAACTTGCCCCTTAATAACGTTGTCAGTCTGGGCCTCAGACAAGACATCCTTAACTGTTTTCCAGTGACCTATATCTGCCCAACCAAAATCGGCTGGAATTACTAATAATTTACTTACTTTTTCAACAATACCATAATCCATGGAAATCGGCTCAATAGCTGAGAACTCTGTGAGCAGGACTTTGGCGTGGTTAATCCCGCCAATGGCTTCTTGAATATTTAAAAGATGCGTGCTCATTTTCGGAAGATGCTCCTTAAATAATGCAAGTAATACTTCGATTTTCCAGGCAAAACAACCAATATTCCAAAGATATTCCCATTGCTCAAAATACTCCTTCGCCTTCTCGATATTTGGCTTTTCCTTGAATGAATCAAGATTAAATGTTTTAAATTCGCCGTAATCATGCATTTCCTCGCCCATCTTGATATACCCATAACCAGTTTCAGGGTAAGTCGGCTTAACACCAATCAACACTCCAAATTCAGCTCTTTCAAGAATTATTTTTTCAACCAATCTAATCGCTCGTAAGTATTTCGCTTCATCCTTGATGAAATGATCGGAATTGATATTTATCATGATTTCATCAGGAAACATTTTTCCAATTGTAATTGCCGCTAAACCTATTGCGGCAGCCGTATCCCGTCTCATTGGTTCGAGAATCAATTGACTTTCAGCTAAATCAGGCAATTGATTTTTGATCGATTCAGCCTGGTCGTGACCGGTGGCAATATAAATATCTCGCGAGTCGAACTCAAGTCGCAATCGCTCGTAAGTTTTTTGCAATAGAGTCGAATCACCCAAAATTACTTGGAGTTGCTTGGGTGAATTTTTTTTGGATAGTGGCCACAAACGTGAACCAGATCCGCCAGCTAATATAACTAATTTCATAATTAAATTTTATCAATAATATACTTATCAAGCAACTAAATAATAAATCACGATAACCGCAGCTAAACAAAATCGGTAGTAAGCAAATGGCTTAAGACTTTTTGTCTTTATAAATTTCATCAAAAAAGATATTGCCCAAAACCCGGAAGCAGCTGCGGTCAGAAAGGCCAGCCCCAAATATAACCATTCTGGAGATGTCATGTTTTGCGAGAGCAATTTCGGCACCTTTAGAAGGCTAGCTCCGGCAATGATCACCAGTGACAGCAAAAAGGAGAACTCAACCGCTGCCTCCCTCTTTAAACCTCTGCCTAAGCCTGCTATAATGGTTATACCGCTACGAGAAGTGCCAGGAATAAGGGCAACAACCTGACTCAGCCCAATCACTATTGAATCAGCGAAAGTTAAATTTTCCAAATTACGATCCTTTTTACTGATATTTTCCATAATAATAAACAGACCACCAACCAAAACCATCATTGTCGCCACAATCAAGGGTTTACCTAAAAATTCTTCAAGTTGATCACCGAATTTTACTCCAATCAAGGCGGCTGGAATAGTTCCCCAAATCACCAACCAACTTGGACTAAAAATTCCCTTTTTTATGTCTTTCAAACTTTTGTTTAACTGCTGTGCTGTATTGTGCGATTGTATTGATTGTTATTATAG
>JBAWWA010000032.1:0-2158 GCA_037146995.1 bacterium
TAAATATGGCCATGGAAACATCGGTTGGTTTTATTTTGATAAAAAAACCGTAGTCGAGGCTACGGCTGATTATTTTATATTTCTAGTCTATGTTATTGAAGAAGATGTGAAAGTTGGCAGACGAACATTAAGCCCGCATTCAATTGTTATGCCTACTAAAAAACTTCAAGAACTTACTGCTCGGTATAAAAACATTAAGGACAAAAGGTTGGGATATTACTTTTGGGTTAATCCTAAAACTAAAGAGGCCTTAGATATAAGGGGCGAGATTTATTATGTCAGTGAATATTTAGACAAATCAGGTTTTGAAAAACTTAATAATGAAATTAAATAGTGTTTATATAATTATGAAAAAAGTTTTTAGACAATACGCATTTCAGCTTATAATCTTGTTTTTGGTATTCTTTGTAGGCATAAATTATGCTCAAGCGGCAACAAAGCCGTTGTGCAAAAGTGGCTATATTAAGGTAAATTTAAAAGGTGGAAAATATTTATGTAAAAAAGTTACGCCTATCGTAAAAGATAAAAAACTGAGCAATGCTGAAATTATTAAAAAAGTTAAACCAGCAGTTGTGTATATCGAAACAGCTGATGGGTCTGGTAGCGGCATGATTATTGAAGAAGGTGGATTTGTCTTAACTAATGCTCACGTTGTTCATGGTACAAGCGTTGCGACAATCACAATCTCTGATGGTAGAAGCTTTGAGGGTTTAGTTGTGGGCAGGGATGAATATGCTGATGTTGCATTATTGAAAATGGCTGGTAAATTTCATTTTGTTGATTTATCAGATTCGGATAAAGTTCAGGCAGGTGATGAAGTTTTTACCTTGGGGTTCCCATTTGGCATTAAGGGCGATGTAAGTTTTAAAAATGGCACTATTTCCAGGAGATTGACAAACGGTAGTAATAAATATTTTGAAACATCTGCTGAAATTCACCCAGGTAATAGTGGTGGGCCATTGGTTGATAGATATGGCAAGGTAATTGGTATAAATACGGCAATTTTTGGAACAAATGTTCAAGGTGTTCAAGTTGGGGAAACAATCAAATTGGCGATACCAATGAATATAGCCAAGGGTTTTATTCCTGACTTAAAAAGAGGTCGCAATGTTTTACTAGCAGTTGCAGATGATAATAGTAAATCAGCCCAGCTAGCGCAGGAACAGCTAGTGATTGCAGAAAAAAACAAAGCAGCATATTTAGATACATATAATAAGGTTGTCGAAGAAATGACTTCATTAAATTTGATGTACGATAACGAAATCGCAAGAATAACAAGGGTGACCAATTCTGTAGTTGGTAGGGCAGGCAATCTGAATATATGGATTGCTGGTGTTGCGGTTAATTATAAAAGCACATTAATTACGAAGCAAACAAGGGCCGATGATGCTAAGAAGCAGGCTAGCAAATATGCACAGACAACAAAAGATGAAAATGTTATGGATTTTATTAATGCTGATTTATCTGCTATTGAAAAATATTACACCTCCATTGAAGCATATACAGCGCAATTTAAGACTGATAAAAATAATTTTGATAGTTCTTATACTTCTTATTGCGCAGGCATGGCAAGGTACAATAGCCAGTGTGATGTAATATATTAATTAATATTAATGAATAAAATATATATTCTTATAGCACTTATTTTTTTGCTGGGTGGTTGTTCATCAAATCAACCCGTCGAGGGTCAGTTGGCGACCTCAGCAGCAACGAGTAGTAATGAGAGTGCGTCTACAAGTCTAGATAATGCAAATTCTTTGGATGTAGATATGAATATGATTGCCGAAGAAACATTAAGTGCTGCAGACCTAAAAACTATGTATGGCCTATTTAATGATCCATATGTGATTCATATTAGGAAAGCCTTGAATGGTTATTTGGCTGGTACAAACATAGGTCTTGCTGATCCAAAAAATGTAATTGCGAAAAGATCTGATGGTAAATTAGTCTATGGTTTATCAGCTTTTAGTAAAGTTTATTACAAGAGTAAGTATTTCGTTTGGCAGATTGATAAATATGTTAAAGGCGGTAAAGATGTAACAATCATTTTTCAAGATAAACCTGACAGAATTTTTCATGCTTGGATTGATTATACGACTAATAATAATCAATATGTTCTCCGTGGTTTTTGGGAAAATACACAATCTTCAAAAGGTAT
>JBAWWA010000033.1:0-1752 GCA_037146995.1 bacterium
CCTACCCCTGTTACAGAATTAATATCGATACTACCCTTTTTAATTTCATTAAAAAACGGATAACTGCTGGAATTAAAAAGTTTTAAGGCCTCAGTTTTATTGATATAAAACAAATGCCTAAAAACAATCTCCTCAACACAAGCAAAGATTTCTTCCGAATTGACAGCAAAAGCTGACATAATACCTCCTCAAATATATCGTATTTTATTTTTAATGTACGCGAATGACTACTAATAGTCCCTCTCAAACGATTACGAATTCATCGAATTCGCAACGGTTTAATAACGACTCCTTATAACTTAAAAAACATTGTTAATATCGGCCTGCTTAATCAAATCATTAAATTGCTTGTCAACATTAACTGGCGGAGCAATCACATTAGGCACAGCATCTTCGGTATTCACTTTAGTCTGAATTGGCTCAACTTTAGTTGCCTTGGGTATACTAACGACATGTGGAATGTCGTCTGTTTCAATATCGCGCAATTTAAAGTCAGGCAAAATAGAAACCAGCTCTTCGTTTTCATTGGTGATAATATAAACGTAAAATAAACCTAACGAAAATCCAAGCAGCAATCCTGACAACAAATTAACTAAAATATTTGGCTTGACTGGCCAGGTTGAAACTATGGGTTCATCGAGCACTCGCACGTACAAGCCAGTGCCGGAATTAAAATAATTAGAACCCTTTGTTTTTAAAGTATTGTTGATAGCTCTGGCAATCTGTTCTGCTTGATAACGGTCGGTGTGATATACGTTAATAACAATAATACCGGAATCACTGAGCGTATTGGCCTCGACAGTTTTGCGCCACATTTCAATTTGACCTTTGAGGTCAGTAGAAAAATATGACTTATCAATCTCTGAATCAGAGTCCATTGTATCATTAAAAAAAGCATTCGAACTAATAACTTTAGCTAGTGAACTACTTAAATATTCATTGGATTTGGAAATCGTATAGACGTCGGTACCCGGCTCAACCTTTTGCGAGACCAAAACCTGCGACTCGGAACCAAATTTCAAAGGCTGCAAGATTGTCACCACAAAACTCATTAGAAAAACCAAGACCACAATAATCCAAAACACCTTACGCTTGTGTTTTAAGCTCTTTATAAAATCGTTCAGATCCATATAATTTACGAATTTTTGCCTATAGTTATAGGCCTATATATTTTAAATTTATATATCAAATTAACATATTATTGAAAAAAAGTCAATACTATAAACAAAAAACCGCCTCATTTGACGGTCTTTTATGCTAATATTAGATATAATTTATTCAAATAGTGTCCAACGTATCAACTATTATCATCTTGTCACCCTCTAAAATGTCATACAAAAATACATCGGTAATATTACGTCTATAAATAAACTCATTACTCTCAAAATGACAAAAATTAATCTCACGTCCCAACTCTTTTTCAAAATCCTTAATGATTTTGTTTAATTTTATCTTATTTATTCTACCAACTATCAGCAAATCAACTGATGAATCCGCCCTATTCAAAAAAATACCAGTCAAAAGCAAATATTTTATATTACCGACAGTCAGAAGCTTGTCAATAAAATCGCGCTCATACAAAACTTGAGCTCGAATGATCAAGGTTTTAATCTCTTCGTTTAAAATAAATTGCTGGTTTAAGGCAAAGTATTTAACTTCGCGCCCAGATTTGACTTCAACTTCGTCATCATCGGTCAGTTGCAACTCCTCCTCCTCAGAATTTTCGCTATCGTTACTTACAATTTTTTCTTT
>JBAWWA010000034.1:0-1622 GCA_037146995.1 bacterium
CTTTGGAGCTTTTACAATTGAACTAGACGTAACGGGTCTCACCCTCGAGGTATGATCTACAGGTGGAATGCCCTTGAAGTAGTTTTCATAATTGCGGCGATCAACACTTTTATTAACAATTTCAACCCGCTTACTCGCTTGGCTTTCGGTAATTTTCTGCTCTATCTTTTGGTGCACAAAATCACCAAACTCTAAAAAATTTTCAGAAACGATAGGGTTATCTGAGCGACATAAAAAGCCCTTAGTGATGAACTCATTGATGTGAGGGATTCGATACACCACTGGGCCAACAGAGCAGGTTTCAATAAAACGCAAACCGTCAAATTCAAGGTTGGATAAATCTTCAGCGTCAATGCGACTTGGCGTCACGATCACATACTGACGGTTTTGATTAAATTTGATAGAATTTTTTTGGTAATACTCCAGCAGAAAAATTTCAGTGCTAGCAACTTCGACAACGCTATTTGAACTTGGCACAATCACAATATCAAAATCGAGCAAGAAAGTATCTGGCAAACCAAAGGTCCAAGTTAAATCTGCAATAACGACATCGGACTGACCAGAACGGGTTCGCATAATGCTGCGAGCCTCTAACAAAGTTAAGTTTGAATTTTGTTGATAAATTAAACCAGCCTTATGCGGCGCAATTTGATGGTCAGAATATCTTTTGATTAAATTGTATGAAGTTGACTGTTTATCAAAATCAATGAATGAGACGCTTAATTTTTTTTCTAAAGACAGGTATCCCGCTAGGTTTGCGGAGAGAGTGCTTTTGCCAACTCCGCCCTTTTGATTGGTAACCAGTATTTTGATTTGGGGCATTTGCTGCTACTTTTTTATTAATCGCGTTGCCCGATTATATTGAGTAATCTCCTGTAATGTTAGTAATTTAGAGCCCTTATGGTGCATCATCCTGAGCCTTGAATTAAGGTATAGTCATTACAAAGATTAACTACGGCTAAGGCCAATTTGGAGCTTGTTTATGAAGATTCTCAAAATCGCATCTGCTAGCGCTCTTGCTCTTACCGCCGCTTTCCTTATTTCTGGCTGTACGAATAGTGAAAGTGAAGCCAATACTAAGCCCTGGTTGCCCGATACAGCAGTAGTCAAACTGCCGATTGAGGAATATCTTGGCATCCCCTTTAATACCGCCCGTGAAGAGGCAAAAGATAAATTTGGCTGTACAGCCTATGAACTCTCCTTTAGCTGCAAAATTAAAAACGGCGATGTCGAAGAACAGATTTGGCTCATTTATAACGAAGCTGGTCGTATGGTGCTGATGAAAAAGGAATTGGGTTACTTTAATAAAGCCATTGCCGACACCATTATTGAGCGCTTCACTATTAAATACGGTTTAGATTTCACGCCAACCGAGGGGCAAGAAAGTTCTTTTGCTGCTGGCATTCGAAAATCGAAGACTTATATTTTTGGCGGAGGCCAAGTTGCTTTTCAGATCGGCCGAAGTATGAATAATCGCAATGAATTAATGCTGGTCTACTTTTTTCCAGAAGACGTTGGCACTACCTTTGCCAAGAGCGTGCAAGAGTAAATCTTGGTTTATTGCAGGACTGGTCTACCAGGCTTAAGTGGTTCGGCATTAAATACCACCTCTGGTAGTCCAG